>JAVJTX010000048.1:0-1558 GCA_040220035.1 Roseovarius sp. | reverse complement strand
TTACGTCGTGCTGCTTGTGGCCTTTGCCGTGGTGCCGTTCCTGATCAACGACTACTGGGTGAATGCGGTCTTCCTGCCCTTCCTGATCTATGCCATCGCGGCGATCGGGCTGAACATCCTCGTGGGCTATTGCGGGCAGGTCAGCCTTGGGACAGGCGGGTTCATGGCGGTGGGCGCCTATTCCGTCTACAAGCTGATGACCAGCTTTCCCGAGATCAACATCTTCTTTCACGTGATCATCGCGGGGGGCATCACCGCCGGGGTTTGCGTGCTGTTCGGTCTGCCGAGCCTGCGGATCAAGGGGTTCTACCTTGCGGTGGCGACGCTGGCGGCGCAGTTCTTTCTTGTCTGGCTCTTCAACCGGGTGCCGTGGTTCTACAACTACTCGGCCTCTGGTCAGATCAGCGCGCCGGAGCGGACCATTCTGGGCATCCCGATCACTGGCGCGGGCACCGAGCCGTGGGCGGCCTACATGTTCTGCCTTGTCTTCACGGTGCTGGCCGCGATCCTTGCGCGGAACCTGACGCGCGGCACGGCGGGGCGAAAATGGATGGCGATCCGCGACATGGACATCGCCGCCGAGATCATCGGGGTGAACCCGCTGCGCGCCAAGCTGTCGGCCTTTGCCATCTCGGGGTTTTTCGTGGGCATCGCCGGGGCGCTGTTCTTTGCGGTCTATCTGGGCGCCGTCGAAGTGGGCGAGGTCTACGGGATCAACAAGTCGTTCCTGGTGCTGTTCATGGTGATCATCGGCGGGCTGGGTTCGATCTTTGGCAGCTTTGCCGGGGCCGCGTTCCTCGTGCTGCTGCCGGTGCTGCTGAAGAACGTGCTGGTGGGTACGATGGGCTGGCCCACGGACCTTGCGGCGCATTTCGAGTTCATCATCGTCGGCGCGCTGATCGTGCTGTTCCTGATCGCCGAGCCGCACGGGCTGGCGCAGCTGTGGCGCGTGACGAAGGAGAAGCACAGACTTTGGCCCTTCCCGCATTAGGGCGGGGTGAGAGCTGCGGTGGGGTGCGCCCCGCGCTGCAAGACTATCGGAGAAACCAAGGGAGGAAATGAACCGATGAAACAGAAACTGATGGCGGTGCTGGCCGCTGCCGCATTGACGGCGGGGCCGGCGCTGGCCGACCTCAAGATCGTCGATACCAGCTATCGGACGGGGCCCTATGCCGCGAACGGCATTCCGTTCTCGGATGGCTACCAGGATTACTTCACCCTGCTGAACGAGCGTGACGGCGGCATCGGCGGCGAGATGATCAACCTCGTCGAATGCGAGACCGGCTATAACACCGAGAAGGGTGTGGAGTGCTACGAGGGCAACAAGGGCGACGAGGCGCTGGTGTTCCAGCCGCTGTCGACGGGCATCACCTATCAGCTGATCCCCAAGGCCACCTCCGACAAGATCCCGCTGCACACGATGGGCTATGGCCGGACCTCGGCCAAGAACGGCGAAGTGTTCCGCTGGGTGTTCAACTATCCGGCCAACTACTGGGACGGGGCGAGCCATGCCGTGACCCATATCCTGAACGAGAATGACGGCGATATCAGCGGCAAG
>JAVJTX010000047.1:0-61313 GCA_040220035.1 Roseovarius sp. | reverse complement strand
TGTTGGACGGCCATGTCGCAACCTCAGTTTTCTGTGGGTCCTTGGAAAGACCCGTGTGTCACGGGTTGAGGCGGCTCTTAATCTGTCTCGAGCCGCCGGTTCAACCCCAAATTCCGGTGAGACGGCGAAAATACAGGGAATTGCTACAGGAGCAAGCGGTTTTTTGGCTGTCAGCCGCCTTTATCCTCGAGCTTTTTCTTCAGATCGGCGAGCGCGGCGAAGGGCTTGGTTTCCTCCTCCTCGATCGGGGCGGCGCCGGGGGGAATCGCGCTGTCGGTTTCCAGCTCGGCCTGATCGGCGCGGGGATAGGCGGGCAGGGCCAGCGCGAGCGCCTCGGTCATCACCGCCCAGAGGTCGATCTGATCGCCCAGCGGGTCGATGGTTTCGTCATCGGGCATCTCGACCTCGTCGCCCTTTTCCTCGGGCGGGGGCCAGTTGGCGAGGAAACGGCGGGCGATATCCTCTTCGATGCGGGTGTTGACCGGGGCGAGCGTGACGACGCAGGCCTGTGTGACGGTGGCGCCGAGATGGCCGTCGAGCCGCCAGTCCTGCTTGCCCTCGGCGCGGAGTTCGCCGGTGAAGCGCAGTTTCCTGAGGCCGAGGATGCCCAATTCGTCCGCCTCCCGGTGCCGCGGCTCGGGGCCGGGGGGGATCTCTCAGGGCTGCGTCTTGCGCGGGGACAGGCCGCTGACACGGTAAAGGGCGGATTTCCGGGGATGTTCCGGCATCGGGCCTCTCTCATCATTTCTTGAACATATAGCCTAGCTTGTTGTAAGCGGGTGTGAAAGCAATCGGCGCTGAGTTCAAGAGGACAGATGATGATGGGTATTCGCAACCGGTTGGCCAGCGCGCTGGCCGTGGTCTGTCTGACGGTGCTGGCGGCGTGTCAGGCACAGTACCAGAACCACGGATACGTGCCGCCGTCGCGCGATCTCGACAAGCTGTCCGTGGGGGTCGATACCCGTGCCACGGTGGACGAGGTGATCGGCGCGACCTCGGCCTCGGGGCTGCTGAGCGAGGGTGATTACTATTACGTCAAGAGCCGGATGCGCGAATACGGCATGCGCGCGCCGCAGGTGATCGACCGGCAGGTGGTGGCGATCAGCTTCAACCAGAACGACACGATCCGGAACATCGAGAGCTTTGGGCTGGAGGATGGCAATATCGTGCCGCTGACCCGCCGGGTGACGGATTCGTCGGTGATGGGCAACGGGCTGCTGCGGCAGGTCTTCGGCAATTTCGGCAATATCGACCCGACACAATTGTTCAACTGAACGGGGAAGATGCGCGTCACGGCCCTGTCACATCTTGAGTGTTAAAGCCCCCGCAACTACCTTTGAGAGCAGGTGTTGGAGGATGGGTAGGGCGATGTTCCGCAAGGGGCGCTACAGCACAAGGGTGGCCGCCACGGAGGCCGATATCCGCGCCGCTCAGCGGCTGCGCTTTGTGGCCTTCAAGCAGGGCGAGGACGTGCCCGGCATCGACGCCGACGAATTCGACGACATCTGCACCCATATCCTTGTGGAGGAGAACGCGACCGGCAAGCTGGTCTGCTGTTTCCGGATGCTGCCGCTGACAGGCGGGGCGGAGATCGGGCGGAGCTATTCGGCGCAGTTCTACGAGCTGTCGGCGCTGAAGGACTTCGAGGGGCCGATGGTCGAGATGGGGCGGTTCTGCATCCATCCCGAGGCGCGCGATCCGGATATCCTGCGGGTGGCGTGGGGGGCGATGACGCGGTTCGTGGATGAGAACGGGGTCGAGATGCTGTTCGGCTGTTCGTCGTTCAAGGGGACCGATGCCGAGCTATACGCCGATGCCTTTGCCATGCTGAAGGAGCGCCACCTCGGCCCGCGCCGCTGGCTGCCACGGGTCAAGGCGCCGTCGGTGTTTCGGTTTGCCCAGAAACTGCGCCTGCGCAAGCCTGATGCCAAGCTGGCCATGCTGGGGATGCCGCCCTTGTTGCGGACCTATCTGCTGATGGGGGGCTGGGTGAGCGATCATGCGGTGGTCGACCGGCAGATGAACACGCTGCATGTCTTTACCGGGCTGGAGATTGCCGCGATCCCGCCGACGCGCAAGCGGCTGCTGCGGGCGACCGTGGGCTGAAGCCGGATGCTGAAACCGGGGGCGTTGCGCACGGGGCCGCTTGACCATGACCGGGCGGCGGGATAGCTCGCGCTCATGGCCAAGGCACCGCTTCTCCAACTTTCCGACATTTCGCTGACCTTCGGGGGCGATCCGCTGTTTCGTGACGTTTCGCTGACCGTGCAGCAGGGCGACCGCGTCGCGCTTGTGGGGCGCAACGGCTCGGGCAAATCGACCCTGATGAAAATCATGGCCGGGCTGGTCGAATCCGATACCGGCGGCCGGGCTGTGCCGCCGGGGATATCGGTGGGCTACATGGAGCAACACCCGGATATCTCTGGCTTTTCGACGCTGGGCGAGTTCGCGGCGAGCGAGCTGGAGGCGGGCGAGGAATACCGGGTGGAGATGGTGGCCGAGGGGCTGAAATTCGATCCCGGCCTGTCGCCCCAGACCGCCTCGGGCGGGGAGCGGCGGCGCGCGGCGCTGGCCAAGCTGTTGGCCGAGGCGCCGGACCTGATGTTGCTGGACGAGCCGACGAACCACCTCGACATTCAGGCGATCGGCTGGCTGGAACAGCAGTTGAAGGAGACCCGCAAGGCGTTCGTATTGATCAGCCACGACCGGGCGTTCCTGCGTGAACTGACGCGCGCAACCCTTTGGGTCGACAGGGGAATCACCCGCCGGCAGGAGCGCGGTTTCACCGATTTCGAGGCGTGGCGCGACAAGGTCTGGGACGAGGAAGACGCCAGCCGCCACAAGCTTGACCAGAAGATCAAGGCCGAGGCGCGTTGGGCGGTCGAGGGTATTTCCGCGCGGCGCAAGCGCAACCAGGGCCGGGTGCGGGCGCTGCAGGACTTGCGGTCCGAGCGCGCGACCCAGATCAAGCGGCAGGGCACGGCGGCGATGGCGCTTGATTCGGGGCCGAAGTCGGGCCGCAAGGTGATCGAGGCGGAAGGGATTTCAAAGGCTTACGGCGAGCAAGTCATCCTGCAGGATTTCAGCCTGAAGGTGCTGCGCAAGGACCGGATCGCCTTTGTCGGACCCAATGGCGTGGGCAAGACGACGCTTTTGAACATGCTGATGAAGCGCGAGGCGCCCGATACCGGGACCGTCACCCACGGCACCAGTCTGGAGCCCGCGATCTTTGACCAGTCCCGTGCCGGGCTCGCCCCGGACATGAGCCTGTGGGAGAACCTGACCGGCGACCGCGACATGCGGGTTTCGGGGCAGGCGGATCAGGTTCTCGTGCGCGGGCAGCCCAAGCATGTCGTGGGCTATCTCAAGGATTTCCTGTTCGACGAGCGTCAGGTGCGCGCGCCGGTGCGGTCGCTGTCGGGGGGCGAGAAGGCCCGCCTCCTGCTGGCCAAGCTGATGGCGCGGGAGAGCAACCTTCTGGTGCTCGACGAGCCGACCAACGATCTGGATATCGAATCGCTCGACCTGTTGCAGGAATTGCTGGACGAGTACGAGGGCACCGTTCTGCTGGTCAGCCACGACCGGGATTTCCTTGACCGGGTGGCGACCACGACCATCGCGATGGAAGGCAACGGGCAGGCGACGGTCTATGCCGGCGGCTGGTCGGATTACCGGGCGCAGCGGGCCGAGGCGACGCCGGCGGCGGCCGAGCCTGCGAAGCCGAAGGGCAAGGCGGCACAGCCGGGCGCGCCCAAGCCGGCGGCGCCGAAATCGAAGCCCAAGCTGAGTTTCACCGAGAAGCACCGGCTGGAAGAGTTGCCGGGCCTCATCGAGCGGCTGGAGGGCGAGATTGCCAAGCTGGAGCAGCTTCTGTCGGATCCCGAGCTGTTCACCCGCGAGCCGGAGAAGTTCAAGAAGGCCACGGATGCCCTGACCAAGCGGCAGGCCGCGCTGGGGCAGGCGGAAGAGGAATGGCTGGTACTGGAGGAGAAGGCGGGGGCTTGAGGGCGCCTATTCGTTGACCGTCTTGGCCGACTTGGCCACGTCCTTTTCGATCCACTTCTCCAGTGTCTGCTTCATCAGGTCCAGACCGCGGGTTTCCAGCGACTGGCGCAGCGACTGGATCGCGTTGGCCATTTCGATCTCGGACAGGCCGGTTTCCTGCGCCCGCAGGATCTTGGGGTGCGGGGTGGTCAGCATGTCGGAGCCGATCAGCAACTCTTCGTGCAGCTTTTCGCCGGGGCGCAGGCCGGTGATCTTGATCTCGATATCGCCGCTGGGGTTGGAGATGTCCTTGACGGTGAAGCCCGCGCTTTCGATCATCTTGCGGGCCAGTTGCCGCACCGGCACGGGCTTGCCCATGTCGAGCACGAAGACATCGCCGCCGCGGGCGAAGGAGCCGGCCAGCAGCACGAGGCGGACGGCCTCGGGGATGGTCATGAAATAGCGGGTGATGTCGGCATGGGTCAGGGTGACCGGGCCGCCGCGCGAGATCTGTTTCTGGAAGATCGGGATGACGGACCCGGAGGAGCCCAGCACGTTGCCGAAGCGGACCATGGAAAAGCGGGTCGTCTTGCTGCGGGTGGCGAGATCCTGCACCAGCAGTTCGGCAAAGCGCTTGGAGGCGCCCATGACGCTGGAGGGGCGCACGGCCTTGTCGGTGGAGACGAGGATGAAGCGTTCCACCCCGGCGGCCCTGGCCGCCTCGGCGACGGTCTTGGTGCCGAAGACGTTGACGCGGATGCCCTCGAGCCCGTTCGCCTCGACCAGCGGCACGTGCTTGTAGGCGGCGGCATGCAGGACGATATCGATGTCGTTGTCGGCAATCACCGCCTCGACCAGCGATTTGTCGCAGACCGAGCCGAGGATCGGCACGATTTCGACATCCTTGCAGTATCCGCGCAGTTCGCGGTCGATCTCGAACAGGGCCAGTTCGCTGTGATCGACGAGGATCAGCGAGGCCGGGCGGCAGGTGATGAGCTGGCGGCAGACCTCGGCGCCGATCGAGCCGCCGGCGCCGGTGACCATGATGTTGCGGCCCAGATAGGTGTCGCTGACGCCCGGAAGCTCTTCTTCCATCTGGTCGCGGCCGAGCAGTTCGTTGACGTCGACGGGCCGCGTATCGGAGAGGTTGCGGGCGTTGTTGGCGACGAGATCGGCAAAGGAGGGCAGGGCGTGCACCTCGCAGCCCGTGCGCGACAGGCGGCGGGTGATCTCGGCCCGCTTGGTGCGGTTGGCGCTGGGGATGGCCAGCACGATCCGCTTGACGCCGCGACGTTTGACCACCTTCATCAGGTCGGTGGCCGGGTAGACGCGCAGGCCCGCCACGGTCAGGCCCTGAAGGCGGCGGTCGTCGTCGATGAAGGCCACGGGTTCGACCTCGTCATCGGTGGCCAGCGCCATGGCGAGCTGCTGGCCGGTCTGGCCGGCGCCGAAGATGATCAGCGGCTTGCGCTGGGTGCCGTTGGCGTAGATCCGCAGCAGGATGCGGCGCATCAGGAGGCGGGTGGCGACCGACAGGATCAGGAAGGTCATGCCGACGACGATGAAAAGCTGCGGCGTGCCGCCGCTGACCGTGCCGAGATAGGAGAGCGTCATGCCGGTCGCCATCAGCACCGCGGCGACGATGGCGGAATCCAACACCCCCTGCATCTGGTAGGCGTTGAGCTTGACCTTGTGCAGCCCCTGCAAGACCGTCGCGACCGCGCCCGAACAAATCAGGGCCAGCACGAACATCGCCGAGGTTCCCGGCGTTTCCAGCAGGCTGACCGGGTGCATGACGATGGATTTTGCCAGTACGAAGGACAGCGCGATCAGGAACAGGTCAACCGCGAGGATGATGAAACGCTTCTGCTGTCGGGTCAGGGCGACGACCAAATTGTAGAACATGCCGGAGCATCTCCCGGTGTCATTTCTCCAGACTCCGCAGCGGCTGTAACAGCCGCATGACAAGCGCCGTAATGTGCCCAAGGTGTCCTGAAAACAATGTATTACAACAGGCGTACCTGCCACAAGCCTTATCGCCGTCAGGTGCGGATTTCCGCGCAGGCAAAGGCGGTTTCTGCCCCGGCGCTGCTATTTCCGGCGTTTGCGAAGGAGCACGCGGCGCACAGTTTCCACGATCAATGCTGCATCGAAGCAAAACGAGCGGTTGTGTGCCCAGATCAGGTCGAATCGCGCTTTGGCGGGGACGCAGTGGGTCAGGTAGACGCGCTCGGTCTCGGCGGCGTCGGTGCAGCGGGCGAGGAGTTTCTCCTCGTGGGCGTGGTACCTGAGGGTGGCGAGCCCGGTGACGCCGGGCCGGTTGCGGAGCACCCGTGCATAGAGGTCGGGACGCAGCTCGACATAGCGGCGCAGCGGCGGGCGCGGGCCGACAAAGCTCATGTCGCCTTTCAAGATGTTGAAAAGCTGTGGTAATTCGTCGAGGCGCTTGCCCCTGAGGATGCGGCCGGTGCGGGTGATGCGGGCCGTCTTGTAGCCGCCCGAGACGCCGGTGTCGTTATGGTCGGTGCGCATGCTGCGGAACTTCCAGAGCGTGAAGGGCGTGTCGGGCGTCTTCATCCGTTCCGAGGGGTAGAGGACGGGCCGGCCGTCGCTGACGAGCACCCAGAGCGCGACGATCAGGATGGGCACGGCCAGCACGATCAAGAGGAGGAGCGCGAGGCCGAGATCCATCAGCCGTTTCGACGGGGTCATGCCGGTGCCTCCAGCGCGGCCCAGTCGTCTACCATGGCGGCCGCCGTCTGGTGACGTATCGCGCCGGGCAGCAGGGCCGAGATACGGGCGGCGTCGAGCGAGACCTCGTGGGTCGCCGAGGGCGGGGCCGGGCGCCAGTCGACGTCGAGCCTCCGGGCGCCGACGAGGTCTTCCATCCGCACCGGGGCGGGGGCGGCGATGTTGAGCGTGTCGGGCAGGTCGTCCGGTTGCAGGTCGGCGAGGCCCGTGAGCACGCGCAACAGGTCACCCGGCGCGATGTAGCTGCGGATCGGGCCGCCGCCATCCTCGAACCGGTCCATGCCCACGGGACCGGCCCCCCGCAGACCGGGCGCGAGGCTGTCGGCACCCACCACGTTGGCCAGCCGAAGGATGCCATGGGCGATGCGGTCATTGCGGGGCAGGCCGGCCACCTCGCCCTCCATCGCCAGCTTGGCCCGGCCGTATTCAGCCGCCGGGCGGGGGGGCGTGGCCTCGTTCATGTGGCGGCCGGGGCCGTAGACCGCCGCCGAGGACAGGTGAAACAGCCGGCGCGCGCCACAGGCCATGGCGACGGCGTGGCTGAAGGCGACGAGCGCGCCGTTCTCGGCCAGCGCCGCGGCGTCGCCGCCGGTCCGGCCCCAGAGCGCCACCACCGTATCGCATCGCGGCAGGGCCGAGAGCGCATCGCCCGGCGCCCATGTCAGCCCGGTGCCGGGGCGCCGCGACTGAAACGCCAGCCGCCGCGGGCCGGTGCCGTCCCGCGCCGCCGCGTGTCGCAACAGCCGGCCCAGCCGTCCGCCCGCGCCGGTGAGCAAAATATCGGCTGCTTGCGGGAATTGTGTCACGAAACTGCCCAACTACCAGAAACGGGGAAATTTCCGTTGTCTAACATCCTTTCAATGGGGTAGTGAACTGCCAATACGAAGAAGTCGGGAGACGACGGTTTGACGCGATTTTCCAAGACGATCCTGTTGGTTGGCATGGCCCTTGCCATCGGTGCCTGCTCTCTCCCCCGGGGGGCTGCCGTGCAGAGGGAAGTCGTGAGCCAAGGCGCGTCGGAGAACCCCACCTTTCAGGTGGTCGAGGTGACCCGCGCAGCCACGCCGATGATCGCGACATGGCCCTATACCGGCGATCAGGAACATCATACGTGGTTTCACGCCAATAACGGGCCGGATTCCTCGGTTATCCAGACTGGCGACCGGCTTGACGTGGTGGTCTGGGACAACCAGGAAAACTCGCTGATCTCGGACGGTACCAAGCAGACGCCGATCCCGCCGCTGTCGGTGTCGTCTTCGGGGTCGGTCTTTCTGCCTTATGTCGGCGACGTGCATGTGCGCGGGCTTTCGGCTGACTCGGCCCGTGACCGGATTCAGCGGAAGATGGAGATGATCGTGCCCGCCGCGCAGGTGCAGGTGCAGGTCACGCCGGGGCGGAACAACTCGGTCGACGTGGCCAGCGGCGTGGGCGCGCCCGGCCGTTATCCGCTGGAGAACCGCAACACCCGTCTGCTGAGCGTGCTGGCGCTGGCCGGTGGGGTGAACACCACGATGCGCCACCCGCGTGTGCGGCTGCAGCGCGGCGGCCAGGTTTACGAGACACGGGTCGAATCCGTGCTGGCCGAGCCGGCGATGAACATCACCGTCCGTGGCGGCGACCAGCTCGCCATTGTCGAGGATGGCCGCACCTTTACCGTTCTGGGCGCCTCGCAGAGCCAGAAGCTGGTGTATTTCGAGAAAGAGCGGATGAACGCGCTCGACGCGCTATCGGCCTCGGGCGGCTTGAATCCGGGGCGGGCCAATCCGAAGGGCATCCTGATCCTGCGCGAATACCACCCCCGCCACCTGACGCCGGGGCCGCGCGGGCCGGACATGCAGCAGGTGATCTTTTCGGTCGACATGACCAGCGCAGACGGCCTGTTCGCCGCGCGCCAGTTCCAGGTGATGCCGAACGATACGGTCATGGCGACGGAATCGCCGGTGACGGCGGTGCAGACCATCATTGGCCTGTTCGGCACGGTGATCGGCGTCAGTTCCTCGGTGAACAACCTGACCAACTGAGCCGGGCCGGCGACCGGCGGCGAGCGCCGGTTTTCAGATATTCGAGAAGATGTTGTCGACCTCGTCGTCGGCTTCCGCCGGCGGCGGGAGCAGGCGCAGGCGGTTGGTCAGCCTGAAGGGCGTCTGCGGTTCGGTCCGGTCGTTGGCGGCGTCGTCCGTCGTGAAGGCCGGGCGCGGGGTGACCGGCGGTTCCGGGCGCTTGATCGGGCCGGTGGGCGCGATCAGCGGGCGCAGCACGCGGTCGTAATCGGGCCCGTCGAGGCCGCGCCCCGCGGCCTTGCCGGCGACGTCGGCCACCGGCTTGTTTCGCACGGTGACCCGGCGCGGCGTCACGGTAGAGAACTTGCCGCGCTTGATCCGGGCCGCCCGGCGCCGCATGATCAGCGCCGCCTTGCGCAATTCCTGCCGGCGCAGGGTCGAGTAGGACATCAGCACCGCGCAAACCAGCGCAAGGTCGCGCCAGAAGGACGACACCGGCAGCCGCTCTGGTCCGAGGAAGTTCTGGGCAACGCTGGAGCACAGGATGAAAAGCGCCAGCGCGAGGGCCGCGATCCGCAGGCCCACGCCCGACATGAACACGATCGACAGGCTAAAGAGCACGCCCATACCCGCCAGCCGGGCCGTCGGATCGTCGAGCAGCGGCGTGAACAGCGCCGCATGGTCGAACCCCTCGATCAGGCCGAGGGATATCGCCATGAAATAGGACCCGATCACGATCCGGATCAGATTGAGACCTGTATGGTCGAGCCAGCGTTCGTTCTTGGTCGGCACCACGTTTGTCCTCGACGACCCGCGCGGTCGGTCCGCGTGAGAGGGTTGATCGCAAGGCAATTGCGCCCGGCATGGGGCGCATGCACATTTCGAACCCGGTTTCTGGCCCGGAAATGTGTCAAAACTTGAGCGCAAAGACGGAAAATGCTGGTGGAAACGCTCGTGTTGCAGCGAGTCAGCGGCGGGTTCAGGCCTCCGCGTCCTCCGCCTCTTCCTCGGCCTGCTCAGCGATCCACGCGACGCTGACGACCTTTTCGCCCTTGCCGGTGTTGAACACCTTGACGCCGCCCGCGGCGCGCGAGCGGAAGGAAATACCGTCGACCGGCACCCGGATCGACTGGCCACGCGAGGTGGCGAGCATGATCTGGTCTTCCGGCTCGACCGGGAAGGAGGCGACCAGCGCGCCGCCGCGCATGGCCTTGTCCATCGCCTGAACGCCCATGCCGCCACGGCCGCGCACGGGATAGTCGTGGCTGGAGCTGAGCTTGCCAGAGCCGCCCTCGGTGATGGTCAGAAGCAGGTTCTCGGCCGCGCGCATCTCCTCGAATCGCTCGTTGGAAATGGCGGCGTCGGCGTTGCCGTCCTCGTCCGTTGCGCCATCGTCCTCGGCCCCGGCCATCTGGCGGCGCATCTTGAGATAGGCGGCGCGTTCGTCCGACGTCGCCTCGAAATGGCGGATGACCGACATCGACACGACCTTGTCGCCATTCTGCAGGCGGATGCCGCGCACGCCGGTGGAATCACGGCCCTTGAAGACGCGCACCTCGGTGGTGGGGAAGCGGATGGCGCGGCCGCTGTCGGTGAAGAGCATGATGTCATCCTCTTCCGAGCAGATGCGCGCGTTGACAAGCTGGGTGCCGTCCTCGGGCAGCTTCATCGCGATCTTGCCGTTGGATTTGACATTCGTGAAGTCCGACAAGGCGTTACGCCGCACATCTCCGGCGGAGGTGGCAAAGAAGATCTGCAGGTTTTCCCATTCGTCCTCCGGAACGTCGACCGGCATGATCGCGGCGATCGAGACGCCCTGCGGGATCGGCAGGATGTTGACGATCGCCTTGCCCTTGGACGTGCGCCCGCCCAGCGGCAGGCGCCATGTCTTGAGCTTGTAGGCCATCCCGTCGGTGGTGAAGAACAGAAGCTGTGTATGGGTGTTGGCGACGAAGAGGGTGGTGACCACGTCCTCTTCCTTGGTCTGCATACCGGAAAGGCCTTTGCCGCCGCGTTTCTGGGCGCGGAAATCGGCCAGCGCGGTGCGCTTGATATAGCCGCCTTGCGTGACGGTGACGACCATGTCCTCGCGCTCGATCAGGTCCTCGTCTTCCATGTCGCCGGACCAGTCGACGATCTGGGTACGGCGGGGAACGGCGAATTGCTCCTTCACCTCGGTCAGCTCGTCCGAGATGATCTGCATGATCCGCTCGCGGCTGGCGAGGATGGCAAGGTATTCCTTGATCTTGGCAGCCAGTTCCTGCAGCTCATCGGTGACTTCGCGCACGCCCAGTTGCGTCAGGCGTTGCAGGCGCAGGTCGAGGATGGCGCGGGCCTGTGTTTCGGAGAGGTTGTAGGAGCCGTCCTCGTTCGCGGTATGGGTCGGATCGTCAATCAGCGCGATATATTCGAGGATGTCCTGCGCCGGCCAGCGGCGGGTCATCAGCTTTTCGCGGGCCTCTGCCGCATCGGCGGAGGAACGGATGGTGGCGACCACCTCGTCGACATTGGAAACGGCCACGGCGAGACCGCACAGAACATGGCTGCGCTCGCGCGCCTTGCGCAGGTCATGGGCGGTGCGGCGCGCGACAACTTCTTCCCGGAAGCTTAAGAAAGCGCTGAGAAATCCGTGGAGGTTGAGCTGTTCGGGCTTGCCGCCGTTGAGCGCCAGCATGTTGCAGCCGAAATGGGTTTGCATCGGCGTGAAGCGGAAGAGCTGGTTCAGCACCACCTCGGGGGTCGCGTCGCGCTTGAGCTCGACCACCACGCGCACGCCGGTGCGGTCGCTTTCGTCCTGAACGTGGGCGATGCCCTCGATCCGCTTTTCGCGGGCGGTTTCGGCGATTTTTTCGATCATCGCCGCCTTGTTCACCTGATAGGGAATTTCGTCGATGACAATGGCGTAGCGGTCCTTGCGCAGCTCCTCGACCCGGGTTTTCGAGCGGATGATGACGCTGCCGCGCCCTTCGAGATAGGCCTTGCGCGCGCCCGAGCGGCCCAGCATCAGCGCACCGGTCGGGAAATCGGGGCCGGGCACGTATTCGTTGAGTTGCGAGCTGTCGAGATCGGGGTTCTCGATCAGGGCCAGCGTGGCGTCGATAACCTCGCCGAGATTGTGCGGCGGGATGTTGGTGGCCATGCCGACGGCGATGCCGCCGGCGCCGTTGACCAGCATGTTGGGGAAGCGGGCGGGCAGGACGGAGGGCTCGCGGTCCTTGCCGTCGTAATTGTCCTGAAAGTCGACCGTGTCCTTCTCGATATCGGCGAGAAGCGACTGCGCCGGCTTGTCCATGCGCACCTCGGTGTAGCGCATGGCCGCCGGGTTGTCGCCGTCCATCGAGCCGAAATTGCCCTGACCATCCAGGAGCGGCAGGGACATCGAGAAATCCTGCGCCATCCGCACGAGCGCGTCGTAGATCGCGCTGTCGCCGTGGGGGTGATACTTACCCATGACGTCGCCAACGGGTCGGGCGGATTTGCGGTAGGGCTTGTCGTGGGTGTTGCCGGTTTCGTGCATTGCGTAAAGAATACGCCGGTGCACAGGTTTTAGCCCATCGCGCAGATCGGGGATCGCGCGGCTGACTATCACGCTCATGGCGTAGTCGAGATAGGAGGTCTTCATCTCCTCCGCGATCGAGATCGTCGGCCCGTCATGGACCGGACGCTCGGGGCCGGAACCGCCGTTGGGCATTTCGTCTTCGTTTTCAGGTGTTTCCGGCGTATCGTTCACGTTTCTGCCCGCTCTGTCCTGCTGTCTTCTTATGATGTTGAAACGGGTATATCAGAGGCCTTGCAGGGGGTGCAATGCGCAATGCCCGGCCGGGTCGAGCGGCATTTTGGCAGCCAGTGCGCGTGGCTGATAACATACTGTTTTTGTTGAAAACTAAAAAAATCACGGCATCCTTGTAGGAACCAAAGGCAAAAAATTCCGAGGTTCCGGCAGGAGGTGTAACGATGACCGAAACGGAGATGATGCTGAAGGGCTATGGCCTGACCACGGCGGAGTTCTTCTATCACATGCCCGACTATGCCCATGTTCTCAACAGTTTCGTCTGGCAGGAATACGACGTCGCGCCCGATCACCCGCGGTTGTTCGAGTTCGTGGAGTTCTGGCAGAAGGAGATCGAGGGGCCGCTGCATTCGGTGCAGTTCACCCATCGCAAGCTGATCGCGCCGGGCGAATGGCGGCAGGTGGTGGGGGAGTTTACGCTTCATTAACCCCCGGCTGCGTTAACCAAGGTTAACAAAACGAAAAACCCCGGGCGTTTGGCCCGGGGCTGTCTGACGGTTCGCGAAACGCGGCGATCAGGGAATGATGCGAGTGTATTTCATGCCTTCGAGCGAGGCGCCCACCAGCGCGCCCGCCTGGCCGAAGACCACCGCCACCACGGGCGCGGTCGTCGTCACCGTGTCGGCGCGCAGGTTGCCGCCCTGGTCGTTGAAGACGTATTCCACATCCGCCCCCGCGACCCAGCCGGTGCCCCGGCGGAAGCGGCTGAGCGCGTCCTCGGTCATGAAGAACAGGACATGGGCGAATTGCTGGGCGCCGATCTGCAGCCCGACGCTGCCCTTGGTGGCCGAGTAGTAATCGACCGTCACGCCGCCCACGCGCAGGGCGCCGCGACCATAGCCGCCGCCGACGATAAAGCCGCCCTCGGTCACCAGCGGCATGACCAGCACGCCGGTGGATTTGTCGGCGATCTCGCGCGTGGCGGGGTAGGTGCTGTAGAGGTGGTTGAGGGTCGCATCGGCGCGGGCGTCAATTTCCGTGCCCTTGGTGCTGCCGACCCCGTTGCCGCATGCGGCGACGACCGGGGTGGTCGCCAGCATGCCGAGCGTGAAGCTGCGTCTGGAAAGAATGCTCATGATATCTGCCTGTGACTGCCTGTGTTCCGCGTCGGCATGTACCTGCCGATCTGACCGGGACTATAGTGACGCCTCGGCAAAGTGTCACCCGCAAAGCGCCCTTTCGGCGGGATATTGCGACCGGGCGCGCCGCGGGCGGGTCACGCCGATTCGCCGACACTATTCCACAGGGGGATTAAGGCTTGGTTTCCCGCCCTTCATCTTTCCCCAAATACTCCCGCCGGAGGCGTCCGACGGCAAGGCCGGGCGCTGTCGCTCCTCATGCAAGGGCCCGCGCCATGGCCGGGGCGAAATAGGTCAGGATCCCGTCGCAGCCCGCGCGCTTGAAGGCCATCAGGCTTTCGGCCATCGCCCGGTCGCCGTCGATCCAGCCGTTCTGGGCGGCGGCCATGATCATCGCGTATTCGCCCGACACCTGATAGGCGAAGGTGGGCGCGGCGAATTCGTCCTTCACCCGGCGGCAGATGTCGAGATAGGGCATGCCGGGCTTGACCATCACCATGTCGGCCCCCTCGGCAAGGTCGCGGGCGACACAGCGCAGCGCCTCGTCGGTATTGGCGGCATCCATCTGGTAGGTCTTCTTGTCACCCTTGAGCGCGCCCGAGGCGCCCACCGCGTCGCGGAACGGCCCGTAAAAGGCCGAGGCGTATTTCGCGGCATAGGAGAGCAGCATCACGTTGCGGTGTCCCGCGCCCTCGAGCGCGGTACGGATCGCGCCGATGCGGCCATCCATCATGTCCGACGGTCCGATGATGTCGACCCCGGCCTCGGCCTGTGACAGCGCCTGTTTGACCAGCGCCTCGACGGTTTCGTCATTGACGATCTCGCCGTCCACCACGAACCCGTCATGGCCGGTATCGGAATAGGGGTCGAGCGCCACGTCGGTCATGATGGCCAGATCCGGCACCGCCGCCTTGATCGCGCGGGTGGCGCGGTTCGAGAGGTTCTCGGGGTTCCACGCCTCGGCACAGTCGGCGGTGCGTTTGGCGGGGTCGGTATAGGGAAAGAGGCAGATGGCGGGAATGCCGAGGTCGGCCGCCTCGCGCGCGGCCTCGACCACCCGGTCGACGCTGCGCCGCGTGACGCCGGGCATCGACGGCACCGGCTCCTCTATCCCGTCGCCCTCGCGCACGAAGACCGGCCAGATCAGGTCGCCCGGCGTCAGCGTGTTCTCGGCCACCAGCGCGCGGATCGCGGCGGTTTGCCGCGTGCGGCGCAGGCGGGTGGCGGGGAAGGGGGCTTGGGTCGGGCGCATCGGCGTCAATCCTTGATTTTCACGCGCTTGTCACTGGCATGGAAAATTGACGATCTCAAGGGTAGGAATTGCCGCGTGGCGGCGCTATGAGGGGTGAACCCTCAGCCCCGGCCGGGCAAAAAACGTTACAGGCTCAATCTCGTGGACTGGTACCAGAGCGTCTTCGAACTTATCGACATGCGCAGTTTCAGTAACCTCTGGTACTGGATCATTCTGGCCGTGATGTGGTCATCGACCAGCCATTGGGTGCTGGGCGTGCCGTGGGACATGGTGATGCGCGCCCGCAAGGATGACGAGCCGGAGCGGATGCACGACCTCGAGTCAATTGTGCGGATCAACACCAACCGCATCCTTCTGATCGCCGAGGAAACGGGACTTTTATTGGCCGGGTTTACCGGGTTCGTGCTGACGATGCTGCTTTTGCTGGGCTTCATCTATGGCAACGAGTTTTCGCAGGCGGTCTTCCTGTTACTGTTTCCGATGACCATCGTCGGGTTGTTGTCGGTGGCCACGGCGCATGTGATCCGGCGCGACGGCCTGTCGGGGGACGCGCTTTACAGGATGATGCACAAGCACAGGGTGCTGACACAGGTGGTGGGGGTGATCTCGATCTTCGTCACCGCCATGTGGGGCATGCTGCAAAACATGACGATCGGGGCGTTCGGCTAGGGGAAGACCCGGCCGGCGGAGATATATGAGCGAAGCGAAGCACATCATCGTGGGCGGCGCGCCCGAAGGGTTCGATGCACGGCTGATCCTGAAGGAGGCCGAGCGCGATAGCCGCCCGGTCATTCACGTGGCGCGCGACGACAAGCGGCTGGCGCAGGTGGCCGAGGCGCTGGCCTTCTTTGCGCCCGGCATGCCGGTGCTGCGCTTTCCGGGGTGGGATTGCCTGCCTTATGACCGGATTTCGCCCAATGCCGACATTTCCGCCGCACGGATGGCGACGCTGGCCGGGCTGGTGCATGGGGCGCCGAAACAGTTCGTGCTGCTGACCACGCTCAATGCCGCGACCCAGCGGGTGCCGCCGCGCGACGTGCTGAAGGAGGCCGCGTTCACGGCAGAGGTCGATCAGCAGATCGACGAGGGGGCGCTGAAGGCGTTTCTGGTGCGGATGGGCTTTGTGCAGAGCCCGACGGTGACGGAGCCGGGCGATTATGCCGTGCGGGGCGGGATCATCGACATCTTTCCGCCGGGCGAGGGCGGGCCGGTGCGGCTCGACCTCTTCGGTGATGTGCTCGATGGCGTGCGCGGTTTCGATCCGGGCAGCCAGCGGACCACGGAAAAGCTCTCGCGGGTGGAACTGGCGCCGGTGAGCGAGGTGATCCTCGACGAGGCGGCGATCACGCGGTTCCGGCAGAATTACCGGATCGAATTCGGCGCGGCGGGCACCGACGATCCGCTCTACGAGGCGGTGAGCGCGGGGCGCAAGCATGCCGGGATCGAGCATTGGCTGCCGTTCTTTCATGAAAGGCTGGAGACGCTGTTCGACTATCTGCCCGGCGTGCCGGTGACGATGGACGACCAGGTCGAGACGGCGCGGCTGTCGCGCTGGGACACGGTGCAGGACCAGTACGAGGCGCGGCGCCATGCGCTGGTACAGAAACAGCGGGCCGAGACGATCTACAAGCCGGTGCCGCCGGAGCAATTATATCTCGACGAAGAGGCGTGGAACGCGGCGGTGGCCGACCGGCGGCGGCTGTCGTTTTCGCCGCTGGCGAAGAGCCCGGGGCCCAATATCATCGACGCGGGCGGGCGGATCGGGCGGAATTTCTCGCCCGAGCGGCAGCAGGAAAGTATCAGCCTTTTCGGGGCGTTGAAGGATCATATTGAAGCGAAGATGGGCGATGGCCCGGTGCTTCTGGCCAGCTATTCGGAAGGCGCGCGCGAGCGGCTTGAGGGTTTGCTGGAGGACGAGGGGCTGATTGGCGCGGTCACCGTGCGCGACGTGGGTGGCGTGGGCAAGCGGGGGCTGCATCTGGCGGTCTGGGGGCTGGAGCACGGGTTCGAGGCACCGGGCCTGACGGTGATTGCCGAGCAGGACGTGCTGGGCGACCGGCTGATCCGCTCGCCGCGCAAACGGCGGCGGGCCGAGAACTTCCTGACCGAGGCGCAATCGCTCAGCCCCGGCGATCTGGTCGTGCATGTGGATCACGGGATCGGGCGGTACCACGGGCTGGAGGTGATCACGGCGGCGGGCGCCGCGCATGAATGCCTGAGCCTTGAATATGCCGAAAGCGCAAGGCTTTACCTGCCGGTCGAGAATATCGAACTGCTGAGCCGCTACGGGCATGAGGAAGGACTGCTCGACCGGCTGGGGGGTGGCGCTTGGCAGGCGAAGAAGGCGAAGCTCAAGGAGCGCATCCGCGAGATGGCGGATCGGCTGATCCGTATTGCCGCCGAACGGGTCCTGCGCAAGGGCGCGGTGATGGAGCCCGAGCACCATGCGTGGGAGGCGTTTTCGGCCCGGTTTCCGTATCAGGAGACCGACGATCAGCTGCGTGCCATCGAGGATGTCGTGGCCGACCTGAGTTCGGGCACGCCGATGGACCGGCTGATCTGTGGCGATGTGGGGTTCGGCAAGACCGAGGTGGCGATGCGGGCGGCCTTTGTGGCGGCGTTGCAGGGCTATCAGGTGGCGGTGATCGCGCCGACGACGTTGCTGGCACGGCAGCATTACCAGAGCTTTGCCGAACGGTTCCGGGGCTTTCCGATCTCGGTGCGGCCGCTGTCGCGGTTTGTCTCCACGACGGAGGCCGCGAAGACGCGCGAGGCGCTGTCGCGGGGGCAGGTCGATATCGTGGTGGGCACCCACGCGCTTTTGGCGAAAAGCGTGCGGTTCGCCAATCTGGGCCTTCTGGTGATCGACGAGGAGCAGCGGTTCGGCGTGGCGCACAAGGAGCGGCTGAAGCAGCTGCGCAGTGACGTGCACGTCCTGACGCTGACCGCGACGCCGATACCGAGAACACTTCAACTGTCGCTCTCAGGTGTCCGGGATCTAAGCATAATCGGCACGCCGCCGGTCGACCGGCTGTCGATCCGGACCTATGTGAGCGAGTTCGACACGGTCACCATCCGCGAGGCGCTTTTGCGCGAGCATTACCGGGGCGGGCAGAGCTTTTTCGTGGTGCCGCGCATCAAGGACCTGCCCGAGATCGAGGACTTCCTCAAGGAGCAGGTGCCCGAGGTGTCCTATGTGGTGGCGCATGGCCAGATGGCGGCGGGCGAGCTCGATAACCGCATGAACGCCTTTTATGACGGGAAGTTCGACGTGTTGCTGGCGACCACGATTGTCGAGTCCGGCTTGGATATTCCGACGGCGAACACGTTGGTGATCCACCGGGCGGATATGTTCGGGCTGTCGCAGCTCTATCAGATCCGGGGGCGGGTGGGGCGCGCCAAGCAAAGGGCCTATGCCTATCTGACGACCAAGCCGCGCGTGCCGCTGACGCCGGCCGCCGATAAGCGGCTGCGGGTGCTGGGGAGCCTTGATACGCTGGGGGCGGGGTTCACGCTGGCCAGTCAGGATCTGGATATTCGCGGGGCGGGGAATCTGCTGGGCGAAGAGCAGTCGGGGCAGATGCGCGACGTGGGGTACGAGTTGTACCAGTCGATGCTGGAAGAGGCGATTGCCAAGATCAAGGCGGGCGAATTGGAAGGGCTCAGCGACACGGGCGAACAATGGGCGCCGCAGATCAATCTGGGTGTGCCGGTTCTGATTCCCGAGGAATATGTGCCGGACCTTGACGTGCGGCTGGGATTGTATCGCCGTCTCAGTGGGTTGCACAGCAAAGTTGAACTGGAAGGCTTTGCCGCCGAACTGATCGACCGCTTCGGTAAACTGCCGAAGGAGGTCAACACGCTGCTGCTGATCGTGCGGATCAAGGCGATGTGCAAACGGGCCGGTATTTCGAAGCTGGTCGGGGTGCCGAAGGGGGCGACGTTCCAGTTCCACAATGACAAGTTCGCCTCTCCCGAGGGCCTTGTGCAGTTCATGCAGGACCAGCGGGGCATGGCCAAGGTCAAGGACAACAAGATCGTGGTGCGGCGGGACTGGAAGAAGGAAAGCGACAAGATCAAAGGGGCGTTCGCCATTGCCCGTGATCTGGCCGAGAAGGTCGTGGAGAAGAAGAAGGCGGCCAAGGCGAAATCCTGAGCCATTCGCCCTTTGGGGGCGAATCATGGTTAACGGCCTGATTTTGCTGGGTTTGGTAAGTCGGTATAACGTCGGTATTTTGTCGGTATTGCGTCGGTGTGCCGGACGGTGAGGGCGCGGGTTAATGTGGCGCTCGGTGCGGGGGATACCGGATGTTGTGCGCGGCGCAACAGCGGTACGAGGTCCCGGCTCGGGGGCCGGGACGGGTGTTAGGCAGAACTCGCCCGGAATCGAGCCGAAGGCGCGGGGCTAGCGCCGGCCCGTCCCGGCGGGCAGGCGCTTTGGCGGGTGTAGCACAACGTTTCGGGGTGAAGAGGTGCTTGGCTCCATAAAGTGCGCGCCATTTCCGTTGCAGCGCCTCCCCACGGGCCGGCGCTCGCCCGGCGCGGCAGGCGTTGGAAAATGCGTTGAATGGGCGGAATGGTGGGTTTGCACCCACCTTACGATTTGGCGAACCACGCCCTCACCTTTGGCGCGATGTAGTCCCAGAAGGCCGGAACGGTGCGGCGGATGGGTGGGGCGACGCGGGCTTCGAACTTGTCCCATGTGGCGCCGTTTTCGCGCCAGCCGATGCCGTCGGAGGCGAGGTTCTGGTTGGGGGGCTGGAAGCGGTCGAGGGCCTTGGCGAAGCGGGCGTCTTGGGTTTCGGCGGCTTCGAATTCTTCCCAGAGCGCGCGGAGGTCTTCGGCTTGTTCCTTGGGCAACAGGCCGAAGAGGCGCTTGGCGGCCTTGGCCTCTTCCGCCGCCTGCTGGGCATGGCCGGCATCGCCGTAGATGGGCGTGTCGCCGGCGTCGATCTCGACAATATCGTGCAGCAGGAGCATTCGGATGACGCGGGAGATGTCGGTGCCTTCGGGCGCGTGTTCGGCCAGAACCAGCGCGTAGAGGGCGAGGTGCCAGCTGTGTTCGGCCGAGTTTTCATACCGCGAGCCGTCGCAGAGCGTGGTGGTGCGGGTGATGGATTTGAGGCGGCAGGCCTCGTTCAGAAAGGCGATCTGGGCGTCGAGGCGGGGGGCGCTCATGTCTCGGGCAAGTCGGGGGCGGGTTTTCCCGCCTCCTGCTTCGCCTTGAACGCCTTGACCTTTTGCAGGAGCAGGGTGCGGGCCTTCATGTTGGCGCGGCGCACGCGCATGGAGGTGAGAAACGCCTCCTCGGCGGTCTGGGACGTGGCGCCCAGAAGCGCCACGATCTCGTTCACCACGCTCTCGTCGCCCGAGGCATCGACATACTTGATGACCTGCATGGCCAGATCGTCGGCCAGATCCTCGGTCACGCCCATGGGCCTACCTCGTGGTTTCGGTCAGGCGCCGCTTTACGTAATCGCTGACCGTGTCGATCATCGTGTCCATATACGGCTCTTCGAAGAAGTGGCCCGAGCCGTCGATTTCCTCGTGGGTGACGGTGATGCCCTGCTGTTCCTGCAGTTTCGACACCAGCGAGCGGGTGTCGGCGGGCGGCGCGACGCGGTCGGCCCCGCCGTTGATGACGAGACCCGAGGAGGGGCAGGGAGCGAGGAAGGAAAAATCATACATGTTGGCGGGCGGCGAGACCGAGATGAACCCGGTGATCTCGGGCCGGCGCATCAGCAGTTGCATGCCGATCCAGGCGCCGAAGGAGAAGCCCGCGACCCAGCAATGCTTGGAATTGTTGTTCATCGACTGGAGATAGTCGAGCGCGGAGGCCGCATCGCTCAACTCGCCCACGCCCTGATCGTATTCGCCCTGGGAGCGCCCGACGCCGCGGAAATTGAACCGCAGCACGGTGAAACCCATGTTGTAGAAGGCGTAATGCAGGTTGTAGACGACCTTGTTGTTCATCGTGCCGCCGAACTGCGGATGCGGGTGGAGCACGATGGCGATAGGGGCGTCTTTTTCGCGTTGGGGGTGGTAACGGCCTTCGAGCCGGCCTTCCGGTCCGGGAAATATTACCTCGGGCATATGGTCCCTTTGTCCATTTCGGGTTGCAGAGGCTATTCTTGACGAAATTCCCTCGGCACCTTAGAATTATTCTAATTTCCAGCCATGGGCCGGATCGGGCTGCAAGCGAGATAAGCTTTGCGGATCGTCAGGTCAATCTATTCGCGAGGGTCGGGGCCATGAAACTCAGCACGAAGGGGCGTTACGCGATGGTGGCGCTGGTCGATATCGCGCTCAGCCAGAAGGACGGGCTGGTGACGCTGGGCGAAATCTCGAAGCGGCAGAAGGTGTCGCTGCCTTATCTGGAACAGTTGTTCGTGAAGCTGCGGCGGGCCCAGCTGGTGGATTCGGTGCGGGGGCCGGGCGGTGGCTATCGCCTTGCGCGGCCGGCATCGGAAATTCGTGTCTTCGAAATTCTCGAGGCCGTCGACGAGACGGTCGATGCGCTGCACAAGGGGGCGGGGGCCTCTGGCGGGACATCCGGGTCGCGCGCGCAGTCGATGGCGAACCGTCTGTGGGAGGGGCTGTCGGCACAGGTCTATGTCTTTCTGCACCAGACGCGGCTGTCGGATGTGGTGGACAATTCGCTGGCGCCGTGCCCCGTGGTGCCGATGCTGGTGCCGGTGGTTGACGACCAGTGAGTGGTCTTCGTGAGAGCCGTTGGAGGGGGCGCTGCCCCCCGTTGCCCCCCTTGGAGGGGGTCAACGTCCCCCGGGATATTTTCGGCCAGAAGAAGCGGGGGGCGTGATGGGCCGGGTGTATCTCGATCATAATGCGACGGCGCCGCTCAGGCCCGAGGCACGCGAGGCGATGGTGGCGGCGATGGATGTCGCGGGCAACCCGTCGAGCGTGCATGGCGAGGGGCGGGCGGCGAAGGCGCTGGTGGAACGCGCCCGGGCGCAGGTGGCCGAGGCCGTGGGGTGCAAGCCGCAGGAGGTGGTGTTCACCTCGGGCGCGACCGAGGCGGCACGGGTGATGGAGCGCTGGCCCGGCCCGGTGGAGGTTCAGGCGACGGCGCATGACGCGCTTTGGGCGCAGAGGCGCGAGGCGGGCGAGGGCGTGCCGCTTTACGCGATGGGGCTGGCGAATTCCGAGACGGGGATCGTGACGGAGCCCGGGGCGCGCGAAGGGGCGTTGTTGCTTGACATCACGCAGGCGGTGGGGCGTATTCCGTTTTCCTTCGCGTGGAGCGGGGCGGATTTCGCCATTCTTTCGGCGCACAAGCTGGGCGGACCGAAGGGGATCGGTGCGCTGATCGTGAAGCAGGGCGTGGATGTCGCCGCGCTCACCCCTGGCGGCGGGCAGGAGATGGGGCGCAGGTCCGGCACGGAAAACATCATTGGAATCGCGGGGTTCGGGGCCGCAATTGAAGCGGCGCTTCGGGAACAGGCCGAAGGCGCATGGGCGCGCGTCGATAAATTTAGAAACATTCTAGAAACACTGCTTGAGGAATCGGCGAGAGAGACTATTTTTGTCGGGAAATCGGATCGACGTCTGCCCAACACCTCGTGCTTCATTTCCGATGGATGGAAAGGCGAGACACAGGTGATGGCGATGGATCTGGCGGGGTTTGCCATATCCGCAGGCTCGGCCTGTTCCAGCGGCAAGGTCAAGGCGAGCCGGGTTCTGGGGGCGATGGGATATAGTGACACCCAGTCGGCGAGCGCGGTGCGCGTGTCGCTGGGCCCCGGGACGAGTGAAGACGATGTGACACGCTTTGCCGAGGCTTGGGCAAGGCAGCATACAAAGCATCGCGCCCGAGCGGCGTGAGCTGAAAGGAGCTAAAGGATGGCGGCATTGGATGAAACGACCGTGAAGGAAGGCGTCGACAAGGATACGGTCGATGCCGTTCGCGAGGCCGGCACCTACAAACACGGCTGGTCGACCGAGATCGAGATGGAATATGCGCCGAAGGGTCTGACGACCGATATCGTGCGGCTGATTTCCGAGAAGAACGGCGAGCCGGAATGGATGACCGACTGGCGGCTGGCGGCCTATGAGCGCTGGCTCGAGAAGAAAGAGCCCAATTGGGCGATGGTCGATTATCCGCAGATCGATTTCCAGAACCAGTATTACTATGCCCGGCCCAAGAGCATGGAGGTGAAGCCCAAGTCATTGGACGAGGTGGACCCCAAGCTGCTCGAAACCTACGAGAAACTGGGCATTCCGCTGAAGGAGCAGATGATCCTTGCCGGTGTCGAGGGGGCCGAGGAGGCGCCTGCCGAGGCGCGCGAGGGTGAGCGCAAGGTGGCCGTGGACGCGGTGTTCGATTCGGTCAGCGTGGGCACCACCTTTCAGAAGGAGCTTCAGAAGGCGGGCGTGATCTTTTGCTCGATTTCCGAGGCGATCCGCGAGCATCCGGAGCTGGTGAAGAAATACCTCGGGAGTGTCGTGCCGGTGAGCGACAATTTCTATGCGACGCTGAACTCGGCCGTCTTTTCGGATGGCTCGTTCGTCTATGTGCCGCCGGGGGTGCGCTGTCCGATGGAGCTGTCGACCTATTTCCGGATCAATGCCGAGAATACCGGGCAGTTCGAGCGGACGCTGATCATTGCCGACAAGGGCTCTTACGTGAGCTATCTCGAAGGGTGCACCGCGCCGCAGCGGGACACCAGCCAGTTGCACGCCGCGGTGGTCGAGATCGTCGTCGAGGAAGACGCCGAGGTGAAGTATTCCACGGTGCAGAACTGGTATCCGGGCGACGAGAACGGCAAGGGCGGCATCTATAACTTCGTGACCAAGCGCGCCGATTGCCGGGGCGACCGGGCCAAGGTGATGTGGACGCAGGTCGAGACCGGGTCCGCCGTGACGTGGAAATATCCCAGCTGTATCCTGCGCGGCAATGAAAGCCAGGGCGAGTTCTATTCGATCGCCATCACCAACAACCACCAGCAGGCCGATACCGGCACCAAGATGATCCATCTGGGGAAAGATACCCGGTCGCGGATCGTCTCGAAGGGGATCAGCGCCGGCAAGGCGCAGAACACCTATCGCGGGTTGGTGAGTATGCACCCCAAGGCCAAGAACAGCCGCAACTATACCCAGTGCGACAGCCTTCTGATCGGCAGCGAATGCGGGGCGCACACGGTGCCCTATATCGAGGTCAAGAACAACTCGTCCCGGGTGGAGCACGAGGCCACGACCTCGAAGGTGGATGACGACCAGATGTTCTATTGCCGCCAGCGCGGCATGGACGAGGAGGAGGCGGTGGCGCTTGTCGTAAACGGCTTCTGCAAGGACGTCCTTCAGGCCCTGCCGATGGAATTTGCCATGGAAGCGCAACAGCTTGTGGCGATTTCGCTGGAAGGGTCGGTGGGCTGATGACCCGGCCGGCGACACGCATCGGGGTTCTCTCGCTGATGGTGTTTGCCTTGGTGGCGACGCTGTTTGACGATCCACTGGGGGTGAATTGGTATTTCGACCCTCTTCACTTGGCCTTGGGCGCCGGGATTGGCCAGACTTTCCTTGGCTGGTTCATGGTTCCCGGGATCGCCGTTGAATGGTTCATGTTCGTGCAACAGCCGGGGGGATGCTTCCTGCAACTTCTGGACCCGGACACACTGGTTTGCTTCTGAGGACACCGACATGACGCAGACTGTACTGAACATGGAAGACACGCCGGAGGGCCCTCCGCGCCAGTATGACGCTGTCGAGCTGGTTTGCGATGTTGTCAGCAATGGCGTGACGTTGCCCGCCGGCACACGTGGCACGATCGTGGAACTGCAGGGAAGCCCGGTCGAAGCGTTCACCGTGGAGTTTGACGACCTTCGTTTCGGGGAAGAGTTTCTCCAGGACCTGAAGGAACCGCAATTCAAACACCTATGGCGGGAACGGCAAGCATGATCATGGCTTTGCATCTGAGGACACCGAAATGACGCAACCCGTATTGAACGTCGACGACGCGCCGGCGATGCCGACGCGGCCGCCGGAAGGCAGCGAGCGGTTCGGCGCGACCGTGGCGCCGATGGGCGCGGCGATCGGGTCGACCGGCTTGGGCGCGATGTACACCATCGTCGAGCCGGGCAAGCGGGCCTTTCCGTTTCACAACCACCTGGGCAAGCACGAGATGTTCGTGATCTTCGAGGGGACCGGCACCTATCGGTTTGGCGCGGCGGAATACCCGGTGCGCGCGGGCGATGTCTGTGCCGCGCCGAAAGGCGGGCCGGAGACCGCGCACCAGCTGATAAATACGGGCGACAGCGTGTTGAAATACCTCAGCATTTCCACGATGGAAGACCCGGACGTGGTGGAGTATCCCGACAGCGGGAAATTCGCCGCGCTGGCCATTGCGCCGGGGGCGGATTTCCGCGAAGCCCATCTTCGGTTCATCGGTCGCAAGGAAACGAGCGGCGATTACTGGGAAGGCGAGGAATGATCATCACCACCACCAACACTATCGAAGGTCACAGGATCACCGCTTACAAGGGGATCGTGGTGGGCGAGGCGATCATGGGGGCCAACGTGGTGCGCGATGTGTTCGCCTCGATCACCGATATCGTGGGCGGGCGGTCTGGTGCGTATGAAAGCAAGCTGCAGGATGCGCGCGACACCGCGATGAACGAGTTGGAGGCGCGGGCGGCGGCGATGGGCGCGAATGCGGTTGTCGGCGTCGATCTGGATTACGAGGTGGTGGGGCAGTCGATGCTGATGGTATCGGCGAGCGGCACCGCCGTTGTGATCGAATGACCAAGCGTATGGCAAAAGATACGCCCGAATAGGAATGACACCTGCGCGGATGGCGCGGGAACACGCGAAACATGCCGGGGGCACGGCCCTGACGGCTGAGATGAAGAAGGGTTAGATCATGTTGGAAATCAAGAACTTGCATGTCGGTCTTGAAGACGAGGACAAGCAGATCCTGAAAGGTGTCGACCTCAAGGTCGGGGCCGGCGAGGTACACGCGATCATGGGGCCCAACGGCTCTGGCAAGTCGACGCTGAGCTATGTTCTGTCGGGCCGCGATGGCTATGACGTGACCGAGGGCAGCGCCACGCTTCTGGGCGAGGAGCTGCTGGATATGGATCCCGAAGAGCGCGCCGCGGCGGGGCTGTTTCTGGCGTTCCAATACCCGGTGGAAATTCCCGGCGTCGGCAACATGACCTTTATGCGCACCGCGCTCAACGCACAGCGCAAGGCGCGCGGCGAGGAGGAGATGAGCGCGGCTGATTTCCTAAAGCTGGTGCGGGAGAAGGCCAAGACGCTGAAGATCGACGCCGATATGCTCAAGCGGCCTGTGAACGTGGGCTTCTCGGGCGGTGAGAAGAAGCGCAACGAGGTGCTGCAGATGGCGGTGCTGGAGCCGAAGATGTGCATCCTCGACGAGACCGATTCCGGCCTCGACGTGGACGCGATGAAGCTGGTCTCGGACGGGGTGAACGCCCTGCGCGATCAGGGCCGCAGCTTTCTTGTGATCACCCACTATCAGCGGCTTTTGAACCATATCAAACCGGACGTGGTGCACATCATGTCGAATGGCCGGATCATCAAGACCGGCGGGCCGGAACTGGCGCTGGAAGTCGAAGAGAACGGCTATGCCGATATGCGCGGGGAGGTGGCCTGATGGCGTTGCCGAAGGCGAAAACAGACGCGACCGAAGCGCGGCTTGCCAGCCTGCGCCTGCCCGAAGGGGCGGCGTGGGCCAGTGCCGCGCGTGAGGCGGCGCTTGGCCGGGTCAGGGCGATGGGCCTGCCCGAACGGCGCGACGAGTATTGGAAATTCACCCGCCCCGACACGCTGGTGCAGGCCGAGGTGCCCAAGGCCGCCACGTTCGAGGCGGACGAGGCGCCGATGTACGAGGGCATCGACCGGCTGCAGATCGTCTTTGTCGACGGCAAGTTCGACGCCGAGGCGAGCGATGATTTGAGCCTTGAGGGCGTCAGCATCGAGCGGCTGAGTGATGCGGCGGAGAAGGACATTCACTGGGCCAAGGAGGTCTATGGCGTGCTGGAAGAGCGGGGGCAGACCCCGGTTGACCGGCCGCTGGCGGCGCTCAACACGGCGATGGCCGAAGATGGGCTCTTGATCCATGTGACGGGCAAGGCGAGCAAGCCGCTGAACCTGATTTATCACCATAAATCAGAGACATCCGACGCCATCCTGCACCATGTCGTCAAGCTGGACGAGGGTGCCGAGCTGACCGTGCTGGAGAATGGCCCGGCGGCGGCGCGGTTCAATCAGGTGATCGAGGTGGACGTGGCCGATGGCGCCGGGTTCCACCATGTGCGCACGCAGGGCCGCGACCATGAACGCCGGGCGGCCACGCATATCTTTGCCCGGATGGGCAAGGAGAGCACGTTCAAGACGTTTACGCTGACGGTGAACGGGGTGCTGACGCGGAATGAATGCGTCGTGGAAATGCTGGGCGACGATGCCGCCGCGCATATCGCGGGCGCCTGTGTGGGCGATGGCGATTTCGTGCATGACGACACGGTGTTCGTGACCCATGACGCGGTGAATTGCGAAAGCCGGCAGGTGTTCAAGAAGGTGCTGCGCAACGGCGCCAAGGGCGTGTTCCAGGGCAAGATCCTTGTGAAGCCGGGCGCGCAGAAGACCGATGGCTACCAGATCAGCCAGTCGCTGCTGCTGGACGATGACAGCGAGTTCGACGCCAAGCCGGAACTTGAGATCTATGCCGATGACGTGGCCTGTTCGCACGGGTCGACCAGCGGCGCGATCGACGAGGAGGGGCTGTTCTACCTGCGGGCGCGCGGCGTGCCGAGGGAGATCGCGACCGACCTGCTGACGCTGGCCTTCCTGGCCGAGGCCGTGCAGGAAATCGAGGACGAGACCTTGCGCGAAGAGCTTGTCGGCCGGCTGGACGCCTGGCTGCAGCGCCGGCGCGGCTGATGCCGGTTTCCACCGATATCGTGGCCTCCTATCGGGGGCCGCGGCCGGTGATGCGGCGGCTTCTGGCGATGCCGGAAAGCGAGGGGCGGGCGCTGGCCATCCTGATGGCGGGGTGCCTTGTCACCTTTATCGGGCAATGGCCAAGGCTGGCGCGCGAGGCGCATCTGACCGGGCAGGAGCTGAACCCGCTTCTGGGGGGCGCGCTGCTGGGCTGGCTGTTCATCGCGCCGCTGGCGTTTTACCTGATCGCGTTCGTGAGCCATATTGTCGGCCGGGCCTTTGGGTCCGGCGGGTCGGGCTATGGTGCGCGGCTGGCGCTGTTCTGGGCCTTTCTTGCGGCGAGCCCGCTTTTGCTGCTTTACGGGCTGGTCGGCGGATTCATCGGGCCGGGGGCGGGGCTGACCGGGGTTGGCGCCGTCTGGGTCGCGGTGTTCCTGTGGTTCTGGTTGTCGAACTTGCGCGAAGCGGGGTGGGGCGCGTCATGAATTTCGCATGGTTCCGGGCGATGCTGCGCCTGACGCTGACCAACCCGCGGCAGGCGGGGGCGCATGTCATCGACATGGGGTTCCCGATGCAGGGGCTGTGGGTGGCGCTGATGCTGGTGTCGGTGCTGCTGTCGCTGCTGGTCTCGGCGGTGTTTCATTTCACCCCCGTGCCGCCCGGCGAGATGGGCCAGCTGATCGAGATGTCGCCCGCCTATCACACGCCGCTTCTTTTCGCGCTGCTGAACTGGGCGCAGGCGCTGATCTCGGTCTTTGTGCTGCACTGGGTCGGGCGCAGCTTTGGCGGGCAGGGCGAGCTGGCCGATATCCTAGCGGTGATGATCTGGCTTCAGGTCGTGTCGCTGGTGCTGGCGGTGGTGCTGTTCCTGCTGGGGCTGATTTTGCCGCTGGTGGGCGGGCTTTTGATGATCGCGGCGTTTTTCTGGGGCCTCTGGGCGACCATCGCCCTGATTGCCGCCGCCAACCGATTCGACAGCCTGCTGAAGGCGGCGGGCGTCTGCGTGGCGACGGTGGTGGTGTTCACCATCGGCATGACGATCCTGTCCGCCTTGCTTGGCGGGCTGGGGATGACAGGGAGATGACCATGTATGATGTCGAGACAATCCGCGCCGATTTTCCGATTCTGAGCCGCGAAGTGAACGGCAAGCCGCTGGTCTATCTCGACAACGGCGCCTCGGCCCAGAAACCGCAGGAGGTGATCGACGCGATCACCCTTGCCTATGGTCACGAATATTCCAACGTGCACCGGGGGCTGCATACCCTGTCGAACATTGCCACCGAGAAATACGAGGCGGTGCGCGGCACCATCGCGCGGTTCCTTGGTGTGGCGGATGCCGAGCAGATCGTGCTGAATTCCGGCACCACCGAGGGGATCAACATGGTCGCCTATGGCTGGGCCATGCCGCGGATGGCGGCGGGCGACGAGATCGTCCTGTCGGTGATGGAGCATCACGCCAATATCGTGCCTTGGCATTTCCTGCGCGAACGGCAGGGGGTGGCGCTCAAATGGGTGGATACCGAGGCCGATGGCGCGCTTGACGTGCAAAAGGTGATCGACGCGATCGGGCCCAAGACCAAGCTGGTGGCGATCACGCACCTGTCGAACGTGCTGGGCACCAAGGTGGATGTGAAGGCGATCTGTGATGCCGCGCATGCAAAGGGCGTGCCCGTGCTGGTCGATGGCAGTCAGGCGGCGGTGCATATGCCGATCAAGCTCGACGAGCTCGGCGCCGATTTCTACGCGATCACCGGGCACAAGCTGTATGGCCCCTCCGGGTCTGGTGCGATCTTTGTCAAAAAAGAGCGGCTGGCCGAGATGCGCCCCTTTATCGGCGGCGGCGACATGATCCGCGAGGTCAGCAAGGACGAGGTGAGCTATGCCGACCCGCCGATGAAGTTCGAGGCCGGCACGCCCGGTATCGTCCAGACCATCGGGCTGGGCGTGGCGCTGGAATACATGATGCGGCTGGGGATGGAGAACATCGCCGCCCACGAGAACCGGATTCGCGATTATGCGATGGACCGGCTGTCGGGGCTGAACTGGCTGCAGCTGCAGGGCAGGGCGCCGGACAAGGCGGCGATCTTCTCGTTCACGCTGGACGGGGCGGCGCATGCGCATGACATCTCGACCATCCTCGACAAGAAGGGCGTGGCGGTGCGCGCGGGCCATCATTGCGCGGGGCCCCTGATGGATCACCTCGGGCTGACGGCGACCTGCCGGGCGTCTTTCGGGCTCTACAATACCGAGTCAGAGGTCGACACGCTTGTCGAGGCGCTGGAGCTCGCACATGAGTTATTCACCTGATTCTTCGGCGGATTCGGGCCTGAAAGTGGCTAAAAATCGGCCAATGTGCGTCAACTAGGCAACACCCCGCGAACTCTTGGGCCAGTCTCCCGGATTTCATCGCGGTAACGTGAAAAGACGGTCGACAAAGGAATTAATTCGTTGTTTTATCCACCGTGTTTAATGCGAAAGGAGCTGCCCTTATGAAAGTGATCAAGCTTATCACTCTGCTGGCAATCGGTTTCGGTGCAACAGCCTGTGCTCAACAGCAGCAGGAAGAGCCCGCGCCGATGGTCGTCCCGGAACCGGTGTACGACAAGTACGGCAACCCGATCTGATCGAACGGTCTATGACCGCTCGACCATTTTCGGTGAGTTAAAACATCAAGAGGCCGCATTTCCGTCAGGGATTGCGGCCTCTTAACTTTTCCGGCCGGGGAAATATGGCACGGCGGAAAGGACATCCATGGGCGCATTTCGCGATTGCAGGGGCGCCCCCTGACGGATATACCCCGCCGCGTAGGCACCTGTAGCTCAGCTGGATAGAGCGCTGCCCTCCGAAGGCAGAGGCCTCAGGTTCGAATCCTGACAGGTGCGCCACTCTTTTTCCTTTTTGTTTGTGGGCTCTTGCCTCTGATGCGGTAAGAATGGACCGTGGCCCCGGTGCGTTTTCAGCCGACTTTTCGCAGGAATTCAGTGCAGTTGGAAATTGAATCGTGCCGGATCAAGATTGAACACCGGCACTCATCCGGCTCGGTGCTTTGGCTGCGGTGGCGTCTCGGCATGGGCTTTCTCCCTCTGAAAGCCCGCTTGCCGTCGTTCAGGTCTGCCCAAGCTTCAGAAAATCGCGAGCCTCCTCCGGAGACGCAACCTTTCCGCCCAGCAATTCCACGACATTGGCCGCCCTTGCGACCAGTTGACCGTTGCCAGCGGCCAGCTCGCCCGGTCCGAAATAGAGATTGTCTTCCAGGCCGACACGCACGTGGCCGCCCAGAAGGAATGCTTGCGCAACCATCGGGAAAGCATGCCGCCCCGGCCCGAAGGCGGCCCAGATCGCGCCATCCGGCAGCATCTGTCTAAGCGCCAGCATCATTGCCGGAGTGGCCGGCGCGCCCCAGTGCAGGCCGAGACAGAGCTGGAACAGCCCCGGAGCTCGCAACAGCCCCTCGGCCATAAAGGCCCGAGCCAGCTGGAGCTGACCGCTGTCGAAGATCTCCAACTCGGGCAGGATGCCGGCGTCACGCACCGAACCCGCCATCTGCCGCAGATGGCTCTCGGTGTTTGTCAGCACGTGGTCGCGAAAATTCAACGTACCCATGTCCAGCGTGCAGATCTCCGGCTTGAGCTCCAATACGTGCCGTATCCGATCTTCCGGAGAGGCCAGATTCGAGTCTTCGCGCCCGTCGGCCAGTTCCGGGCCCCGGCCTGGCACGAAGCGGCCGCCGGGTCCCGTGGTCAGGTTGAGTATCAGGTCGGTTCCAGAGGCGCGCAACCCCTCGACAACGGACCGGTAGAGGTCGAGCCGCATGCTGCCCTGCCGCGTCTCGGGATCGCGCACGTGGATATGCACGATCGCGGCGCCTTCGCGGCGCGCATCCAGCGCCGATGCGATCAGCTCGTCGGGGGTAACCGGAACGGCCGGGTTCTTGTCCGCGGTATCCGCTCCGCCTGTCAGGGCGCAGGAAATGATTGTGGGGGTCAACGCTTGTCTCCATTCTTTGGTGGCGGATCACGCAGCAAGTACGGTAGCCAGCCGGTCTTCGACGTTTCGGGCAGAGCTGAATATGAAATGCTGCAGCGCGAGCGCGGACGGAGCGCGGTTGCCGCGCTCGGTATTGCGGGTCAGTATCGGAAGCTTCGGGCCACGGGGATCCCGGTGCGCATCGAGGCCGGCCTGAATCCCGTTGAAGTAATGGTCGTCGGCCGAGACGAACCCGCTGCAGACGATCCGCTCGGGGTCGGTTGCCGCGGCGATGACGGCGAGCGCCACTCCCAGTTGCTGGCCGGCGTCATGCAAGGCCTGGGCGACCTCCGGCTCGGCCTCGGAGCGCATCGAGAGCGCGGCGAAGGCCCTTGGCGCTTCGGGGTAAGCGCGCTCGGGGGGGATACGCGCGGCCTCCGGATCGTGCAGGCGCGAGAGCAGGGCCTTGCCGGAGGCGACCGTGTCGAGGCAGCCCCGACGACCACAGGCGCAGAGCGTGTCCTCGCCCTGAACCTTGACGTGACCGATCTGTCCGGCCGAATAGGAGCGCCCCCGGATGAGGGTGTCGTCCAATATCAGGCTGGAGCCGATGCCGACCGCCACCAGCGCCAACAGGACGGAGCGTCTTTGCCGATCCTTCCGCGGCAACCCGTTCATCAGAAGATTGAGGGCGTTCAGGTAACTGTCGACCATCGTCGGGATGCCCAAAAGCCCCTCGATGATCCGCGCCACTTTTACGCGCCCCCAGGAGAGGTTGTCCGCACGCAGAACCTCACCCTGTTCCACATCGATAACGCCGACGATCGCAACGCCGATACCGATGATTTTCTCGCGGGCGATCCCGTTCCTTGCGGCTAGGTCTTCCAACTGGCGGGCGCATTGCTCCAGCACGCTCTCGGCGGCCTCGACCTGCGGTGCGGTGAAGAGGGCTTCGCACAGAACTCGGCCCCCGAGGTCAGATATCTGGACCCATTGCTGGAAGGCCCGAATCCCGATCCCGGCCACGAGGGCTCCTTCGCCGAATGTCAGCTCCGTGTGGCGTCTGCCGATTTGGTTCGGCGTGCGTTTTCGCTGCCCCTCCATCAGCACGGCGTTGTCCACAAGGCGCCGGGTGTTGCGCGAGACGGCCGATTCCGTCAGCCCCGTCTCGCGTGCGAGTTCTGCCCGTGCCATCGCCCCGTGCGCGTACATCTCTCGCAAGATAGCGCGCACGGATTCCGTGGATTCAACGCCCATGCCCGGTCTCCTTGCTGTATGGCAGATCATTCATCCTTCTGTGCCTCTTCATTGCTTCTGGGCGGCATGAAGGCCGACATGGCAAAGCCCGCCCCCAGCGCTCCGACCGCCAGGGTTGCCACTGCGCGAAACGGCCAGACCGGCAATTTGAACTGGCCGCGATACAGTTCGTGTCGCTCGAGGGCCTTGATCGCCGAAATGCCAAGGCTCCAGGCCAAGACGAGGAAGGCCGCCGCGCAGACGACGCAGCCGATGACGTGCAGCCTCCTCTCGGCGCGCGAGCCGCGACGGACGGAGAGCAGCTCGACCGAGACATGCGCATGGTCGCGCTGGACGGCCAGCATCGGTAGCAGCACGACGAAGATCATCAGGATCTCGTTGATGGTCACCGAGTCCGGGATCGCGATATCGATGGTCAGCCTCCCTGTGATGGAGGCCACGGTCAGGATCATCATCAAAAAGAGCCCCGCCTGGCCCGCAAGCAGAAGAAGGCGTGCCAGACGTTCCACGATGGCATCCAAGGCTGAGCGCATATCCTATCCCCCCATGCTTTGCGGTAGCCAGAGCGTGATTTGCGGAAAGGCGATCAGCAGGATCAACACCAATATGTCGACCGCTATGAACCAGGAAACGCCCTTGAAGATCGTCGTGGTGTCGACATCGCGCACCGCCGCCTGCAGGACAAAGACGTTCAGGCCCACCGGGGGCGTCACCATGCCGATCTCGAGCAGCTTGACGACGACGACCCCGAACCAGATCAGGTTCATGTCCATTCCCTCGACGATGGGGATGATCACCGCCAGCGTGACCAGCATCGTCGAGATCGGATCGAGAAACATGCCCAGCGCTATATAGATCAGGCATATGGGCACCATCACGCCGATGGGCCCGAGGTTCAGCGTCGCGATCCAACGAGCAACATCTGCCGGCACGCCGGTATAGGCCACGAAGTTTGAAAAGATCGCTGCGCCGATGGCGATGGCAAAGACGGCTGCCGTCTCGCGCGCGGCGGTGTCGAAGGCGCCCGCCGTGGCCTTGCGGCTCAGCCGGCGGCGCAGAAGGCCCAGCAGAAGCGTGGCGAAGGCCCCGAAAGCCGCCGCCTCGGAAGCGGTGGCAAAGCCGCCATAGATGCCGACCATCATGACGAGGAAGATGACGCCAAACGGGACAAGCGAGCCGGCCGAGCGCAGTCGCGCGCCCCAGTCGGGTTTGAGGTCCGGGATCTCGGGCGTCAGCTCGGGGCTGATCTTGGCCCGGATCCAGATCATCACCATGTAGGCACCCGCGGTCAGCAGGCCGGGCACGAGGCCCGCCACCAGCATCTGCGCGATCGAGGTTTGGGTGAAGATCGCATAAAGCACCATCAGCACGCTGGGCGGGATCAGCGCGCCAAGCCCGCCGCCCGCGGCGACGGCGCCGGTGGCGAGGCCGCGATCGTATTTCGCGGCCAGCATCTCGGGCACCGCGATGCGCCCCATCGCCGAGGCCGTGGCCAGCGAGGAGCCGGTGATTGCCGCGAAGAAGCCGCAGCCCACGACCGTGGCCAGAACCAGCCCCCCCGGCCAGCGGGCCAGCCACAGCCTTGCGGCGGCATAGGCGTCACGGGTCAGCCCGCTGGCCGAGGCGAGGGCGCCCATCAGCAGAAACATCGGAATCGCCATCAAGCTGAACGAGGCGACGAAGGAATAGGTGACCCGGCCAAGCTGTGACGAGGTGACCGACCAGGCGCGCCCGGCGTTGAATTCCGGGCCAGACGAGCCGATCGCAAGGAACAGGCCGACCGTGCCGATCGCGACCAGCACCCCCGCGATGGGAATGCGGATCAGCAGCATCAAGATCAGGATGGCGCCAAGTATGCCGATACCGATGGGGTCCATGAGGTTTTCAGTCCCGCTGGTTACAGAGGCGGGGACGGGCTCACCTTATCGGCGCGCCCGTCCTCTCGGCCATCAGTTGGCCGGAGGCCCCGAGGCGGCGCCCGCTCCGTTGGCGAACTGCTCTTGGTATTTCGCTTCGAGCTCCTTGTAGCGCGCGACGATTGCCCGGGTGTCGGCAAGGTCGCTGTTCTCCTCGGCCCAGGTTTCGAGAGGATCACCCATCGTCTGGCGCCATTTCTCAACCTCGGCCTCGTCCATGGTGTAAAAGCCCATCGGCTCGACGCCGTCGCCGTCACGCAAGGCGCCCAGATCCGTCTCGATGACGTCCCGGAAGATGTCGATCCAGACATCCTCCGCCTCGACAAGGGTGGTGCGCATCGTCTCTTGCAGGTCGGGCGGCAGGCCGTCCCAGAAATCCTCGTTGGCGATGGCAAAGATCAGGTCCTGTCCAAGCCCGCCGGTCTCGCCAAGATAGGTGAAATGGTCGGTCACCTCGTTGAACTTGTTGGCAAGGATCGACATCGGGTACATCACGGCGCTGTCGACGACACCATGCTGCAGCGCCTCGTAGCTTTCGGACCATGCCAGCGACACCGGGCTCGCGCCACCGGCTGAAACCGCATCGGCATAAACGCCGATGGTAAAGGTCTTCAACCCGTTCACGTCGTCCAGCGTTTTCACCGGCGTCTTGCTCAGGATGCCCGTGCCTCCGGTCGGCGTGTTGGCGAGGTAGACCACGTTGTTTCGGGCCAACTCCTCTTCGAATGCCGGAAACTCCTCCATCAGATCAGCGAAAGCGCGCTGTATCACCCAAGGGTCGCGGGTCAGAAACGGCAGGTTTCCGAGCTGAGCGAGCGGCAACTCGCCGGGGAAGGCGATCGTGTAGGCGACACCTACGTCCACAAGCCCGTCCTGTACCGCGCCGAGAATTTCGTTTGAGCCGACCAGCGAGCCTATCCAGTAAGGCTCGAACTCCACGCGTCCGTCGGTGCGTTCCTCGATCTCGTTCATCCACCATGCGGCGGTGCGCCCCTGTGGTGTCGTCGGCGGAAAGCCCGCGGCGAAGCGGATTGTGTATTCTGCATCCTGCGCCGCGACTCCTCCAGGCGCGAAAGTAGCCAGCGTGGCGGCCAGGGCCGCGATGATGGCCGGTTGGCGAGTGGAAATCATTGCATTCTCTCCCTTATTGAAAGCCGGTTCTTTCGACCGGCCCGTGACTCCCCGCGGGTGCGGGCAGCCTGACATGCGCGCTTACCCGCTACGGGCTGCGCGAATCTTCGTTTCGCCGAATTCGATATGCAGGTCGGACCAGCCGGGCCGCGCGGCGATCCCCTCCAGAAGCCGCTCGGTGGGGCAGGGGAATCGATAGGGTTGAGGTTCGGACCGCGTGGCCAGCATCTCGTCCACATGAGACCCCGGTACCATGTTTCTCAGAAGCCGCTCGTCATCGGCCATGTTAGGAAAGCGACGGCGCAGGTCCGCCACGTCATTGCCGGTCGGTGTCACGTCAAGCGGGATGTCTCTCGCGCCGTTCGCGACGATCTTGTCGAGCACGTCGGGATCCACGGGGGCCGGCGGCGTGCCCCAATAGCCAAGCGCAAAGCGCTTGGTCGCGTCCAGCACCACCTTGTAGCGCTCGTCGTTGATGACGTTGAGCAAGGCCTGCCCGCCAACAAGCTGCGCGAAGGGGGTGATCAGCATTGGATAGCCGAGATCCTTGCGCACCCGGCCGCATTCGAGCAGCACGTCTTCCATCCGATCGCCCAGCCCGACCTCCTCCAGAGAGGCACGGAAATTCGAAACCATGCCGCCGGGCACCTGATGGCCATAATGCGCGACGTCGTAATCCAGTGGCACGCTTTTGGCAAAGCCTTCGCGTTCGGCGATCTGCTCGAAATGCCGCGACACCTCGGCCACGATCTCCATGTCGATGTCGGGCAGCGCGTCGAGCGACCCGAAATTGCGTAGAACCGACTGGGTCGAGGGCGGCGCGATTCCCCCGCCGAGCGGCCAGAGCGCGGCATGTACCCGGTCGGCGCCCGCCTCCCATGCCGCTACGTAGGACGGCAGCGCCATGCCGACATTGCAATGGCTGTGAACCTCAAGCGGCACCGCGCCGATCACCTTGCGGATCTTGGGCACCAGCGTGCGGCAGCGCTCGGGCGTGAGCAATGCGCCGCTGTCCTTGATCAGGATCACATCGACGCGCGCGCGCGTCACGAGGTCCCGCGCAAGGTTCACGTAAAGCTCGTCGGTGTGAACCGGGCTCAGTGTGAAGGCAAGCGCGCCCACCGCCTCGGCGCCGTGTTTCTTGGCCGAACTCAGCGGGTCAATCAGGTTCTCGATGTCGTTGAGCCCGTCGAAACAAGTGATTGACCCGATGCCATGGGCAATCTGTCGCTCGATCCAGAGCTCCATCAGGTCGGGCGCCATGACGTCGGCGAAGTGAAAGCCTTTCGAGCGCATCCAGCCGCGCAGCGGGTTGCGGGTCACTCTTTCGCGGATGAGATCAAGCCGCTGCCACGGATCCTCCTTCAGAAAACGCACCGAGGCGTCGAATTGCGGCTGTCCCATTAGGTCGATGGCGCAAAACCCCGCCTCGTCCAGACGGCCGCAGACATCGAGCATCATCGAGGTTGTCATGCGTGTCGCCCATTGCGACTGATGGCCGTCGCGCAGGGTGGTGTCGACAATTTCGATCCGGCGGGTCATGCAAACCTCATTTCAGCAAGCTCTGTCCTTCAAGCCAGCGCGTGGTGACCGGGCCGGACATGAAATCAGGGTGGGTCAGGATCGCCTGATGAAGGGGGATTGTGGTGGCCGGGCCGTCTACCTCGAACTGCGCCAGCGCCTCGATCAGCCCTTCGAGCGCTGCCTCCCGGCTGTGGGCGTGCACGATCAGCTTGCCCAGAAGCGAATCGTAGAAGGGCGGGACGACGTAGCCGTCATACACATGGCTGTCGACGCGCACGCCCGCGCCCTCGGGCGGCGCCCATCGGTGCACGGTACCCGGGCTGGGGGCGAAATCGCGGGCCGGATCCTCGGCGTTGATGCGGCATTCGACGGCGTGGCCGTTGGTGACGACCTGCGATTGCGACAGGCTTAGGCGAAGGTTCTGGGCGATCCTGATCTGTTCGGCCACCAGATCGACGCCGGTGACCATTTCAGTGACCGGGTGCTCGACCTGAATCCGGGTGTTCATCTCAAGAAAATAGAAGTCATTCCGTTCGGGATCGACGAGAAACTCGACCGTTCCCGCGCCCAGATAGCCGGTGCGCTCGGCAAGACGCACCGCCGCCGCGCAGATATCCGCCCGCAAATCAGGGTCGAGATCCGGGGCAGGGGCCTCTTCAATGAGTTTTTGGTGACGCCGCTGGACCGAGCAGTCGCGGTCGCCCAGGTGGATCACGTTGCCGAAACTGTCGGCCAGAACCTGCACCTCGACGTGGCGCCCGGCCTGGATATAGCGCTCGGCATAGACCGACCCGTCGCCAAAGGCCGCCCGGGCCTCGGCCGAGGCCTGCGCGAGGCCCTCGGCCAAGGCGCCGGCCTCGCGGATGACGCGCATCCCGCGCCCGCCGCCACCGGCCGAGGCCTTGAGAATCAGTGGAAAGCCCACATCCTCGGCCGTCGCGCGCAGCGCGGCCGCGTCGCTCAAGACCCCGCTGCCGGGCACCAGCGGCACCTCGGCGGCCACGGCCACCTCGCGCGCGCTGACCTTGTCGCCCATCTGGGAGATTGACCGCGCGCTCGGGCCGACGAACCACAGGCCGCTTTCGGCGCACATCCGGGCCAGTTGCGCACTTTCGGCAAGAAAACCATAGCCGGGGTGCAGGGCTTGACAGCCGGCGCCAAGCGCCGCCGTGACGACTATTTCTGGCCGAAGATAGCTTTGCGTGGCCGCCGCCGGGCCGATGACGACGACGCGATCGGCCAGCCTTGCGGCCAGCGTATCCCGATCCGCCTCGGAGACGCCGAGAACGGCGTCGATGCCCAGCTTGTGGCAGGCGCGCACGACCCGGACCGCGATCTCGCCACGGTTCGCGATGAAGAGCCGTTGGATATTGCGGCGCGCGGCCATGGTCAGCCTTGCCCGGTCGGACGGATAAAGAGAAGCGGCTGCCCATGCTCAACCATTTCTCCGTCATTGCACAGGATCCGCGTCACCTCGCCCTCGGCGCGGGCGGTGACGGAGTTGAACATCTTCATGACCTCGACAAGGCAAACCGTCTGATCGTTTGCGACCGACTGCCCCACTTTGACGAAAGGGTCGGCTCCGGGGGAGGGTTGCCCGTAATAGGTGCCCAGCGTCGGCGCCCTAACGGCGACTTCGCCCTCGGGCGGCTCGGACCATCCCGGCGCCGGCGCCGCCTTCTGGGAGTCTGCTTTTCGGGGGGTGGCAGGGGGCGGCACGCGGCCCGACGGCGCGCCAGTCTCGTCCGCGGATTGCCGCTGCACGGGCCCTGCGACAGGTGCATCGGCAGAAGGCGTAACCGCCGCGGACGCCGCATCTGCCAACAGAATCGGTGTCTTGCTTGCAACGACTTTCAGGTTGCCGATCTCAAGGCTGACATAGCTCAAATCACTGCGGTCGAGCAGCTTCAGGACCATGTCCACCTGATCGTTACCGAGGGCGTCCGTGCTCTTGTTCTCGCTCATGCGTCTCCTCCCATGGCGCATTTCGGGTCACCTTAAAGAGTTTCTTGCTTGAGGCAAGAAAGAAATGTAGGGAATTCTGAGATCGAGGAGGACAGACGTGAATCAGAAGACATTCGAGGAAACGCTCATCGGGCTTCGGACATGGGTGCGAGAGGTGGCTATCCCTGCCGAGGGCGAGGTCGTCGCACGCGACGAGGTGCCCGAGGCGCTCGTGGAGGAGATGCGCGAGCAGGGTTATTTTGGCTGGTCCATTCCCGCGGAATACGGAGGCGCCGGTTATACGACCGAGCAGCTTGCGCTGCTGAACATGGAAATCGCCCAAGCCTCCACCGCATTTCGCGCCCGTTCCGGAACCAATACCGGCATCGGGACGGAAGGTCTGGTTCAGGACGGCACGGAGGAGCAGAAACAGCACTACCTGCCGCGGCTGGCAAGCGGCGAGTTGACCTCCTGTCTCGCACTCACAGAGCCCGAGGCCGGCTCCGAGGCCACGAATGTCCAGACCACCGCCAGGCGCGATGGTGATTCCTATGTGCTCGATGGGCGCAAAGCCTTCATCACGAACGCGCCGATTGCCGACCTCTTTACGGTGATTGCGCGTACCGACAACGAGAGCACGGGCTCCCGCGGGCTCAGCGCCTTCCTCGTGGAACGGACGATGCCCGGCATCGAACCCGGCGCGCCCTACCGAAAGATGGGGCAGGAGGGCTCGCCCGTCTCGGAAATATCCCTGACCGACTGTCGTGTGCCAGCCAAGAACCTGATCGGAGGCGATGAAGGGCGCGGCTTCAAGACGGTGATGAAAGCGCTGAACAAGCAGCGCATCAATCTCGCAGCCCTGTGCACGGGCTCCGCCATCCGGATGATGGAGGAGGCGATCGGCCACGCGATGAAGCGACGCCAATTCGACCGTCCCATCGCCGACTTTCAGCTTGTGCAGGCGCTGATCGCCGATTGCCAGACCGAGGTGCATGCCGCGAGGGCGCTGATATTAGAAACCGCGCGCCGCCGTGACGCCGGCGAAGATGTGACGATGGAGGCGTCGATCTGTAAGTACTACGCATCGGAGACCGCAAGCCGCGTCGCGGATCGTGCGGTCCAGGTCTTCGGCGGGTCGGGATATGTGTCGGAATACAGTTGCATCGAACGTCTCTACCGCGATGCCCGCCTCTTCCGTCTCTACGAGGGCACGAGCCAGATCCACCAACTCCACATTGCCAAGCGGACCTTCGAGCGCGCAGCGCAATAAGTGCCGCGACAGATCGCTGGCAGCGTCTGGCACAATTAACGGACGCGCTGATGGTTGGTTCGGCGTTGAGAACCTGTGCAGCAAGAGTGACCAGCCGCCGGTGGTCCCGCGTTCATAACGAGAGTGTGCGGATCTGAGTCCTGATAATCACGGTTTCGGTTTGCGCATGTGCGGCCGGCGCGGAACCCGCAAACTGCTCAAGCGGTCGGCGCGATTGCAATGGCATCTGGTTTGAGAACCACGAATGCGGCCCGATGGCATTGCAGTCGTGTCGTCGTAGCGCCAGCTATCACCAAGCATCATGGTATGCGCGAATGCAGGAACCGAAAGGCTTGTGCCGCACGGTGCGGGAAGGCACGGCTTCGCCACGGAAACCTTCGTTAGGAAAAGGGTCGCTCTGAAGTGTTGCGCTGTGTTTGACGCGGCATCTCCGGCGTCGACCCGGCGATGGGGCATGGCTTGCCTGCCTTGCGGGGGACGGCGTAAGACATTAGGGCAGTCTCGCAATTACGGGGTAAGTCATGCCGCAGAAGGCGATTATTTGTATCGGGTTCGCCAAGACCGGGACCACCACGCTGCATATGGCGTTCTCTGAACTGTCCGGCGTCAGGGTGCCGTTGCACAAGAAGGAACTGAGGTATTTCGAGCGTCCGAACCGGTCGCTGGAGGGGTACCTGTCCGAGTTCTTCCGCAAGGATGACGCGGCTTGTTCGGACGACACCATCCTGTTTGAATCGAGCCCGCCCTATGCAAACGGCTCGACCGACGAAGGGCTTCGGGAGATTCTGCTGCGCATCAAGGCGGTGCTTCCGGAGGCTCTTATCGTTCTCAATATGCGTCAGCCGGTAAAGCGCGCCTATTCGAACTATGTTCACAAGCTTCACGGTCTGGCGCTGAGGGGGTACGGCGGTCACAAGCTGACGGGCGAGGCGCTGGATCTGAACATCTTCCACAAGCCCTATCACCACAGCTTTCATACCGCGATGTTCAAGGAAGCCACCCTGACCCGGTCCTATGCGGATGCGGTGGAGGCGGTTCTGGAGGTGTTCGGACCCGAGCAGTTCGTGCCGTTCTTCCTCGAGCGGGACATCCCCGAATTCCCCGCTTTCATGGCCACGCTTGCCGACAGGGCGGGCGCGACGTTCCATACCGAATGGGGCGACCGGGGCGCGCCGCAGGCAAAGGTGGGGCAGGACGTGCCGGAATACATCTACGCGTCGGAGGCGACCGAGGTCGTTTGCGAGGAGGGCACCGTGACGCTCGAGGCGGGCGATCTTCTGGCGTCCTCGGCGTTCGACCGGTTCATCCTGAAAGGCGTGCCGAAGTCGAAGGCCGATCTGCTGGATCTGGTTCAGCGGCAATGGACCAAGGGTTTGACCGCCGAGGAAACCGACCTGTTCATGTCGGCCTATTTCGAAGACGATATTCGCCGGACGATCGAGATCATGGCGAGGCTGGGCTGGCCGACGGACGTTCTGGAAAGCTATCTGGAGCCGATCGGAGCGTATCAGCAGGGGCTTGCGCATGGCTCGCCCCTCAAGACGGTGCCGGCCGGGCAATTGTCCCGGATTCGGACCGTCCCGTTCGACCAGGCCCCGGCCTGAGCTTGCGCGACTGACCCGGACGTGGAAACCGCCGCGTCCGATTGCGCCCCCAGTTCCCCATTTCCCAGCGCCCGCAGTTAGACACGGGCTTTGCCGGGCCTGCGGTCACCCGTGTCGGCGGACGAATGCCGAATTTGCCGCGCGACAGACAGGTTGGAACATGCGGCGGGCAGGTCGGGTTGGTCCCCTACGAAGACGCAATGTCCGCAAGCAAAGGAGAAATCCCCATGACATTCCGCAAGAGCCTTGCCGCCACCACCGCCGCGCTGGCCCTCGTCGCCGCCGCACCCCTGTCGGCCGAACAGCAGAAGGTCGAGATGGAGACACAGGCCGAAGGATCGGCCAATGTCGGCGAAGAGCTGGGTCAGACGGCGCAGGAAGCCGGCGACTTCATGAAGGACACCGTAAAGCTCGGTGTCGATGCCGCGACCGGCGCGGCCGAGGCGGGCTATGACGCCGCCAGCGACGCCGGCGCACAGCTTGACGCGGCGCTGACCCAGGATGCCGTCGTGCGCACCAGCGATGGCGAGCTTGTCGGCACCGTCAACAAGGCCGACCTTGCCGACAACATGGTGCTGGTCGATCTGGACACCCAGATGGAAACCTCTGTCGACGGCTCGACCGAACAGGTTGCCGTCAGCAAGAACGCGCTTTCCGTCGATAACGATGGCCTGCGCATCAACATGGAGCAGCAGGCGATGATCAAGTCCATCAACGCGCAATCCGGCTCGGAAGGCTGACCACCGCGCAAGCGGGAAAGTTTCAGGCGGCCGCCCTTTGGGGTGGCCGCTTTTCGTTGGGGCAGGGTGCCTTGTCCCCGGCTCAGGCGAAGACGAAATCGTCCTCGCCGATCACCCCGACCGCGTTCTCGATCACGACCGAGCCGTCGGCCCATGTCACGAGGGTGTCGGGGCCCGTCTGGCTGATCGTCAGGTCGTCGAACGTGGCCGAGCCCCTGATCTGGATCACGTCGATCCCGTCCTCGAAATCGGTGATCGTGTCGTCCCCGGTGTCGGAGCCGTAGTCGAAGACGAAGATGTCGGGGCCGTTGCCGCCGGTCAGCTCGTCATCGCCACCCTGACCCAGAAGCGTGTCGCGCCCGGATCCGCCGATCAGCGTGTCACGGCCCGAGCCGCCGCGCATCCGGTCGTTGCCATAACCGCCATCGAGCAGGTCGTTGCCGGCGTCGCCGTCCAGCAGGTCGCGGCCGTTGTTGCCCCGGACCACATCGTCACCGGCCCCGCCGGAGACGGTGTCGTGGCCATTCTGGCCGATAACGGTGTCCTCGCCGGTGCCGCCATCCAGCGTGTCCCAGTTGTGGCCGCCCTTCAGGCTGTCATTGCCGCCATCGCCATGCATGGTGTCTTCGCCGTTGTTGCCGGCGAGGGAATCGTTGCCATCGCCGCCATGGATCTCGTCGACGCCGTTCTGGCCGCGCAGCGTGTCGTTGCCGGCGCCGCCCTCGATCAGGTCGTCCGCGCCGCCGCCCTTGATCAGGTCGTCGCCATCGCCGCCCAGCAGCGTATCCTCACCGCCGCGGCCAAGGAGCCTGTTGTCGGCGGCGTTGCCGGTGACATGATCGTCGCCATCGCCCATCGCGGCGTTCTCGATGATCGTGCCGCGCGCGATGCCGAGGTTGCCGATCAACCCGCCGATATCGGAAAACTGCTCGGGCCGCAGGTCGAGCCGGTTGTCGGCTGGGCTGGCGCTGAGGTCGATCGTGTCGGTGCCGCCGGTATCGTAGATCGTGGCCGCCAGCCCGTTGCCGGCGATCAGCGAGGCGGGCACGGAGGCCCCGGCGATGGCGGCAAACACGGTGCCGAGATGCCCGCCCAGCGTATTGTTGGCGCCATAGACCGTGTCGCCCGCCGTGGCGCTGCCCGCGCCGGGCGCGCCATAAAGCGTCTGGATGGCGACGATATCGGCCATCATCGCCGTGCCGAGGAAGGCGTAGGAGGCCGTCGTCGTCGGGTTCTCGGTCTGCGAGAAATAGGACATGATCGAGATCTGCCAGCTGTCATTGGCGAAAACCGCGTCCTGCCCGTAGATGGCGTTGCCGTTGTAATCGCCCTGATGGCCCAGCCCGAGCGCGTGGCCGATCTCGTGCACATAGGCCTGGTAGGCATAGCTGTCGACCGTGGGGCCGTAGGTGTCGATCCAGCTTTGCGAGACGTTGACCCGCGACGACAGGATCCGCCCGCCCGAGACGACCGAGGTGCTGTAGGCGCCGCTGTCATTGTCGTCGAAGGTGATGTCGGCCGAGCCTGTCACCTCCTGAAACCGGATATCCGCCACCATCTCCCACGCGGCCAGCGCCTGTCGCGCCAGTTCCTGACCCTCGGGGGTGAGGCCGGTGATGTTGACGGTGATGATGTTGTCGGTGGTGGTGTTGAAGGCCCGGCGGCTTGCGCCGTTCTCCTGCCAGTAGCCGTCGGTCAGGTAGCCCGCCAGCGTGTCGAGATCGGCCAATTCGACCGGGTCGCCCTCGCTGACCGCGATGCGGTAGGTGCCGGTATAGCCGTCCCGATAGGAGCCGGCCGAGACGTAATAGGTGCCCGTGACGCTGATCGTGACGGTGGCCAGCGATTCATAGCCCGTGCCGCCGTCGTCATTTTCGGTGACAAGGTTGCCGTTGGCATCGTAGACCCGCAGGTAGGGGTCCGACAGAGTGCCGTGGCCCGAGGGGCTTCCGGTGAGGGCGATCTCGTAGGTGTGCCCGGCCTCCAGCTCGACCGCGACCCAATCGCGGTCGCCCCTCGGGCTGAGAGTGCCCGAAAAACTATCGCCCACATCGATGGTATAGCCCGTGCCGGTATTGGCGGGGGCGTCGGTTGTTTCCACGATATTGGCCGCCTCGGCGGCGGGCTCCCCGTCGTCGACGTGGCGGTGGTGGACGATCTGCATTCCCGGTGGTCTCCCTGTCTTCCCTGTGGCGGAAGTCGATACTTCCGCCGCGTGACGAAAACAAGAAAAGCTTGTGGCAGAGATGAAGCACCGATGTGTCGGATATGCGGTGTTTTCCGGTGCTCCGGAACCCCGGTGGGCGCGTGGTGGCCAGTGTCACTCGCCGGTGTCACTTGCCGGGGCAGGCCCGCCAAGCGGGGGCGGCGCGCTCACCTCCCACAGGCCGCGCAGGAAATCGGCGTACATTCCGGGGCTTAGCGCTGCATCGCTGCTGTCGAGCGAGACCTCGGGCCCGGTCACCGGGGCGCCGCCATCGCTCGCCTGCCACTCGAGCCGCCCGGTCAGGCGGGTCTCGGTCTCGCGCCGGGCCTGCAGGGCGATGAACAGATCGTGATCGCGCAGGGGAGGGACAGCCTCCTCGGCACCGAGTCGGCGCAGCGCATGGCGCGGCGCAGCCCGGCCCAGCATGTCACGGAACGCGCGGCAGAGCGCCTCGGCGGTGTCGAACCCGGCGGGGCAGCGATAGGCCAGCAGCGGGCGGGCCATCTGCGCGGCGGCGCCGGTGGTGGTGTCGGATCGGTCGGCCATCGCTCCTCCGGCGGCAAGCCCCAGCAGCAGGGCCATCACGCCATAGCGCGCCGTGCGTCGGCGTTCAACGCCGGTGGCCGGGCGGGGCGGGGAATGTCTTGCAGTCATGGCAGGCCCTTGTCGCCCGGCGGCCCGATTCGGTCGAGCCCCGCGCCCGTGCCCGTGCCCCGCCGGTCCGGGCCGCTTCCCGCTCAGGGCAGCCAGCCGCGCCGCCCGGCCGGTTCCAGCGTCATCCAGTCGGGCCAGCCGATGAAATATTCGATCGCAAAGACCGCAAGGCAGACCGCGACGATCCCCAGCACCAGCTTGACGCGCTTCTCGCTTGGCGGGCGGTGGGCCCATTTGGCCATCCGGAACAGCCAGCGGGGGTTCATCCCGTGAACCGGACCTTGCCGATATAGGGCAGGTTGCGGTTTCGCTGGGCATAGTCGATGCCATAGCCCACGACGAACTCGTCGGGGATCTCGAACCCGATCCAGTCGGCGGTGATATCCGCCTCGCGGCGCGAAGGCTTGTCGAGCAGGGCGATGGTGCGCAGCTTGTGCGGCTTGCGGCTCGACAGCAGCGCCAGCACGGCGCTGAGCGTGTGGCCGGTGTCGACGATATCCTCGACCACCAGCACGTCGCGCCCTTCAATGTCGCCGCGCAAGTCCTTGAGAATGCGGACTTCCCGGCTTGATTGCGTGGCGTTGCCATAGGAGGAGGTCTCGATGAAATCCACCTCGACGATCATGTCCAGTTCCCGCGCCAGATCGGCGATGAACACGAACGACCCGCGCAACAGCCCCACCACCACCAGCTTTTCCGAACTGGCGAACTCGGCCTTGATCTCATTGGCGAGCTGTTCGATCCGTGCGGCGATCTCCTTGGCCGAGATCATGCGGTCGATGACATATGGCCGCTCTGTCATGGTATCCCCTTGATTTTCCGGTCGCAGTCTACGAACTAGAGGCCCACTGTCACGCGAAAACGGGGCCAGCCCACCGATGCCATCCCATTCCGAGACCCGGTCGATGCCGTACACGGCACAGCAGATGTACGACCTCGTGGCGGATGTCGAGTCCTAACCCGAAATCCTGCCATGGACGGCCGCCGCGCGGGTGCGCAAGGTCACGCCGCGCGACGATGGCGCACGGGTGATGGAGGCCGAACTGGTGATCAGCTTCAAGGTCTTCCGCGAGCGTTTCGGCAGCAAGGTGACGCTCTGGGACGAGGCTCGCGTGATCGAGACGGAATATCTTGACGGGCCGTTCAAGTACATGAAATCCAACTGGAAATTCGAGGAGGCCGAGGGCGGCTGCAAGGTGCATTTCGACGTCGATTTCGAATTGCGCAACCGGCTTTTGCAATCGGCGTCGGAGTTTTTCTTCTACGAGGCGATGAAGCGTGTCGTGAAGGCGTTCGAGACACGGGCAGAGGAGCTCTACGGCAATGGCTGATCTGGCGGCGCGTTTCGCGGAGTTTGCCCTTGGCGCCGCTCCCGACGAGGAGGCGCTGGCGGTGATGCGCCTGTCGCTGCTCGACTGGGCGGCGGTGGGGATTGCCGGGCAGGGCGAGCCGGTCTCGGACCTGCTGCGCGAGCAGGCGCTGGAGGAGGGCGGGCGCGAGGAGGCCGCGATCTTTGGCAGCGAGATCCGCGTGCCGGGGCGGATGGCCGCGCTGGTCAACGGCACGGTTGCCCACGCGCTCGACTATGACGACACCCATTTCGCCCATATCGGCCACCCATCGGTCGCCGTGGTGCCCGCCGCGCTGGCCGCAGCCCAGATCGCCGGCGCCGGGGGCATGGCCTTTCAGCAGGCGGCGCTTCTGGGGGCCGAGGCCTCTGTCCGCATCGGCGTCTGGCTGGGGCGCGAGCATTATCAGACGGGGTTTCACCAGACCGGCACGGCGGGCGCCTTTGGCGCGGCGGTGGCGGCGGGCCGGCTGCTGGATCTCGACGAGGGGCAGATGCAGATGGCGCTCGGGCTGGTTTCGACCCGCGCCTCGGGCCTCAAGTCGCAATTCGGCACCATGGGCAAGCCGATGAACGCCGGCATCGCCGCGCAGAACGGGCTGGAAGCGGCGCTTCTGGCGCGGCGCGGCTTTGTCAGCAACCCCGCCGCCATCGACGGTCCGCAGGGCTTTGGCCCCACCCATCACGGCATGGCCGACGCGGCCGGGCTGGAGGGGCTGGGCGATGGTTGGCTCTTCCCCGGCGTGCACCACAAGTTCCACGCCTGTTGTCACGGCCTGCACGCCGCGCTCGAGGCCATCGCCACGCTGCCCGACACGCCCGAGCCGATCGAGGCGATCACCGTGCACACCCATCCCCGCTGGCTGAGCGTGTGCAACATCGAGGCGCCGAAAACCGGGCTCGAGGCGAAGTTCAGCTATCGTGTCGCCCTGTCCATGGCGCTCTGCGGGCGCGATACCGCGCTGCTCGACAGCTTTTCAGCCGAGACCTGCGCCGATGCCGAGATCGAGGAGATGCGCCGCCGGACCGAGGTGGAGGCCGACGACAGCCTGAGCGAGATGCAGGCGCGGGTGATCGTGACGCTGGCGGACGGCAACGCGCGTGAGCTTTACCACGATCTCGACGCCGATCCGGGGCTGAGCGTGCGCCGGCAGAAGGTGCAGGACAAGGCCGCGCGGCTGATCGGCAAGGCCAAGGCCGAGGCGATCCGCGACGTGCTCGACCGGGCGGCCTCGCCCGAGGATTTCGCGGCGCTGATTGCCGGCTGAGGTCTAGGTGAGTGCCTTGTCCAGCAGGGCGAGCGCGTGGTCGCGGGCCAGCATACGCACCCGGTCGCGGCCCTGCGCGCCGAATTCCTGCGTTTCGGTGAGGGTGGGGTTGCCCGCCATCGCCACGCCGAAACAGACGCGCCCCTCGGGCTTGTGCTCCGACCCGCCGGGCCCGGCGATGCCGGTGATCGAGACCGCAAGCTGCGCATAGGAATTCTTGAGCGCGCCATCGGCCATTTCGCGGGCGATCTCCTCCGACACCGCGCCGAATTCCGAAAGGGTGCGGGGCGAGATGTCGAGCAGCTCGATTTTCGCCTCATTAGAATAGGTTACAAGCCCACGTTCAACCACATCCGAGGAGCCCGGCACGTCGGTCAGCGCCGCCGCCACCATGCCGCCGGTGCAGCTTTCGGCGGTGACGATCTTCACGCCCCGATTGCGGGCATTTTCCAGCAGGTCGCTCACATTCATACCATCACCCCGTGCGAAATGGCGGCGAGAATCACCACGCTGATGGCCGCGAACACCCCGGCGATGACGTCGTCCAGCATCACGCCTGTGGCGTCACCCTTCCGGTCGGCCCAGCCGATGGGGCCGGGTTTCCAGATGTCGAAGAGGCGGAACAAAAGGAAGGCCGCGATCCAGCCGGGCCAGAGCGCGGTCAGCTCCGCCCCCACATGCGCCGCGCCGATCGAGACGGGCAAGAAGGCAATCCACTGGCCCACCAGCTCATCGACGACGATCTCGGAGGGGTCGTGGTCCGCCTTGCCGCTGGTCTCGTTAGCTGTGGCCCACAAGCCTATGACATAAAATGCAAATATTGCGACGATTAACAGCCACGGCCCGGTGGCCATATGGATCAGCCATGCCAGCGGCAGCGCCACGAGCGAGCCCCATGTGCCGGACGCGGGCCGCAGGTGGCCGACATAGCAGACGGTGGCGATCAGGTGGCTGAGGCTCATTTCGGCACCAATGTCACCGCCGCCTGCGCGGCGATGCCCTCCTCGCGGCCGGTGAAGCCGAGCCGTTCGGAGGTGGTGGCCTTGACCGAGATCCGGTCAGGCGCAACCCCGGTGATATCCGCCAATGCCGCCTGCATGGCGGGTGCATGTGGCGTGACCTTCGGTCGTTCGCAGACAAGAGTGACGTCCATGTTGTTGATCCTATAGCCTTTTTCCCCGGCAAGCGTGACGGCGTGGGACAGGAAGACATGGCTTTCCGCCCCTTTCCATTGCGGGTCGGAGGGCGGGAAGTGCCGCCCGATATCGCCCTCGGCCAGCGCGCCATAGATCGCATCGGTCAGCGCGTGCATGCCCACATCGGCGTCCGAATGCCCCTGCAACCCGCGCCCGTGGGGCACCGCCACGCCGCAGAGCATCACGTGGTCCCCCTCGCCAAAGCGGTGCACGTCAAAGCCGGTGCCGATCCGTATGTCCATGTCTCGTACTATCCGTTCTGCGCGGGCGAAATCGCCCGCATTGGTGATCTTGAGGTTGCTTTCGTCGCCCTCGACGATCTCTACCGCGATCCCGGCGGCGCGCGCCACCTCGACATCATCGGCGGCCTCGCCCGGATGGGCGCGGTGGGCGGCCAGAATGGCGTCGAAGGCGAAGCCCTGCGGGGTTTGCGCGCGGTAAAGCCCGGTGCGGTCCTGCGTGCCTGTGACGGTGCCGCCCGTGCCCTGCCACAGCGCATCGGTGACGGCCAGCGCCGGGGCGGCGGCCAGGGCGCCGCGCTCCAGCGCGTTCAGCACGCGGGCAATCAGCGCCGGTTGGACGCAGCAGCGCGCGGCATCGTGGATGAGAACATGCGTTACATCGGAATATTCCAGATATTCCAGCCCGTTGCGCACCGAAGCTGATCTGGTTGCTCCCCCGGCGACGACGCTCAGCCCTTCGCGTTCCTCGAGCCGGTCCATATCCTCGGGATGCACCACGATCACCAGACGGGACACCTCCGGCACCGCGTCGAACCCCGCGAGCGTCCAGTCGATCACGCGCCTTTGTCCAAGGCCCCGCCATTGTTTCGGCAGGTCCCCCCCGGCGCGGGTGCCGCGCCCGGCGGCGACGATGATGGCGGCGGTTGTCATGCGCCCTGATAGCCTGCGGGCGGCGGCAGAGGCAACAGAGGGTGGACGGCGGCCCAAACCCGTGCATCCGGAAGGGGAGTTGACGCTGGGTTACACCAGAGAAATGCCTAAAAAATAGGCAAAGCGATCCGGTGACCGGCTTTCAGACCCTTGAAATATTGTCCTTCCCGCCGCCTGCCCGTAAACAGGGGGTGCTGCACAAGGATTAAGCACGTGACCATCCGTCTGTCTGACAAGGCGCTGTCGCCCCAGGTATTCCTCGCCCCCATGGCCGGGATCACCGACCTGCCATACCGCAAGCTGGTGGCGCGATTCGGCGCCGGGCTGGTGGTGAGCGAGATGGTCGCGAGCCAGGAAATGGTACAGGCCAAGCCCGGCGTGCGCGAAAAGGCCGAGCTGGGGCTGGAACAGGCCGATACGGCGGTGCAACTGGCCGGGCGCGAGGCGCATTGGATGGCCGAGGCCGCCAAGCAGGTCGAGGGCAACGGCGCGCGGATCATCGACATCAACATGGGCTGCCCGGCGAAGAAGGTCACCTCGGCCAGCGGCACGGGCGCGAGCGGTTCGGCGTTGATGAAGGATCTCGACCATGCGCTGAGCCTGATCGAGGCGGTGGTGGGCGCGGTTTCCGTACCGGTGACGCTGAAAACCCGGCTGGGCTGGGATGACAGGCTGCTCAACGCTCCCGAACTGGCCCGCCGGGCCGAGGCGGCGGGCGTGCAGATGATCACCATCCACGGCCGCACCCGGTGTCAGTTCTACAAGGGCCGGGCCGACTGGGCCGCGATCCGGGCCGTCAAGGAGGCCGTCCGCGTGCCGGTGATCGCCAATGGCGACATTCTCGGCACTGACGACGCAAGGGAGGCGCTGCGCCTGTCGGGCGCCGACGGGGTGATGATCGGGCGCGGGGCGCAGGGGCGCCCGTGGCTGCTGGCGCAGGTGGCGCATGAGATGGGCACCGGCCCGGCGCCGGAAATCCCGGACGGCGCGGAACTTGAAGACATGGTCGCAACCCATTACGAAGACATGCTTAATTTCTATGGAACGGAGCTTGGCACCCGGGTCGCGCGCAAGCATCTGGGCTGGTACATGGACGGCGCCGGCACCGGCGCCGACCTGCGCAAGCGGGTGCTGACCAGCCGCGAGGCGGGCGATGTGCTGCGCCTCATTCCCGAGGCGCTGGCCGATGGCGAAAGGATCGCGGCATGAGCGCCGACGACGCCATCTGGACCTCGCTGCCGGTGCCCGCGCTGGTGCTCGACCCGAATGACCGCATCGCCAAGATCAACCCGGCCGCCGAAGGCTTCCTGATGAGTTCGGCCCGCGCTGTCACTGGCCAGCCGGTCTGGGACAAGCTGGCGGTTGATGCGCCGCTGGAAGAGGCGCTGGAACGCGCCCGCCGCGACGGCTCGCCGCTATTTGTCAACGATGTCGACGTGGGGACCGGCGACCGCGCGCCGCTGCAATGCAACCTTCAGATCGCGCCGCTTTCGGGCGAGGCGGGGCACATGGTGCTACTGATCTCGCCCCGCGAATTGGCCGGGCGGGTGAGCCAGGGGCAATCGGTCAAATCCGCCGCCCGCTCCGCCATCGGCATGGCCGAGATGCTGGCCCATGAAATCAAGAACCCGCTGGCCGGCATCACCGGCGCGGCACAGCTTCTGTCGATGAACCTGAGCAAGGACGACCTCGAACTCACCGACCTGATCGTCAGCGAAAGCCGCCGCATCGTCGGCCTGCTGGAACAGGTCGAGCAGTTCGGCAATGTCTCGGCCCCCAAGCTGCAGGCGGTCAACATCCACGACGTGCTCGACCGGGCGCGCCGCTCGGCCATCGTGGGCTTTGCCGCCGACATGACCGTGATCGAGGATTACGACCCCTCGCTGCCCCTCGCGCTTGGCGATCCGGACCAGCTTTTGCAGGTGATCCTGAACCTCGTCAAGAACGCCTCCGAGGCTGCGGGCAAGGGGGGCGGTACGATCCGGCTGCATTCCTATTACGAGCAATCTCTGCGCGTGCGGCGCGGCGAGGGCAAGGGCAAGACGCTGCCGCTGCAGGTGGAAATCATAGATGACGGCCCGGGCCTGCCGCCCGAGATCGCGGCGGAGGTGTTCGAACCCTTCGTCTCGGGCCGCGAGAACGGAACCGGGCTGGGGCTCGCGCTGGCGGCCAAGATCATTTCGGACCATGACGGATGGATTTCCGTCTCGTCCGTCCCCGGGCGGACGGTGTTCCGCATATCGCTGCCGCTGGCGCCCAAGGAAATGGAGGAAGACTGATGGATGGTACTGTACTGGTCGCCGATGACGACCGCACGATCAGAACGGTTCTGACGCAGGCGCTGACGCGGGCGGGCTGCAAGGTGCATGCCACCAGCTCGCTGACCACGCTGATGCGCTGGGTGGGCGAGGGCAAGGGCGACGCGGTGATCACCGACGTGATGATGCCCGACGGGAACGGGCTGGAAATGCTGCCCAAGATCTCGCAGGACCGGCCCGGCCTGCCGGTCATCGTGATCTCGGCGCAGAACACGATCATGACGGCCATTCAGGCCGAGGAGGCCGAGGCCTACGACTATCTGCCCAAGCCCTTCGACCTGCCGGACCTGATGAAACGCACCGCCCGCGCGCTCGATTCCCGCAGCCGTGCCGCCCAGCAGGCCGAGGTCGAGGACAAGCCCGACGAGCTGCCGCTGATCGGCCGCACGGCGGCGATGCAGGGGCTTTACCGGGTGGTGGCCCGGCTGATGAACACCGATCTGCCGGTGCTGATCACCGGCGAATCGGGCACCGGAAAATCGCTCATCGCGCGGGCGATCCATGACTTCTCCGACCGGCGCACGCTGCCTTTCGTGACGGTGACGCCCGCTGATCTGGCCGATCTCGAAGGCCCGTCGAAGGTGATGGCGCGGGCGCGGGGCGGCACGGTGGTGCTGGACGAGGTGGGTGATCTGGACAACGCGGCACAGGCCCGCGTGGTGCGGATGATGGATGCCCCCGGCGATCACGTGCCGCGCTTCATGGCCACGTCGCTGGGCCGTCTGGCCGACCGGCTGGAGGCGGGCGAGCTGCGCGAGGATCTCTATTACCGCCTGTCGGGGGCCGTGGTCGAGGTGCCGGCGCTGCGCTCGCGGGTCGATGACATCCCCCTGCTGATCGAGCATTTCATGGCCCGCGCCGAGCGCGAGGGCCAGCCCGCCCGCCACCTGTCGGACGACGCGATGGAGCTGATGCGCGCCTATAGCTGGCCGGGCAACGTGCGCCAGCTTGAGAACATGGTGCAGCGAATCGGGCTGACCGCGCGGGGCGTCGAAATCACCCGCGGGGAGGTTGAGGCGGTGATCGGCAACCAGCCCGAGGCAGCGCCCGTGGTGGGCACCGGCGGCGGCGAAAGCCTGTCGGAATCCGTCGCCCGCCACCTGCGCCGCTATTTCGACCTGCACGGCACCCAGCTTCCGCCGCCGGGCCTATATGCCCGTATTCTGAAGGAAATGGAGTTTCCGCTGATCGAAATTGCGCTGGATGCCACCAGCGGCAATCAGGCCAGATGTGCCGATCTGCTTGGCATCAACCGCAATACTTTGCGCAAGAAGATCACCGACCTTGATATTCGCGTGACACGCCGCCGCAAGTTGATGTAAAACTGCAACATCTGGTGTGGCTAATTGGGGCCACTGTGCTGACGGTGCCCGGAACCATCCCAGATATGGGGGGTTGCCGCAGCAAGGCAACAACCTGATGGGGGAGGTCCGTGGCGACCCGGACACGCAGATTCTCGTGGGAAACGGTCAGTCGCCTTCGGCGACTGCGCCGCGTTCAGACAGCGGCGACCTTCGGCCTCGTGGTGCTGGGGCCGGTGCTGGCGCTGGTGACCTACCTTGTGATGGGGCCGCTCGATCAGGGCGCCTCGTCGAACATCCTGCGCATCGTGCTGCTGTGCGATCTGGTCTACGTGATCATGATCGCGGCGCTGGTGATGCAGCAGCTCATGCAGATGATCGCGGCGCGGCGCCGCCGCTCGGCCGGCTCGCGCCTGCATTTGCGGCTGACCGGGGTCTTCGCGGTCATGGCGCTGGCGCCGACGATCACCGTGGCGGTCTTTGCCACGCTGTCGGTCAATATGGGGCTCGAGGCGTGGTTCTCGGACAGGGTGGGCCGGGTGGTCGACAACTCGGTCGCCGCCGCGCAGGCCTATGAGGACGAGCACCGCCGCGACCTTGTCACCGACGCGCGGGCGCTGGCCTCGGTCATCAACGCCACCAAGCGCGCGGCGGTCTTTATCGACGACGGCCAGATCCGGCAGGTGCTGTCGCGCGGCCAGCGGGAAATCCAGCGCGGGCTGCGCGAGGCCTTCGTGATCGACGGCACGGGCGAGATCCGGGCGCGCGGTGAACGCTCCTACCTCTTCGACTATGAGCAACCCAGCCGCGAGCAGATCGCAGAGGCGGACGAGACCGGCGCGCTGGTGATTCAGGACTGGGACAACAACGAGTTTCGCGCGCTCATGCCGCTCGCGGAAATCCCCGACCGCTACCTCTATGTCAGCCGCAATGTCGACGGCGCCATCCTCAACCTGCTCGACGATACCAAGGAAACCGCCCGCTTCTATGAACAGCGCGAAAGCGAGCGGGGCAGGGTGCTGTTCGAGTTCGGCCTGCTCTATGTGGGGTTCGCCGTGATCCTGATCCTTGCCGCGATCTGGCTGGGCATGTGGTTTGCAGAACGGCTGTCGCGGCCCGTGGGCCGGCTGACCAGCGCGGCGCAACGGGTGGGTGAGGGCGATCTCGACATCCGCGTGCGCGAGGAGGGCGGCGGCGACGAGATTGCGATGTTGTCGACCTATTTCAACCAGATGACCCGCCAGTTGAAGGGCCAGCGCGAGCGGCTGCTGGCCAACACCCAGCAGATCGAGCGCCGCCGCCGGCTGTTCGATTCGGTGCTGGGCTCGGTCTCCTCGGGCGTGGTGGGGCTCGATGCCAAGGGGCGCGTCGCCTTCGTCAACCGTGCCGCCGAGCGGCTGCTCGACTGGCATGACGACCAGCAATCGCTGGAGCTGAGCTATGCCGTGCCCGAGTTCGGCGCGCTTTTCGATCGGCTCAAGGCCAGCGCCTCGGGCTTCGTGCAGGAGGAGATCAAGGTCAGCCGGGGCGGGCGGATGGAAAACCTGCTGGTGCGCATGTCGACGCGGCGCACCGAACAGGGCAAGCGCGAGGGCTATGTTGTGGCCTTCGACGACGTGACCGACCTTGTCGCCGCCCAGCGGATGGCGGCATGGGGCGACGTGGCCCGCCGCATCGCGCATGAGATCAAGAACCCGCTGACGCCCATCAAGCTGTCGGCGGAACGCATCAACCGCAAGTTTGGCAAGGTGCTGTCGGACGATGAGAAGGACAGCCTCGAACAGTTGACCGGCGTGGTGATCCGCCAGACCGACGATTTGCGCCGCATCGTCGACGAGTTCTCGAAATTCGCCCGCATGCCCGAGCCCCAGACCCGGCAGGAAGACCTGATGAGCCTGCTGCGCGAGGCGGTGCTGCTGCAGGAGGCGGGCCAGCCCGACGTGCGCTTCGAGACCGACATGCCCAAGGGCGAGATCTGGGCCGATCTCGACGCCACCATGATCAGTCAGGCGCTGACCAACCTGATCAAGAACGCCGGCGAAGCCATTGAAAGCCTTCAGGAAAAATCCGCGCCGGAGGGGCACCGCCCGACCATCCGCGTGACTGGGGAGCTGACCGAGGAGGAGGCCGTGATCCGCATCGCCGACAATGGGATCGGCCTGCCCGAGGACCGCTCGCGCCTGTTCGAGCCCTACGTCACCACGCGCGAGAAGGGCACCGGCCTCGGGCTGCCCATCGTCAAGAAGATCATCGAGGAACATGGCGGCACCCTGTCGCTGGAGGACGCCCCGGCCTTCGAGGAGGGCGCCCGGCCCGGGGCGATGGCGGTCATCCGGCTGCCGGTCCTCGCCACGGCACAGGCCACGGAACGGGCCACGGAACAGAACAGACAAGCGGTATGAGGTTCAAATGAGCGATATTCTGATCGTTGACGACGAAAGAGACATCCGGGAACTGATCTCCGACATCCTCGAGGACGAGGGCTTTACCACCCGTCTTGCCGGCAATTCCGACGAGGCGATGGCCTCGATCGGGCAGGAGCCGCCGGCGCTGCTGATCCTCGATATCTGGCTCAAAGACAGCAACATGGACGGGATCGACATCCTAAAGACCGTCAAGCGCGACTATCCGGATGTGCCCGTCGTCATCATTTCGGGCCACGGCAATATCGAGATCGCCGTCGCCGCGATCAAACAGGGCGCCTACGACTTCATCGAGAAGCCCTTCAACATCGACCAGCTTCTCGTCGTCATCCGCCGCGGCATGGAAACCAGCCGCCTGCGCCGCGAGAATATCGCGCTCAAGCGCCGGGGCGCCGAGCCCTCGGAGATGCTGGGCCAGAGCCCCGCCTTCAAGACGCTGGTGGGTCAGCTCGAAAAGGTGACCAAGTCGAACGGGCGGGTGATGCTGACCGGCCCGGCGGGCAGCGGCAAGGAGCTGGCCGCGCGCTATATTCACGCCCAGTCGGGCCGGGCCGAGGGGCCGTTCGTCTCGGTCAGCTGCGCCTCGATCGAGCCCGAGCGGATGGAAGAGGTGCTCTTTGGCCGCGAAAGCGACGAGCGCGGGGTCGAGCCGGGCCTTTTGGAAGAGGCCAATGGCGGCGTGATCTATTTCGACGAGGTGGCCGACATGCCGCTCGGCACCCAGTCGAAGATCCTGCGCGTGCTGGTCGATCAGACCTTTCTGCGGGTGGGCGGCTCGGACAAGGTGCAGGTCGACCTGCGCGTGATCTCGTCCACCAGCCGCAACCTAGAGGCCCAGATCGCCGCCGACCGTTTCCGCCGCGAGCTTTATCACCGGCTCAACGTGGTGCCGATCGCCGTGCCCAGCCTCGAGGAACGGCGCGAGGACGTGCCGGAGCTTGCCAACCATTTCATCGAGGTGCTCAACCGCGAACAGGGCCTGCCGCTGCGCCGGATCAGCGGCGAGGCCAGCGCGCTTTTGCAGACGATGAGCTGGCCGGGCAACGTGCGCCAGCTGCGCAACGTGATCGAGCGGGTGCTGATCCTCGGGGACAGCGGCGGCGAGATCGGCGCCAAGGAACTGCCCGGCGAAACCCAAGGCCCGGTCGATGAGGGGCGCGTCGTGCTGTCGGGCACGGTGGCCACCATGCCGCTGCGCGAGGCGCGCGAGGCGTTCGAACGCGAATACCTGCTTACCCAGATCAACCGCTTCGGCGGCAATATCAGCCGCACCGCCGAATTCGTCGGCATGGAACGCAGCGCGCTGCACCGCAAGCTGAAAAGCCTTGGCGTCGTGACCGGCAACAAGGGCGTGAAACAGTCCGAAGCGGAAGAGGCGGGGTAGGGCGCGCGACCCGCGCCTTCAAACAAGGATCAGCGGCTTGCGGTTCTTCAGGTGCCGCTGCACCAGCCTTTCAATGCTGGCCCCCTTCGCCCGGATCGGCCGGGCCGGGCCGCGCCCGGCGCCGCGCAGCAGCGCCCATGCCGTGCGCCCGCGGGCCGACAGGGCCAGCGCCGCGCGCTCGGCCCGCAGCAGCGTTTCGCAAGGCAGCCCCTCGGCAAACACGATCTCGTGGCGCTGGCACAGGAAATGGTGATACCGTACCGCGCCCTCGGGCGTGATCTGCGCCACGCCGGGCAGGCCGGTCAGCTTGATGGCGGGCACCAGCACCTCTGCGGTGCCGAACATCCGCGCGGCGATCTTCGAGCGGAGCCAGACCCGGTGCTGGGGCGACACGTATAGGTCGCGCGCGGGCCGTCCGGGGCCAAGGGCCCCCTTGCCGATGCGCACGGGGCGTTGCCGCGGATCGGCGGTCAGCGCCTCGGGGCCGAGATCACGGGTGCTGGTCCACAGGATGGGCTGGCAGCCCCGGTCCATGGTGGTGACAAGGTCGTTGGGGCGCAGCGTCTCTACCGGGCGCGGCCCGTCCGGCGTGTCGATCAGCGTGCCGTCGCAAAAGCATACCACGGCCTGCGCGTTGTTCTGCTCGACATCGATCATCACGTCGTCGCCCGCCGGATCGTAATCGAGCGCGCCGGTCGAAAGCGTGTTGATGCCCTCCACATCGCCAACACTGTCATCCATTACCGCGAAATAGCGCGTCGCCCCGCCGCCGGTGGGGGTGGCCATGATGAAGGTGATATTGCTGTCATCGCCATTGCCGGCGATGGTGCCGGTGCTGCCATCCGACAGACCATAGGTGACGTCGCCGCTCGAATTGTCATCTGGCGTGACAAGCTCGATGCTGTAGTCGACCCCGTCGATGGTCAGCACGCCGTTGTCGGAATCATGGGGCTCGTTCAGCTCCTCGATATGGGTCGGGCTGTTGCCGCTTTCGTCATCGGTATAGGTGGCATTGTCCACCACGCCATAGATCGTGCCGCCACCGCTGCCATTCGTGGTGAAGGTGGTGTGTGGGGTGATGCCGGATATCTCTATCAGGTCGGGGATCGGTGTGTTCTGCGCGCCCATGGTGTCGGTTTCCCCGGTGGTTTCGGTCTTGCGGGCAAAGCCGTAACCGGGCGATTGGCGCCGGGCGGGTGTGGATTTGTGGCGAAACCGGGGAGACTAGGGAAAACTCGACGGGACGGAACGGGGCAAAACAGCGGACCGGAGGGACGTTCACTGACGGCGGAATTGTGGCCTGAAGCGCGCTATTGCAAACACGACAAGCCCGATCGTGCAAATCAATGCGAGGTAGCCGAACGAAGTTTCATAGCCCCAAAGCGCCGAGACCGCCCAGTAGCCGAACAACAGCCCGATCCGCATGAGGCCAACGCCGGCGGACACCGTCGCAAAGAAGTTGCCGATCCTCTGGTTTCCCACCTCATTCATGGCTGCGGTCTGCCATGTGATCCGGCTCAGTCCGTTGCTGACGCCCCAGATGACTGAGCTGAGATAAAGAACCGCCGGTGTCGGCAAGGCAGCCGGCAACAGGCAAAAAATCAAGAACCCCAATAATGTCAAAGAGACGACTTGCCGCTTTCCCGTCTCGATCCAGCTTCGCCCGCCGAATACGAGCATGTATCGATGTATCTCAGGTTTCCGCACAAAGTGCGACGAATTACGAACCTGCAGATCCCGGCCGACATCAGGTATCTGGCACCGCGCCCGCATCACGCCCGAACCCCGTGCGCTTTCCGGCCCTTGCCGCTCACCCGCAATCGGCGTTGCGCCCGTCACAACATCTGGCGTGACCCGGCACCGCGCGCCACATGAACCATGGGTCGTGCCGCCCCGCGCACCGACGCGATACCGACAAAATACCGACGTTATACCGACATCGGAAATTCAGCGAAATCAGGCCATTAACCATGATTCGCCGCCATTCGACGGTTAGCGCGCGTCAATACACCGCCAGCGGCGCCCCCGGCGACCCGGTCGCCCCCCTGATCGGCACCGGCGCGAAGATATAGGCGAATTCCGAGATCTCGGCGTCGATCAGCCGCTCGCTCTCCACGTTGTCATGCAGCAATATCCCGTGTTTCTGCGTCAGCGCCAGCGACACCGGAAACTCCCGCTCCGGCCCTTCTTTTACAGGCTGTACCCCCACGCTCCACGCATCCGTGGCCACCAGCGCCACCTCCCGCTCGATCAGCCATTCGGCCACCTCCAGCCCGATGCCCGGCGCGCCCGACTGGTAGGTGTCGTTATCCGCGATCCAGTGCCGCCCCCAGCCGGTATGGAACACCACCGCATCGCCATTGCCGGGCTCGTCCACGCCGAACCAGTCCAGCGCTTTCTCGATATCGGCCACGGTGATCTCCTGTCCCGCCTCCATCGGCCCGCCATTCACGGTGACCATGTCGATCAGGATGCCACGGGTGAAGATCGGCTTGAGATGCTCGACTCCGGCCTCGCCGGGGCCGTCGTCGGGGGCCACGTCCTTGGGGGTGAAGCCATTGAAAAAGCGCGGGTCTTCGCCGCCGGTGCCGGTATGGCCCAGCCCCTCCAGATAGGTGCCGGCGGTCAGCGGGGCGCTCAGCGTGGTCTCGATCCGGGTCGCGGCGGTGCCCCGGCTGCGGGTCTTCGTCACGTCGAAATCCTGCCCCGGCCCCAGCGGCATCTCGGGCCGGTATTCCCGGCCAAGCGGGATCACGCGGCCCCGGCGGATGATGTTGGCGGCCTGAATGGCGTTCAGCTCGGTCATCAAGATCGAGGCCCCGGCCTTGTTGGGCAGGCCCAGCGGCGCGCTCTCGTCCTCCTGCGCCGCCGGGGGCAGGGCCGTCAGGCACAGGGCCGCACCGGCGGCGGCGATAAGCAGGCGTGTCATTGGCAATGTCCTTCCCCGACCGTTCCCTCTGGCATCACTAGACCGCAGCCGACCGGCACGGATCAACCGGAAATCCGCACAACGGCGGGTGCGCGGGGCAGGGGACCAAAGGCAATTGACCGCCACCCCCCCTTCTGTCATTCAAAAACCCCGACGACAGCTCAAGGTGCGTCCATGAAGGTCATCATCTGCGGGGCCGGCCAGGTGGGCTGGCAGATCGCCCGCCATCTGAGCGGCGAGAAGAACGACGTGACGGTGGTGGACAAC
>JAVJTX010000046.1:0-10157 GCA_040220035.1 Roseovarius sp. | reverse complement strand
AGGACGTCTTCGACTACATCGAAATGTTCTATAACCCGAAACGCAAACATGCCAAGAACGGGATGCTGTCTCCTGTCGACTTCGAAAACAGACAGCGCAAAGTGAACCAAGAAGGTGTCTAGGAAACTAGGGGCTATTCAGACCAAGACCCGGCAGGTCTCGTCGGGTAGATCGATTCCATCATAGCGATTGACCAAAGCGACAGCCCTTTCGAAATCACCGTCGCGAAGCCTTTCAACAGCGGCATCAATGGTGTTCCTGTCGGCAACCTCGGCCCCGTTGTCACCCCAAGCTTGGCTCATGGCCGAGCTGGGAACCAGCGCCACGGAACCCCATTTCTGTTTGGGCTTTGGCTTGCCAATACTCTTTATTATCCGATCACGGTGTAGGTCCTCGTGAATGAGCGACGGAATCACAACCATTTTTTCGCCGGACCATGTCTCCTCCTCGTAGGTTAGCGGATTGGTAATCGCTTTTGGTGGGAGGCGAAGCCCTTTCACCAGAAACGCGTCATCAGTCACGGTCGCGGACATAAAAATACGATGCGCGGCGTTCGAATAGGACCCAAACACATTTAAGGGAGCCAAATAGGCTTCGATCTCGACTGAATTTCCAGAGAAAACGCATTGGCAGTTGGGGAGTATGTCTCTCAAAAGCGGCCATGCAAATCTAACGGATTTCCGGTCGCTTTGGTCGGAGAGAATCTTTGCGATCTCGGCTTCTTGTTGGACCCAGGCCCAGTAGGGAACTGGCAAGAGCGCTTCGCGTTTTCCGTTTTCGATGTCTGCAAATGTACCAGCGCCTTGTTGCTCAAGGTCAATGGAAAATAATGATTTCAATGCAGAATAGCCCGGCTCGCTGCTTGGAATTCTGATACGACAGGCTTCGCGAATGCGGTCCGCGCAGGCATGCGCATCATCCATAAGGACTGTGTCGGCATCAATTGATGCGCCTTTCAATCCGAATTTCGTCTTCCCATTAAAAAGCTTTTGGATTGAAGTAACAAGAATGCTGTCCGAGTTAAGAAATTCTTCCGGCAACTCGTCCTTAGCTGTGCAGGTGCGGATGCCAAACTGCCGGGCCTGCTCGCAGGTCTGGGCAATTAGGTAATTGTCGGGGCAGAGGTACATCACCGGACCCTTCCCATCATTGAGCCTTGACTATAGCATCAGCAGGCCCACCAACGGTTTTCCCTGGCCGGTATGTAGCTTAACAATTACGTCGCGCGACTTTGCTTTTCGATCGTTCCATTGTTGAAGGACGGCCTCTTGGGAGGGGCGCAAAGGGTCCTTATAGTGCGTCCGGTCCAGTGTCTTGTAGAGATCGATTGGATCCACAGGCCGCATAGTGGTCTTGCCGCGAAGGCGACCCTTGAAATCTACCATTGGTGAATAACTCTCGCGTTGATGATGCCCATGACCAATAAGGGTATGAACTAACGAACTTTGTGGGGCAAGAGCGCGGCCACGTGGGCCCGGTTCATTCCGGGTCGGATTGTTCGACAGATGAGTTCGGGTCTGTCCCTTGCTCCATGATGTAGAAGGTGATGCTGCCTACGTCATGCCGGCATGCGCCAGTTGTCAAACAGACATGGCGGATCCCCGCGCCGCGCAGCGCCTCGTCGAAGCCATCCGAATACGCATTTTTGGTTTGGGGAAGGGATAGTCATACATCTCAACATCCTGCGCCGGTTTTTGATCGGCACGGCTGGAGAGATTTGCTTTCACTGAGTCGAATTTTTTGGTTAAAGTTCTGTTTCTAATGGCTTTCGTTTCGCCGATTTCAAGGACGAGCTCATGGTGTGGGTCCCTGCTTGGTTGAAGCCCCGCGCGAGGCGCGTCGTGGGTCCGGGCCCTCAGGTTTCCCTTGAGGCGTCCGGTGAACCTGTGGAACTCTACAATTCCGCGACCAACGCGGGACGTCAGGTCATTGAGATCGTGCGGCCGCATATGGCGACGGGTACCTGCCTGATCGTCACCGGATACCAGGATTTCTTTTCGTCTCTCTCGATCATCTTGCGAGAGATCCCTGACATTTCCGCGCGGGAAGGAGCACGTATCCGGATCGCATTTGGGATCGACACGGGAAATGCGCCGGGCTTCACCGGTCGCGGGCGGACCGTCGGAGAGGCCGTGAAGGCCTACTTCCTGTCGCAGCGCGGGTTGGCGGTTGAGGATGCAGCTGATTTGCAGGCCATCCTCGCCGCCGACGCGATCCGCGCCGGCGTCATCGACCTCAGAGTCTTCGACCCGGTTCTCGCGCAGGAGGTGATGGGCGTCAGGGGCGGCCGACGCCTGCACGCGAAGATCATCACGAGCGAACTTGGCGCCATAGCGGGCAGCGCGAACTTTTCGCGTGCCGGTCTCTTCCATAACATTGAATTTGCCGACGACTTCGGTGAGGAGGGCACCGATGGCTCGGCGCAGGAGGCCGCGAAAGACAGAAAAACCGCTGCGGAGCTGATCTGGTCCGCGAGCGTCGATTGGAATGCAGAGGCGCTCGAGATCCTCGAGGCTCTGCTGCGCCCGGTCTGCCCGCAGGACGCCATGGCGCGCCTCCTTCATGAGCAAACGAGCTTTCGTCCATGGCACATGAGGCAGCAGGCGGATGTGGTCGGACGCATGCCCTACGCCCACCAGGTGGATCTCGTCTACGAGACCTCGCAGATAGTCTACGAGCATGGCTTCGCTTTCGTGGAGAGCCCCACGGGATCAGGCAAGACCGACATCGGCAAGCATCTTGGCTGGTCACTTGCGCGGACCTTTGAAGCGGTTGTCGGGGCGGACCATACCGGCACGCTGCCACGCGGTGGCGCCAAGGTCATCGCCCCTCCCAAGGTGATCGAGAACTGGACCCGGAACTCGCCGCGAACACTCTCGGCGCTGGCCAATACAAAGGTCGCCTCGCGCAAGAGGACCGGTGCTGAGGAAGAGGTCGAGCCCGCCCATAGGATCGACCAATGCGGCGTCATCATCATCGATGAAAGCCATACCATGACGCCAGGCTTCGAGGAGAGCTCGAAGCGCGCCGAGGCAATCGAGTTCGCTCCGCCATCCTGGAACGTGTGTCTGTCTGCCACCCTTCTGGGCAACAAGGACGTAGACTGGCTGGCGCACATGCAGGAGAAGCGCGCGTCAATTTTCATGTCACCGTCCTATCTCGAAGAGATGAAGGACCTGTTCGAGAGTGAAACGGACTTGGCGCAAATGATGGAAGGGCAGTCAAGCGCCGACGCTCTCTCGGTCGATGCCCGCGAAGCTCTTTCTGACATGCTCTCGCCGTTCCTGGCGCACCGGCAGAGAGCCTGCCTCGGCGAGAATGCCGACCGTGCGCCAGTAGGGAACCGCGCAAGTTACCCGCCCTTCGTGCTGCACCCGCGGCCGAAAGCCTTGTCTCTGTCGAAGCGGCAGGCCGAGACGATGGACGAGATCGTGCGCGTGACCGCCGAACTGGCGCCGGGCCGACGCGTGACCTCGGTCACAACCAGCCGCTTCGGTATGAAGGCGGAACGGCGGCACAACCAGAATTCGCTCTACGCTCGAAACCTGATGAACGTGCTGCGTGCCAACTCGGCCCAGGCGGTCTGGGAGATGGAGTGCGGCGCCATCGGCCGGCAGCTGCGAAAGTTCGAGCGCGAGGAGCGGCGAAAGGCAGGGCTGGACAACGTGCGCCAAGGCGATCTCTTCGCCGCCGCCGGCGATCCGCTGGAAGAGGCGCCGACGCCGAAATGCGACCTGTTGCAAGCCCTGATCGGTCGCCCAGAAGTGCAAAAGATCGACGAACGGCGCTACGATGAAGCGCTGAAGATCCAGAAGGCGCACCACCGGATCGTTTTCTTGGCCGAGCGGGTCGACACGCTTCAGATCTTCGCCGAGGAACTCGCACGACGCTCCGCAGCCGGGGGGCATGAGCATGCGAATTTCGTGGCATCTTCGGATCAGGCATCGACGGGTCCGTCGAAGGAAGAGGCGCGCCGCGCGGTGGGCGCCATCTGCGGCGACGGGGCGCGACACTTCCGACAGATCAAGGACGGCGACAAGATCGAGGCGCATTTCAGCGCCGGAGGGAAGAAGGCCCCGAACGGGGATGCCTCGATCTTCCTGACTTACCAGATGGCGGAGGGGATCAATCTCCAGAGCGCGGATGCGTTGGTGCTCCTCGGGGTCACCTCGAACCTCAAGGAGTTGATCCAGGGGCTCGGCCGGATTGACAGGATAGATTCCGGTCATGGGCTGATTCAGTATTACCTGATCGACATACCCGTGGGGCGCATCGCCTCCGACGAGAAGGTCGCGCAGCGCCTTGCGAACTATCGGGCGCTTTCGGGGCATGAACGTCTCGAGACGGCGACGGAGGTCGAGGGTGACACGCAGGTCATCCTCGAAGGCGTCGCGGCTTACCTGCGTGAGCCACGCCGTCTGCGCGAGAACAACTACCATGACCTGCTTTCGGAGATCAGGGGATGGGTGGACCCGGTCCGATATGACGAAATCGCAGAGTTGCAGATTTCGGGGCTCTGGGGGGCGGAGCTCGCTGTGCTCGACGGCATCGAGGCCTTCACGCTGCTTCACCTGAGGGGCGAGGACGGGACAGGGTCGAGGCGGGGCGGCTTCGCACCGCCGCGGCTTTTGATGATCGACGCCGTGGGAGAGATTGAGCGCAACCAGATCCTTTGTGCCCGAGCGCTCCGGCGCGCCTACAGGGAGACGATTGACCAAGGGCTGGAGACGACAACGCCGAACATGGCCCGCGTTACGCAGGCGTTGGGAGCGCTCAGCGCCCGCATCGGTGGGCTCAAGGACTGGGATCTGCGGCCCGAGCGTACGGTGTCCCTGCTGCAATCCCTGTCTGTTTTTCTGGGCGAGACCGAGGCAGGCAATCCGGCCGACGGTCTTCGCGTGAGCGCTGCCGCCGACGAGGAGATTTTCGGTGAGGTTTCGCTTCAGGGGCTCGAATACCTTGCCGAGACTTGGGCGCGTTTCCTCGACCCCTACTGGGTCGTTGCCAAGCAGCAAGTTCGCGAACGCTTCGCCAGTGCGGAATCCCAAAGCTACATCTCGATTGCCGAGATCATGCGCCACCTCGAACAAGACCTGCTTCGTCGCGACCAGATACGCGCCACGATGTGCGACGCGCTGGAGACATCGAAGGAAATGGGTAAGCGCAGTCATGTGTCCGATCGCGTGGCCGTAGCATTTGTGTCGCCAGGCCGCCTACTGAACTGACGTGCGCATTTTCATCTTCAAACCAAGTGTCTGGCAGTTCTCTGATGACAGCGGAACACCTGCCCGAGATATGTTTAAGTGAGCTAAAGAGGACCGGCGGCTCCCATCCTTTGCCAGTATCCGAGCGATGTCATCGCGGGTTCTGCGGGCTCGCTCCTGCGCGCCAAGACCGATATCGCACCGGGGACTCAGAATGAGACTTGAATTCGCAACGAGCCCATGACACCCTACGGAATAATCGTAGTATGATCGCACACTAAGTCATTGATTTAATTGGATTGCTTCAACCCCTACCGCCGGAGCCAATAAACCAGCAAGCCCCTGATTTCATTGGGACTCCGTTCAATCGGAGTGGCAGATTGCGTACCCTGTGCACTGATCCGACACTCCTCACCCCGAAACGGCCAAGGACCATTCGCCGGGAATCTGCACCAGCCCGAGGAAATGCCGCGGCTCCCGGACCCCGGTTTAGGTCTTCGAGAGCCGCCTTCTGGAGATCAGGAACTGCGTGAACAGGATCCCGTGTCAGGTTTGCGCTTCGGCGTGAGTTTACGGTCAGGTTCCTTCGAGCCGAAGCTTCGGCGACAGGGCCGCGGGATCGAGTTTCAGATGCAGGATCGCCGGCAGCCCGCTGTTTCGCGCGGAGGTCAACGCGGGTCCGAACGCGTCCGTCGTCGTGACCGTGGCGCCGAACCCGCCATAGGACCGGGCAAGATCTGCAAAGTCTGGATTGCGCAACTGGGTGCCCGAGGGTCGGCCCGGATAGTTGCGTTGCTGGTGCATGCGGATCGTGCCGTACATGCCATTGTCCGAAACGATGGCGATCACGTTTGCCCCCCGCTCACAGGCCACGCCAAACTCCTGCATGACCATCTGAAAGCATCCATCCCCGGCAAGACAGATCACCTCGCGGTCCGGGCATTGCAGTTTCGCGGCAATCGCGGCAGGCAGGCCGTAGCCCATCGACCCCGAAGTCGGCGCCAGCTGGGTACGCCAGTTGCGGTAACGGTAATAACGGTGCAGCCACGCCGAGTAGTTTCCGGCGCCGTTGGTGAGGATGGCGTCGTCGGGCAGGACCTCGTTGAGATGGGCGATGACCTGCTCCATCGTGAGCGCGCCGGGGGTTTCCTGTGGCTGCTGCCATGTCTCGTAGTCGGCGCGGGCCTGCGAAAGCCACGTGCCGCCGTCGCGCGCCCTTGCCGCGTCGGCCAGTTGTCTGACCACGGGCCCCGGCTGACCGACCACGGCGATCTCGGGACGGTAGACACGCCCGATTTCCGAGGTGTCGGCATGGATGTGGATCAGCGCCTGCGCGGCGACCGGCGGCGTCAGGAGTGTATAGCCCGAAGTGGTCATCTCGCCCAGACGGGCCCCGAGGGCCAAGACGACATCGGCATCGCGAACCCTTTGGGCAAGGGCGGGATTGACCCCGATGCCAACGTCGCCGACATAGTTCGGATGGCGGTTGTCGAGAAAGTCCTGACAGCGAAAGGACGCGCCCACGGGAAGCCCCATGGTCTGTGCGAACTCTCCGAGCGCCGTGGCCGCCCCGGCGGACCACGTGCCGCCGCCGACGATCACCATCGGGCGTTCGGCGCTGGCCAGACGGTCGATCACCGCGGCGATATCCGCCTCTGCCACCGCGCCGGAGGGCAATGTGGCCGCGGGAACGGGCACGCCTTCTGCGATCCCTGACAGCATGTCCTCGGGCAGCGCCAGCACCACCGGGCCCGGGCGCCCGGTCTGTGCGACGTGGAACGCGTGGCTGACATATTCCGGAATGCGGTCGGCGCGGTCGATCTCGGCCACCCACTTGGCCAGCGGGCCGAACATGGCGCGGTAATCGACCTCCTGAAAGGCTTCGCGGTCGCGCTGGTCACTGGCCACCTGCCCCACGAAAAGCACCATCGGCGTGCTGTCCTGAAAGGCGACATGCACCCCCGCGCTGGCATTGGTGGCGCCGGGCCCACGTGTGACGAAGGCGACGCCGGGCTTGCCGGTCAGCTTGCCGGTCGCCTCGGCCATCATCGCCGCGCCCCCTTCGTGCCGGGCGACAACCACGTCGATATCGTTGTCGTGCAGCCCGTCCAGCGCTGCGAGAAAGCTCTCGCCGGGAATGCAGAACACCCGCTCGACCCCCTGGGCCGCAAGGCATTGCACCAGAAGGGCACCGCCGTGGGGAGATGTCGGTGTATCTTTCATCGTGTCATATCCTCTCAGGCGAAATCGGCGCGCGCGGCCAGCCGGTCGGCCGCCCGTTCGAACCGGGTGCGGGTGGCGGTACGGGCCGCCTCGACATCCTTTGCGTGCAGCGCATCGAGCACGGCCCGGTGTTCTTCCATGATCGCGGGCCCGAATTCCGAGGCGGCCGCGTTCTTGAGAAAGGCCGAGCGCAGGTTGTTCTGGATGTTGGTTTCGATCATCGCCACGACCTCCGCGTAATAGGGATTGTTGGAGGCCTCGGTGATGTGGCGATAGAGCAGAAGCTCGGTATCGACGCGTTCTTCCAGCGCATCGACCGGGCCGCGCGCGTCGGCCTCGGCCATCTGCCGGTAGAGCGCGTCGATCTGCACCATCTGCGACTCGGTCCGGGTGCTGGCCGCCAGTGCCGAGGCGCCGGCCTGCAACCAGGTTCGCAATTTCAGCAATTGGACGATCTGCTTGCGCTTCTCGAAGCAGGCCGGGCTGATCCGGAAGGCCGAGCGCTGCGAGGCGTCGGTCACGAAGGCCCCGACCCCGCGACGCGAATCCACGAGCCCGTCATAGCGCAGCAGCGAAATCGCCTCGCGTACCACGGTGCGGGCCACGCCGAAGCGTTTCGCCAGCTCGGCCTCGGTCGGGAGCCGGTCGCCGGGCGCAAGCTGGCCGCCCTCGATGGCGGCGGTGATCGAAACGGCGACCTCGTCGGGCAACCGGCGCGGCCGGTCGATGCGATCAAAAAGCCCTTGGGAATCAGGCATGTTGTGAACCTCCATTGTCCGGCTTCGGCGGCGGCATCCTACCGCGCCCTTCGGACGGCTACAATTTTTTAATCAGAAAACAGGTTGTCAGACAACCTGTTTTAGTGCTTTGTAGCGAAGAAACTTGGAGGACAGAATGAGAATCGGATTGATCGGGCTGGGCGGTATGGGCCGCGGGCTGGCCAAGAACATGGCCGCGAAGGGTGTGGACCTGACGGTGACGGATCTCGACGCCGGGCGGGTGGATCTGGCGGTCAGTCAGGGCGCGACCGCAGGCACAAGCGCGGTGCAGATGGCCCGGGACTGTCAGGTGCTGATGGTCTGCATCACCACCGCCGAGGCGGTTCAGGCCCTGACGCTCGGCCCCGACGGCGCCCTGGCCGCGATGTCGCCCGGTGACAACCTCGTCGATCACACCACCGTCTCAGCCGCACATGTCGACGTGATGCGTGCCGCCTGCGAGGCGGTCGGCGTGCAGTATTGCGAGGCGCCGATGACGCGCACCCCGGCCCATGCCGACCGGGGCGAGGTCAACATCCTCTTCGGCGGCGAAGAAGAGCTGATGGAGCGCCTCCGCCCGGTCTTCGAGACCTATGCCGAGAACATCTTTCACGTCGGCCCCGCCGGCCACGCCATCCGGCTGAAGCTGATCCACAATTACATCGCCTTCGCCAATGTGGCCTCGTTCTGCGAGGGCTTCGCGCTCGCCGCAAAGGAGGGGCTGGACATGACCAAGGTGATCGGGATCATCTCGGCCGCCGGTGGCAAGTCGGGGATGATGGATCTCTATGGCGAGATGACCTTGCTGCGGGATTTCACGCCGCACATGTCGCTTTCGAACGCACAAAAGGACGTGCGCTATTACGCCGAGTGGCTGGAACAGGCCGGCCTGCCCGGCTTCATGGCGCAATCGGTGCATCAGACCTATGCGCTGGCCTCGATCATGGGGCACGGCGACGAAGGCTGCACCGCGGTGATCAAGGCCTATGAGGAACTGACCGGCGTCGAGGCGAAACTGCCCGAACCCGTCTGAACGACCGTCATGGCGCCCGGGAAAGGGCGCCGGACAACGCCACATCAATGGGAGGAAAACAAATGATGTACAAGACCTTGCTCGTATCTGCCACCACGGCGGCGCTTGTCGCGGGAGGCGCCATGGCGCAGGAGGTGACGCTTCGGCTGGCGCATTTCGCCGCCGAGACGCATCCCGGCCATACCGCGGCACAGGCCTTTGCCGACGCGGTGGCCGAACGCACCGATGGCGCCGTCGAGGTCGAGCTCTACCCGGCCAACCAGCTCGGCAGCCCGCCGGAACAGCTGGAACAGACCATCCTCGGCGCGATCGAGATGAACCTGCCCACGCAGGGCGGGCTCGACAAGTACGAGAAGGCTTTCGGCACCGTGATGACGCCCTTTGCCTTCAACAGCTACGAGCACGCGCATGAGGTGCTGGACGGTCCGTTCTCGGACTGGGCCGGGCCGAAGCTCGAGGATCAGGGGCTGGTGCTGCTGTCGAACTGGGAATACGGCTTCCGCAACATCACCAACTCGGAGCGCGCGATAACCGCGCCGGAAGATGTGGACGGGCTGAAACTACGCACACCGCCGGAGTTGCAGATCGTCGCCGCGCTGGAAGGCCTGGGCGCCACCACCACCCAGATCGCCTTTCCGGAGCTGCCCAACGCCCTCAATCAAGGGGTGGTCGACGGCCAGGAAAACCCGATCGGCGTGATCTATCACTACAAGCTGAACGATTTCCAGGAGCACCTTGCGCTGACGCGGCACGTCTACAACTCGATGGTCCATGTCATCAACAAGGACGTTTTCGACGGCCTGACCGAAGAGCAGCAGACCATCCTGCGCGAGGAAAGCAAGAAGGCGGGCGACATGATGCGCGCCGCGGTGATCGCACAGGAGGAAGAGGAGATCGCCAAGCTGGAAGAGGCCGGCATGAAGGTCACCCGCCCCGATC
>JAVJTX010000045.1:0-23896 GCA_040220035.1 Roseovarius sp. | reverse complement strand
CGCTGGGTCTTGTTGATCACGTAGACGCGGCCTTTGCGGCGCACGACGCGGCAATCGCGGTGCCGGTTCTTGAGCGAACGGAGCGAGTTCTTGACCTTCATCGGTCCTCTCCTCTTTGGTCGCGGCGCGGGCCAGCGCCTTTGTTTCGCGGGCGTCCCGCGGGATGCGGAACAGTGAATTCATGGTGGGCGATACTAGGTTCGAACTAGTGACCCCTTCGATGTCAACGAAGTGCTCTACCACTGAGCTAATCGCCCATGAATACCGAAACGAACCAGCACCCCAATAAATTGGGGCGCGGAAATCCGCGCCGGTGATGGAGGTCTATAAAAGGAGTCGGAAACGGGATCAAGGGCTTTTAGAAGAGCAATTTCGGTCTATGATACGTTCGAGCAGGAGGTCAGATGCACAGGCTTGCGTTTCAGATAACCCACCCCGAGCGACGCACCACGTCGGTGGTATTCGCGTCGCCGCATAGCGGGCGGGACTATCCGCGCAGTTTCCTGAAGCAGTCGGCCCTGAACGAACATGCGATCCGCAGTTCGGAAGATGCCTTTGTCGATGACCTGTTCGAAAGCGCGCCGGGGCACGGGGCGCCATTGCTGTGCGCGTCTGTGCCGCGGGCCTTTGTCGATCTGAACCGGAGCGAGGACGAGCTTGACCCCGCGCTGATCGAGGGGGTGCGCAAGACGGGGCATAATCCGCGCGTGGCCTCGGGCTTGGGCGTGGTGCCGCGCGTGGTGGCGAACGGACAGGTGATTTACGCCGGCAAGATCAGCCGGGATGAGGCGGAGCGGCGGATCGAGACCTACTGGCGGCCGTATCATGCCGCACTTCGCCTGCAACTGGCGGAGGCGCAGCGACAGTTCGGGCAGGCGATCCTGATCGATTGCCATTCGATGCCGCATGAGGCGATGGATTCGGTGGCGCGTTCCGGCGTGCGCCGGCCCGATGTGGTGCTGGGCGACCGGTTCGGCGCGGCGGCGGGCGAGCCCATCGTCGACCGGATCGAGGAGGCGTTCTACAATGCCGGGTTGGTGGTGACGCGCAACACGCCCTTTGCCGGCGCCTACGTGACGCAGCATTACGGGCGACCGGCGAAAGGTCAGCACGCGGTGCAGATCGAGATCGACCGCTCGCTCTATATGGACGAAGAGACGATTCGGCCCAATTCCCGGTTCCGGACGTTCAAGCGGCTGCTGGACGGGGTGATCGGCGAGATTGCGGCGATCGGGCGGCCCGTGGAGCGGCCGCTGGCGGCGGAATAACCCTCTAGCGCAATGCACGGCCCTTGATGATGGCGTCGCTGCCGAAGCGGCGGCGGATCTCGTCGCTGGCGCGTTCGGCCAGACCGCGGGAGCGGGCCTCGGGGTCGAGCAGGTCGCCGGAGAGGTCGGCGCTGTTCTCGGCGACGAGGTGCGAGATGCCGACGCCGATCAGCCGGTAGGGCGCCTTGTGGTCGACCTGTTCCATCAGGTGGGTGGCGGTGCGGTAGATGGTGTCGGCCATCTGGGTGGCATCGCGCAGGGCGAGGCGGCGGGTGAGGGTGGAGAAATCAGCGCGTTTCAGCTTTAGCGTGACGACACGGCCGGCGAGGCGCTTGGCCTTGGCGCGGTCCGAGACGTTCTCGGACAGGCGCCAGATATGGCCGTCGAGAATGTCGCGGCTGGCGGTGTCCTCGGAAAATGTGGTTTCGTTGGAGATGGATTTCACCGGCGCGTTGGCCGAGACGCGGCGGGCATCCTGTCCGCGAGCGAGGTGCCAGAGGCGTTCGCCCATCGAGCCGAAACGCGCGGTGAGGTCTTCCCTGTCCCAGCGGAGCAGGTCGGAGAAGGTGCGGATGCCGGCGGATTCGAGTGCGGTACGGGTGGCGTGACCCACGCCCCAGATCAGGCTGACGGGGCGGTCGCGCAGGAAATCGGCCGTCTCGGCCGTTCCGATGATGGAAAAGCCGCGCGGCTTGTCGAGGTCGGAGGCGACCTTGGCGAGGAACTTGTTATGGCTGAGCCCGATCGAGCCGGTGACGCCCAGCTCGTCCTGCATGCGTTTGACGAGGCGGGCGAGCATCACGGCGGGCGGGGCGCCGTGGAGGCGCTCGGTGCCGGTGAGGTCGAGGAAGGCCTCGTCGAGGGAGAGGGGTTCGACGTCGGGGGTGAGTTCCTCCATCATCGCGCGGATCTCGCGGGAGGTGCGGGCATAGACCTCCATCCGGGGTTTGAGGACGACGGCGTCGGGGCAGAGCTTGAGCGCCTGAAACATCGGCATTGCCGAGCGGACGCCGCGGATGCGGGCGATGTAGCAGGCGGTGGAAACGACGCCGCGCCGGCCGCCGCCGATGATCACGGGTTTGTCGCTCAGTTCGGGATTGTCGCGTTTCTCGACACTGGCATAGAAGGCGTCGCAATCCATGTGGGCGATGGAGAGGGAGTGCAGCTCTTCATGCGCCAGCACCCGGGGGCTGCGGCAAGCGGGGCAGCGCGGGCCGGTGTCGAACTGGGTCAGGCAGGTGCGGCAGAGAGACGGCATGGCATGGGCGCTTGTGTCGGGTCGGGGCGAGCTTACATGGTTTCGGAACGGAGTTCACCGGGGCACGTGAGGGCACCGGTCAGAAAACGTCAGCGGCGGGGCGGGCCATGACAGGCGATCCGGAACGGGAATTTGACGGGGCGAAGACCGTTCTGCTTCTGGGCGGGCGGCTGGCGGTGATCCGGCGGGACGATATCGACGGGATCCTCTATCCGGGGCTGCTCGACCTGCCCGGCGGCGGGCGCGAGAGGGAGGAGAGCCCGGTGGCCTGTGCCCTGCGGGAGTTGCGGGAAGAGCTTGGGCTGCGGCTTCGGCCCGACGAGCTTGCATGGCGGCGTTTCTATTCCATCCCGATCCGGGCGTGGTTCTTTGCCGCCGCCCTGCCCGCGCCAAGGGCCGCCGAGGTGCGGTTCGGGGACGAGGGGCAGGGGTGGTTCCTGATGCCGCCCGAGGAATTCGCCGCCTCGGAGGAGGCGGTGCCGCATTTTCGCCCGCGGGTGCTGGAGGGCGTGGCCGCGCTGAAGATCTGAATTTCCGATCCAAAACCAAGTGCGGCGCGTGATCTTCTTCTTGGGAAAAATGTCCCGGGGGTTTGGGTCTGGCCCCCAATCTGACCCTCAGGTCAGGCGATCTCGGCAAGGATGGCGCGGGTGGCGGCGGCCGGATCCTCGGCGGCCCAGACGGGGCGGCCGACGACGATGTGGTCGGCGCCGTCCTTCAGGGCCTGTGACGGGGTGGCCACGCGCTTTTGGTCGCCGAGCGCGGCGCCGGCGGGGCGGACGCCGGGGGTGACGATCAGGCGGCCGGAGGCTTGCGGCAGGGCGCGGATCATCGTGGCTTCCTGCGGCGAGGCGATCACACCGTCGGCGCCGGCCTCGAAGGCGCGGGCGGCGCGTTCCTCGACGAGGTCGGGCACGTCGCCCGGTTTCATCAGACCGGCATCGAGGTCGGCGCGGTCGAGGGAGGTGAGGATGGTGACGGCGAGGATTTTCATATCCTTGCCCGCCGCGCCCTCCTTGGCGGCACGGACGACATGGGGGTCGCCATGGACGGTGAGGAAATCGAGGTCGAACTGGGCCAGCCCGCGCACGGCGTTCTCGACCGTTGCGCCGATATCGAAGAGCTTCATGTCGAGGAAGATGCGCTTGCCGTGTTCCTGCTTGAGCTCGTTGGCGAGCGCCAGCCCGCCGCCGGTGAGCATCCCGAGGCCGATCTTGTAGAAGGAGACGCTGTCGCCCAGAGCCTCGGCCAGTTGCAGCCCTTCGAGGGCGTTGGGCAGATCTATTGCGACGATGAGGCGGTCATCGGACATCGGGGGTGCTCCTCTGCGATCGGGGTTGGAACCTTCTCGCGGGGGAGGGGAGGCAGGTCAACCCCCCGCGGGGGAGCGAGACGCGGGGGGTTCTGGAAATGCAGCCGGAAGGTCGGGGGTCGTCACCGGGCCGGGACATGCCCGTGACGGGGCCTTCAGGCTGCGAGCGCCCCGCCGAGGCGGCGGAGTTCGGGGGTTTCGACGCCGTTGGGAACGAGTTGCAGCGCGGCCTCTCCCGGGACGGGGGCGCGGCGCAGGCGCATGGACCGTTCGGGCGCATGGCGGTGGGCGCGGAGAGCCTTGTCCGTCAGGCCCTTGGCGATTACGTTGAAATCCGCGTGCAGCGGTGCGAGGATGTGAACGGGGTAGGAATAGACCTCCCCTTCTTCCCTGATTTGCACCAGCGCTTCGAAGGCCGAGAGTTCCGGGTTGTAGCGGACATCGTCAAGGCCGAGTTTCTCGATAAGCATTGCACTAATCCTTGTGTTGCGACCGCTGTGAGCGGCGTACATATGGTATAAACGTAAAGTATTACGGAAAAGTTCCAGATTTCCGTCGTTGGCAGGTTCCATTGGCGCGAATTCGCCGGAAGGAATCCGGGTTATCGGTGGATTTTTGCCCTTTTTCCGGGGTTTGGCCGCTTGAATACCCCCGCCCCGCCCCCCATTTCGGAAACAGAGGTTCCCGAGAGACGTATGCCTAATACTGGGTGCGGAAGAGGAGGGAACGCTTTTAAAAGGAGAGATGGGATGGACTTGTCGAAGTTCACCGAGCGGTCGCGTGGCTTTCTTCAGGCGGCGCAGACGATCGCGATGCGGGAGAGCCATCAGAAGCTGGCGCCCGAGCATGTTCTGAAAGCATTGATGGATGACGATCAGGGGCTTGCGAGCAACCTGATCAAACGCGCGGGCGGCAATCCGCAGCGCGTGGTGCAGGCGCTTGAGCTGTCGCTTGGGAAAATTCCCAAAGTGTCGGGCGATGCCGGGCAGGTCTACATGGACAGCCAGACCGGCAAGGTTCTGGACGAGGCCGAGAAGCTGGCGAAGAAGGCCGGGGACAGTTTCGTGCCCGTCGAACGCCTGCTGACCGCGATGGCCGTGGTGAAGAGCCCGGCCAAGGAGGCGCTGGAGCAGGGCGGCGTGAGCGCCCAGAGCCTCAATGAAGCGGTGAACGATATCCGCAAGGGCCGGACCGCCGACAGCGCGAGTGCCGAGGATACTTATGAGGCGCTGGAGAAATACGCGCGCGACCTGACCAAGGCCGCCGAGGATGGCAAGATCGACCCGATCATCGGCCGCGACGACGAGATTCGCCGGGCGATGCAGGTGTTGAGCCGCCGGACCAAGAACAACCCCGTTCTGATTGGCGAGCCGGGCGTGGGTAAAACCGCGATTGCCGAGGGGCTTGCCCTGCGGATCGTCAATGGCGACGTGCCCGAGAGCCTGCAGAACAAGCGGCTGCTGTCGCTCGACATGGGGGCGCTGATTGCCGGGGCGAAGTATCGCGGTGAGTTCGAGGAGAGGCTGAAGGCCGTTCTGAACGAGATCACCAGCGCCGCGGGCGAGATCATCCTGTTCATCGACGAGATGCACACGCTTGTGGGTGCGGGCAAGGCCGATGGCGCGATGGACGCCGCGAACCTGATCAAGCCGGCGCTGGCAAGGGGTGAGTTGCATTGTATCGGTGCGACCACGCTGGACGAGTACCGCAAGCATGTCGAAAAGGACGCGGCGCTGGCCCGGCGGTTCCAGCCGCTGGTGGTGTCGGAGCCGACGGTGGATGATACGATCAGCATCCTGCGCGGGATCAAGGAGAAGTACGAGCTGCACCATGGTGTGCGGATCTCGGACAGCGCCCTTGTGGCCGCCGCGACCCTGTCGAACCGCTATATCACCGACCGGTTCCTGCCGGACAAGGCGATCGACCTTGTTGACGAGGCCGCCAGCCGTCTGCGGATGGAGGTGGACAGCAAGCCCGAGGAGCTTGATGCGCTTGACCGCGATATCCTGCAGAAGCAGATCGAGGCCGAGGCTTTGCGCAAGGAGGATGATGCCGCCAGCAAGGACCGGCTCGAGAGGCTCGAGAAGGAACTGGCCGAGCTGCAGGAGAAATCCGCCGAGATGACCGCGCAGTGGCAGGCCGAGCGCGACAAGCTGGCCGGGGCGCGTGACCTCAAGGAGCAGCTTGACCGGGCGCGGATCGAGCTTGACCACGCCAAGCGGGAGGGCAACCTTGCCCGTGCGGGGGAGCTGTCCTATGGCGTCATTCCGCAGCTTGAAAAGCAGCTTTCGGAGGCCGAGCAGGCCGAGGAAGAAGGCGGCATGATGGTGGAAGAGGCCGTGCGGCCGGAGCAGATCGCGCAGGTGGTCGAGCGCTGGACGGGTATCCCCACCGCCAAGATGCTGGAAGGCGAGCGCGAGAAGCTGCTGGGCATGGAAGACAACCTGCACAAGCGGGTGATCGGTCAGGACAGTGCCGTGCGGGCCGTGGCCAACGCGGTGCGCCGGGCAAGGGCGGGTCTCAACGACGAGAACCGGCCGCTGGGCAGCTTCCTGATGCTCGGGCCGACGGGTGTCGGCAAGACCGAGCTGACCAAGGCGGTTGCCGAGTTCCTGTTCGACGATGACAACGCGATGGTGCGGATCGACATGAGCGAGTTCATGGAGAAACACGCCGTGGCGCGCCTGATCGGGGCCCCGCCGGGATATGTGGGTTACGAGGAGGGCGGTGTTCTGACCGAAGCCGTTCGCCGCCGGCCCTATCAGGTGGTGCTGTTCGACGAGGTCGAGAAGGCCCACCCGGAGGTGTTCAACGTGCTGTTGCAGGTGCTCGACGACGGGGTGCTGACCGATGGTCAGGGCCACCGGGTCGACTTCAAGCAGACGCTGATCATCATGACGTCGAACCTTGGGTCGCAGGCGTTGAGCCAGTTGCCCGAAGGGGGCGACGCGGCCTCGGCCAAGCGGGACGTGATGGATGCGGTCCGGGCGCATTTCCGGCCCGAGTTCCTGAACCGGCTGGATGAGATCGTGGTCTTCGACCGGCTGACGCGCGACCAGATGGACGGAATCGTCGATATCCAGATGGGCCGCCTGACCAAGCGGCTGGCAAGCCGGAAGATCCGGCTGGAGTTGGACGAGGATGCCAAGAAGTGGCTGGCCGACGAGGGCTATGACCCGGTCTATGGCGCGCGTCCGCTGAAGCGGGTGATCCAGAAGGCGCTGCAGGACCCGCTGGCCGAGGCGCTGCTGGCGGGGGATATCCTCGACGGCAGCACGGTGCCGGTGAGCGCCGGGCCGGATGGGCTGATCATTGGCGACCGGGTGGGAAGCTCCAACCGGGACCGACCTGATGACGCGGTCGTGCACTAACATGGGAAGCCCCGCCGGAGACGGCGGGGCTTTTTCATGGTGCGGGCGCGTTTCGCGGGCAAAAGGGCAACGAGGCGGGTTCGGCGTAAGCCGTTGAGTGTGTGCAGTATTGACCGGTCAGGCGCCGCTGCCGTATCCAAATCACAAGAGCAGTGCGCCCCGAGCAGAAGACAAGAACCGGCGGGGTGGTCAGAGTGTGCGCCCGGCCTGGCATGACGGGGCCGGCGGTTGTTGACGCGAAGTTCATCGCCCTGCGTAATGGTTGAGACGGGCCCGGTGCGGGATGCCACCGGACGGAGCGGTAGAGGTCGCCATGGGAATTGACGCACAGCTTGCCAGCCAGCTTGTCGCCGCGCGGGGGCTGGTCGAGGGCAAGGAAACCTGCGTGATGCTGGGGCGGCAGAAGTTCCACATCAAGGGCAAGTTCCGCCGCTACATGCGGCAGCGGCTGCGGCAGGCGGGGTTGAGCCCGGACATTCCCGACTATGAGCAGGAGGACGGGTTCAGCGAGACCTTCCTGAAGAAGATCGGGTTTCCGGAGCCCATGTCGCTGGACGCCTCGCCTTATGAGCAATGCGACCTGACGCATGACCTGAACGAGCCGCTGCCGGACGAGTTGCGCGGGCGGTTCGACGTGATCATCGACGGCGGCACGCTGGAGCATGTTTATAACACGCCGCAGGCGCTGGATAACGTGTTTCACATGTTAAAGCCGGGCGGGATCTTTCTGTCGATCAACGGGATCACCGGCTGGGCCGGGCACGGGTTTTATCAGTTCAGCCCCGAATTGGTGTGGCGCTACTGGAAGGATGCGCGGCGTTGCGTGCTGCATGAATGTGCCGCCGTTCCGCATGATGTGACCGATGCCAAGCCGCGGCCGGCGCCCGATACCGGGGAGCAGGGCCGGCGGTTTCGCGGGGCCGGGATGCAGGGGCGGTGGTATCTGTTCTACATCATCGAGCGCGGGCCGGATGCGGTGACGGACGAGCGGATCAGGAATGTTTCGCAAGGCGATTACTCGGTGCGTTGGGATGCCGGAGAGCCGCAGGCCGCGGCGGGCGAATAGGCGGGACGGATCGGATGAGCGAGGAGGACGTATCGGACACCGAGGCGGTCGGGCAGATCGAGAAGCCGATGTGGCTCGACGAGATCGGGCCGTGCGGGTCGGCGAGCGGGTTCCTGCATTCCGATCCGCGCCATCCGATGCTGTTCGTCAAGCGGCGGCGGCCGATCCTGATGGTGACGTTCGACAATCTGTCGAACGTCAACGACCGCTCGCCCGGGCGGCTGCCATGGGCTTACAAGTTTGCCCGGGACAATCAGGTCAGCCATTTGGGGATCTATGCGCATCTGCCGAACTGGTATCGCGATGCCGGGCTGATCGAGACGTTGCAGAAAATGGCGGGCGAGGGGTTCTTTGAGGGCTACGAGCGGTGCGTCTTTACCGGCTCGTCGATGGGGGCGTTCGGGGCGCTGACTTTCGGGCGGCTGGCGCCGGGGGCGCATGTGCTGGCTTTCAATCCGCAATCGACGCTGAACGAGGCGTTGGTGCCGTGGGAAACGCGGTATCAGGTTGGGCGGCGGCAGGACTGGTCGTTGCCTTTGGGGGATGCGGCGGAGGCGGTGGCCGAGCTGGGGCGGGCCTATGTGTTCTATGATCCGTATTTCGAGCTGGACCAGTTTCACACCGATCGCCTGACGGCGGCGGAGGGGGCCGGGGGCTGTGTGGTGTCGATGAAATGCTGGTTCTCGAACCACAAATCGGCGGTGTTCCTGCGCAAGATCGAGGCGTTGAAGCCGATCATGACCGAGGCGCTGTTCGGTGACCTGACGGAGCAGCGGTTCTATGAACTGTACCGCGAGCGGCGGCGTTTGCCGTGGTATCGCGGGTCGCTGGCGCATTATTTCGAGAAGGACGGGCGCACCGCGATGGCCGAGCGGGCAACGGTGGCGTTTCGTCAGAACCTGCGCAAGCAGGGGCGGCTTGGTGGGAACCGGGGCGTGTGATGGCGGAACAGGCGTGGATCGTTGCGGCGCCGGTGAACGAGGCGCCTTATCTGCTGGAATGGATCGCGCATTACCGCGCCTTGGGGTTTGCGGGCGCCGTGTTGTTCACCAGCGGAAGCGAGGATGGCACCGACCGGATGGCCGCCCGGCTGGCGGAACTGGGGCATGTGCATCATGTGCCGCTCGACCTGAAGCCGGGGCGTGACCCGTTGCGCTACGGGTTGCGGGATGTGCTGCCTTTGCTGGAGAAGCTGGGTGCCGATTGGGCGATGGCGGTGGATGTGGACGAGTATTTGCAGGTTCGCACCGGGGCCGGGGATCTGCAGAGTTTTCTGACGGCGGTTGGGCAGGCGGATGCGATCTCGGTTTGCCGCAAGCCGTTCGGGTCGGGCTGGCGGCGGGGGCTGCCGGAGGGGTCGGTTCGCGAGGACTATACGCTGTGCGCTGAGGAGGATGAGCGCGGGCGGATGATCACGCGCGGGATCAAGACGCTGTTTCGGCCCGGCAAGGTCAGCCGGCTGGCGCCTCACCGGCCATATTTCGACGAAGGTCCGGGCAAGGTGACGTGGGTCGATGCCGGGGGGCAGGCGATGCCGGAGACGTATTTCGAGGGGCAATGGGCGGCGCATGACGGGTTCTCGCACGGGTTCGCGCGGTTGCATTATTATGCCGTGCCGAGCCCGGAGGCGTTCATCCTTCGCCGGGGTGTACCGGAGAAGAAGAACCACCGGAAGGTGCTTCTGGATGACTGGGGCAAGCTGGATGTGAACGGTGTCGAGGATACCGCGATGGAGGCCGATATCGCGCGGTCGGCGCCGGTGCTGGAGGCCTTGCGGGGGGATGCGGCGCTGGCAGAATTGGAGCAGGCGGGCCGGGCGTGGCACGAGGCGCGGATGGCGGAGCTGTTGCAGGATGGCAAGATCGCCGAGCTGTGCGCCGAGATGACCAACGCCACGCGGGCCGAGACGAAGAAGGCGGAGCGGAAGGAAAAGAAGAAGGACACGGTGCGCACCGCGCCGCGGGGCGGCGGGGGCACCTACATGCCGCCGCCGGTCAGGCCGGTGCGGTTCGACGTGGCGCCGGTGGCCGAGGGCGAGAGCCGGGCGGTGCTGCATGGCGGATTTCACAAGACGGCGACGACCTACATTCAGAAGCTGCTGGAGGACAACGAGGCGTGGCTGGGCGGGCAGAGCGTTTACGTGGTGCCGCACCAGAAGCTGCGCAAGCACGTGACCTTTCCCTCGCAACTGGATGCGTTCCGGCAGTTGAAGATCAGCCGGCGGACGAAGTTCTCGGAGGAGGAATTGCAGGGGTTTGCGGATGCGTTCTTTGCCGAGCCGCTGGCGCTCAGGCCGAAGCGGATGATACTGTCGGACGAGAACCTTCCGGGGCTGCCGGGGCATTGCGTGACGTCCGGGGGGCTATACCAGTATCGCAAGACGTTCTTCCGGTCTTTCGCCAAGCGGATCCCGCTTCCGGTGACGGATGCGTTTTTTGCCGTGCGCAACTATGCCGATTTCTTTGCCTCCTCCTATGTGGAGTACCTGCGGGCGGCGACGGCGACGACCTCGGGCAAGATGATCACGCCCGAGGAAATGCGGCGGAACGTGCTGGCGAGCCTGCCGACATGGCAGGCGGTGCTGGCCGATTTCGCTGAAGCGTTTCCGGAGACGCGCGTTCATGTGTGGCGGTTCGAGGATTTTCGCGCGTTGCGGGACGAGGTGCTGGGCCTGTTTTGTGGCGAGGGCGTGGATGTGCGGCGCCTGAAGGACATGGAGGACGCCAAGCCACGGCCGACCGCGTCGCGGCGGGCGGTCGAGGAGCTTGTGCTGATCTCCGAGCTGGAGGGGGCGGGCGCCATGTCGGAACGGGCAAGGGCGGTGCAGGAGCAATTTCCGCTCAACGAGGAGAACGGCAAGTTCGACCCGTGGAGCGCGGCGGAGCGGGCGCATCTGAACGGGCTTTACGAGCGGGATTGGGCAGCCATTCGCGGCGATGCGCGGCTGAGCGTGCTGGAACCCTGAGCGGCCTTGCGCAGGGTTTGACCGCGAATGCGGTTGTCCCGGTGAAGGTGTGTTTCGGCTCGAACGCCTTCGCGATCGGGTGGCGGCGCGGGTTCTGACAGGCGTCAGGCTCGAGAGCGCGCGGTCTGTTCGGTGACGGCCTGAAGCAGGGCGCGGATCATGGCGCGCTGGTCGTCGGAGAAGCCCGGCGAGGCGATGGCGGCATCGGGGCCTTTGAGATCATCCATAGGGAAGAGCGCAGGGTCGTCGGGGAAGAACCGCTGGCGCAGGGCCTCGTTGTCGGCTTCGAACTGTTGCAGCAGGGCGAGGGCGGCGGCGTTGTCCATCGCGCGGCCCTCGAAACGGGGGAGGGTGCCAACCGGCATCGAGCGAAAGACCTTGCGGGCGTCGAGGCCGGGCATGTCGGCCACGAGCTGCATCAGGTCGAGCAGGTCGATGGAGGGGGTGGGGTTGGCCGCCTCGTCGGAGGGCGGTTTGCCGTCGGCCTCGATGTCGAGACCGAGCAGGCCCATGAAATCGTGAACGACGTCGCCCTTGGGGAAAGCGGCGGGATCGAAACGGCGGAAGATGAATTCGGCGTCGGGCCAGGCGTCATCCCAGCCTGCGATGATGCGGCGGTATTCGCCGCCCTTGGTGCCGAACTTGTCGACGTAGTTCTGAAAGCCGGGTTTGACCTTGCCGGTCTTCATCTTTTGTTTGTAGGAGCTTTCGAGATAGCGGTCCTGTCGGCGGAAATAGCCGAGGATGCGGGTCTCGAAGGGTTCTTCGAGCGCCAGTACCTCGCGCAGCATGGCCGGATCGCTGCCGGTGAACATCTCGGAGGTCAGGACGAGGGTTTCGGCGGGGCTTTCGGCGATCTTGCGGCGAATTTCGGTGCCGGTCTTTTGGGCTTCGGTCCGCTGGCCGCCGCGGAGTTGCACGCCGAGGTCGTTGTAGGAACCGCGCCGGCCGCGGATCAGGAAATCGACCGATTTGGAGGCAAGGTAGGGCTGGCGCGAGCGGGCGTAGCGCTGGATCGCGGTGGAGCCGGTCTTGGGCGTGCCGATGTGAAGCCAGAGCTTGCGCATGGGGTCAGGCGGCCTCCATCCCTGCGACTTCCTCGTACATCTCGAAATCGCGGGCGAAGGCGCGTTCGACATTGCGGCGGTCGGCGGCGGTGAGGCTGTCGCGGTGTTGCTGGCTGGCGGTGCGGTGGCCGAGATGCTTGCGGGTGTCGATGGCCTCGACGGCCTCGCCACTCGTGCCGAAAAGGGCGCGGATGATGGCGCGGCGGGCATCGTCCATCGCCTCGACCCGGCCGATCAGGTCATAGGAGACGAGGCGGTAGCTGATCTCCTTGTGCTGCGGGCGCCAGTGGCGGTCGAGATCGCGGGCGCCCCCGTCCTGTGCAAGTAGGTCGAGGAATGCGGGAAGGGTGATTGCGGTGTCGGCGGGGCGGCCGAGATGGGTGTTGAGGTCGCGCAGGTGGCGCGGGTTGGAGCCCGGTTGCAGCTTGTCGGACCATGCCGAGACGGTGCGGGCGAGCGGATCGCGAACCATGGTGAAGCGGTACCAGCCGGGGCCGGTGAGGGCCTCTTGCGCCGTTTCCCAGGTCAGGCCACGGGCGCCCGCGCGCAGGTAGTCGGTGGGCAGGTTATGGACGCCGTCCATGCTGATCTCGGGCGTGGCCTCTCCGCCGAGGGCGTGGTGCATCTGGGTGATGAGCAGGGTCAAGACGTTGGTGCAGGCGGCCTTGTGATTCTTCATGTAGAGGAAATCGGGCCCGCCATAGGGCTTTGCCGGCAGGTGCATGGTCTGCAGCAAGTGCCGGCGGTTGCGGTAATTGGCGAGGATCTCTTGTGTCGGGCTCATGCGCTCAGTCGTCGGCGAATTCTTCTTCGGGTTCCGGTTCGGGCTGGCTTGCCGCCTTGGGGTCGGGGCGTTTGATGCCGGGATGGGTATAGACCATCTCGATGAAGTCGCGCCAGTCTGGACGGGACTTGATATCGGCGATCTTGGCGCGGTGCCATGCGACGGCCTGCATGTGAAGCTCGTTGAGGATCGGGTCGGAGCGGAGCTTGACCAGTTCCTGCAGCATGCCGGGGACGTGGCGCAGGACGGAATAGTCGCGCGTGTGGTTTGTGTTCATGGCGTCGAAATATTCGCGGCCCTGATCGACATGGATGTGGTTGGTGCGGCCCCGGTCGCGCTTGACGAGGAAGCTGTCGGCGGAGCGGATGGCGTAATGGTGAAGGCGGGCATGGGTGTGGGTGAAACCCGCCCATGTGCGCCATGTTACCGTGTCGGGATCGACCGTCTGGCCGCCGGCGTCGCGCCATGTGACATGGGCGTAAGGTTTCTCGGGGTCGGGGGCGCGGGGGGCGTTGACCTTGGGGCGGTGCACACCCATCCGGTGAAAGGCGCCGTTGTTGCGGAAGAGGGTCTTGATCCCGGCGCCGCGGAAATTGGTGAAGCCGGTTTCGGGGGCGCAGGAAAAAAATTGTTCGGTAAGCGGGATATCTTCGTAATGGCGGTGCAGGCCGTTGCCGAAGAGTTTCCAGCAGACCGAGATGGCATCGGCCGGGCCGCAGGCGGCGACGAGGTCGGGCAGGGTACGGCCAGAACGCACATTCATGAATTCGTCGGCGTCGGAGCAGATGACCCAGTCGGCGGCCTTGTAACGCGGGTGATCGGTGGCGAGCCGGAGGGCGGCGCGCTGCGGCGACAACTCTGCGCCCTTGCGGCCGATCTTGCGGTTGTTGTTGTCGATATGGGCGGCGAGGCCCATTTCCTCGAGCCGCATGGCGATGGCGTCGGTGCCGTCGGTGCAGTCGTTGGTATAGATGAGGAAATCGTCGTACCCGATGGCCCGGTTATACGCGATCCATTCCAGCATGAAGGGCGCTTCGTTTTTCATCGTGGTGACGATCAGGAAGCGTTCTTTTCGATCGGAGGCCATGTAACCTGTTCTTTCGTCTGCCTCGGGCAGGAGTGTCCCACCTCTCGGTATAGCAGGCAACAAGCATTTATATGGCGATTCTTGGGCGTGTCTTTTGCAAAACGTTGTCTTGCCCGCGTCAGCCCGACAGGCCCAGCTTTTTGGAGATGTCGGGCCGGTCGGCGGTAAGCTCCCGCCGGGCAGTTTCGAGTTTCGCGCGGTGGAAGTCGAGGCTTCGCTCGTGCAGCAGGGCGAGGTGGGGGTGGTCGGCCTTCAGTTTGGCGATGGCCGCCTTCAGGGCCGGGACGTGGCGGGCGATGGTGGTGTCCTCGACGTCGTTGGCGTTGAAGGTCTCGAAATACTTGAAGTTGATGCGCTCATCATCGTCGCTGTTGGCGGTGCCGCGGTAGCGTTTCATCAGGAAGGCTTCGGACGACTTGATCATGTAGTGGTTCATGGTGACCAGCGCGTCGCCGTAGCTTTCTTCGAACGAGCGCCAGCCCTGCTGGAGGAAGCGTTCCGGCATTTCGTCGCCCGAGCCGTTGACCCATGTGAGCGGCACGCGGCCTTCCTGAAAGCGGGGTGACAGGCGGGGTCGGTGGATGCCGAGCTTGCGCACGGGGCGGGGGCGGAAAAGGGTCTTGAAGGCGGTGTAACGCTGGACGCCGTGCATGCCGGGCGGGGCGGAGCGGGTGAACTGGGCGATGACCGGTTCATCCTCGAACCGCACGATACCGGCATTGCCGAAGACCCGCCATGTGGCGGAGATGATGTCGACCTGTTTGCCGGCGCGGGCCTCGGCTGCGTCGATCAGGGCGTCGAGCGTGCCGTCGCCTGCGTGGATGTTGAGAAACTCGTCGGCATCGGCCACCAGCACCCAGTCGGAGGCCTTGATGCTCTCGTCGGACCAGAACCTGTCATAGGCGCGGTTCTGGGGGTCGGCATGTTCGCCGTCCTTCTGGCCGCTGTTCTCGAGATGGGTGATCTCGTCCACGGTGTCGAGATAGTCGAGCATCTGGCGGCTGCCGTCCTCGCAATCGTTGGATGCCACGACGATCCGGTCGAAGCCGATCAGCTTGTAGTAACAGATCCATTCCAGCAGGTAGGGGCCTTCGTCCTTGACCGTTCCGAGCAGGGTTCTCGGCTGGCGATCTGACATGCGGCGGCTCCTTGCTTGGCGGGGCGTTTGCCCGTGATCTCTAGGAGTACCAGAGCGGAGGCGCGGTGCAATGCGGCAATGGCGATAGCTGTGCTGTGGATTTGAGGAAACTTGGCGCGACTTCGCGTCGGGCCGCGCTTGATGCGATTCGGGGGGTGGGGTAGAAGTTGCAGCAACAAAAAAGATAACCCGAGGCAATGGAATGGCAGAACTTCCCCCGGTGGGTGCGTTGTGGATTGGCGGGTCGCTGACATGGCTCGAGCAGCTGTGTCTGAAGTCCTTCGTCGATCAGGGGCATCGCACGATCCTTTATACATATGGCGAGGTCGAGGGCGTTCCCGAGGGCGTGGAAGTGCGCGACGGGCGGGAGATTCTGGAGACGGATGATTTCCATACCCATGCCCGCACCGGGAGCGTGGCACTGTTTTCCGATCTGTTCAGGTTCCACATGATCGCGAAAGACCCGGAGATCATCTATATCGATACGGATGTCTATTCGGTGAAGCCGCTGCCGGGCGGGGAAAGCCATGTCTATGGTTACGAATTCTGGTCGGAGGAAAAGCAGAAGGGCCAGATCAACGGCGCCATCCTGCGGCTGCCGCAGGATTCGCCGGCGTTGAACGGGCTGCTGGAGTTCACCAAGGACGAGTACCCGGTGCCGGAATGGCTTCCGCCGCGGTTTCTGAACGAGATCAAGGCGAGGGCCGAGGCGGGCGACCCGATGCACGTGTCGGAAATGCCGTGGGGCGTGTGGGGGCCGCTGGGCGTGACCGCGTTCCTTCAGGAGACGGGCGAGGATCAGCACGCGCGGCCGACCGACTTTTACTATCCGGTGCATTTCGCCAATCGTCGCGCCTTTGCCAAGCGGCCGATGGGGGTGAGGCGGAAGCTGACCGAGAACACCCGCTGTATTCATATCTGGGCGCCGATCAAGCGGTTCTGTGCACGCCGCCATGACGGGGTGCCGCCCGAGGGCAGCTACCTCGCATCGCTGCTGGAAAAGCACGGGATCGATGCCGGCGCGGCGCCGGTGCCCGATCAGAAGGACAGGTCGGTGGTCGAGTAGATGACCGTTTCCACGACCGCGCCGCTTGCGGTGTTTCATCAGTCCGACCGTGTGAAGGCCACGAGCCTTGCGGGGCGCGAGCCCCGGCTGGTCGTGTCGTTCACCGGGGTGGGCAAGCCAGACACAAGGTACCAGACCGAGGAATTTGTGAAGAGCAGCCGGCAGGACGGACGCAACCATGTGCTGTTCGTCTCGGATACCCTGCGGAGCTGGTACAATGACCCGGGGATGTTCGAGGAAATTCTCGACGTCGTGGGCCGGTATCGGCAGGCGCACGGAATCACCGAGACGGTCACCTTTGGAAATTCGATGGGCGGGTACGGCGCGGTGATCTTTGCCGGGGCGCTGCGGGCGAAGAGTTGTCTGGCGATCTCGGCTCAGTATTCGGCGGACCCTGACGTGGTACCGGAAGAGGTGCGGTGGAAGGCCTATCGCGAGCGGATCGGCCGGTTCACCCGGCCGCCGCTGGAGAACACGCTGGAGCCGGGTTGCACCTATTTCGTCTTGCATGGTGGTGGCAAGGTGGAACGGCCGCACTGGTCGCGCTTTCCGGTCTGCCCGAACCTGCACCATTACATCATCGGCAAAGTCGGGCATGGCGTGGGCAAGCGGCTGAAATCGGCGGGGCTGATCAACCGGGTGACGGAATGTGCCATTGGCGTGCGGCCGGTGGCGCTGCGCCGCGCGCTGGCGGGCGAGCTGGAGTTTCGCCGGCGGTCGAGCCCCGAGGTGGTTTAGGCCGCGATCGCGACGCGCTGGCTTTCCAACACCTTCTTCATCATCAGGCGGCCGTAACGCGGGTTGCCGTGGTAATGATCGTCACCGCCCTTGGCGAAGCGGGGGCGGAGGAAGCCGTGTTCATCTGCCGCTTCTTCCGGGGGCAGGATGAGTTCGATGCCGCGCTCGGCCAGCCATGCGGCGAACAGGGCGCGCGCCTTGGCGTCGATGGCCTTGATGATTTCGGGGCGGACGCCGGTTTCGGCCATGATCGGGTGAGTGCGGACGGGCCAAGGCGCCGAGATGACGAAGGGACGGACGCCGGTTTGCAGAAGCTGCTCGAAAAACGCGCGGATGTGGCGTTGATCGGCGGCGACCATCTGGGCGAAGGCGGCCTCGGACACCGGCTGCATGCCGGGCAGGCCGAGCCATGCCGGGGCGGCGCGGAGCCACGCCTCGCTGCGCATCATGCGATAATTGTGGGTGCCGAGGCAGATGCCCCAGCGGTCGGCCGGGCCGAAGCTGGAAAAGCCGAAATTCTTCTGCAGCTTGGTGCGGAAGCGGTCGTTGGTCAGGACAACGCGGCCGTTTTCGATGGTGCTGAACGGCTCGGCCTCGTTGTCGGCGGTGCCGAGGGGAAAGACCACCACCTCTTCGGCGACGCTTTCTTCGAGGATCTGCATGCCGGCGCGGAGGGCGCGGGTGTGGGAGTTGCCGCAAATGTTCAGGGTCATGATTCGAAGAACTCCAGGATTTCCTCGTCGCAGGCTGGGTCGGACGTGGGGATGGTCGGGGTTTCGGTTTCCTGCGGGGCGGGGGCGCCGGTATCGCCGTGGGCGGCAAAGAAGATGTCCATCACGCGGGCCACGCCCTCGGCCGCGACGTTGCGCATGTTGGGACGGTAGTAAATGCCGCGCATGGGGTGCGAGGCAACGAGTTCGTAGGACGGGAAATAGTCGACGAAGTCATGCGCCATCGCCAGTTCGCCGCAGACCGCGCGCAGGACCGATTTGGAATAGGTCGTGGCGGCCAGCACGTGCTGATCGGTGGCGGTGGCCGTCAGGGGCACGGGCGAGACCGTGAAGAGGAACCGCATGTCCGGATTGTGCTGGCGGGCGAGGGCGATGAAAGCCTCGGCATCCTGCAGAACCTCGGCGAAGCGGAAGTTGCGGAAGACATAGGTGTCGGGGTCGAAGGTGCCGGCATGGGTGCCGGGGCAGGAGGGGAGGACCGCGCCGTCGCGCTTGTTCACCCAGGCCTCGGTCAGGCCGAAGGTGAAAACGAACAGGTCGGTCTGGGCCAGCAGGGTCTGGACCTGATCGAGGTGATAGTCGCGGTCGGCCTCCATCTCGGCCAGCGAGGCAAATCCGCCGGGCTGGATGGTGGGGCGGAACGGATCGAAGGCGCGGCCGTCCTTGAGCCAGACGTGATCGTCGGGGTCCATCCTGCCCTCGGCGCGGGCGAAGAGCTGGCGCAGTTGGCGGATCGAATAGACGTTGCCGTAGCGGGCGGAATACTGGCCGTAGCCGAAGCTGTCGGCGGCTTCGGCGTCGAGGAATGGCGGGGCTGGTTCGACATCGGTGAAGCGGTAGTTGCGGGCCTTGAACTGGCGCGCGATGTGCTGGGCAAAGCAGCTTCCGGCGGCGGAAATGCGGGTGTCGCGCGAAATCGGGAAGCGGGGGTCATAGACCCCGTCCATCTCGATCGGCGACAACTCGGAAACCGCCGAGCGCCAGAAAGCGCGGCTGGGCTGTTTCACGTATGGATTCGCGCCGGCGCCCGAATTGGACATGTCGCCGGACAACGGAGGCAATACGGGAACGGATTTCATGGCAGCACTCACAAACCTTATACCTGCGCCCCCACGCAGGGCCCGGCCTGACAACCGGAACCACGTTTTTTCTGTGGTTCAAGTATGGCATAAACAAGGCGTCATGTGGTGAGAATATGTCATTGGCCATGGTTTGCGGCCATCCTGGGCAACAGTGGCAGTGAATCGGCGGCCTGGTTGCCAAATCCGGGATAATGCGGATTGAGCCCGCGGTGTGGGGGCGCGGCCCTCGCGAATCGTGGAATGTGAACGGGGCGGCATGGCCGCCCCGTCCGGGTAACCGTCACGGTCAAAGCTTACATGTCGGGCATGATTACCTTGTCGATGACATGGATGACGCCGTTCGAGGCCGCGATATCGGGCTGCACGACATTGGCGTCGTTCACCATGACGCCGCCCTCGGTCATGATGGTCACTTCACTGCCCTCGACGGTGGCCGCGGTCATGCCGTCGGACAGGTCGCCAGACATCACCTTGCCCGGCACCACGTGGTAGGTGAGGATCGCGGTCAGCTGATCCTTGTTCTCGGGCTGAAGCAGGTCTTCGACGGTGCCCTCGGGCAGGGCGGCGAAGGCGTCATCGGTGGGGGCGAAGACGGTGAAGGGCCCCTCGCCCTTCAGCGTGTCGACAAGGCCTGCGGCCTCGACCGCGGCGACGAGGGTTGCGAAGCCCTCGGTGTTGGCGGCGGTGTCGACGATGTCCATCGAGCCGCTTTCCGCGAGCGCCGGGGCTGCGGTGGCCGACAGAAGAGTGGCGGCGGTGAGGGCGAGGTAAGTTCTGCGAAGCATGTGAGGCTCCTCTTTGGTTGAGTGTGAGAATGCCTGTTGAGCATTCGGTGTGGTTTACGGAAGGAATGCGGAACCGGTTCACCGCGAAATCGCGTTCCGGCCGCTGGACTTTCTGCGCCGACCCGCTAAGCCCGCGCATTTCGCGTCATCGAGTCAAAAATTCGTTATTCAAGGTCAGACGTGTGTGAACGCAGCGGCGTGATACCGGTGATCCGGTGAGGCATGGCGGGGCAATTCGAGGCTTGAAGTCTCGGGCGCTGCGCAGAAGTCTGTAGGTGGCGGCGGTCGGCCGGGCCGGAGCAAGGGAGGGTGACGATGGAACTGGACATGGGGTTTGCGCTGAGGGCCGTCGAGATACTGGCGATCGCCTTCATCGCGGTGCTGGGGCTGCTGGTACTGGCGGGGATGATCCTGTTCGTGATCGACCGGTCACAGAGGGGCGATGCGATCCGGCGGAATTACCCGGTGATCGGGCGGTTCCGGCACCTGTTCTCGGAGTTAGGAGAGTTCTTCCGTCAGTATTTCTTTGCGATGGACCGCGAGGAGCTGCCGTTCAACCGGGCGCAGCGCGACTGGGTCGGGCGGGCGGCGAAAGGCGTGGGGAACACGGTGGCTTTTGGCTCGACACGGAACATCAGCGTGCCGGGCACGCCGATCTTCGCGAACTCTGCCTTTCCGCCGCTCAACGACATGTATGCCAGGACCGAGCCGCTGGAGATCGGGCCGCATGCCCGGATGCCGTTTGCGGCGCCGTCGATCTTCAACATCTCGGGCATGAGCTACGGCGCGATTTCCAAGCCAGCGGTCCGGGCGCTGAGCATGGGGGCGAAGGCGGCGGGGATCTGGATGAACACCGGTGAAGGCGGGTTGAGCCCCTATCACCTCGAAGGGGGATGCGATCTGGTCTTTCAGATCGGGACGGCCAAGTACGGCGTGCGGACCGAGACCGGCGGGTTGAGCGACGAGAGGCTGAAGGAGATCGCCGCGCATGAAACGGTGCGGATGTTCGAATTGAAGCTGAGCCAAGGCGCGAAGCCGGGCAAGGGCGGCATCCTTCCGGGAGCGAAGGTGACCCCGGAGATTTCGATGATCCGGGGCATTCCCGTGGGAGAGGACAGCATATCGCCCAACCGGCACCCGGAGGCGGGCACCTATGACGAGCTGCTCGACATGATCGGGCATATCCGGGAAGTGACGGGCAAGCCCGTGGGGATCAAGACGGCGGTGGGCTCGGTCGAGGGGATGGAGCCGCTCTTCGAGGCGATCGATGCCCGGGGGGCCGAGCACGCGCCGGATTTCATTGCCATCGACGGCGGCGAGGGCGGTACGGGCGCCGCGCCGATGCCACTGATGGATCTTGTCGGGATGCCGGTGCGAGAGGCGCTGCCGAGGGTGGTGGACATGCGCGACCGGCACGGGCTGAAGGACCGCATCCGTATCATCGCGAGCGGCAAGCTGGTGAATCCCAGCGATGTGGCATGGGCGATCTGTGCCGGGGCGGATTTCGTGACCTGCGCGCGCGGCTTCATGTTTTCGCTGGGCTGTATCCAGGCGCTGAAGTGCAATCGGAACACCTGCCCGACCGGGATTACCACGCATAATCCGCGCTTTCAGAAGGGGCTGGTGGTGGAGACCAAGATCGACAAGGTGGCGCGCTATGCGCAGGCGGTGATCAAGGAGGTCGAGACCATCGCCCACTCCGTCGGCGTGGCCGAGCCTCGGCAGATGCGGCGGCGGCATGTGCGGATCGTGCAGGCGGACGGGACGAGTGTGCCCTTCAATCGGATCTTGCCGAGCTATGACCCGGCTAAGGCGGCGGAGTGAGACACCCCTTTACATACGCGCGCGCGTGCGCGCGCGAGGGCGTCCGAATGTTACGGTAGGGCAACGTGTTTGTGAGTCGGCTTGTTTTGCCGGGTGGGTCATGGCCCTCTACGTCTGTTGTGCAGATGTAGCGCAATACCGGAGACCTGACGCATGGCCTTTCGCTGGAAGAACACCCTGACCGACAATGACGTGACACCCGAGCACCTGTTCCTGAACCGGCGGCAGGTGATCGGGGCGGCGGCCGCCGGGCTGGCGCTCACTGGTCTGGGCGCACAGGCGCGGGCCGAGACGCTAAAGCCCAACGAGTGGGACGATATCACCAGCTACAACAACTTCTACGAGTTCGGCACTGGCAAGGGCGACCCGGCGAAATATGCCCACATGCTGACGACCGAGCCGTGGAGTGTGACAATCGACGGGATGGTCGACCGCCCCGGGGAGTATGCGTTCGACGACATCATGGCGAAGATGACCGTCGAAGAACGGATCTATCGGTTTCGCTGTGTCGAGCGCTGGGCGATGGTCGTGCCGTGGAATGGGTTCGAGCTTTCTGACCTGCTGGAGATGGCGGGGGTTCAGTCTTCGGCGAAGTTCGTGGCGTTCGAGACCGCGCTGCGCCCCGACGAGATGCCGGGGGTGAGCCGCCCGGTGATCGAGTGGCCCTATGTCGAGGGGCTGCGGCTTGACGAGGCGATGCATCCGCTGACGCTGATGGCGACGGGGATCTATGGCAAGGACATGCCCAACCAGAACGGTGCGCCCCTGCGATTGGTGGTGCCGTGGAAGTATGGCTACAAGTCGATCAAGTCGATCGTGCGGATCACGCTGACCGATACCCAGCCGCCGACGGCGTGGAACAAGTACAGTGCGCGGGAATACGGCTTCTATAGCAATGTGAATCCGCAGGTGGATCATCCGCGCTGGAGCCAGGAATACGAACAGCTGATCGGGCAGGGGCTTTTTGCCAAGAAGACGCCGACCCGGATGTTCAACGGCTACGAGGAAGAGGTGGCCGGCCTCTACGCGGGCATGGACCTTGTGAAGTATCACTGATGGGACTTGCCGATCGCTTCAATTCGGCCATGCGCCGCGTGCCGGCCTGGGTGGTTTACGCGGGCAGCGCGGCCTATGCCGGCTGGGTCTTCTTTCAGGGCGCGACCGGCGCGCTGGGCCCGAACCCGGTGGAGGCGATCGAGCATGCCTATGGCGAGGCGGCGCTCTACCTTCTTATTGCCGGGCTGGCGGTGACGCCGCTGCGGCGGTTCGCCAAGGTGAACCTGTTGAAGTTTCGACGGGCGATCGGGCTGGCGTGCTTCTTTTTCGTGACGGCGCACCTCCTGACATGGGCCGTGCTGGATGTTCAGGCGCTCGGCCGGGTCTGGGCCGATATCGTGAAGCGCCCCTTTATAACGGTCGGCATGGCGGGGTTCGTTCTGCTTTTGCCGCTGGCGGTGACGTCGAACAATCTGTCGGTCAGGCGACTGGGGCCGAAATGGCGGCAGCTGCACAAGCTGGCCTATCCGGCGGCGGTGCTGGGGGCGGTGCATTACGTCATGCTCGTGAAGGGGTGGCAGGTAAAGCCGCTGGTGATGCTGGGCATTATACTGGGGCTCTTGTCGCTCCGCCTGGCTGCCCCCCTGAAACCGCGGCGCGGACGAGCGACAGGCGAAGCGCGCAGCCGCGCCTGAGTGAGCAGGTGCCGCGATTCTGCCCATCGCTGCCCCTGGGGCGACTCGAGTCGCCCGGAATCGGGGCGGATTCAGATAAATTTCCAAAAAATCGGCCTGCCCAGGCATAAAAACCGATTCATTCGGGGCTGAATCGGGCGCGATTCACGAAGCACCTCCGTGAATCGCGCCTGACTCGCCCCCGATTCACAGTGATTCAGGGGGTGAGTCTGGCCCTCTGAGCGGTGAATCCCTGTGGATAACTCGATTCACCCCCATTTTACGCCGTCAGCGGCAGCGAAAATCAGGCGGCAAAACAGAAATGGCCAAAAAATCCAATACGTAATCCATTGTTTATAAACAGAATTTCAGTTTCTTGAAAAAAACATGACGTTTCCAGAAAAAAGGGCTTGCGAGTGTGAGCCGCAATCCGTAAATACCCCCTCACCGGCGGCGCTGAGGCGCACAACGGAACGCCAGACGGGCCAGACGGCAACGAGGCGGACAACAAAACGAGAGATCGATGAGGCGGGGCGCGCCAAAGAAGTTAGGGCGCATCCAGTCGATTTTGTCTCTCACGCTCTTTGAAATCGATGGTATCTGAAGAGATATGCGGGCGGTTTGGTCCTAGACGACGGAACACTCTTGCATATCAACTACCTAGGGCTTCGGCCCGATGATGGA
>JAVJTX010000044.1:0-43809 GCA_040220035.1 Roseovarius sp. | reverse complement strand
CCGTCGATCTGGTCATAGGCCCTGAAGTCACCGAAGTACTTGGTGATCGCCGCGGTCAGCGTCGTCTTGCCGTGGTCAACATGGCCGATGGTGCCAATGTTGCAGTGCGGTTTGGAACGCTCAAACTTTTCCTTTGCCATGGTAGTGGCTCCCTTGATTTGGTCTTGCGGTGCGCATCAATGCGCACCCTACGGGGGGTTGTAGGGTGCGCCTTTACGGCGCACCGCTCGCTTATGCGTATTTGGACTGGATCTCGTCCGAGATGTTCTGCGGCACCGGATCGTAGTGATCGAACTGCATGGTGAACTGGGCGCGGCCCGAGCTCATCGAACGCAGGGTGTTGATGTAGCCGAACATATTGGCCAGCGGCACCATGGAGGCGATTGCCACGGCATTGCCGCGCGGCTCCTGACCGGTCACCTGGCCGCGACGCGAGGTCAGGTCGCCGATGATGCCACCGGTGTATTCTTCCGGGGTCACCACTTCGACCTTCATGATCGGCTCCAGCAGCTTGGCGCCGGCTTTCTTCATGCCTTCGCGCATGCCCATGCGGGCGGCGATCTCGAAGGCCAGAACGCTGGAGTCCACGTCGTGGAATTTACCGTCAACCAGAGCCACCTTGAAGTCGATCACCGGGAAGCCTGCCAGCGGACCGGAGTCCATGACCGACTTGATGCCCTTTTCGACGCCGGGGATGTATTCCTTGGGAACGGCACCGCCGACGATGCGGCTCTCGAAGGAATAGCCTTCGCCCGGCTCGGTGGGCGTGATGATGAGCTTGACCTCGGCGAACTGACCGGAGCCACCCGATTGCTTCTTGTGGGTGTAGGTGTGCTCGACCTCGTGACCGATGGTCTCACGATAGGCCACCTGCGGCGCACCGATGTTGGCTTCGACCTTGAATTCGCGCTTCAGGCGATCGACGAGAATGTCGAGGTGAAGTTCGCCCATGCCCTTCATGATGGTCTGACCGCTCTCGATGTCGGTCTCGACGCGGAACGACGGGTCTTCCGCCGCCAGACGCGCCAGGCCGGCCGACATCTTCTCCTGGTCGCCCTTGGTCTTGGGCTCGACCGCGATCTCGATCACCGGATCGGGGAAGGTCATGGTTTCCAGCACCACCGGATCGGACTTGTCGCACAGGGTGTCACCGGTCGTGGTGTTCTTCAGCCCGCCAAGCGCGATGATGTCGCCGGCATAGGCTTCGGAAATCTCGTCCCGGTTGTTCGAGTGCATCATCATCATCCGGCCAACGCGCTCGGTGTTGCCCTTGGTCGAGTTCAGCATCGAGTCGCCCTTGTTGAGCACACCCGAATAGATCCGCACGAAGGTCAGCGAGCCGACGAAGGGGTCGTTCATGATCTTGAACGCCAGGCCCGAGAACGCCATGTTGTCATCCGCGCGGCGCGGGATGTTGCGGGTCTCGGTCTCGTCGCCGGGCTTGAAGCCCATGTAGTCGACCACATCCAGCGGGCTGGGCAGATAGTCGATCACGGCGTTGAGCAGCGGCTGGACGCCCTTGTTCTTGAAGGCGGAACCGCCCAGAACCGGAACGAAGGACAGCGACAGCGTGCCCTTGCGCAGCAGTTTGCGCAGGGTGGCCACGTCGGGCTCTTCACCTTCGAGGTAGGCTTCCATCGCGTCGTCGTCCATTTCGACGGCCGCTTCGATCATCTTGCCGCGCCATTCCTCGGCCACGTCCTTGAGGCTGTCGCGGATCTCTTCCTGGAACCAGGTCGCGCCGAGGTCTTCGCCCCGCCAGACCCATTCCTTCATGGTCACCAGGTCGATCAGGCCTTCGAGCTCGTTCTCGGCACCGATCGGGATGCCGACGGGCACGGCGGTGGCGCCGGTGCGGTCTTCGATCATCTCGACACAGTTGAAGAAGTCGGCGCCGATCTTGTCCATCTTATTGACGAAGACGATGCGCGGAACCTTGTAGCGGTCAGCCTGACGCCACACGGTTTCGGTCTGGGGTTCGACACCGGCGTTGGCGTCGAGCACACAGACGGCACCGTCGAGAACCGCCAGCGAACGCTCGACTTCGATGGTGAAGTCGACGTGGCCGGGGGTGTCGATGATGTTCAGGCGGTGCTTGGGGCTGTCGGGTTCGGTGCCGTTCTCGGTGCGCTCCCAGAAGGTCGTGGTCGCGGCCGAGGTGATGGTGATCCCGCGTTCCTGCTCCTGCTCCATCCAGTCCATGGTGGCGGCGCCATCGTGCACCTCACCGATGTTGTGGGATTTGCCGGTGTAAAACAGGATCCGTTCCGAGCAGGTGGTCTTGCCTGCGTCGATATGGGCCATGATGCCGAAGTTGCGGTAGCGGTCGAGCGGATAATCGCGTGCCATTGGATAAAGCCTCTGAATTTACCAGCGGTAATGGCTGAACGCTTTGTTCGCGTCGGCCATCTTGTGGGTGTCTTCGCGCTTCTTAACAGCAGAACCGCGGGAATTGACAGCATCCAGCAGCTCGCCTGCGAGGCGTTCTTCCATTGTGTTTTCGTTGCGGGCGCGGCTGGCGTTGATCAGCCAGCGGATGGCCAGCGCCTCGCGGCGCTCGGGGCGCACTTCGACGGGCACCTGGTAGGTGGCACCACCCACACGGCGCGAGCGGACCTCGACCGAGGGTTTGATGTTGTCGAGCGCTTCGTGGAACAGTTCCACCGGGGCGCGCTTGACCTTGCCTTCGATGCGGTCGAGCGCATTGTAGACGATCTTCTCTGCGACCGACTTCTTGCCGTCGATCATCAGGTTGTTCATGAATTTTGTCAGAACCCGGTCACCATATTTGGCGTCGGGCAGGACTTCGCGTTTTTCAGCGGCGTGACGACGAGACATATCCTGATCCTCTTACTTAGGACGCTTCGCGCCGTATTTCGAGCGGCGTTGCTTACGATCTTTGACGCCCTGGGTATCCAGAACACCGCGAAGGATGTGATAGCGCACACCGGGAAGGTCTTTGACACGACCGCCGCGGATCAGCACAACCGAGTGCTCTTGCAGGTTGTGGCTTTCACCGGGGATGTAGCTGATCACTTCGTAACCGTTGGTCAGGCGCACCTTGGCCACCTTCCGCATCGCCGAGTTCGGCTTTTTCGGGGTGGTGGTGTAGACACGGGTGCAGACGCCGCGCTTCTGCGGGCATTGTTCCAGGTGCTGCGACTTGGACCGTTTGACTTTCGGCTGCCGCGGTTTGCGGATCAGCTGTTGGATCGTTGGCATAGAGGTATCGTCTCCGCTTTCGCTCTCATTTCTTGCATGAGGGCGCCCCCATGCGGTGTTGTTCAGTCCCGCGCCCGCCTTCCCCGTGCATGCAGGGGGCTCACAAGCGCAAAATCCGCGATCACAGCCATTCCGAGGTCTGCGACGCGGTTGGTTATCAGAGGATCGGAGCGCTAACTGCCCGGATCTTGACCACTGCAATATGATGTCGGCACGCGGGATGGCCCCGAAACCGAGATGAGGGTGGCGTATAGGGGGAGTCGCAGGCCTTGTCAACAGCGCGCCCCGGGCGGTCCGGGCCGCTTGCCAAGCGCGGCGCGGCAATGCAAGGCTGCGGCATTGATTAGCACCCCCACAGGCGGAGAAAAAGCAGTGCAGGTCATTGGATTGTGCCGATTTTCCTATCCGGCGCTCGGCGGCTTCCAGGTCGAGCATGACAGCATCGAGGACCGCATCGCCTATCTCTACGCGCCCGCGCGCATGGAAGAGCGGTTCCGGCATTTCGAGGCGGTCACCCTGCCCGGCCTCAAGGCCCAGACCGACGGCGATTTCACCTTTCTGATCGTCGTCGGCGACCAGCTGCCGAAACCCCATGCCGACCGGCTGCATGACCTTGTCGCCGATTTTCCCCAGGCCCGGATCATTGCCCATCCGCCACGAGAGCATCGCCCGGTGATGGCCGAGGTGCTCAATGACGCCCGCCAGGATCTGGGCCAGCCCTGCCTGCAATTCCGCCACGACGATGACGATGCCATTGCGGTCAGCTTTGTTCAGCGCCTGCGCGAGGCGGCAGCCGATTGCCCCGGCCTGATGCGCGATCACCGGCTGGTGGGCTTCGACTTCAACCGCGGCTTCATCGCCCGGCCCGACAGCGGCGGCCTTCTGGCGCAGGAGACGGTCACCCCCTATTGGGGCGTGGCCCTGGCCATGGCGGTCAAACCCTGGGCGCGGCACACGATCATGAATTTCGGCCACAACCGGATCAACCGCTTCATGCCGACGGTCACCTTTACCCACGAAGACATGTTTGTCCGCGGCCACAACGACCACAACGACAGCCGTCAGGGCCGCAAGGTCACCAAGGTCGATCTCCGACGGCTCGACGGTGCCGGAGAGCGGCATTTCGAAACCACCTTCGCAATCTCATCGGACCGGGTACGCGAGATTTTTGCGGGAACGCCGCGCCTCGCGCCATAGGGTAAAGACCCCCATGGCCACCACGATGAAGGCCCCCAGCAGCGTCAGCGGCTCGGGCCAGTCGCCCCAGACCAGAAAGCCCAGGATCAGTGCCCAGATCAGCCCGGTATAACGAAACGGCGCGGTAAAGCTCACCTCGCCGACCCGCATCACCATCACCGAGCAGAGATAGGCCGCCAGGATGAAACCGGCCGCGACCACGATAAAGAGCGCGTTCAGCGGCGCGATCGGCTGCCAGCCGCCCGGCAGGCTGGCCAGCCCGGCAAATCCCATGACCGAAACCGCCCCCATGAACGACACCATGAGCGAGGGCACCTGAACCGACATCGCGCGCGTGGCCAGATCGCGCAGGGTGGAGCAGACAACCGCCACCAGAGCGAACAGTGTCGCGTCGGAAAACCCGTCCGGCCCCGGCCGCACGATCAGCAACATGCCGCCAAATCCCACCGCGATGGCGCTCCACCGCCGCCAGCCCACCGGCTCGCGCAGAACCAGCGCCGCCCCGAGCGCGACGCTCAGCGGCAGGATCTGAAGGATCGCGGTGACATTGGCCAGCGGCATGCGGAACAGCGCCGAGAGAAAAAACACCGTCGCCCCCACCTCGGTCAGCGAGCGCACGGCGACCAGGGCCCAGTCGCGCCGCGAGAGGCCGAGCCGCAGCGCGCCCAGGTACCGCGCCAGAAAGAACAGGAACAGGCTGGCGATCACCCCGCGCAGGAAGATCAGCTGAAACAGCGGCACCTCGCCCGCCGTCAGTTTCACGAAGGTATCGTTGAAGGTGAACCCCGCCATCGATCCCATCATCAACAGCGCCCCGCGCGTATTGTCCTGCATGTCTGCCCCTCGTCTTGCCCGATAAACGCCCGCAAAGGCCGCCCTTCCCGAGACGCGACGCTCGGGCCGGATCGGGCAGGCTCTTCCGGCTGAACCAGAACACTGCGCGCCGCTGACGCACAATGAAAAAACCCCGCCCGGTTCGCACCGGACGGGGCTGAAGCTGTCAGCGAGCTGCGATCAGTCGCGGCTGTCTTCGTCCATTACCGGCTGGGTAAAGGCATCGCCCCCCACCATGTCGTCCGAAGGTGCCGCCAGGGCGGCCGCCGCTTCCGCTTCCTCGCGGCGCGCGCCGATCACCACGTTGTCGCGGTCCTGGGCAATGCGGCGGACCTTCTGGGTCGCGCCACCGGTGCCCGCCGGGATCAGGCGGCCGACGATGACGTTCTCCTTGAGCCCCACCAGCTTGTCCTTCTTGCCCTGCACCGAGGCCTCGGTGAGAACGCGGGTGGTCTCCTGGAAGGAGGCCGCCGAGATGAACGACCGGGTCTGAAGCGAGGCCTTGGTGATCCCCAGGAGGATCGGTTCGCCCTGCGCCTCGCGCCCGCCTTTCGACAGCGCCTTTTCGTTGGCGGCGTCGAACTCGGCCTTGTCCACATGTTCGCCCTTGAGCAGCGTGGTGTCGCCCGAATCCTGGATTTCCCACTTCTGCAACATCTGGCGCACGATCACTTCGACATGCTTGTCGTTGATCTTCACGCCTTGCAGTCGATAGACGTCCTGGACCTCGTCGATCATGTAGTTGGCCAGAGCCTCGATCCCCATGATGGCGAGGATGTCGTGCGGCGCCGGGTTGCCGTCCATGATGTAGTCGCCCTTCTGGACGAAGTCACCTTCCTGAACCGGAATGTGCTTGCCCTTGGGCACCATGTATTCGACCGGCTCCAGGCTGTCGTCGGCGGGTTCGATCGCGATGCGGCGCTTGTTCTTGTAGTCCTTGCCAAAGCGCACATAGCCGTCGATCTCGGCGATGATCGCGTGGTCCTTGGGACGCCGGGCTTCGAAGAGTTCGGCCACACGCGGCAGACCACCGGTGATGTCCTTGGTCTTGGCGCCTTCACGCGGAATACGCGCCACGACGTCACCGGCCTTCACATCGACACCGTCATCGACCGACAGAATGGCGTCGACCGACATCGGATAGGTGATCGGGTTGCCCGCCTCGTTGCGCACCGGCTCGCCGTCGCCGTCGATCAGGATGATCTCGGGCTTGAGCTCGTTGCCCTTCGGAGCCGCACGCCAGTCGGCGACGATCTTCTGGGTCATGCCGGTGGCATCGTCGGTCTCCTCGCGCACGGCGACGCCGTTCACCAGGTCGACGTGACGGGCGATACCGTCCTTCTCGGCGATGATCGGCAGGGTATAGGGATCCCATTCGAACAGCTTGTCGCCGCGGGCCACCTGCTGGCCTTCCTTGACAAACAGCTTGGTGCCGTAGCCCAGCTTGAAGCTGGCCCGTTCGGCGCCGTGCTCGTCCTGGATCACCAGCTTCATGTTCCGGCCCATCACCAGGGTCTCGCCAAGGGCGTTTTCCAGTGTGTTGGCCGCCTCGAAGGCCACGACGCCATCGGTGCCCGCCTCCTGGAAGGACTGCTGACCACCCTGGGCAACGCCGCCGATGTGGAAGGTCCGCATCGTCAGCTGGGTGCCGGGTTCGCCGATCGACTGCGCCGCGATGATGCCCACCGCTTCGCCGGAGTTGACCATGGTGCCGCGCGCGAGGTCACGGCCGTAGCACATGGCACAGACGCCCTCTTCGGCCTCACAGGTCAGCGGGCTGCGGATGCGCATCTTCTGCACCCCCAGACCCTCGATGGTGTCGGCCATGCGCTCGTCGATCAGGGTGCCTGCCTTGCAGACCACGTCCTCGGTGCCGGGGGCCAGCACATCGTCGGCCGCGACACGGCCCAGGATACGCTCGCCCAGCGACGACACGATCTCGCCGTCGTTGACCGCCGCTTCCGCGGTGATCGCCCGGTCGGTTTCGCAATCGTGCAGACGCACGATGCAATCCTGCGCCACGTCCACCAGACGACGGGTCAGGTAGCCCGAGTTCGCCGTCTTCAGAGCGGTGTCCGACAGACCTTTCCGCGCACCGTGGGTCGAGTTGAAGTATTCAAGAACGGTCAGACCTTCCTTGAAGTTCGAGATGATCGGCGTCTCGATGATGTCGCCGTTCGGCTTCGCCATCAGGCCGCGCATCCCGCCCAGCTGCTTCATCTGCGTGACCGAGCCCCGGGCACCGGAGTGCGCCATCATGTAGACCGAGTTCGGCTCCATGACCGAGCCATCCTCGGCGTGACGTTCGGCCGAGATGGTCGACATCATCGCTTCGGTGACCTTGTCGTTACACTTCGACCAGGCATCGACGACCTTGTTGTACTTCTCACCTTGGGTGATCAGACCGTCCATGTACTGCTGTTCGAAGTCCTTCACCTGATCGCGCGTCTCTTCGACGATCGGCCATTTGGTGTCGGGGATGACCATGTCGTCCTTGCCGAAGGAGATGCCGGCCTTGAAGGCTTCCTTGAAGCCCATCGACATGATCTGGTCGCAGAAGATCACCGACTCTTTCTGACCGCAATAGCGGTAGACGGTGTCGATGACGCGCTGCACGTCCTTCTTCCGCAGAAGCTGGTTGACCAGTTCGAAGGGCGCCTTGGCATTCAGCGGCAGCAGACCGCCAAGCCGCAGGCGGCCCGGGGTGGTCTCGTAACGCTTCATCACCTCGAGGCCTTCGTCGTCGATCTGCTTGACCCGCGCGGTGATCTTGGCGTGCAGATGCACTTCACCGGCGCCGAGCGCGTGCTCGACTTCCTCGATCGAGGAGAAGGCCATGCCCTCGCCCTTCATGCCATCGCGCTGGATGGTGAGGTAGTAGAGACCGAGAATCATATCCTGCGACGGAACGATGATCGGCGCGCCGTTGGCGGGCGACAGGACGTTGTTGGTCGACATCATCAGCACGCGCGCTTCGAGCTGGGCTTCCAGCGAGAGCGGCACGTGTACGGCCATCTGGTCGCCGTCGAAGTCGGCGTTGAAGGCCGAACAGACCAGCGGGTGCAGCTGGATCGCCTTTCCTTCGATCAGCGTGGGCTCGAAGGCCTGGATGCCCAGACGGTGCAGCGTCGGCGCACGGTTCAGCAGAACCGGGTGCTCGCGGATCACCTCGTCGAGGATGTCCCAGACCTCGGGGCGCTCTTTCTCGACCAGCTTCTTGGCCTGCTTGACGGTCGAAGACAGACCCTTGGCTTCAAGCCGCGAATAGATGAACGGCTTGAACAGCTCGAGCGCCATCTTCTTGGGCAGACCGCACTGATGCAGCTTCAGTTCCGGCCCGGTCACGATGACCGACCGGCCCGAGAAGTCGACCCGTTTCCCCAGAAGGTTCTGACGGAAGCGGCCCTGCTTGCCCTTGAGCATGTCCGAGAGCGATTTCAGCGGACGCTTGTTGGCACCGGTGATGACGCGGCCGCGACGGCCGTTGTCGAACAGCGCATCCACCGATTCCTGAAGCATCCGCTTTTCGTTGCGGACAATGATATCCGGCGCGCGCAGCTCGATCAGCCGCTTGAGGCGGTTGTTCCGGTTGATCACGCGGCGATAGAGGTCGTTGAGGTCGGAGGTCGCAAAGCGGCCACCGTCCAGCGGCACCAACGGGCGCAGTTCCGGCGGGATGACCGGAATGACGGTCATGACCATCCATTCCGGGCGATTGCCGGATTCGAGGAAGCTCTCGACGACCTTCAGACGCTTGATGATCTTCTTGGGCTTCAGTTCGCCTGTCGCCTCTTTCAGATCGGCGCGCAGGGTCTCGGCCTCGGACTCGAGGTCGATGGCGGCCAGCATCTCGCGGATCGCCTCGGCGCCGATGTTGGCGGTGAAGGCGTCCATGCCATAGGCGTCCTGGGCGTCCATGAACTCTTCTTCGGTCATCATCTGACCGTAGGTGAGGTCGGTGAGGCCCGGTTCGATCACTACGTAGTTCTCGAAGTAGAGCACGCGTTCCAGATCACGCAGCGTCATGTCCAGCATCAGGCCGATGCGCGAGGGCAGCGACTTGAGGAACCAGATATGGGCGCAGGGCGCGGCCAGCTCGATGTGGCCCATGCGTTCGCGGCGGACCTTTTGCAGCGTGACTTCGACACCGCATTTCTCGCAGACGACGCCGCGATACTTCATGCGCTTGTACTTGCCGCAGAGGCATTCGTAATCCTTGATCGGGCCAAAGATACGCGCGCAGAACAACCCGTCACGCTCGGGCTTGAACGTGCGGTAGTTGATGGTTTCCGGCTTCTTGATCTCGCCATAAGACCACGAGAGGATCCGCTCGGGCGAGGCAAGAGACACCTTGATCTCGTCGAAGGTCTTGACCGGGGCGACGGGGTTGAACGGATTGTTGGTCAGTTCCTGGTTCATTTGATGTCCTCAAAACGGGAGGGTGCGGGGAAGGTCGGCAGGGCGGGCGTAGGGTGGGGTTTTACCCCACCGATGCGCCTCACTCATCCTCCTCCGCATCCAGGAGTTCCATGTTCAGGCCGAGGCCGCGGACTTCCTTGACGAGCACGTTGAAGCTCTCGGGAACGCCCGCCTCGAAGTTGTCCTCGCCCTTGACGATCGATTCATAGACCTTGGTCCGGCCGGCCACATCGTCCGACTTCACGGTCAGCATCTCTTGCAGGGTATAGGCGGCGCCGTAAGCTTCCAGAGCCCAGACCTCCATCTCCCCGAAGCGCTGGCCACCGAACTGCGCCTTACCGCCCAGCGGCTGCTGGGTGACGAGGCTGTAGGGCCCGGTCGAACGCGCGTGGATCTTGTCGTCCACCAGGTGGTGCAGCTTGAGCAGGTACTTCACGCCCACGGTGACAGGACGCGAGAACTGCTCGCCGGTGCGGCCGTCGAAGAGCACGGATTGGCCCGACTCCGAGAAGCCCGCACGCACCAACGCATCGTTGACGTCGCCTTCCTTGGCACCGTCGAAGACCGGTGTCGCGATCGGCACACCACGGGCGACGTTGCCCGCCGCCTCGAGCAGCCGGTTCTCGTCCATGTCCGACAGGCCTTCTTCATAGACCTCGTCACCATAGGCGATCCGCATCGCTTCGCGCACCGGGGTCAGATCACCCGAGCGGCGGTATTCGTCCAGCGCGTCGTCGACCTTGATGCCCAGACCGCGTGCGGCCCAGCCCATGTGAGTCTCGAGGATCTGACCGACGTTCATCCGCGAGGGAACGCCGAGCGGGTTGAGGCAGAAGTCGACCGGCGTGCCATCGGCGAGGAACGGCATGTCCTCCATCGGCACCACGCGCGAAATCACACCCTTGTTGCCGTGACGGCCGGCCATCTTGTCGCCCGGCTGAAGCTTGCGCTTCACCGCGATGAAGACCTTGACCATCTTCATCACGCCCGGCGGCAGGTCGTCGCCGCGGCGGACCTTCTCGACCTTGTCCTCGAAGCGGGCGTCGAGCTGGCGTTTCTGCGCCTCGTATTGCTCGTTCAGCGCCTCGACGATCTTGGCGTCTTCCTCGTCCTCGATCGCCAGCTGCCACCACTGGCCACGGCTCAGGCTGTCGAGCAGATCCTGGGTGATCTCGGAGTTCGGGCGCACGCCGCGCGGACCCTTGACCGCCACCTTGCCGAGGATCAGATCGCTGAGACGCGCATAGATGTTGCGGTCGAGGAAGGCGAGCTCGTCGTCCCGGTCACGGGCCAGACGCTCGATTTCCTCACGCTCAATCTGCAACGCCCGTTCGTCTTTCTCGACGCCGTGACGGTTGAAGACACGCACTTCCACGACGGTGCCGAAATCGCCCGGCTTCACCCGCAGCGAGGTGTCGCGCACGTCCGAGGCTTTCTCACCGAAGATGGCGCGCAGGAGTTTTTCCTCCGGCGTCATCGGCGATTCACCCTTCGGAGTGATCTTGCCCACCAGGATATCGCCCGGCTCGACGTCGGCGCCGATGTAGACGATGCCCGCCTCGTCGAGGTTGCGCAGGGCTTCCTCGCCGACGTTGGGGATGTCGCGGGTGATCTCTTCCGGCCCGAGCTTGGTATCGCGGGCGGCGACTTCGAATTCTTCGATGTGAACCGAGGTAAAGACGTCGTCACGCGCGATGCGCTCGGAGATCAGGATCGAGTCTTCGTAGTTGTAGCCGTTCCACGGCATGAAGGCGACGATCACGTTCTTGCCGAGGGCCAGTTCGCCCATGTCGGTCGAGGGACCGTCGGCAATCACTTCGCCCTGCTGCACCGTGTCTCCCACCTTGACCAGCGGGCGCTGGTTGATGCAGGTGTTCTGGTTCGACCGCTGGAACTTGCGCATCCGGTAGATATCGACGCCGGGGTCGCCGACCTCGAGATTGTCGGTGGCCCGGATCACGATCCGCTGGGCATCGACCTGGTCGATAATGCCGCCACGGCGCGCGGTCACCGCCGCACCGGAGTCGCGGGCGACGATTTCCTCGATGCCGGTGCCCACAAGCGGCGCTTCCGAGCGCAGCGTGGGAACCGCCTGACGTTGCATGTTCGAGCCCATCAGAGCGCGGTTGGCGTCGTCGTTTTCAAGGAACGGAATGAGCGAGGCAGCGACCGAAACCAGCTGTTTCGGCGACACGTCGATCAGGTCCACGTTCTCGTTCGGCGACAGGGTGTAGTCGCCCGACTTCCGGGTCGAGACCAGATCGTTCACGAACTTCATGTTCTCGTCGAGGTTGGCGTTGGCCTGCGCCACGGTATGGCGCATTTCCTCGGTCGCGGACATGTAGTGCACCTCGTCGGTGACGGTGCCTTCCTTGACCACACGGTACGGTGTTTCGATGAAGCCGTATTTGTTCACGCGGGCAAACGTGGCCAGCGAGTTGATCAGACCGATGTTCGGGCCTTCCGGCGTTTCAATCGGGCACATCCGGCCATAGTGTGTCGGGTGAACGTCGCGCACCTCAAAGCCGGCGCGCTCGCGGGTCAGACCGCCCGGGCCAAGGGCCGAGAGACGGCGTTTGTGGGTGACTTCCGACAGCGGGTTGGTCTGGTCCATGAACTGCGACAGCTGCGACGAGCCGAAGAATTCGCGCACGGCGGCCGCCGCCGGTTTGGCGTTGATCAGATCCTGCGGCATGACGGTGTCGATCTCGACCGAGGACATGCGCTCCTTGATCGCGCGTTCCATGCGCAGCAGACCCACGCGGTACTGATTTTCCATCAGCTCGCCGACCGAACGCACACGGCGGTTGCCAAGGTGGTCGATGTCGTCGATGTCGCCACGCCCGTCGCGCAGATCCACCAGCGCCTTGATGCAGGCGACGATATCCTCGCGGTCCAGCGTGCGCTGGGTGTCGGGCTTATCGAGCGCCAGACGCATGTTCATCTTCACCCGACCAACGGCCGAGAGGTCATAGCGCTCGCTGTCGAAGAACAGCGTATCGAAGAGTGCCGAAGCGGCCTCGACGGTGGGCGGCTCGCCCGGACGCATCACGCGGTAGATATCCATGAGCGCGCTGTCGCGGCCCATGTTCTTGTCCTGCGCCATGGTGTTGCGCATGTAGGCGCCGACGGTGATGTTGTCGATGTCCAGCACCGGGATCTCGGTGACGCCCGCGTCGATCAGCTCTTTCAGAGTGCCGCCGGTGACATCGCCATCCTTGTCGACTTCCCAGGTCAGCTCGTCGCCGGCCTCGACGTAGATCGCGCCGTTTTCCTCGTTGATGATGTCCTTGGCGGCGAACTTGCCGACGATCTGCTCGAAGGGCAGCAGCAGATCCTTGACCTTGCCTTCGTCGATCAGCTTCTTGACCGCGCGCGGCGTCACCTTCTTGCCGGCCTCGCCGATGATCTCGCCACTGTCGGCATCCACCAGGTCATAGGTCGGGCGGGTGCCGCGCACACGCTCGGGGAAGAACTTGGTCACCCAGCCCTCACCCTTGCGCAGGGAATAGGTCACGGTGTTGTAATAGGCGTCCATGATCGCCTCTTGATCGAGCCCCAGCGCATAGAGCAGGGTCGTCACCGGCAGTTTGCGGCGACGGTCGATCCGGGCAAAGACGATGTCCTTGGCGTCGAATTCAAAGTCGAGCCAGGAGCCACGGTAGGGGATGATCCGGCAGGCAAAGAGCAGCTTGCCCGAGGAATGGGTCTTGCCCTTGTCATGGTCAAAGAACACGCCCGGCGAACGGTGCATCTGGGAAACGATGACCCGCTCGGTGCCGTTCACGACAAAGGTGCCGTTCGGCGTCATCAGGGGCATGTCGCCCATGTAGACATCTTGTTCCTTGATATCCTTGACGGATTTCGCGCCGGTATCCTCATCGATATCAAACACGATCAGCCGCAGCGTCACCTTGAGCGGCGCGCTGTAGGTCAGGTCGCGTTGCTGACATTCCTCGACATCGAACTTCGGCTTTTCCAGCGCGTAATCGACGAATTCGAGAACCGCGGTCTCGTTGAAATCCTTGATCGGAAAGACCGACTGGAAGACACCCTTGATGCCCTCGCCATCCATCGGCTCGAGCTGGTCGCCGGACTTCAGGAACAGGTCATAAGAGCTTTTCTGAACCTCGATGAGGTTCGGCATTGCGAGGACTTCACGGATTTTGCCGTAGTACCGGCGAAGACGTTTCTGGCCAAGGAAGCTTTGCGCCATGAGGGGAGTGCCCTTTCGATTTTCTCTGCCCGAACGCGCGCAGTGCCGGGGCTGCAACGGCGCATTCTCGTCAGTGACGGCGTGAAACGGATCCATTCTCGGCGCACGTCCCACCGCGCGTCACTCGATCTCGATTTCCCTGCCTTGGAAAACTCCCCGATCGGGGGGCTTGCCAAGAAGGGCCTGCGAACCATCTGTTTGGAAAGATCGGAATATGGGGGTTACTACGATGATTTCAATGCGTCGCCGCCACCTCATATTCAGAACGAAACACGCACGGGTTCGAATCGGTCGAACCCGCGGGAGACTTCCGAATATTCGGTGAACAGCGCGAACGCAAGACCCCTCAGGAGGGTTTCGCGTTTTCTTGACATCCGCCGAGTGTGACAAAAACCGGCCCGCTGGTCAAGCAGCGAGGGCCGTTGCATAGCGGCCCTGAACGCCAATGTTGTCGAAAATGCGCGTGATCTGACCGCGGCAACCGTCACTTTTCCGCTTGCGCGCCTCACGTGATCGTGACGTACGCCACAATGGTCACTTCACGCTCAACCGGCACAACAGGGTGTTGCTCTGCTCCAGGTCGGGGCCCCAGATCAGCGCCGCCTCTTCGGCCCAGTCGATCTCGTCATAGCCCTCTTTCGGGCCGACCTCCTCTTCGGAATAGACGCTGGCGGCGGTCCAACCCGAGGCATCGAAGCCCGCATGATCCCAGCCGACCGGCTCGTCCTCCGCCTCGAACCCGCAGGGCGCGCTGCCCGCCACCGGCGTTTCCTCGGCGGCACAGGATTTGTCGAGCGGCGCGGTATGGATGACGCGGCATTGCCAATCGGCGTCGCTGACCGCGACCATCTCGCCCGCCGCGTCGCGGATCTGAAGGATCAGCCCGCCGTCGCCCATCTGCTGCCGATCGGTGCCGATATACTCGAGACCGGTGTCATCCTGCCTGTAGTCCATCGCCACCACCCCGATCACGAAGGGCCGGTCGGCATCGAAGCTGAAGCTTTCGGCGTTGAAAGACCGTTCGGTGCTGGCCGGCACACTGTCTTCGGCAACGGTTTCGCCGTTGATCCGCATCTCGAACCAATTGTCGGCCCAGACATCGGCCTGGAATGTTTCAGCCGAGAGCGCGCCCGAGGACATGGCAAGCAGGGTTGCGGCGGCAAAAATACGGGTCATGAGGTCATCCTTGTCACTGGTGAGGGCCGGATACGCGGCTGTGCCCTGTTGACCCGAAACGATAGGTGGGACCGGCAAAAAAACAAGCGCCCCCGAAACGGAGGCGCTTGCGGTAATCCAACCCTGAGGCGGAGACCCGGAGGATGTCCGGCGTGACCCCGCCGTCAGGCCGCGATCACTTGAGCTCGACTTCGGCGCCAGCTGCTTCCAGCTTGCCTTTGATCTCTTCGGCTTCTTCTTTCGAAACCTGCTCTTTGACAGCCTTGCCGCCGGCTTCGACCAGCTCTTTGGCTTCTTTCAGGCCCAGGCCGGTGATGCCACGGACTTCTTTGATGACGTTGATCTTCTTGTCGCCTGCGGCTTTCAGGATCACGTCAAATTCGGTTTGCTCCTCAGCAGCCGCGGCGCCTGCGCCGTCTGCCGGGCCGGCCATCATCACTGCGCCGCCAGCTGCGGGCTCGATGCCGTACTCGTCTTTGAGGATGGTTTTCAGTTCTTGTGCTTCCAGCAGGGTCAGACCAACGATCTCTTCTGCCAGTTTCTTCAGATCAGCCATTTTTGACTCTTTCCGTATCTAGATGTGTTCCAACGTGTGGGCGCATGCCCCACGAAAGTCTTCGGTTTGCCTTACGCCGCTTCGGCCTTTTCCTCGATGGTCGAGAGGATGGAAGCGATGTTCGAAGCAGGTGCGCCAATGGCACCGGCGATGTTCGAAGCAGGTGCGCCGATCATGCCCGCGATGGTAGCAATGAGCTCATCACGCGACGGCATTTTCGACACGGCCTCGACACCGGCACGGTCCAGAGCGTTTTCACCCATTGCACCGCCAAGGATTTCGAACTTCTTGTTCTCCTTGGCGAAGCCCTCGGCGACCCGGGCTGCTGCCACGGGGTCCTCGGAATAGGTGAGCACGGTCATGCCCGAAAGGTAGTCAGCAATGCTTGCGCAGGGCTTTCCCTCAAGGGCGATCTTGGCGAGCCTGTTCTTGGCGACACGTACAGCACCACCCGCATCGCGCGCACGCGAACGGAGGTCTTGCATCTCGGCAACCGTGAGACCTTCGTAGTGGGCAACCACCACGACGCCAGAGCTTTCGAAGATCTGGCCGAGTTCGTCGACCAATTTCTCTTTCTGGGCTCTATCCACAGTTTCACTCCAATTGTGGGGGTTTCCCCCCGGCTCGGTTCTGCCGGGCTTGCACCCGGCGTTCAGGTCCTTTTTACGGGGGTCCGCCAAGAACGCCCGAGGCGCAAAGCCCTCGGCCAATCTGGTCTTCTCCCGTCTCAGGCAGGAAATTAAGCCGCGGATTTGACCCGGGGCACCCACCGTCTCGGACGAAATGTACCACGCGGCCCGAATCGGACCTGCGGCACAGGTGCGTGCAGTAAGACGGATCGGGGCCGGGATCAAGGCCCGAGTAGGCTCGGCGCCTTTCCGCCTCTGCCCCCCTGTCGTACAGGAAACCACTGGCGCCAATCCGCTACATCTGACAGTCTAGTATCCCAGATAGCTTTACCGCTATCTCGATCACAGCATTTGGGAGGACACTGTGAACCACCTTCTTCGGAATTCCATTCTGCTGGGCGTCGCCTCGGTTTTCGGGACGCAGGCCTTTGCCAATACCGCGTGTGACGGTATCGGCAGCCTGACCATCGTCTCGGCGACCGACGACGGCCTCTACGAGGAAACCCACGGCCCCGAGAATACCATCGATGGCAATTTCGACCCGGATTCGCGCTGGTCGAACCAGGGCCAGGGCACACCGAAAAGCCTGCTGCTCGATCTCGGCGCCGAGCAGACTGTGAAATCGCTGGCGATTGCCTGGTACAAGGGCGACAGCCGCAAATCCACCTTCGAAGTCGAAACCTCACCCGATGGGGCGCGCTTCGAAACCGTGCGGGCCGAAGGCCAGTCGGGCGGCGGAACGCGGGATCTCGAGCGCTACGACATCGCGCCGGTTCAGGCGCAGTACCTGCGCATCAACGCAAAGGGCAACGAGGCCAACGACTGGAACTCCATTGTCGAAGTGGCGGCCTATGGCTGCGGCACACCGGTGGACAAACCCGACCAGCCGGTGCTGACCGAGCGGCAGGGGGCCGGGCTGTACGGTCTCGACCCTGAAAAGACGCCGGGCGAGAATTTCGACCTCGCGGGCTGGTACGTGACCACCCCCGCCGATGATGACGGCGACGGCACGTCCGACAGCGTCTATGAAAACGAGCTTGCCGCCGGCTGGACCGATCCGCGCTATTTCTACACCGATCCGGCCACTGGCGGCATGGTGTTCCGGGTGACACCGGCGGGGGCCAAGACCTCGGCCAATACATCTTATACCCGCACCGAGCTGCGCGGCATGCTGCGCCGGGGCGATTATGCCATCCAGACCCGGATCGAGGGCGGATATCCCAACAAGAACAACTGGGTCTTTTCCTCGGCCCCGCTTTCGGCCCAGGCCGCATCGGCGGGCGTCGATGGCACGCTGCGCGCCACGCTCTCGGTCAACCAGGTCACCCGCCAGGGAAAGGCCTATCAGGTCGGCCGCGTGGTCATCGGGCAGATCCACGCCAAGAACGATGAGCCGATCCGGCTGTATTACCGCAAGCTGCCGCAGAACAAATACGGCTCGATCTATTTCGCGCATGACCCCGAGACCGGCAAGGAGGTCTGGGTGGACGTGATCGGCGGCCGGGGCGACCGGATTGCCAACCCCGAGGACGGCATCGCGCTGGACGAGATTTTCAGCTACGAGATCAAAGTCACGGGCAGGCCCGAGGGCGACCGGATCATTCCCATGCTGCACCTCAAGATTATCCGCGACGACGGGACGGAGGTGGTGGCCGAGCCCTTCGACATGCGCGACAGCGGATTTTCCGTCGAGGACGAGTTCATGTTCTTCAAGGCCGGCGCCTATACCGGCAACAACACCAGCCCCGCGCCCGAGACCGATTTCGACCGGGTGATCTTTTACGCGTTGGACTACACGCACGACGCGCCGCCGGCCGACGGACCGCCGCTGACCAAGACCACCGCGCAACGCTCCCCGGCGCCGGCTGCCCCGGCCAGCCCCGGCATCGTGTTTGACGACAGTTTCGCCGATGGCGGCCGCGACGACGGCTCTGACGCCAGCGACAGCAACTGGTGGACCACCTCGAACAGCAGTTCGATCGAGGTCTCCCAGGGCCGGCTGGGCCTGGTCTCCGGCGGCTCGGGCCGGGGCATCCGCACCACCTTTGCGCCGCAGATGCTGACCGAGGGGCATACGCTGAAGGCCAGTTTTACCTTCGAGACGCCGGCGACCACAGGTCACGACCGGGGGGCCGCCTTCCGCGTCGGGCTGTTTGATACGCTGGGCCGTGGCGCGCTCGAGGGCGACCTTTCGGCCTCGTCAAAAAGCCCGAATGCCACGTATGACGGGCTGCCGGGGTATCTGATCACTTACGACGTCAACACCGCCGAAGCCGCCAATATCGAGGTCCGCAAGCACAACGACCAAGCTCTCGGCCGGCTGCTCGGCGGGCTCGACGCATGGGACATGCTGGGCGAAGGCGGCGCGTCCTATCGGTTCGCGGCCGGTCAGACCTATACCGGCACGCTCGCGGTGGCAAAACGCGCCGAGGGCGTCGAGATCACCGGCACGCTGATGCAGGATGGCGAAGTGCTCAGCACCTTCAGCCAGATCGACCCGGGCAGTGATATCGACACCCTGGGCATGCTGGCCTTTCACGTGAACTCCAAGACCTTCGGCTCTTCCAAATCGCCGGGCGAGACCGACAATGGCCTCGATTTCACCAATGTGAAACTGGAAGTGCTGGCCGAGTGATCTGCCGCCAGGATCATGGCAAGGGCGCCCCTCGCGGTGCCCTTGCTGCACCCCAGAGAGCTCAGGCAGCGCCGGCAACCGCGGCGGGATCGGCCGGCGCGGCATCCAGCTTGGCCAGAAGCGTCTTTTTCGACACCGGCTTGCCGATCACGTCGTTCATGCCTTCTTCCAGGTAGCCGCGCCTTTGATGTTCCATGATATTCGCGGTCACCGCGATGATACGCACCGGCGGCCGGTCGTTTGCCGACTCGAGCCGGCGAATGCGGCGGGTGGCCTCGATCCCGTCCATCACCGGCATCTGGATATCCATCAGGATGATGTCAAAATCCGTGGCCTCGACCGTGGCCACCGCATCGGCGCCATCGGCGGCCTCGGCAATTCGGCTGGCCCGATCTTTGAGAAAGCGCCGCAGCAGCAGCCGGTTGGTGGCATTGTCATCGACCACCAGCACCCGCGGCCCGGCGCGCGATGCGGCGTCCGGCGCCGGCCCGGCGTCCACCGGGGCGGCGGCCGTATCGGCGGGGTCGACCGCGGGCAGATCGAGATCGAACCAGAAGATCGCGCCCTCGCCCACCGCGCTCTCGAGGCCGATGTCGCCGCCCATCGCCTCGATCAGCTGGCGCGAGACCGACAGGCCGAGGCCGGTGCCACCGTGTTTGCGGGTGATGCTGACATCGGCCTGGGTGAAAGGCCGGAAAATCATCGCCTGGTCTTCCGGCGCGACCCCCGGCCCGGTGTCACGCACCGATATGCGGATGCGGTCGGTGTCGGGCAGCCGCTCGGCGGTGATCCGAACTTCGCCCTCGGCGGTGAATTTCAGCCCGTTGCTGATCAGGTTGTGCAACACCTGCCGCAGCCGCGTGCCGTCGCCCATCACCCGGCGCGGCAGGTCCGGCGCAAGCTCGGTGCGCAGCCGCAGCCCCTTGTCCCGGGCGGTGGATCGATAGAGCGCATGGGCAACCCCGATCGCCTCGGCCAGATCGAAGGGGCGGCGATCGATCACCAGTTCGCCGGCCTCCACCTTGGCCAGGTCGAGCACATCGTTCAGCGTGTTCAGAAGCACCTCGCCGGATTGCCGGATGATCTTGACGCAGGCGGTCTGATCGGTGTCGAGCCGGGTTTCGGCCAGCTCGCCCGCCATGCCGAGGATGCCGTTCAGGGGGGTGCGGATCTCATGGCTGACATTGGCCAGAAAGCGGGTCTTGGCCTCGCTGGCCTGGGCCGCCGCCTGCCGCAGCCGCATCTCGCGCTTCTGCGCCACGCCGGCATAGATGATCTCGGCGATGACATACATCACCAGCAGGCCCATCAGCGCGACGATCAGCGTCTGCAACCGTTCGGAACCGGCATCCTCGAGCGTGCGCAGGGTCAGCTCGGCAAAGCTTCGGTTCTGGAAAGTGGCCAGCCAGATCACGCGCAACTCGCGTGCGATACCCGACATCTCTTCGGCGAGGCTGACCGCGACCCGCGGCGGGATCAGCGGCCGCTCGAAGATCGCCTCTTCCTCGGCAGCAAGCAGCGCGCGGAACCGGGTCAGGATCTCGCGCATCTCCTCGGTCGCTCCGACGGCGGTGTTGTCGACCACATCGACCCGGCTCCAGAGCAGCTCGAAGCTGAATTCCACATCGGCGCGCTTGACCTCGCCGGTGGCATGCAACCGCAACGCCATCGAAAAGCGCAGCGTCTCGAACACCAGCTCGCTGACCTTCCAGGAGGTCGCCGAAACCCGGTCCATCGCGCGCTCCTTGGTCCGGGTCATATCCGCCTGCTGCGCGACAAAGAGCACCGCAAGCGCCACGATCACGGCGACCGCCACAATCGCGCGGATGCTGCGCCCATGCTCGACCAGCGCGCCCTTGACCGCGGCCAGCCGGGTCACGGCCCGACGTGCACCTTTGCCAACTGCCAGACCATCTGGTTGTCAAACGGCGCATCCGCCGCCTCGGTCTCGGTCAGCGGAAAGACAATCCAGATCGGGCCCTTGTCGCGAATTCGCATCGGCCGCCCGGCATGATCCATCGCCAGCAGCGCCCCATGTCGCACCGCCAGATCGCGGGGAAAGGAAACCGCGTAATCGTTCAGCGCCGTCACCGTCAGAGTATCGCCACGGGCCTGCGCCGCCGCCAGCACCGATGCCAGGGTCGGCCCGGCAAAGACCTGCGGCCCCTCGGTGAAGGAGGTGAAGGTCTCGATCTCGCGCCAGTCCAGCGCCATGAGCATGTCGCGGTCGAACTCGGCCATGTCTTCGGTGTTGGTGGCCGAGATATCGCCGGAAACGGTAAGCAGAACCCGCCCCTCCGGCGCGGAAAGCTCGGCCCGGGCGGCGGGCACCGCGCAGGCCATGGCCAGAAACAGGGTTGTCAGGATCTTGGGTAACATGGCGCAGCTCTCCTTTGTCGCCGGTGTCGAAAACGCCGGCAGGATGCGCGCAATTGCCTAAGAAACCCTTGCCCAAAAACGAAAAAACGCGCCCCAAGGGACGCGTTTTTCCTTAAATCTTGAAACGGATTATTCGGCGTTGGCCGATTCCACCGCCACCGACACGCCCGGGCCCATGGTCGAACTGAGCGAGATCTTCTTCATGTAGGTGCCCTTGGCGCCGGCCGGCTTGGCTTTCGACACGGCACCGACAAAGGCGCGCACGTTCTCGGCCAGTTTCTCGGCATCGAAAGAGGCTTTGCCCACGCCAGCGTGCACGACACCGGCCTTCTCGACCTTGAACTGAACCTGGCCGCCCTTGGCGGATTTGACCGCTTCGGCCACATCCATGGTCACGGTGCCGACCTTGGGGTTCGGCATCAGGTTGCGCGGGCCCAGAACCTTGCCCAGACGGCCGACGATCGGCATCATGTCCGGGGTGGCAATGCAGCGATCGAACTCGATCTTGCCGGATTGCACGGTTTCCATCAGGTCCTCTGCACCGACGATGTCGGCACCGGCGGCTTCGGCTTCCTCGGCCTTGGCGCCACGGGCAAAGACGGCGACGCGCACGGTCTTGCCGGTGCCGTTGGGCAGGCCGACGACGCCGCGGACCATCTGGTCGGCGTGGCGCGGATCGACGCCGAGGTTGACGGCGATTTCGACGGTTTCGTCGAATTTCGCGTTGGCATTGCCCTTGATCAGGTCAATCGCCTCTTCGACCGAGACGTTTTCCTTGCCGGCAAAGGCTTCGCGGGCGGCGCGGCTGCGTTTTCCAAGTTTCGCCATCTTACTTCACCTCGATGCCCATGGAGTTGGCCGAGCCAACAATGATCTTCATCGCCGCTTCGATATCGTTGGCGTTGAGATCCTTCATCTTCGCTTCGGCGATTTCACGCACCTGCTTGACAGTGACCGAGCCCACGGTTTCCCGCGACGGGGTCTTGGCGCCGGATTTCAGCTTGGCGGCCTTCTTCAGGTAGTAAGACGCGGGCGGCGTCTTGATGTCCATGGTGAAGGACTTGTCCTGATAGTAGGTGATCACGGTCGGGCACGGCGCGCCGGGCTCCATGTCCTGCGTCTTGGCGTTGAACGCCTTGCAGAATTCCATGATGTTGATGCCGCGCTGACCGAGCGCGGGGCCGACGGGCGGCGACGGGTTGGCTTGCCCTGCGGGCACTTGCAGCTTCATGCTGCCGACGAGCTTCTTGGCCATTGGCCTTCTCCTTTGTCATCGGTGGGTTTGAAACCCACCCTATGAGCCCGGAACGCGTTCCGGGCTCCTGCTAGCGTGGTGGGGCTCCGGCACGCGTGCCCTTGCCTCCCACGAACGAACGGACCTTGCGGCCCGCAGGGTGGGTGTTCAACCCACCGCTCCCTCAGCCCTGTTTCGAGACCTGAGTGAATTCCAGTTCCACCGGCGTCTCCCGGCCAAAGATCGAGACCGACACCTTGAGGCGCTGGTTGTCCTCGTCGACCTCTTCGATCATGCCGTCGAAATCCTCGAACGGCCCGTCCGAGACCTTGACCTTCTCGCCGACCTCGAAGTGGATCAGCGTGCGCGGCGTCTCTTCGCCTTCGGCAACACGGCCCAGGATCGCCTCGACCTCGGCATCGCGCATCGGCATCGGGCGGCCCTGCGGGCCGAGGAAACCGGTGACGCGGTTGATCGAGTTGATCAGGTGGTAGCCCTGATCCGACATTTCCATCCGCACCAGCACATAGCCCGGCATGAAACGGCGTTCGGTTGTCACCTTCTTGCCACGGCGGACCTCGATCACCTCTTCGGTGGGCACCAGAACCTCTTCGATCTGATCCTCGAGCCCCTGCTCTTCCACCGCTTGCTTGATCTGTTCGGCAATCTTCTTCTCGAAGTTCGAGAGGACGCTGACCGAATACCACCGTTTTGCCATCTGGCGCTCACCTTGCGTTGACCCGGCCTGCCCGACCGAAAGCGTTTTTGTTCATTGCCATGGGCCTGGCCCGGCATGAGTCCCAGAAACAAAAAATCGGCGCGTGAACCGAATCGCCACGCGCCAGATGTCTTGGGATGGCGGCTGTTTACTGCCCCATCGGAACGATTTCAAGGGGGCTTACCCCAGCCCGAGCCGATACATGACGGCCTTGATCCGGTCCTTGCGGCGCCACATGTCGCCGGCCACCACCCGGCGCATCTCCTTTTCGGAGATCTGCCAGGTCGCAAAGCTCACCCGGTTCTTGGCCGCCGGCAGCCGTACCACGGTGGGAAAATGCATCGCAATGCGGGCCTGCCACCACTCCGGCGGCTGCACCGTCGCATGGGCGTTCTCGCCACTGTCGAGCACCTTGGAAGCCGGTGCCGTGGCGATATTGAAATAGGCATGATCGGTCAGCCCACGCACATCCGAGATCAGCAGGTCCACCTCGGTCTCGTCGAGATGCTCGAGCACGTCGGTGTTCATCACCAGATCGGCCTGCGCCACCGGAAGCGTCTCGAGGCCGGGAATGGCCGGATCATAAAGGTAATGCGTCAGCCCCAGCTTTTTTGCCACCCGCTCGGCCGCCTGCGATTTGCCGCAGCCGAAATCCAGCAGCGTCTTCGGCTGCCAACCCGGGGTGGTGGCCTGACCGGCGCGCACCGCATCGGCGATCAGCCCGACCAGCTTTTGCGACGAGCGGCCGTACCGCGGATCGGTGCGGTGAATCTCGCGGTAATGGGCCAGATTGCGCGTTGCGGAACTCTTCAGATCTGCCATGGGACCTCCTTGACCTGATGGAATACCCAGCCTCCCGGGCGCAAGGCCCGGACCGGCTGGCAGCTGACATGCCCCGGCCGCCGCGCGGCGCGGGAGCGGGAGGTCAGCCGAACATGTTCAGGACAGCCTGAAGCCCGCCGCGGATTAGCAGATCGACGATGGCAAAGAAGATCGCCGTCAGGGTCGCCATGATGAATACCATCACCGTGGTCAGCAGCACTTCGCGGCGGGTGGGCCAGACGACCTTGGCGATCTCGGCGCGCACCTGCTGAATGAACTGAAGGGGGTTGGTCATTGCCATTGGTCTGTCCTTGCAAGGGTCAGGGGGCGACTTACGCGCCTCGCCGACAGATTTCAAGGTCCGCCGCACCGGCTTTGCCGGCGAGGCCTGCCTGTTTTCTAGGCAGCGACGGTCAATTACGCGCCAGAGACACCCGCCATCTGTGGCGCCTTGGCTGCCGGCTGCCTAGTCTTTGAGCATGACTCGCGCCCTGCCCCTTCTCGTGTTCTCCGATCTCGACGGCACCCTGCTCGATCACGAAAGCTATTCCTTCGCCCCCGCCCGGGCCGCGCTGGCCGCGCTGGCAGAGATCGGCGCCGGCGTGGTTCTCGCCACCAGCAAGACTGCCGCCGAGGTGGCACCGCTGCGCGCGGCACTCGGCCTCGCCGGCTGGCCCGCCATCGTCGAGAACGGCGCCGGGCTGCTTGCGGCGGGTGCCGAGGAGGGCTTTGACGACAGCGTTTATCGCGCCATCCGGAAAACCCTGCGTCAGTTGCCGCAAGGGTTTTGCGCCTTCGACGGTTTTGGCGACATGAGCGACGCCGAAGTCGCCCGTGTCACCGGGTTGCCGCGCGCGCAGGCCGCCCTTGCCCGGCGCCGCGAATTCAGCGAGCCGGGGCGCTGGACCGGCACGCCGGCCGGGCTGGAGAAGTTTCTCGCCAGCGCCGGCAAGGCCGGACTGCACGCCCGGCGCGGCGGCAGGTTTCTCACGTTTTCCCACGGTCAGACCAAGGCCGACCAGATGGCGGCGCTGATCGCGCAATACACGCCGCGAATGACGCTGGCGCTCGGCGATGCGCCCAACGACATCGAAATGCTGGAAGCGGCCGATCGCGGCGTCATCATCCCCAACCCGCACAGCCGCCCCCTGCCGCGCCTGCCGGGCGAGGACAGCGGCCGGGTGCGCCGCGCCGAAACGCCGGGACCGGAGGGCTGGAACGCCGCCGTGCTGGCCCTAGTACAAGACGTGAAGCACAACAAAGAGGCGCCTTCAGATGGCTGATTTCCACCAGAACGGCAATATCACCACCCTGCACAATCTGCGCACCCGCGAGTTGCACGATCTCGAATACGAGCTGACCACCTATGCCCAGACCCGGCGCATTTCGCTGATCCTGCCGTCGCTCTATTCCGAGCTTGAAGGCACGGCGCTGCCGCACATCCTCGAAGAGCTCTCGCATGTGCCCTACCTGCACCGGATCATCATCGGTCTCGATCGCGCCGACGAGACCGAATACCGCCATGCCCGCAAGTTCTTTGACCGGCTGCCGCAGACCCATACTGTGATCTGGAACGACAGCCCGCGGATGCAGGCGCTGGATGCAAGGCTGACGCGCCACGGGCTGGCGCCGCAGGAACAGGGCAAGGGCAAGAACGTCTGGTCCTCGATCGGCTATCTCATCGCCTGTGCCGACAGCGCAGTGCTGGCACTGCACGATTGCGATATCCTGACCTATGAACGCGAGATGCTGGCGCGGCTGGTCTATCCGGTGGCCAACCCGTCGTTCCCCTACCAGATGTCCAAGGGCTATTACCCTCGAATCGGCGGCGACAAGCTGAACGGCCGGGTCACGCGGCTGCTGGTATCGCCGATCCTGATCGCGCTGAAAAAGGTGATCGGCGACCGCGACTATATCGACTACCTGCGCTCCTTCCGATATCCACTCTCGGGCGAGTTTGCCATGCGCACGCCGATCCTGCCCGACTTGCGCATTCCCTCGGACTGGGGGCTGGAGATCGGCACGTTGTCGGAGGCCTGGCGCAACCTGGCGCCGAAATCGGTCTGTCAGGTCGAGATCTCGGACGCCTATGACCACAAGCACCAGGATCTCTCGCCCGAGGATGCCAGCAAGGGGCTGAGCCGCATGTCGACCGACATCTGCAAGGCGATCTTCCGCAAGCTGGCGGCCGATGGCACCGTGTTCACACCCAATGTCTTTCGCACGCTCAAGGCCACCTATTACCGCACGGCGCTCGACCTGCTCGACAGCTACGCCAATGACGCGACGATGAACGGGCTCAGCTTTGACCGGCATCGCGAGGAAAAGAGCATCGAACTGTTTGCCGAGAACATCATCTCGGCCGGTCAGGTCTTTCTCGACAATCCGCACGAGACGCCCTTTATCCCCACCTGGCACCGCGTCCACGCCGCAGACCCGAGCTTCCTGGCTGATCTGCGCACTGCCGTCTCTGAGGACGAGGCCGAATTCGACCCGGCCTGAGGCGCCCCCCTACCAGCGGTTGGTGATCCAGCGGCATTGATAGGGTGCAAAGACGATATCTTCGCCGTTGGCGTCGATCTCTTCGCCTGTCAGCAGATCGAGCCAGGTCTCGCCTTCGATCAGGTTCACCGCCGTGGGCGAGACGCGCAACTCTTCGTCGCTGACATTGTGCAGCGCAAAGATCGACTGGTCGCGGTCGAGGCTCTGCCGCCAGAGGCCGAAAACACGTTCGTCCAGCGACAGGGTGAACTGGGTGGCATTGGGGTGGAAAGCCGTCTGCCGGGCACGCAGCTTCAGCCGCTCGGACATCCGCCGCAAGACCTCGGAGCTTGTACTCTCGGGATCGTCGAGCTTCTCCAATAGCGTCGGGTAATCCCAGCGATGCCGGTTGATCGCCCGGTTCATGCCGCGCCGCGCGACCGCCTCGTGATCGTTCGGTGTGGCCAGCATCGAATGGATATAGAAGGCCGGGATGCCTTCGAGCGACATGACGATGGTCTGGGAACAGAGGAAACGGTCGATGTGATGCTCGTCTTCGCCCTTGAAGGTGCGGCGCACCGCCTCGAAGAAGGCACAGTTCAGTTCGTAGGGCTCCTGGCCGCCGCCAGGCAGCGAGCGCATCGAGACCAGCCCGCCGGCGGCCTGCGCCGTCTCGATCATGCGTGCCTTTTCCTGCGCCGGCAACACGCCGTCCGCCGGGCGCATGCCGATGCCGTCATGGCTGGCGGTGAAGTTGAGATAGGCACAGCCCAGTTGCGCCGGCGGCATCGCGGTCTGCCAGCGGTGCAGAAAGCGGGCACTGCCGGATTGCATCGCATGCAGGATCAACGGCGGCAGCGGGAAGTTGTAGACAACATGCGCCTCATTGCGGTTGCCGAAATAGCTCAGGTTCTCGGTCCGGGGCACGTTGGTCTCGGTCAGGAGCACCACTGTCTCGGTGGCGAAATCGCACAGCAGCCGCATCAGCTGCACCACCGCATGGGTCTGGCGCAGGTGGATGCAGGAGGTGCCGATCTCCTTCCACAGGAAGGCCACCGCATCGAGCCGCAGGATGCGCACGCCATTGTCGATATGCAGGCGAATGATCCGCAGCATCTCGATCAGCACCTCGGGATTGCGGAAATCGAGATCGACCTGATCGTGGCTGAAGGTGCACCAGACATGGCGCGGGCCTTGCGGCGTCTCGATCTCCTGCAACAGCGGCGTGGTGCGCGGGCGGACCACTTCGTTCAGGTCGTCCTCGGGGCTGGCCTCGAAGAAATAGCGATCATAGGGCGCCTGCCCCTGCCGATAGGCATTGAACCAGGGACCTTGCGAAGAGACATGGTTCAGCACCAGATCGGACATCAGATGGAATTCATCGGCGATGCGCCGGATATCGGCCCAGCCGCCCAGTTCGGGATTGACCGCGCGATAATCGGTGACGGCAAAACCGTCGTCGGAGGTATAGGGAAAGAACGGCAGGATATGCACGCCGTTGACCACGCCCTTCATCTTGCGCAGCAGGAAATCATGCAGCAGGTCGAGCGGCTTGTGCTGACCGTCGACGATCGAATTTCCATAGGTGATCAGCACCGCGTCATGTTCCGACCAGAGCTTGTTCGACGGCACCCGGCCGCGTTTGCGGCGGTGGGCGTCGTCGGGCCAGAAGGCCTCGATGATCTGGCTCGATAGGATATGCGCGTCGAGATCGGGATAGATTTCCTGGACCAGCTTGGTCAGTCGGGTGGAGAATGTGGCGGAGGGGGACGCCATGCGCTGGTGATCTCCTCTTGATTACCTCGGGCGGTCAGCCTTTGCCGAGGATTGACGCCCTTCGGCCGGGTGGAGTCAATTCCGGCGCCAAGAGACCGCAACCTGAGCGGGCAATGTCGCGGCAATTCCTTCGCGCTGCTCAGATTTTCAGCGTAGTGGCCGCTCCGGTCGAGTGCAAGCCAACGCCTGGCGCACTGCGCTCGGACCGGTCCGCGCATCGCATGTCATGGGAAATTGGCAGGGGCAGCAGGGTTCGAACCCGCGACCTACGGTTTTGGAGACCGTCGCTCTACCAGCTGAGCTATACCCCTGTGGCCGGGTGACCGGATACTACCGGCGAGATTCGAAATCAACCCCGATTTTTCCGCCGGAGACCCGCGAGACCGACAATATGTAACGTGCCGACGCTCACTTTCCGTCGCTGCGCGTCACCGCGCCGTGAGAAGTTATTTCAGAATTCCATGTGCATGAGTGCACAAATAATGTTTACGCCTCATGACAGCCGGCTTTCCGGCCTTTCGGTTCACGCTCCGGTCTCCCGTCTGTGCCACCAGATCGTGAAAAACCGCTTGTTTTCACCCCCTTGGAAGCCGTTGTGCAAGTTTCAAGTCCACAAGTTGGTGAGCCGGCGTGAGCCAGAGCGTGATTTGAGAACCGCCGCGGCATCCCCCAGTTTGATTGGTGTCGGAGGCGACCACCGACTTCGAACAGAAACGCCCAGACGGGCACCATTGAACTGAGGAAACGACAATGAAAAACATCATCGCAATCACCGCTCTCGTTCTGGCAGGGGCTGCCACCACCGCATCGGCTGCAACCGTGGCCAACTCCGTGGCAGAACGCACCATCCAGCAATACGCGCCGAACGCTGACCTGTCGCAACTCTCCGAGCGCCAGATCCTCGTCATCCTGAACGCGATCAACTCCGATGAATCGCGCAGCGAAGTCACCTCGACCGTGCGCTCGCTGGTCAACAACGCAGGCTGACCCCCTGCCCTCGATTGCCGTTCTGCCGGAACTCCCCCGGCAGAACAGCCCCAAAAACCGGCCCCTCGGGCCGGTTTTCTAGTTTCGGGATACTGGTTTAGCCCGGCCTCGGGTTGCCCGTCCGAACGCTACAGGTCTCTTGCCAAAACTAATCTGTATCGCAATGGTGAGAGCATCGTTTCCTTTCAAAATCAGCGCATTACCCCTGTCTAGTGCAGATACTGAACACGGCCACAAACATTTTGTTTACCGGGCTTTGGCGGCATTTGCATTGAGACCGGCGCCGAGCGCGCCAGTTCGTGGTGGGCTGGTGGCACTCAACGGCCGCCAAACGAGTAACCAAGTTCCGGTCCTCTGGGCCGTTTACCGAAAGGACAAGACATGAAACGCATTCTCTACGCAAGCGCCATCGTTCTCGCCGGTGCGTCCGGTGCGACCGCCGCCACCATCGAAGCGACCGAGCAGAACCTGCTGGCGATTCAGAATTTCGTGCCCGAAGCAACCATGGCCGACCTTCAGGCCATGACCGATACCGAAATCCGGGTGATCCTGAACGCGATCAGCTCGGGCGACTCGGGCAGCAACAAGGCTTCGACCGTGCGCTCGCTGTTCGAAGACTCCAGCGCAATGGATATGGACAGCATGGCGACCAGCGAATTCGCCAACGAGACCAACCTGGCCAAAATTCAGGCGTATGTGCCCGAGGCCACATTGGCGGATCTCCAGGCGATGGAAAACGAACAGATCGCCGGCATCCTGAATACCATCTCGTCCGGTGAAGATGGCGGGGACAAACGCTCCACCGTGCGCGCGCTCTTCGAGGGCGACGACTCGATGATGATGAACGCCGAAGCGACGAGCGATTTCGTCAACCAGACCAACCTGGCAAGGATTCGGACCTTTGCGCCCGAGGTCACGCTTGCCGATCTCGCGCGCATCGGTGACGAGGAAGTCGCCGTGATCCTGAACATCCTGTCCAGCGACGCAAGCGAAGGCGACAAACGCCAACGCATTCAGGCGCGTTTCGAATAACGCCAGCCATATTGCGCCCGGCGCCTGACGCCCGGGCATTGAGCAAGGGCCGGCCTCCCGACGGAGGCCGGCCCTTTGCGTCTGCGTCCAGCCGCGCCAAGCACCGGACAAAGAAAAACCCCCGAAGCGCACGCCCGGGGGTCCAATTCTCTTGTGTCCAAAGCTGGGTTGCTCAGAGCAAACCTTCGCGCTGGGCTTTCTTGCGCGCCAGTTTCCGGGCACGGCGGATCGCTTCAGCTTTCTCGCGCGCTTTTTTCTCGGACGGCTTCTCGAAATGTTGCTTGAGCTTCATTTCGCGGAATACGCCTTCACGCTGCAGCTTTTTCTTCAGGGCACGAAGCGCCTGATCGACATTGTTGTCGCGAACACTAACCTGCATGTGGTTTTCACCACCTTTCTAAGTTTGAGTTGCAAGGAAATTGCAGGAAGTCGCCATATAACAAGCCCACCCCGCTTTGTCCAGTGGCGCGGTGCCGCAGCCGCTGGCTGGCTTGCAGCAGGGAACAAGCCCCGCCCTCGCATGGTTGAGCCAGTCCCCGCCTGACGCGGGAAGAGGCCAATCCAGGTCAGCGGTCCGCCCGACACCGCCGCCGCCTGGCAGCGATGGCCAGTCCGGCCAAGCGGCGCAGGATGCGGCTTTCGCTGCCGCGCCGGGCGCGATAACCTCGGCCCGACAGGAGATCCAGAGATGACGCAAACCCCGGTGGAAGACAGGCTGTTGGCGGCAATGACCTCGCATGTGCCCTTTGACGGCTGGAGCGAACCCGCCTTTCGCGCAGCGATCGCGCAGAGCGAAGTCAACGAAACGGTGGCCCGCGCGCTTTATCCGCGCGGCGCGGTGGATCTGGCGCTGGCCTATCACCGCAAGGGCGACAGCGCGATGATCGCGCGGATCGAGCAGGCCGACCTCTCGGCGATGCGCTTTCGCGACCGCATCGCCTTTGCCGTTCGCGCCCGGCTCGAGGCGGTCGAGGACAGGGAACTGGTGCGGCGCGGGATGACGCTGTTTTCCCTGCCCAACCATGCGCCCGAAGGCGCCCGCGCGATCTGGAACACCGCCGATGCGATCTGGACCGCGCTTGGCGACACATCAGACGACGTCAACTGGTACACCAAGCGGGCCACGCTGAGCGCGGTCTACAGCGCCACGGTGCTCTACTGGCTGGGCGACGACACGCCCGACCACCATGCGACCTGGGAGTTTCTCGACCGCAGAATCGACAACGTGATGCAGGTCGAGAAGGTCAAGGCGCAGGCCCGCGGCAACCCGGTACTGTCCAAGCTCATGGCCGGACCGGATATGCTGCTGTCGCGCCTGCGGGCGCCGAAACCGCCGTCAGGCTTTCCCGGGCGCTGGCGGCCACAAGATACCGAACATTGAGGGACACGAGATGACCAAGATGATGCAGGCGGTGGAAATCACCGCCCCCGGCGGACCGGATGTTCTCCAACTCACCGAGCGCCCGGTGCCGGAACCGAGCCCCAACGAGGTGGTGATCCGCGTGGCCTGGGCCGGGGTCAACCGTCCCGACGCGCTGCAACGCGCCGGCTCTTACGCGCCGCCGCCCTCGGCCAGCGACCTGCCAGGTCTCGAGGCTTCGGGCGAAATCGTGGCCATCGGCACCAATGTCAGCGACTGGGAGGTGGGCGACCGCGTCTGCGCGCTGCTGCCCGGGGGCGGCTATGCCGAATACGTGGCGACACCGGCCGCACACTGCCTACCGATCCCAAAGGGTATGGAGCTGAAACAGGCCGCCTGTCTGCCGGAGACCTATTTCACGGTCTGGTCGAATGTCTTTCGGCGCGGCGGCTTGCAGGCCGGCGAGCGGTTTCTCGTGCACGGCGGCTCTTCCGGCATCGGTACGACGGCGATCCAGCTGGCGCAGCACTTTGGCGCGCGGGTCTTTGCCACCGCCGGATCGGCCGAGAAATGCCGCGCCTGCGCCGATCTGGGTGCCGAACGGGCGATCAACTATCGCGAAGAGGATTTTGTCGAGGTGCTGCGCGCCGAGGGCGGGGCCGACCTGATCCTCGACATGGTGGGCGGCCCCTACATCGTGCGCAATCTCAAGAGCCTGGCCGAGGACGGGAGGCTGGTGCAGATCGCCTTTCTGCAAGGGCCCAAGACCGAGGTCAACTTTGCGCCGCTGATGACGCGCCGGCTCACGATCACCGGTTCGACCCTGCGGCCGCAGAGCGATCTGGCCAAGGCGCGGATTGCCGAGGACCTGCGCCGCGAGGTCTGGCCGCTTCTGGACACCGGCCGCATCGGCCCGGTGATGGACAGCGATTTTGCCCTGGCCGACGCCGCCGCCGCCCATGCCCGGATGGAGGCCGGCGGCCATATCGGCAAGATCGTCTTGCAGGTTGCCGGATGAGCGACGACCAGCCCGAGCGCATGACGCCGCTCACGCTGTTGCAAGAGCACGCAGTGCGCGACAGCTTCGAAACCTTTCGCGAGGCGATGACCGGCGCCATGCTGTTTCCGCGCAAGGCGGGGCTGAGGAAATATTGTGCCAAGCAGGCCTTGGCCACCCATGGCGCCCGCAGGCTCTATGCCGAGTTCGGCGTCTGGCGCGGCCATGGCGTCAACCTCTTCGCCCGGATGCTGGAGCCCGAGGGCGGCCATGTGACCGGCTTCGACAGCTTCGAGGGGCTGGAAGAGGATTGGACCGGACATTCCCGGGGTGGCGAGGCCGGGCGCTACAATCTCGACGGCGTGCTGCCGGAAGTGCGCAGCAACGTGACGCTCGTCAAGGGCTGGGTGCAGGACACCGTGCCGGGCTGGCTGGTGCAGCAGGGCGAAACGCCTTTCGCCCTGGCGCATTTCGATATGGACACCTATACGCCCACCGCCTTCGTGCTCGCGCAGATCAGGCCGCGGCTGGTGGCGGGCTCGGTGCTGCTCTTCGACGAGCTCTACGGCTATCCCGGCTGGCGCCACCATGAATACAAGGCCCTGCGCGAAGCGCTGCCCGAAGACAGCTATCGCTTTGTCGGCTTTTCCGAACAGGCCGTCGCGATCGAGATGACGCGCGCGCTGTGAGGCACCCGGGTCAGGCCAGGGCGGCGCGGGTCACTTCCTGGCCTTGGGTCTGGCGGCGAAATGCGGTCCAGACCACGATGCCCACCTGGGGTTCGATCAGCGCGATCAGCGCCGCCAGACGGCCCGATATCCGGCGCCGCCGCGAAAGCCCCATCCGACGCAGGAAGAACCGCACCTCGACCGACGACAGCGGCGCGGCGGCGGCATCCTCGACCGTGACATCGAATCGCGCGCGGCCCATCAGCAGATTGCGGCAGAGCGCCCGGATCTCGGCCCGCCGTTTCCGCAAGGCGTCACAGGCGGCCCAGGCCTCTCTGGCGCAGGCAAAGGCCTGCGCCGGATCATGCGCCACCGCGTGAAACGCCAGCGGCCGCTGGATGTGCTTGACCAGCCAGATCATCTGGCCGTCATCGGTCACGCCGCGCCGGGCAAACATCATGCCGCTTTCGGAGAACACGCAATAGGACATGTCCACAAACATCCGCACCCAGAGCTCTGATTGCCAGTCCATGTCGCCGGGCGTGGCCTGAAACCCCGGATAGCCGGCCGGGAGCAGCCTGCGCTCGACCGCGAGCCGCGCCCGGCGGGCTGCGGCCTTGTTGGCCTTGAAAAATCTTTGCATTTTATCACCTCGAAATATCATGCGCCGGCCGCCGGGAATGAACGGGTAATTCCGTTCAGGCCGCCTGCGCATGGAGATCATGCAAGACTTGGTGAAAATAATCCAGTCAGGGATTCCCGACCGTGCCCGCCTAGCGCAGCTTGGGCGGCACGTTTCGGGGCGCATTGGCGGCGCGGACAAAGGCGGCCATCTTTTCGGCATCCTTGATACCCGGCGCGCTTTCCACGCCGCTGGCCACGTCGACCTGGGTCGCCCCGGTCATGGCGATGGCGTCGCCCACATTGTCGGGCGTCAGCCCGCCCGCCAGCATCCAGGGCACCGGCCAGCGCCGCCCGGCGATCAGCCGCCAGTCAAAGGTCAGCCCGTTGCCGCCTGGCAATTCAGCGTTCTTCGGCGGCTTGGCATCCACCAGAAGCTGATCGGCGACCCGGCCGTAAGCCTCCAGCGGCGGCAGGTCCTCCGCATCGGCCACGCCCAGCACCTTGATCACCGGCAGGCCGTAGCGCGCCTTGATCTCGGTCACCCGCTCGGGGCTCTCCTGCCCGTGCAGCTGAATCATATCGAGCGGCATGCCGCCGGTGATGGCATCAAGCAGCGCGTTGTCGGGGTTCACCACCAGAACGACCTTGGCGATCCCCGGCGGCACATCCAACGCCAGTTGCCCGGCGCTGGGAATGTCGAGGTAGCGGGGCGATTTCGGAAAGAAGTTGAAGCCGAGGTAATTGGCTCCGGCCGCGGCGGCGGCGGCCACGTCCTGCGGCCGTGTCAGGCCACAAATCTTGGTGCGGACATCGTTCATGCGCGGTCGGTCAGCTTGCCTCGTCGAGCAGGGCAAGCACCTCGTCCTCGCCCGCATGCTTCTCGGCCCGAAGACGCCGGAGCTGACGCTTGAGCTCCTTGATCTCGCGGTCCTTGCGGGCGCTTTCGGCGCGCTGCCTGAACTCGCGCAGCCATTCCCAGACAAAGCCGATCAACAGGCCGGCAGCCACCCCGGCAATGATCACCACAAAGAGCGGCAGATCGATCGCCTGGTTCATGCCGGCCAGCGCCGCCAGCCCCGAGGGCAGCAGCGTCAGGGTGACGATATCCCGGTTGGCCACGGCCACGGCAACCAGCGCCGGGGCCACGATCGCCAGAAAGGCGTATTTGATGTACCGCATGGTGTGACTTTACTTTCCGTTCAGACGATCCCGCAGCAGCTTGCCGGTCTTGAAGAACGGCACATGCTTTTCCTCGACTTCAACCGCTTCGCCGGTGCGCGGGTTGCGTCCGGTGCGCGCATCGCGTTTTTTCACCGAGAAGGCACCAAACCCCCGAAGTTCGACCCGATCGCCGCGCGACATGGCGCCGGTGATCTCTTCGAACACGGTGTTTACGATGCGCTCCACATCGCGTTGATAGAGGTGCGGGTTTTCATCCGCAAGTTTCTGGATCAGTTCTGATCTGATCATGTACGCCATCCCCCCTGAACCGGTCCGCGCGTGAAGTCTCACATTCGCGACTATAGATAGATTGTCGTGTTTCGCAAACATGCGCGAGGGGCAAACTCCCTGAAAATTCGCGATTTTTTTGCATTCCGGGGCGGCCGCGCGCACAAACGGGCGGCAAATCGGCAGCAGTTGGGGATTGCCGGCCTGTCAACCCTGACCTTTGATTCGCTGCGATTTTTCGCGCAGGCGCCTGGCCGGGCCCGGCCCGTGGCACCGCCGAAGGGGGCAAAGAAAAAGCCCCGGCGCAAGGCACCGGGGCTTTCCGAGTTCGGATCAGCGCGAGGCTTACTCGTCGCCGCCCTTCAGGGCCGCGCCGAGGATGTCGCCCAGCGATGCGCCGGAGTCGGAGGAACCATACTGCTGCACGGCCTCTTTCTCTTCGGCGATCTCGCGTGCCTTGATCGACAGGCCGAGCCGACGGCTCTTGCTGTCGACGTTGGTGACGCGGACGTCGACCTTGTTGCCGACCGAGAAGCGCTCGGGGCGCTGTTCGGCACGGTCACGCGACAGGTCGGAGCGGCGGATGAAGGATTTCATGCCTTCGTATTCCACCTCGATGCCGCCATCCTCGATCGCCGTCACTTCGACGGTGATCACGGAGCCGCGCTTCACGCCGCCGATCGCATCGGCAAACTTGTCGCCGCCGACGTTCTTGATCGAGAGCGAGATGCGCTCCTTGTCGATGTCGACCTCGGAGACCACGGCCTGCACCACGTCGCCCTTGCGGTAGTTCTGGATCGCGTCTTCGCCACGCTCGTCCCAGGACAGGTCCGACAGGTGAACCATGCCGTCGATTTCGCCCGGCAGGCCAACGAACAGACCGAATTCGGTGATGTTCTTGACTTCGCCTTCGACGACGGTGCCTTCGGGGTGGGTTTCGGCAAAGACTTCCCAGGGGTTGCGCATCGTCTGCTTGAGGCCAAGCGAGACACGGCGTTTTGCCTGGTCGATCTCGAGCACCATGACTTCGACTTCCTGCGAGGTCGAAACGATCTTGCCGGGGTGCACGTTCTTCTTGGTCCAGGACATTTCCGAGACGTGAACGAGACCTTCGACACCGGGCTCCAGCTCAACAAATGCACCGTAGTCGGTGATGTTGGTGACGCGGCCCTGGTGCACCGATTCCAGCGGATACTTGGCGGCCACCAGATCCCACGGATCTTCCTGAAGCTGCTTCATGCCGAGCGAGATACGGTGGGTTTCCTTGTTGATCTTGATGACCTGGACCTTCACGGTCTCGCCGATCGACAGGATCTCCGAGGGGTGGTTCACACGACGCCATGCCATGTCGGTGACGTGCAGCAGGCCGTCCACACCACCCAGATCGACGAAGGCGCCGTATTCGGTGATGTTCTTGACCACGCCGTCGACCGCCTGACCTTCGGCCAGGTTGGCGATGACTTCGGCGCGCTGTTCGGCGCGGCTCTCTTCGAGGATCGCGCGACGCGAGACAACGATGTTGCCACGGCGACGGTCCATCTTGAGGATCTGGAAGGGCTGCTTCAGACCCATCAGCGGGCCGGCATCACGCACGGGGCGCACATCGACCTGCGAACCGGGCAGGAAGGCCACGGCGCCGCCGAGATCGACAGTGAAGCCACCTTTGACGCGGCCAAAGATCGCGCCTTCGACGCGCTGGTCGTCGGCATAGGCTTTTTCCAGGCGGTCCCAGGCTTCCTCGCGGCGGGCCATCTCGCGCGAGATGACGGCTTCGCCACGGGCGTTCTCAGCCGCGCGCAGGAAGACTTCGACTTCGTCGCCGACGGTGATGTCGGGCTGTTCGCCGGGGTTCGCGAATTCTTTCAGCTCGACGCGGCCTTCCATCTTGTAGCCGACGTCGATGATGGCCTGGCCCGCTTCGATCGCGATGACCTTGCCTTTGACGACAGAGCCCTCTTCGGGGGTGTCCATTTCGAAGCTTTCATTCAGGAGGGCTTCGAATTCCTCCATCGATGTGTTTGCCATGTGGCGGTTGGTTCCTTTTTCAAGTCACTATTCTGGCCGGGTGGTTGTCTCCACCGGTCTTACATGATGCGCCGCCTCTCGACGGAGCTTTGGTCACGCGGGCCTCCGCAAAACGAAAGAGGGCCGGAGAAATTGCCCGACCCTGCCCGATCTCTTGTTCTGCGGCGTTTATCGCCTTGTCGACGGGGCGTCCTTACACCTCTGCGCCCCGAGTTTCAAGGCCCTTCGCCAGCGCGGCCGGGCGGGTCAGCCCTGCCCGGGCAACCCGCGCAGCACCTCGGCCGCCACCGCCGCCTCGGGGTCCGGCACGGTGTCCTGCGGCACCTGATCGCGCTTGAGGCTTTTCCAGCCTGTGGTCAGGCTGCGGCAATGCAGAAACGACAGGTCGGCATGGGTCCGGCGGCGCAGGAAGGGCAACCGTTCCATCCCATGCACATCCCAGCTGAACCCGCCCAGCCGCCCCGAGGGCACCAGGCACCATTTCGGCGGACAGGGGCGCGGCGGCGCGGCTGTGTGGCTGTGATCGGCGTGGCTGAACGGCCCCTCCGCGCCGGGCGCCGGATAGACCCAATGCCCCGCCACCTGAACGAAGCCCAACCGCGCGGCGCAGGCGGCATCAAACACGCTCTCGCCCCGGGTCACGATCAGCTCGTCGACGTCGCAATTCAGCACCGCCCGGGCCTGCCCCAGAAAGCGCAGCCGCAGCACGTTGAACAGCGCCGTCTGCATGTATTTCTCGGTTCGGCGATAAGGCTTCCGCCCGACCGGCCCGTATTTGAACGGCACATCCAGCACCGTCAGCCGGGACAGCCCCACCCCCTCCAGCGCCGCGCGCAACTCGGCGATGCCGTAGGCGGTCGAGCCATTGTCCATCACGATCAGCGCCTCGAGCCCATGGGCGTCGCGGTGATAGCGCGCATGGGTCACCAGCCACTCGATGGGATTGTCGCGGGACATCACGAACGCCGTGTTCAGCCCGGCAAACTCCGCATGCGCGGCGCGGCTCACGCCGCTGGTGCCGGTCCAGCCCTGAAGCAGCACCGAAATCTCCGCGGGACAGTTCGGCGCATCCAGCTCGGCCACCTCATGGCGCGCATAGCGCCGCAACCGGCGGAATTTCAGCACCCGGTCATCGCCGCGAAACACCGCCTTGCGAAAGGCCGTGCGGAAATTGTTGAGCGGCGGACAGACCAGGAAAAGCCGCCCCTCCGACCAGATCGCATCATACCACAGCGTTTCACGGTCGAGCGCCGCGAGATAGCCCTCGGGCTGGTATTTCGCCGCCAGCACCGAGCTGCGCTGCATATGCGCGGGCAGGCGCAGGGAGGCGAAATCGCCGCTCATCGGCTCAGCAATACCGCTCGGGCCCGACGTATTGCCCGACGCTGTAGCGGTCGCCATGGGCCCAGCCCACCGGCAGCGCCTCTTCGATCCGGGCCAGATCCTCGGTCGAGAGCGCCAATTCGGTGCCGCGCACGCATTCGCGGAAATGCGCAACCGACCGGGTGCCGGGGATCGGAAGGATCTGCGAGCCCTGCGCGAGAAGCCAGGCAACCGCCAGCGCCGCCGCCGGTTCGCCCATGTCGGCCGCCAGGGCGCGGAACCGGTCGGTCGCGGCGATATTGGCCTCGTAGTTGGGCGAGAGAAATCGCGGATTGCTCTTCATCCAGGCCAATGTCGGCACCCGTTCGGCCTCGATCGGCCGGTCGGTGAGAAAGGCCCGGCCCAGCGGCGAAAAGGCCACCAGCGCGGTGCCCTGGCGGGCGCATTCCTGCACCAGACCCAGTTCGGGCGCGCGGGTCGCCAGCGAATATTCCGATTGCACCGCCGCCACCGGGGCCACGGCGGCCGCCCGCCGCAACGAGGCGGGCGCGATCTCGGAAAAGCCGAAACCCTTGATCTTGCCCTTGTCGCGCAGCGCGACCAGCGTCGCGGTCACCTCTTCGATCGGCCGGGCCTCTTCGCGCCGGTGCACGTAAAACAGATCGACCGCCTCGATCCCCATGCGCGACAGGCTGCGGTCGAGCTCGGCCTCCAGATGCTCCGGCGAATTGTCGAAACAGCGGTTGCCCGCGGCGTCCTTGGAAATCCCCGCCTTGGTGGCAATGTGGAACACCTCGCGCGCCGCACCGTTGCGGCGCAGATAGGCGCCGATCGCCTCTTCCGACCGGCCCATGCCATAGACGTTGGAGGTGTCGATATGGGTCACGCCCAACTCCATCGCCGCATCCAGAACCGCCCAGGAGTTTTCCTCGGTGGTCGGCCCGTAGAACTCGGCAAAGGACATGGCGCCCACCCCCATGGCCGAAACCTCGGCGCCGGCGATCTTGCGTGTGGGGCGGCTCATGTGCGGGCCTCCTGCCGGGCCCGGACCGCACCCAGCGCCGCGGCGATGGCGGCCTCGATGTCCATCGCGGTGGTGTCGATATGCACCGCATCCTCGGCCGGCTTCAGCGGCGCCTCGGCGCGGCCCATGTCGCGCTCGTCGCGGGCGCGGACATCGGCGAGCACCGTCTCCAGCGTGGTCTCGATGCCCTTGCCGGTCAGCTCCTTGAAGCGCCGCTCGGCGCGCACCTCGGCGCTGGCGATGACATAGAGCTTGGCCTCGGCCTCGGGGCAGATCACCGTTCCGATGTCGCGGCCATCCAGCACCGCCCCGCCATCGCGGCGGGCGAAGGCGCGCTGGAAATCCACCAGCGCCGCGCGGACATCGCCCAGCACCGCCACCTTCGAGGCCGCCTGAGCGACCTCGGGGGTGCGCAGGCTCGGATCGTCCAGCGCCTCGGCGGTCAAGGCCTGCGCCGCCGCCAGCGGGTCGGCGCCGTCCAGCACCTGGCGCCCAACCGCGCGATAGAGCAGCCCGGTGTCGAGGTGGGCATAGCCCAGCTGTCGCGCCAGCGCCTTGGAAATCGTGCCCTTGCCAGAGGCCGCCGGGCCGTCGACTGCAATGGTAAACGCCATGAATATTCGTCCTTTCCGCTGCCGGATTACGCCTCGCGGCGCACGTCGGCGCCAAGCTGTGCCATCAGAGGTTCGAAGATCGGGAAGGAGGTGGCGATCGGCGTGCCGTCATCCACCCGCACCGGCTGCCTGGTCGACATCCCCAGAACCATGAAGGACATGGCGATCCGGTGGTCGAGATGGCTGGCGCAGGTCGCCCCGCCGCTGACCGTTCCCGGCCCCTGCCCGGTCACACGCCACCAGTCCGGCCCGTCCTCGACCGTGACGCCACAGGCGCGCAGGCCGGTGGCCATCGCCTCGATCCGGTCGCTTTCCTTGACGCGCAGCTCCTTGACGCCGGTCATGTTGGTCACGCCGGTGGCATTGGCGGCCACGACCGACAGCACCGGGTATTCGTCGATCATGCTGGCGGCGCGCGCCGGCGGCACATCGATGCCTTTCATGTCGGGCGAATATTTCGCACGCAGATCGGCCACCGGTTCGCCGCCTTCCTCGCGCTGGTTCTCGTAGGTCAGATCGGCGCCCATCTCTTGCAGCGTGGTAAAGAGACCGGCGCGCGTCGGATTGAGCCCGATGCCCGGCACCAGCACGTCCGAGCCGGGGGTGATCAGCGCCGCGCAGACCGGGAAGGCCGCCGACGAGGGATCGCGCGGCACGGCGATCACCTGCGGCGTCAATTCGGGCTGGCCGGTCAGGGTGATGACCCGGCCTTCGTCGGTCTCTTCGGTGGTGATCTCGGCGCCGAAACCGGCCAGCATCCGCTCGGTGTGGTCGCGAGTGGCCTCCTTCTCGATCACCACGGTCTGGCCCGGCGCACACAGCCCGGCCAGCAGCACCGCGGATTTCACCTGCGCCGACGGCACCGGCACCTGATAACGCACCGGCACCGGCTCTGCCGCGCCCACCAGCGTCATCGGCAACCGCCCGCCGGAGCGGCCGACCGCCTGGCAGCCGAAGAGCGCCAGCGGATCGGTCACCCGCGCCATGGGCCGCTTGTTGAGGCTGGCGTCGCCGGTATAGGTGACCGAGATCGGCGAGGTCGCCGCCGCGCCCATGATCAGCCGCACGCCGGTGCCGGAATTGCCGCAATCGATCACCTGGTCGGGTTCGGCAAAGCCGCCGACACCGACGCCGTGCACATGCCAGGTGCCATCGTCATCGCGGATCACCTCGGCGCCGAAGGCACGCATCGCCTTGGCGGTGTCGAGCACGTCCTCGCCTTCGAGCAGCCCGGTCACCACGGTTTCGCCCACCGCCATGGCGCCCAGGATCAGCGAACGGTGCGAGATCGACTTGTCGCCGGGCACCTCGGCGACGCCGGACAGCGGGCCGCAGGGCGTGGAAATCATTGGAATGGGCGTGCCGTGGCCGGACATGGGCGGGTTCCTTCGTTATCGCTCGCGCCCTCATAGCAAGCGGGTTGAGGGGGGTCCATCCCGCGGCGGAAGCGCCCGGAGGAAAACTGCCCGTCGCCGCTGCGCCACCGTCCCCGGCCTGCCCCGGGCCCCCACCGCCGGGCCCGAGGGAGAGGCGCCGGATCAGGTCCGGCGCGCGCGGGGAAACCCCGCCAAGCCGCGTCGGCCATACAGCCCGCCTAGGTCTTCCGAAACGTCAGATAATGGGGCACCCGGCCCTCGCGCAGCGCCTTCTGCTCGTAGCGGGTGGAGATCCAGTCCTCCCAGGGCCGGCGCCAATCCTCGGGCCGCTCGGCCAGCCATTCGAAACCGTGCCGCGGCACCTGCTCCAGCGTCTGGCGCACGTAATCAGGGATATCGGTCGCGACGCGGAACTCCGCGCCGGGCTTCATCAGCGCCGACAGCGGCGCCAGATGCTCCGGCGTCACGAAGCGGCGGCGGTGATGGCGTTTCTTGGGCCAGGGATCGGGATAGAGCAGAAAGGCCTTGGAGACCGAACGCTCCGGCAGCACGTCAAACAGATCGCGGGCATCGCCGGGATGAATGCGCAGGTTGTCCACGCCGGCCTGCCGCACCTTACCAAGAAGCATGGCGACGCCGTTGATGTAGGGCTCGGCGCCGATGATGCCGACGTCGGGATTGGCGGCCGCCTGATGCACCAGATGCTCGCCGCCGCCGAAGCCGATCTCCAGCCAGAGATCGCGGCCGCCGAACAGCGCCCCGAGGTCCAGCGGCGCGCGGTCGGGGTTCTCGTCCCAGCCGACCGGGCCGGGCGACAGCGCGGCCAGGTCCTCGTCCAGATAGCGTTCCTGCGACTTGCGCAGGCCCTTGCCCTTGAACCGGCCGTAAAAATTGCGCCAGGGCGCGCCTGATGGGTGTTTTGTCTCGCTCATGGGGCGCGGGTTTAGCCGGGCTTGGCCATCGGCGCAACGGCCGCGCGGCGCCTTATCGACGCGGCGCACCCCGTCGAGCAAGCGCGGTGCCCCCGCGCCCTGCACCACCGCCCCCTTTCGGTCAGGTGTTGGCCGGCCCTAGCGGCAGAGCCGGTGAAACAGATGCGCCAGCGTCACCACCATCGCCATGGCAATCACCCCGAGGTAGCGTTCGTACAGCCCGTCGATCCCGGTTGGCAGGAAAAAGAACACCGGCGCGGAGACCAGCCAAAGCGCCGCCAGCGCCACCAGGATGCGGCCATGCGGGCCGCCGTGCCGTCCCGCGCCCCGGGCCATGCCGAGCGGCACCAGGAATTGCAGCACGCCCAGCGCATAAACCAGATAGACATGGATGACCGCCCCGTCCTTGTCCTGATCGCCGTATTCGTTCCGCGCGCCGACCAGAAAGACGATCAAGGCCAGCACCGCCAGCCCCACCAGCCCGAAGCTCCATCCCCGGCCGCCCGGATGCAGATGCGCGGCCACAAGTGCGGCGGCGATCAGCGCGGCGGCAAAGGCATAGATGCCGATATCCACGATGTATTCGTATTTGCCGGCGCCGAGATCGCTGATCGTGTCGGCGATCCAGTCATGATCGGGCACCACGAAATCGGCGATCAGGATGCTGACGGCAAAGATCACACAGCCCAGGCAGGCATAAAGGCTCAGCGCGGTCACAAAGCCGCGCCGGGCCTCGGGGTACAGGGTCTCGCGGGCCATCTGCATCGCCTTCTCTTTCCGGGTGCGGCACCGGAATGCGCCGCACCCGGAAAGAGGTAGACTGGGGCGGGGTGTTGTCGACCAGGGGGTCGGCGGCAATGACAAAGCCGGCTTTGCCCTGATGTCATCTCAGAATGATACGTAACTGCGGTTCTGTATAAAGTCTCGGCGCGGGCCCAGTGGACCGTAGCGTAAGTGCCTTGGCTAGGGTCAGGACTCATAGCCAGTAAATGACGAGTGCGGCGAGAGCGATGGCTGACAGGAAGACCTTCGGGCACCGGTCGTATCGGGTCGCCACACGCCGCCAATCCTTCAGCCTGCCGAACATGATTTCGATCCGATTGC
>JAVJTX010000043.1:0-68388 GCA_040220035.1 Roseovarius sp. | reverse complement strand
GCTGAAGGCGCTGGAAAAGTGGCACCCCGGTTACATCAACTGGTGGAACGACCTGATCCCCGACAATTTCCAGCAATCGCTGGTCTACCTGCGCACCGCCGTCAGCGTCGACCCCAAGGGCTGGGCCAAGTTCGACTATGTGAAGATGCCCGAATACCGCTGGGGCGTGCTGCTGGCGCCGCAGGTCGAGGATCGCAAGATCCCCTGTGGCGAGCATGTGGGCGAGCCGGCGTGGCAGGAAGTGCCCGGCGAATACCGCAATATGATGAAGCGGCTGATCGTCATTCAGGGCGATACCGAGCCTGCCTCTGTCGAACAGCAGCGCTTCCTCGCGCTGACCGCGCCGTCGCTTTACGACATGCGCAACCTGTTTCAGGTCAACGTGGAAGAGGGCCGTCACCTCTGGGCGATGGTCTATCTGCTGCACAAGTATTTCGGCGCCGACGGACGGGAAGAGGCCGATGACCTGCTGCGACGCTCGTCGGGGTCGGAAGAGGCGCCCCGGATGCTGGGCGCGTTCAACGAGGAAACGCCCGACTGGCTGTCCTTCTTCATGTTCACCTATTTCACCGACCGTGACGGCAAGATGCAGCTGGAAAGCCTTGCGCAATCGGGCTTCGACCCGCTGTCGCGCACCTGCCGCTTCATGCTGACCGAGGAAGCGCACCACATGTTCGTGGGCGAAACCGGCGTCGGCCGCACCATCGAGCGCACCTGTCAGGTGATGAAGGAAAACGGCATCGACGATCCCTATGATATCGACAAGATCCGCGCGCTGGGCGTGATCGACCTGCCGACGGTGCAGAAGAAGCTGAACCTGCACTATTCCCTGTCGCTCGACCTGTTCGGGCAGGAGGTGTCGACCAACGCCGCCAATGCGTTCAACGCAGGGGTAAAAGGCCGCTATCACGAGCACCGGATCGAGGACGACCACAAGCTTGAGGGCGACACCTATACCGTGTGGGATTTCGAGGATGGCAAGGCCGTTCAGAAACAGGTGCCGGCGCTGACCGCCATCAACATGCGCCTGCGCGACGACTATACCCGCGACGCATCGGGCGGGATTGGCCGGTGGAACAAGATCATCCAGAAGGGCGGGGTCGATTTCCAGCTGAAGCTGCCGCATGAAAGCTTTCACCGCCAGATCGGCGTGTTTGCCGGGCACAGGTTCAACCCCGAGGGCGAGATCGTGTCGGAGGCCGAGTACGAGAAGGGCATGGCCGAGTGGATCCCGACCAAGGCCGATGGCGACTTCATCCAGTCGCTGATGGAGCAGGTGACCGAGCCCGGCAAGTTCGCCGGCTGGATCGCCCCGCCCAAGGTCGGCATCGACAACAAGCCGGGCGATTTCGAATACGTCAAACTGCACATGGCGTAAGCCGCCTGTGCAAGGGCCGGTCCCGACGCGGGGCCGGCCGCCGCAATCCCGGGGAGGAGACAATGCAGATCGACCGCCACATCGGCCACAAGCCCAACATGAGCGCGTTGGGGGACGAACTGGCCGCCCTGCGCGGCAAGTGCATCGGCTGTGCGGGCTGCAAGGGCACCTGCGCGGCGTTGATCGAGGCGCTGTCCCTGCCGGGCCATGTTCTGAAAGGGGGCGAGACATGAACCAGCCGATCAAGCAGCACCTGATCGACCCGGAAATCTGCATCCGCTGCTACACTTGCGAGATGTCCTGCCCGATCGAGGCGATCACCCATGACGACAACAATGTCGTCGTGGACCCCGACAAGTGCGACTATTGCATGGCCTGTATCCCGGTCTGTCCCACAGGGTCCATCGACGAATGGCGCGTCGTGGAACAGCCCTATTCGCTGGAAGAGCAGTTCTCGTGGGAGGAGCTGCCCGAACAGGAAGAGATCGAAGCGCCCGGCCCCGGCGCCGATGGCGGCATAGAGGCGCTGGATGACGCGATGGCCGCGCTGCTGGCCGAGGCGCACAAGGGCGCCGGCGGCAAGTCGAAGGCGCCGGCCTCGGCGGCCAAGCCCACCATCAACCTCTACAACCTCGCCAACCCGGTCGAGGCCACGGTGCAGGGCAACTATGGCCTGACCCATGATGACAGCGATGCGGACGTTCGCCACATCATCCTGAATTTCGAGGGCAAGCCCTTTCCCGTGCTGGAGGGCCAGTCGATCGGCATCATCACGCCCGGCGAGGACGACAAGGGCCAGCCGCATCTGCCGCGGCTCTATTCCGTCTCAAGCCCGCGCGACGGCGAGCGGCCGAATTACAACAACGTCTCGCTCACCGTGAAGCGGGAGGAGCATGGCGTGTGTTCCAACTATGTCTGCGACCTGAAGCAGGGCGACAAGGTCAAGGTGACAGGCCCGTTCGGTGCGACCTTCCTTCTGCCCGACGACCCCGAGGCGCGGCTCTTGCTGGTCTGCACCGGCACCGGCTCGGCCCCGATGCGGGCCTTTACCATGCGCCGCCAGCGCGCGGTGGGCGAGAAATCGGGCGGCATGACCATGTTCTTTGGCGCGCGGACGCCCGAAAGCCTGCCGTATTTCGGGCCCTTGCGGAAGGTGCCCGACAATCTGCTGCAAAAGCACCTCGTCTTCAGCCGCCTGCCCGACAAGCCCCGCGAATACGTGCAGGACAGGATGGCCGCGGAGGAGGAGATCGTGGCCGAGCTGCTGCAGGACCCCAAGACCCATATCTATATCTGCGGCCTGCGCGGGATGGAGGAAGGGGTGGAGCACGCCTTCGCCAATATCGCCGAAAGCATCGGCCAGCCGTGGCATGACCTGCGCGACACCATGCGCGACGAGGGCCGCTATCACGTGGAGACCTACTAGAGCGATGGAAGATCAGGGCCCCGGTATCCACGAGCACGAGATCCGCGTCACCTGGGCCGATTGCGACCCGGCGCGCATCGCCTATACCGGGCGGATCCCCAACTTTGCGCTCGACGCGATCAATGGCTGGTGGGAGCATCATCTGGGCGATGGCTGGTTCCAGATGGAGATCGACCGCAACATCGGCACGCCCTTCGTGTCGATGGCGCTTCAGTTCACCTCGCCCGTGACACCCCGGCACCGGCTGATCTGTCGGGTCTGGCCCAACCGGCTGGGCGAGACGTCGATCGGCTTTCATGTCGACGGTTATCAGGACGGCACGCTGTGTTTCTCGGGCGATTTCGTCAGTGTTTTCATCACCGCCGACAAATTCGCGAAATCTCCGCCGCCGCCGGAAATCCGCGCGCTGGTCGAGCGCCACCTTGTGCCTGCATGACCGGCTCTGCTAACAGGCCCGGATGATCGGCGGGTCGGCTGCGCGCCGCGCAACCTGCACCATATTGCCAACCATCAGGGTTGTTTTCGCCCGGTTTTCCGGTAAAATTCTGCACTATATTTCTAAAGGCAGGCAGCATGGCCGAGATCACCAATTTCCGGGGCGAAGTCACGGCCAACGCGGACCGCGACAGCCTCGACCTCGAGGTGGAAGACCTGATGCAGCGCGTCGGTATGCGCGTGCGCAAGGCGCGCGAGCTCAAGGGCGTGCCGCGCCGGGTGATCTCGGAACGCTCGGGCGTCTCGCCGCGCTATCTCGCCCAGCTCGAGGCGGGCGAGGGCAACATCTCCATCGGTCTGCTGCAGCGCGTGGCCTCGGCCCTTGATCACCGGATCGAGTGGTTCGTCGGTCAGGACGATCCGTGGACCTCGGACGCGCTGCGCATCGCCGATCTCTACCGCGCCGCCACCGCCGAGAAACGGCAGGCCGCGATGGAGGCGCTGAGCGCCCACAGCCCCGACCAGTTGCGCGCCCGCCGCATCTGCCTGATCGGGCTGCGCGGGGCGGGCAAGTCGACCCTTGGCGCCATGGCGGGGCAGGTGCTGCACACGCCCTTTCTCGAACTCAACATCGAGATCGAGGAACATGCCGGCATGCCCGTGGCCGAGGTGGTGGCGCTTTACGGGCAGGAGGGCTATCGCGAGCTCGAGGCGCAGGCGCTCAGCCGCATCATCGCCACCCATGACACCGTCGTCCTCGCCGCCGCCGGGGGTATCGTGGCCGAGCCCGAGACCTACAAGGCCCTGCTGGCCCATTTCCACACCATCTGGATTCAGGCCCGCCCCGAGGAACACATGAGCCGCGTCCGCAATCAGGGCGACACCCGCCCCATGGCCGGCAATCCGGAAGCGATGGAGCAGCTGCGCAGCATCCTCAAGAACCGCGAGGCGCTCTATGAACAGGCCGAGGCCCAGCTCGACACCACCGGCAAGCCGCTACAGGCCTCGGCCGAGGAGCTGGTCGAGCTGATCCGCGCCCGCGGCTTCCTCGACGAACCGCCCGCCTGAACCCCGAAAACAAGGGTTTGCCCCCGGCACCGATCGCATTAAGTACCTCTCAGGCCGCCTGGGGGGGCAGAAAGGCAAGCGCATGGCAGTTCACACGCGCCGGGAGGGGACGACCGGATATGTCGACCTCGACACCCCACCCGTGAACGCCATCGGGCTCGAGACCCGCAAGGGTCTGCTGGACGCCGTGAACTGGGCCGAGGCGCAGGGGCTCGAGCGGGTGATCCTGTCCGGCCGGGGCCGGATGTTTTCCGCCGGGGCCGATATTCGCAGCTTCGGCGCGCCTTTGCCCGAACCCTACCTTCCCGACGTGATGAACCGGATCGAGCGGAGCACCGTGCCGTGGATCGCGGCCGCCCATGGCGCCGCGCTGGGCGGCGGGCTGGAGCTGATGCTGGCCTGCCGCTATCGGATCGCCGCCCCCGGCACCCGGCTGGGCCTGCCCGAGGTGGCGATTGGGGTGATTTCCGGTGCCGGCGGCACACAGCGCCTGCCGCGTCTCGTCGGGCTGGAGAAGGCGCTGGAGCTGGTGCCGGCAGGCCGCACCGTCACCGCGGAAGAGGCGTGCGCCATCGGCCTGATCGACGAGGTCGACGCCGATCCGGCCGCCTTTGCCGAGCAGACCAACGGCGAATGGCTGGGCATGAAGGTGCCGGTGAGCGTCCTCAACTCCGGCGAACTGCCGCCCGAGGTGTTCGAAGCCGCCCGCCGCGAGGCTGGCCGGACCATGCCGGGCCAGACCGCCCCGCAGCGCGCCATCGACCTGATCGAGGCCTCCCAGCACATGCCGTTCGACGACGGCCTGATTCAGGAGCGCGCGGTCTTTCTCGACCTCAGCCATGCGGCCCAGTCGAAGGCCCTGCGCCACGTCTTCTTTGCCGAGCGCGCGGCCCGGATGCCCGAGCGGCTGGCCGATACGCCGCGTGACGCGCTGACACAGGTCACCGTGATCGGCACCGGCCCGGTCGGCACCGGCACCAGCTTTGCGCTGTTGATGGCGGGGCTGTCGGTGACGCTGGTGAGGGCCGAGGGCGACATGCCGTGCAGCGCCCGAACGGGGATCGACCGCCATTTCGACCAGGCCGTGCAGCGCGGCCTGCTCACCCCGGAGACCGCAGACGTTCGCCGCGCGGCGCTGACCCTTGCCGACGGGTTGGCCGGGGCCGCCCCGGCGGGCCTTGTGCTCGACACCGCTTGTGGCCTGACGGAAGGGGCGCCCGCCAGCCTTGCGGCCCTGCCACCCGGCACGATTTTCGCCACCACCGCCCCGTCCGGGACCGACCGGCTTGCACAGGCCCTGCCGGACCCGTCTTGCCTGATCGGCCTGCACCTTCCCGACGTGCCGGGGGAGAGGGGGCTGGTGGAGCTCCTCCCCGGCGCCGCCACCTCCGACGCCGCCGTGGCCACCGGGTTCGACCTTGCGCGGACCCTCGGCCGGGTGCCCGTCCTTGCCGGGGCGTCGGGCGGTTCCGTCGGCCAGCGCCTGCTTGCCCGCTATGCCGAGGCGGCCGAGACCGTGCTGATGGACGGCTCCACCCCGTGGGAGGTGGACGAGGCCATGGTCGAATTCGGCTTTGCCATGGGCCCGTTCGAGGCGCAGGACATCTCTGGCCTCGACCTCGCCCATGCCGAGCGCCGCCGGCAGGATGCCACGCGCGACCCCGCCCGCCGCTACGTGCCCGTGGCCGACCGGATGGTCGATCTCGGCAAGCTGGGCCGCAAGACCGGGGCGGGGTGGTATCGCTATCCCGGCGGGGGCGGCAAGGTCGATGACCCGATCGTCGCCGATCTGGCGCTGGAAGAGGCGCGCTATGCCGGTGTCGAGCGCTGCGATTACACGCCTGAGGAAATCCGCAACCGCCTGTTGCTGGCGCTGATCAACGAGGCGGCGGATATCCTGCACCAGGGCCTTGCCGCCTCGGCCAGTGATATCGACCTTGTCAGCGTTTTCGGCCTAGGCTTTCCGCGCTGGCGCGGCGGGCTGATGCATTACGCCGATACGCTGAAGCCGGCGAACGTGCTGGCCGGAATGCAGGCCCTCACGGCGGAAGACCCAGTGGCGTGGCGGCCAAGCCCGCTGATCGAGGCCTGCGCGGCCGGGGGGCTCGGCTTTGCCAACTGGCAGCGCTGAGGCGCCGAACGCCGCCGCTTACAGTTTCGCCACGGCCTCGGCGATCGCCTGCAGGCACAGGATCGTCTCGGCGATGTAATCCTCGTCATAGCCAGAGGTGTTTTCCAGAACGCTCAGGTAGGCGCAGGACAGCCCGCTTTCGGGGTCCACCAGCAGGAACTGACCGCCATACCCGGCATGACCGATCCACCGTCCGTTGCTCATCATCTGGTGGGCGTATCGCACGAAATCCCGCGGGGCGGGCAGCGGCTTGCCCGCACCGCCGATCACCGCCTGCGTGAAGCCGGTGTTCCACGCCATCCCCGGCGCGCCCTTGGCCACCCTTGCCAGCAGCAGCCCGAAGCGTGCCAGATCCGCCGCGCTCAGACAGCCGCCCCCGGCAAAGGCCGGCAGCCCCTCGGGGCTGAGGCTGATATGCAGCGCTTGGGCCACGCCCGCATCGTCGGCGATCTCGGCCACCAGCGCGGGCAGCGCGCCAGGCCGGCACCGGTCACAGATCAGCGTCAGCAGGTCGGTATTGGCCGAACAATAGTTCACCGTGGCCGCATGGTTGCGCACATCCCCGCTGGTGATGCCGGTGACCACGTCGCGCATCGTCACCTCCGGCGCGTCGCCATCGGGCAAGCGCCAGCCAAGGGCGATCTCCTCGGTGTAACACTCTGCCTGCGGGTCGTCGTAATCCTCGGAAAAGTCGTTCATCACGTTCATGTCGAGCACGTCCTGCATCGTCGCGCCGTGATAACCGCTGCCGATCTCGGGCAGGTAATGCTCGACAGTCCGGGCGGGGTCGAGCCGCCCCTCGGCCACCATCCGCCCGGCCACCAGATGCATCATCAGCTTGGTCACCGACTGGATCGAATGCGGCTGGTCGACAGGGAAATCGGCGGCATGACGGCCGAGCAGAATCTCGCCCCGCCGGGCGCAGACGAGCCCGGAAAACGCCGCGCGCTCCGTCAGGGTGGCAACCTCGGGCATGGCGGCAATCGCCGCGTCCTCCGCCGGGGTCAGGACCACGGGCCGCCGCGCCCGCACCATCAGTGCCCGGCGGAACAGCCGGTGGGCGTTGTGAAACCCGTGCCGCCGATGGGCCGGCTGATTCCACCGCTGCTTGTTGTCCTCGCCGACCGAAAGGTCGGGGTTCGGTTCGCGTTCAGGATCCCACATCATCCACCTGCATCAGCACATCCACCGCCAGCACGCCCGTGTCGAAGACGAAAAGCGGGTTGATCTCGATCTCGGCCACATGGTCGCGGCTGGCCACGGCATAGTCCGCCAAACCGGTCAGCGCCGCAACCAGCGCCGCGCGGTCGGCGGCGGGCCGGCCCCTGTACCCGTTCAGCAGCCACGCCACCTTCAGCCGGTCGAGCGCGCGGGAAATCTCCGCCTCCGTCGCCGGCAGCAAAAGCGAGACCGTGTCGGCCAGAAGCTCCACCAGTATGCCGCCGCTGCCCAGCGTCATCGCCAGCCCGAACTGCGCATCGCGCCTGATCCCCACCACCAGTTCGGCCAGCGGCGTCGGCGCCATCGTCTCGACCAGAAAGGCATCGGTTACCGCCGTGTCGCGATAGGCGGCGACAGCCGCGCGCATCGCCATCGCCGCCTCCACCAGCGCCTCGGGGCTGCCGATCCCGAGCGCCACCGCCCCGGCCTCTGTCTTGTGTGCCAGCCCCGGCACCATCATCTTGAGTGCGACCGGAAAGCCAACCTCCTGCGCCGTCTCGGACAGTGCCCCGGCCCGTGTCACCCGCCCCCTCGGCACCGGCAGCCCGGCATCGGCCAGCATCTCCTTGCCCTTTGCCTCGGTCAGCAGCCTGACCGCCCCGCCGCCGCGCGCCTTGACCAGCGGGTCGGGCACCGCCGACAGGATGCGCCGCCCGGCCATCTTCCACCATGCCGCGTCGCGGATCGCGTTCAGCGTCTCGTGGACCCCCTGCATCGGCGCCACGCCGCAGCGGATCAACGTCTCGCGGATATGCGGGCCGATATTCTCGGGGAGCGTCGCACAGATCGCGGCGGGCACCCCGGCCTCCTTCGCCGCCTCTGCAAAGGCCAGCCCGTCATTGAGATACAGCTGTTCCGTCTCGTCGAGCCCCGGCGCCGGGTAATCCTGCACCAGCAGCGTCGCCTGCGCCGGCACCCGCGCCAGCGCCTCGGCAAAGACCGGGCCGGTCCGCTCGGCCTGCCCCCAGATCGGCGTGGTGTAATCCAGCGGGTTCGACACGGTGGCAATCGGCGGCAAGAGCGCCTTCAGGGCCGCCTTCGCCTCCGCATCCGGCGCCGGATAGCGCAGCCCGATGGCCTCGCCATGATCGGCCAGCATCGTCGCCCCGCCGCCCGAACAGGTGAAGCCCAGCACCTCCGGCCCCTCCGGCGCGCCCGCCACGCAGAGGAATTTCAGCGTTTCCAGCAATTGTGACGGGTTGGTCACGCTGATCACGCCCACCCTTTCGAACAGGGCCTCGTACAGTTCCGCCGATCCCGCCAGTGACCCGGTATGGCTGAGCGTCAGGGTCTCGCCGATGGCCGAGCGCCCGGTCTTCAACGCCACGACGGGCGTGCCTGCGCGCAATGCCTTCAGCGCCGCCACCTCGAAGGCCGGAATGTCGGACAACCCCTCGATATGCAGCCCGATGGCCCGCACTTCGGGCCTTTCGCACAGCAGATCGACCAGCTCCGTCAGTCCCAGATCGGCCTGATTTCCCGCCGAAGCCATGTAGGCCAGCGGCAGGGAGCGCTGGCTCATCGTGATGTCAGAGGAGAACATGCCAGACTGCGTGACGATCGCCGCGCCATAGCCGGGGCAGAACCCGCCATGCGCGAAAGGCCAGAGCGCCGATCGGCCCACGTAATTGATCAGCCCGTAACAATTCGGCCCGATCAGCACCATGTCCCCAATGGCCGCCTTCAGCCGCTCTTCCAACGCCCGGCCCTCATCATGCGCCTCGCCGAACCCGGCGGTGTAGCAGACGACACCGCCGGCGCCCATTGCCGCCAGTTCCGCCACGGCCTCGGGCACGAACGTGGCCGGAATGGCAAGGAACACCGCATCCGGCGCCTCGGGCAGATCGGCCAGCGAGGCGAAACACTCAAGCCCCGCCAGTGTTTCCCGCTTGGGGTTCACCACCCACATATCCCCGGCAAAGCCGGCCCGCCGCGCCTCGCCAATGGCCACCGCCGCATCGGCCCCGCCGACAAAGGCGATATGGCGCGGGGTCAGAAGCCGCTCGAAATTCTGCCGCTTTGCCGGGGTCATGGGTCAGGCGCCCAAAGGTCGCAGGATCGACCGGGTGATGATGTGTCGCTGGATCTCGCTGGTGCCGTCCCAGATGCGTTCCAGCCGCGAATCCCGCCACAGGCGCTGGATCGGCAGTTCCTCCATCAAGCCCATGCCGCCATGGATCTGCACCGCGTCATCGGCGATCTTGTTCAGCATTTCGGAACAGAAGACCTTTACCATCGCCGCATCGGCATCTTCCATCGCGCCCCGCCCGGCACGTTCCACCGCGTCGGCCACCATCAGGTCCGCCGCCCGCAGGCTCATCGCCCCATCGGCGAGGCGGAACCCCGTGGCCTGAAACCGCCCGATGGGCTGGCCGAACTGGCGGCGGCTGGCGGCCCAGTCTGTCGCCATCTCCAAGATCCGCTCGGCCTTGCCGCAACAGCACGCGCCGACCCAGATGCGGCCCATGCCGAGCCATTTACCAGACAGTTCCAGCCCCTTGCCCTCTTCGCCTAGAATCTGCCCCGGCCCCAGCCGCACGTCGTCAAAGGACAGCTGATAGGTCTTGTAGCCACGATAGCTGACGCATTTGTTCCCCTCGCGACAATCGAAACCCGGCGTGCCCACGTCGACCAGAAACGCCGTCACCCGCTTGCGCTTGCCCCGCTTCGTCTCGTCCTCGCCGGTGGCGGCAAAGACGATGGCGAAATCGGGCATGCAGGGGCCGGAGATGAAGTGTTTCGAGCCGTTCAGGATCCAGTCGTCGCCATCCTTGCGCGCGTTGGTCTTCATGCCCATCACGTCAGAGCCCGCTTCCGGCTCGGTCAGGCCAAACAACTCGCGCTTCTCGCCTGTGACGCAGGGCAGCAGGTATTTCTCTCGCTGCTCGCCCTCGCAGGCCAGCAAGATCTCCGTCGGTCGTGCCGCCCATGCGTGCAGCGCGTGCGAGGTCTTGCCATATTCCCGCTCGATCAAATGCATGGCGTCGATGCCCAGCCCGCCGCCGCCCACCTCTTCGGGCAGGTTGCAGGCGTAAAGGCCCAGTTCCTTTGCCTTCTCCTCGATCTGGCGACCCAGCTCCTCGGGGACCTCGCCGGTGCTGTCGACCATCTCCTCATGGGGAAACATTTCGTCTTCCATGAAGCTTTTCACGGTCTTCAGAAGCAGGTCGTTTTCGTGGCTCACGTGAAAATTCATGCGCTTATTCCTCTGCAACAGCCATCTGTGCGCGACGGCGCGCCATCATGGCGTAAATGACGAAAGCCAGAAGCGTGACGCCGATCAGCACGACGGCTGCGGCCGCCACGGTCGGGTCGGTGTTCTCGCGGATGCCGTTCCACATCCGCCGGGGCAGGGTGTAGACGGTGAATTTCGAGATGAAGAGCGTGACGACGATCTCGTCCCAGCTCAGGATGAAGGCGAACAGCGCCCCGGCCACCACGCCGGGCTTGATCGAGGGCAGGATCACGCGGCGCATGGTCACCCATGCGGGCGCGCCAAGGTTGCGGCTGGCCTGTTCGAGCTTGGGGTCGAAATTGGCAAGGCTCGCGCTGACGGTGATCAGCACCAGGGGCGTGGCCAGAACCGTATGTGCAAGGATCAGGCCGGGGTAGCTGTCGATCAGCCCTATGGGCACCAGCAGGCGGTAAAACACCATGGCCGAGATGATTTGCGGGATGATCAGGGGCAGCAAAAGGAAGGCGCGCACCACCTCCGTATAGCGCGAGGTCACCCGCCACAGGCCGATGGCGCAAAGCGTGCCCAGCGTGGTCGCCAACAGCGCCGTGCTCACCGCGATGATCCCGCTCTGCGCGAAGCTCGACAGCCAATCGGGGCTGGTGAACAGGGTCGCGAAATGCCGCAGCGAATATTCGCCCTCGGGCATCGACAGGAACCGCTTGGGCGTCAGCGACACCGGGATCGAGATCAGCGCCGGCAGCACGAGAAAGAGCAGCGCCAGCCACGCGCCCACCACGTTCAGCTTGGCAAAAAGGCCCGGCCTCATCGCGTGGCCCCCCCGCCGAACACGGCCGAAAGCTGCATGAAGCGCGACATGATCCACAAAAGCGCCAGCACCCCGATCAGCATCAGCGTGCCCAGCATCGCCGCCGTGCCCCATTGCAGCGTCACCAGAAGCTGCACGCTGATATATTCCGCCACCATCAGCACCTTGCCCCCGCCAAGGATCGCGGGCGTCACGTAGAAGCCAAGGCTCAGGATGAAGACCAGCAGCGACGAGGCGACGATGCCCGGAATGGTCAGCGGCAGATAGATCCGCCGGAAGGTCTGCACGCCCGACGCGCCAAGGTTGCGCGAGGCCGCCATGACGCGGGGGTCGAGCGTCTGCATGTTCGCCATTAGCGGCAGCACGGCATAGGGCACCATGTAATGCACCATCCCGATCAGCACGCCCAACTCGTTGCGCATGAAGCGCACGGGCCGGTCGATCAACCCGATCGCCTCCATCCCGTTGTTCACAAGGCCATTATGGCCCAGCAGCATCAGCCACGCGAAGGTGCGCACCAGCACCGAGATCCAGAAGCTGATCAAAAGCAGCGTCAGCATGATGTTCTGGTTTTTTTGATGCGCATGCACCATCGCGTAGGCGAGGCAATATCCGATTGCCACGGCGAACACCGTCGTGATCGCGCAGGTGCGGAAGGTCGTCCACAAAATACGCGCCAGCGCGTCGTTTTCGACAAGCTTCTCGTAATTGCCCAAGCCCGGTTCGGGGTCGGTCACGCTGAGCCACAGGATATTGGCCAGCGGCCCGAGGTAGAACGCCACCACCACAAGGAAGAAGGGCGCAACCAGAAGCCATCCGGGGCTGATATGTCGTGTGAGTGCTTGCATGTCGCGCTGTCCGGGTGCTGGAAACATGGCCCGCCCGACGCATCGGGCGGGCCGTTTCGGCCTAGCTGATCGCCTCGAGGAAGGCGTTCACCGCCTCGCTGCCATTCTCGCCCCACCAGACCGGATCGTTATAGACGATCTTGTCGATGTTCTGCTCCGAGGTGATGGCGTAGGCTTGCTGCTCTTCGGGGATGTCCGAGAACGCCTCGGGGTTCGAGGGCGTCATCCCGAGACAGTCGAGGATCATCAGCTGCGAGGGCACTTCCTGTGCGGTGGCGATGAACTTCATCACCGCTTCGCGGCCCGCCGGGTTGCCCTTGGGCACGATATAGGCGCCCGGCATCGCCATCGCCTGATTGTTCACCAGCTTGTAGCGGCCATCGGTGTCTTCCTCGATGTTCTTGCCGCGGTTTTGCCAGATGATCGCCATCGACGCCTCGCCGCTGATGCACATCGAATGCACCTCGGACCCCGAGCCCCAATAGATGCTGTCATCCTTGATCGACTTCACCTTGGTCAGCGCCCGTTCCATGTCGAGCGGGTAAAGCGCGTCACCGGCCACCCCGTCAGCCATCAACGCACTTTCCAGCGAGCCGTTCGCCCATTTGTAAAGCGCCCGCGTGCCGGGGAAGTTTTCCGTGTCGTAGAAATCCGCCCAGCTTTCCGGCGGGTTATCCCCGTAAACCTCGGTGTCATAGACGAAGGCATAGCCGTAAAGGATGATCGAGATCCCATACTCCAGCGCATATTGCGGCAGGGTCCGGTCCTTGCTGACGATATCGTAATCGATCGCCTCAAGATGCCCCGTCGGCCCAAGCGACACGGCGTTGAACAGGTCCGCGTCGCAGACATCCGCCGTCACGTTGCCGCTGTCGACCATCTCGCGGATCTTGCCCTCCAGCGGGCCGGACGTGTCGAACTGCATGCCCATGCCGGTCTTTTCCTCGAAGGGCTCGCCAATGGCCTTGCCGTGGCATTCCTCGGAAATCCCGCCCCAGTTCCACATCACGATATGATCGGCGGCGGCCTTGGCATCGCCGGCCATCACCGCCGTCATCGCCACACCCGACGCGCCACACAGCGCGAGGAACGTCCGTCGGTCCATCTTTCCGGATTTGTAGGCATGAGCGCTTTCGAGAAGCGTCTCCTTCATGAATTGCTTGTCTTGCATGTCAGTCTCTCCTTGTCGGTGGCGGGCCTCTCCGGCCCTTATGTTGCGGCGCCCCTCGCGCCGGTTCGGGTCTTCAACTCTCGTCCAGCCGCACGGCGGCATGATCGGCCCAGCCCAGATCGACGGCCTGCCCTTGCGTCAGCTCATGCGGATTGCGCCAGGCATCCACGTCCACCTCGATGGCGTCGCGGCCCTCGACCTCGACCATGTATTTCCGCATCGCGCCGAAATAGGTGATATCGCTGATCGTGCCCGACAGCCGGGTCTTCCCGGTCATCTGGCCCTGCGGCGCCAGGTCGATCTTTTCGGGGCGCAGCGCATAGGTGCCGTCATCCAGCGTCAGGAAATTGCTCTTGCCGAGGAAGCCCGCGGCAAACCGCGTCCTCGGCCGCTCGTACAACTCCGTGGGCGTGCCAAGCTGTTCGATCCGCCCGTTCTGCATGATCACGATCCGGTCGGACATCGACAGCGCCTCTTCCTGATCGTGGGTGACATAGATGAAGGTCGTGCCGACCCGCTTGTGAATGTCCTTGAGCTGGTCCTGCACCTCGATCCGCAGCTTCTTGTCGAGCGCGCCCAGCGGCTCGTCGAGAAGCAGCACCGGCGGCGCGAAACACAAGGCCCGCGCCAGCGCCACGCGCTGCTGTTGCCCGCCCGACAATTGGCCGGGCTTGCGGTGGCCGAACTCCTGCAACTGCACCAGTTCCAGCATTTCATCCACGCGCGCCGCGATCTCGGCCTTGGGCCGCCCGCGCACGTCAAGCGCATAGCCCACGTTCTGCCGCACCGTCATGTGGGGGAAGAGGGCATAGCCTTGAAACACCATCCCGAAATTGCGCTTCTCCGCCGGGACGGCCTTGATCGAGGAGCCATCAAGCAGGATGTCCCCCGCCGAGATATCCAGAAACCCCGCGATCATCATCAAAAGCGTGGTCTTGCCCGACCCGGACGGCCCCAGCAGGGTCAGAAACTCGCCCCTCTGAATTTCGAGGTCGATATCGTCCACCGCCACGAACCCGCCGAAGCGTTTGGTCAGCCCGGTCAGGCTCAGCCCACCCTTGGCGGCCTCCGCCATCAATCGGCCCCTCTCAGTTTAAGCTTGTTGCGCGCCTCCTGCGGGGTGACGGCGCGGCCGCCCATCCGCTCGATGATCTCGACGGCGCGGGTCACAAGCTGTGCGTTCGTGGCCAGCACGCCGCGGTCGAGATAGATGTTGTCCTCCAGCCCCACGCGCACATTGCCGCCCATCGCCACGGCGGCGGCCAGCATCGGCATCTGCATCCGGGAAATCCCGAAACTGGCCCAGCTTGCACCGGCCGGCAATTGCGCCTTCATCGCCGCCATTGTCTCGACCGTCGCATCGGCGCCCCACGGGATGCCAAGGCAAAGCTGGAACATCGGCGGATCGGCGATCAAGCCCTCGGCCACCATCTGCTTGGCAAACCGGATATGGCCAAGGTCGAACACCTCAAGCTCCGGCTTCACGCCCCATTCCTTCACCAGACCAGCCATGCGGCGCAGGGTCGGCGGTGTCGAAATATAGATATCGTCGGTGTCGGAAAAATTCAGCGTTCCGCAATCCAGCGAGCAGATTTCGGGCAGGCACGCCTTCACATGCGCCAGCCTCTCGTCCGGGCCGATCATGTCGGTGCCGGGGCCGGGCATCGCCGGGTCGTCGGCCGAGGGCGACCAGTCGCCGCCCATCCCGGCGGTCAGGTTGATCACCACGTCCGTATCGCTCTCGCGGACCAGCGCGACGGCCTCCTCGAACAGCGCCACATCGCGCGATCCCTTGCCCGTCTCGGGGTCGCGGACATGCAGGTGGGCGATGGCCGCCCCGGCCTGTGCCGCCTCGATGGCGGCATCGGCCACCTCGCGCGGCGTGACCGGCACGTGTGGGCTCTTGCCCGTGGTATCCCCGGCGCCGGTGACGGCGCAGGTCAGAACGACTTCGAAATTCATGTGCGCTCCCTCTTTTCTCCGAGTGTGAGGCCGGACTGTCCGAATAGTGTCGATTATTCGCCGGATTTCAGATATGGCTGACGAAATTCTTCACCTCCCCATCTCCACGAGAGCGCCATGCCCACCGATCCCGCCCCCCGGAAAACTGCGCCCAACCCGGCCCGAATCGCCTGTGTGCTTCTACCGCGTTTCAACATGATGGGGCTGGTCAGCCTGCTGGAACCGGCACGCATCGCCAACTATCTCTCCGCCGCGCCGCTTTACCGGCACGACTACCATTCCGCGCAGCCCGGCGAGGTCACCGCCAGCAACGGCATGACCCTCACCTGCGGCCCGCTGCCGGAAAAACTCACCCGCGACGACCTCGTCGTCGTCGCCGGAAGCTGGGGCGCCGAGCATTACGCCGACGCGGCGCTGATCTCGTGGCTCCGGCGGCAGGCCCGGATGGGCATCCGCCTCTGCGCCGTCGAGATGGCGCCTTATGTCTTCGCCCGCGCGGGCCTGCTTGCCGGGCGGCAGGCGACCACCCACTGGTCCTACCTCGCCGGGTTTCAGGAGAAGTTTCCGGACGTGCTGGCCGCCGAACAGCTCTTTACCCTCGACGGCAAGATCATGACCTGTGCCGGCTCCACCTCGGCCACCGACCTGATGCTGCACCTCATCCGTGCCGATCATGGCGCGGGGCTGGTGGGCGAGATATCCGACAACATCATGCACCACCCGGTGCGCCCCTCGAACGCGCCACAGCGCAAGACGCTGGGGCGCGGCACCGAAAGCCTGCCGCCGGGCGTGGCCGCCGCCATCGACCTGATCGAGGCCAATATCTCCGAACCGCTCGCCGTGCCGGATATCGCCCGGCAGGTGGGCATCTCGCAGCGTCAGCTCGAGCGGCAGTTCAATCAGGCGATGGGCTGTTCAGTGGTGCAGTTCGGCCTGCTGCTCCGGCTTCAGCACGCCCGCGTGCTGCTTATCTCCACTGATCTCGGCGTGCGCGAAATCTCCGCCGCCTCGGGCTTCAACTCGCTGTCGCATTTCGCCTATGCGTTCCGCAAATGCTTTGGCCGGCGGCCCAGCGAATACCGGCAGGCCTGGCCCGAACAGGAAAATGCGCCGACATGGCCGGGGACGCTTTCGAAATACCTCGATACCTTCCAGGTGAACCAGCGCATGCGTAGCTGACAAAAGTACCGACGCAATACCGACAAAATACCGACGTTATACCGACGTTGGTTTCCGGCCTTGTCAGCCGTCCCTCACCGCCTTCAGAACCGCCACGATCTTGCGGTCCCGCTCCGCCGCCATATCGGTGAAATGACGATCTCCGGCCATGGCGTTGCACCCATCAACCATCTGATTCCTAAGCTCTTTCGTCAGCTCCGGCGCCTCCAGCCGCGTCCACGGCCATTTCAGCGCCGGACCGAACTGATCCAAATTCGTGGCCATCCCCCCCGCGCCACAGGCGACATGAAACGCCATGCACTGCCCTTGCACCGCCATCCTCGGCGCGGGGCCGTTTTTCAGCGCAATATCAATGTCTTCCGGCGTGGCCTCGCCATTCGCCACCATGTGCAACGCCTCCCGCCACAGCGCCTCCTGCAACCGCGTCGCCACGAACCCCGGCACCTCCTTTTTCATCACCAATGGCGCCTTACCGGCCACCTCGTAAAACGCTGCGGCCCATTCCACCGCCGCCTTATCCGTCTGTTTTCCCCCGATAATCTCGACCAAGGGCAAAAGGTAAGGCGGGTTGAACGGATGCCCGATCACGCAGCGCCCGGGCGTCGCGCAGGTCGCCGCAATCTCTGTCATCGTCAAACCGGATGTCGACGACCCGATCACCACATCTGACGGCACCACCTCTCCCAGCCGCTTATACAGCGCCTGCTTCACGTCCAGCCGCTCCGGTCCGCTTTCCTGAATGAAATCAACGCCATCCACGGCCTCTTCCAGATCGCTCGTCACCGTCAGCCGGTCCAGCGACGCCCCCGGCGCCAGCCCGAGCGCGGTCAGGCTGACCCACCCGGTCTCGACCACCGCCATCAGCGCATTCCGCTCCGCCGGGTCGTGGATATAGGCCGTCACATCATACCCGCGCGCCAGAAAATGCGCGGCCCAGCCGCCGCCGATCGGCCCGGCGCCGAGGCTGGCCACGCGTGTCACGTCAGAGGGGTCCCGATACATCGTCATTCCCCTTTGAAATCAGGTTCACGCTTTTCGACAAAGGCCGCCACGCCCTCCTTGGCATCGTCCGATTTCAGCATCTTGCGATAGACCGGCAACCCGTCCCCCCGCATCTTGGCAAAGGCCTTCTCCAGCGGCACGCATTCGATGGCCCGCTGCACCTCCTTCACGCTCTGCATTGCCAGCGGGGCCGACCATGCGATGCTGGCGGCCCATTCCCGCGCGGCCTCCATAAGCTCTTCTTTCGGAACGACTTTATTGACCAGCCCGTATTGCGCGGCCTCTGCCGCACTCATCCTCCGGCCCAACAGGAACATCTCCATCGCGATGTTATGCGGAATACGCCGGGGCAGGCGTTGGAGCGCCCCCGCATCGGGCACGATCCCAAGCGGCATCTCCGGCAGCCCGAACTCCACGTGATCGGCCGCGATCAGCAGATCACACCCCATCGCCATCTCGAACCCGCCGCCGATCGCCAGCCCGTTGATCGCCGCGATAACCGGCTTGTTCAGCACCCAGTTCTCGGTCAGCCCGGTGAACCCGCCAAAGCCGTAATCATCGGTCTCCCACCAATTATCAAGCTGCATCTCGCCCGCGTTCAGCGCCTTCAGATCCCACCCGGCGGAAAAGATCTTCTCGCCCCCGCCGGTCAGGATGGCACAGCGCAATTCCTTGTCCTCGTGCAACTCGCGGAACGCCTCCGCCAGCGCCTGGCTGGTGGCCACGTCGATCGCATTCACCTTGCCCCGCTCCAGCGTGACCTCAAGCACATGGCCGTCGCGAACGACCTTAACCCCGTCTGACATAACAATTTCTCCTTTATTGGAAGGCTGGCATGACCTCGTCGCAGAAAAGCTTCATCGAGCGTTTCTGCGCCTCCGGGTCCAGCCCCATCGAGGCGTAGTAGATAAAGGCGTCGACGCCCAAAGCCTCGTAGCGTTTCAGTTTTTCGATCACCGTGTCGGGCGACCCGAAGAGCAGGTTTTCCTCCAGCATCGCCGGGTCGTACTGTTCCCGCCCCGCCAGTTCCTCCAGCGGGATCTGCTTGGGAAAGCCGTTCACCACGTCGCCCGAATTTCGGAACAGGTTCTCGAACTGCCCCAGCACCAGCCGGATGGCATCGAGCGCCTTTTGCCGGTCGCCCTCGTTGTCGTAGACGGCGGCGTGGCGCATCATCGCGAAATTGGGGCGAAAGCCGTTATCGGCCTTGGCGATCGCCTCGTCGAGATGGGTCTTGTATAGCTCGGCCTCCGAGAAGGGCCGGGTCAGCGGCCAGCTCATGACATGGCATTTCTCGCGCAGGGCATAGTCATAGGTGATGGGCGAGCGGGCGGCGACCCAGACGGGCACCTCCCCCTGCAACGGCTTGGGGCAGGAGGTGGAGGCGGGGAATTGCCAGAACTCGCCATCATGGGCGTAATCCCCCTGCCACAGCGCGCGGATAGCGGGCAGCATCTCCTGCATGTATTGCCACGCATCGGATTGCTTGAGGCCAGGGCGCATCCGGTCGAATTCCCGCTGATAGGCGCCGGAACCTATGCCGAATTCCAGCCGGCCGTTGCTGATGAGGTCCAGAAACGCCGCTTCACCGGCCAGCTTGATCGGATGCCAATAGGCCGCCGTGGCCACGGCGGTGCCAAGGCGGATCGTGTCGGTATGTTCGGCCCACCACGTAAGGATCTGGAAAGGATTTGGCGCTATGGTCATTTCCAGCGCGTGGTGTTCGGCGGCCCAGACGATCTCGAACCCGCCTTGCTCGGCCATCTGCACCATCTGGAGTGTGTGGTCGCGCACCGCGCGCATATCCGCGCTGTCGTTCATCCGCTCGAGGTTGATTGCCAGTTGAAATTTCATTGCCGTGCCTCCCTTCAGCGCATCACGAACGGGTTGGCCATCGGCGCATCCGAGGTGTTCATCCACACGGTCTTGGGCCGTGTATAGTCATACATCGCCTGAAACCCGCTTTCCCGGCCATAGCCCGATCCCTTGACCCCGCCGAACTCGGCTATGGGAGAGACGACGCGATAGGTATTGACCCACACGATGCCCGCCCGCACCGCATCGGCCATGCGCAGCGAGCGGGCGCTGTCGCGGGTGAAGATCCCGGCGGCCAGCCCGTGCTCGGTATCATTGGCCAGCTCGATAACCTCGTCCTCGGTCTTGAAGGTCTGAACGCACAGCACCGGGCCGAACAGTTCGGTATCGACGATCCGCAGGCTCTGGCTGGGGCAGGAGACGATGGTGGGCTCAAAATAGAGCCCGTCGAATCCGTCCGGTCGTTTACCCCCTGTTAACACTTTCGCGCCTTCCTCCACCGCGAAGGCCAGTTCGCTCTCGATGTGGTCCCGCTGGCCCACAGTGCAAAGCGGCCCCATCTGTGTCTCGTCCGCCAGTGGGTCGCCGATCCTGATCTCCTTGGCCTGCGCGACCATCCGGTCGAGGAACTCTTCGGCGATATCCTCCTGCAGGTACAGCCGCGACCCGGCCACACAGCTTTGCCCCGTAGCCCCGAAAATCCCGGCGATCGAGGCATTGACCGCGCTTTCGATATTGGCGTCCTCGAAGACGATGAAGGGCGATTTGCCCCCCAGCTCGAGGCTCACCTCGGCAAAATTGTTCTTCGTGTTTTCAAGCACATGCCGTGCCGCCCCCGGCCCCCCGGTGAAACTCACCCGCGCCACCAGCTTGTGCCCGGTCAGCGCCCGCCCACAGGGCTCGCCATGGCCGGTGACGATGTTGACCACGCCTGGCGGAAATCCCGCCTCCTCGATCAGCTTCCCGAATTCCAGCATCGCGGCCGAGGCATGTTCGGACGCCTTCAGCACCACGGTATTGCCCGCCGCCAGCGCCGGGCCGATCTTCACGGCGACAAGGAAAAGCTGCGAATTCCAAGGCACCACTGCCGCCACCACGCCCAAAGGCTCACGCTTGGTGAAAACGAACAGGTCCGGCTTGTCGATGGGCAGCGTCTCGCCGCTGATCTTGTCGGCACAGCCGGCGAAGAAATGGAAGAACTCGGCAATGTAGGTCGCCTGCCACTTGGTTTCCTTGAGCATCTTGCCGGTATCGATCGTCTCGGTCCGGCCCAGCTCCTCGGACCGGTCGGCCAGAAGATCCGCCAGTTTGCGCAGGCATTTGCCCCGCTGCGTGGGCGTCATCTTCGACCACGGCCCTTTCAGGAAGGCCTCATGCGCGGCACGCACGGCACGGTCCACATCCGCCTCGGTCGCCTCGGGCACCCGCGACCATATTTCGCCCGTCGCCGGGTTGGTGCTGTCGAACATCCCCCCGTCGGAGGCACCCACCCATTCCCCGTCGATGAGCATCTGGTAGCTGCGGATATCGGCCATGTCTCGTCCTCCGTGCTGGCGATGATTCCCATTGTTGGGCGATGCGCGGCGGCGATATGCGAATAATCGACACCGGGTGGCGAAAATTGCCGAGTAGCCTCGGCCGATCGCGGCTTAGCCTGTCCGAAACGGAGGGACGGATGCCGAAATTGCCGGACGGGACAGCTTGGGAACGCTTTGGACAACGGGGCGCGCCGACGGTCGTGGTGATCCACGGATTCGGCCTCAACCGGGCTGTGTGGCAATGGATGATCCCGGCACTGGAAGACGGCTATGACATCATCGCCTACGATCTCTACGGCCACGGCGACAGCGCCCCGCCGCCAGAGGTGCCCTCGCTTGCTCTTTTCTCACGGCAGTTGCAGGGCGTGCTGGACGCCTGCGAGGTGCCAAGCGCCGCCATCGCCGGCTTCTCGCTGGGCGGCATGATCGCCCGCCGCTTTGCCATGGATGACCCCGACCGCTGCCGCGCGCTGGTGATCCTGCATTCCCAGCACCTGCGCAGCGAAATGGCACAGGCGGCCATAGAGGCCCGTGTCGTTCAGGCCGAGAAAGAAGGGCCCGAGGCCACCGTCGATGCCGCGCTCGAACGGTGGTTCACCGACGATTTCCGCGCGCAAAATCCGGGCATGATGGCACTTGTCCGCGGCTGGGTCGTGTCGAACGACAAGGCCGTTTACCCCGCCATCTACAACGTGCTCGCCCGGGGCGTGACCGAGATCGCAGCCCCCCATCCGCCGCTGAGCCTGCCCGCTCTGGCCCTCACCGCCGACGAGGATTTCGGCAACGGCCCGGCCATGATCCGCGCCATCGCCGCCGAGATCGACGGTGGCGAGGCCCTCATCCTGCAAGGTCTGCGCCACATGGCGCTGGCCGAAGACCCGCAAGCGGTCAACGCCCCCGTGCGCGCCTTTCTCGACCGTGTCCTGACCCCCGAAACGGAGACCCCCGCATGATCCCAGAACTCAGAAAAGTCGTCACCTTCGACGAGGATATCCACACCGAGGGTGGCCGCCCCGCCGACCCGGTGCTGCGCCTGATCGGCGTTGCGGCGGTGGTCAAAAACCCGTGGGCGGGGCAGGGCTATGTCGAGGATCTCAAACCGGAAATCCGCCGCATCGCCCCGCCGCTGGGCAAGCTGCTGACCGACCGGCTGATCGCTCTGGCGGGCTCGGGCGAGGCGATCGAGGCCTATGGCAAGGCCTGTATCGCCGGCACCGATTGCGAGTGGGAGCATGCCTCGGCCCTGATCCACACGCTGCATTACGGCAATTTCTACCGCGAGGCGGTGGGCGCCAAAAGCTACCTCGGGTTCACCAACACGCGCGGGCCCGCGAACACGCAGATCCAGATCCCGCTGATGGACAAGCACGACACCGGGCGGCGCTCGCATTACCTCACGGTGCAGTTCTCGATCTACGACGCGCCCGCCGATGACGAGGTGGTCGTGGCGCTGGGCGCTGCGACCGGTGGGCGGCCGCATCACCGGATCGGCGACCGCTATTCCGACCTGGCCGAGCTGGGCCGGGAGGTCGACAACCCCACGGGCAGCTAAGCCCCGCCGTTCTTGACGGTTGCAACCCGGGCAAAGTACCACTTCGGATGCACAGGGGCACATCGCCGCTGTGCCTCTGAAAGGTTGGCCCCGATGACGACCGCCAAGACGCACCCCGCCCCTGAAACCGGCTGCCCGGCCATGTCCGGCGCCCCAAGCGGCATGGTCTCGCCCACCGGCTGCCCGGTCTCCGAACGCGCCGCCGCCTTTACCCCGTTCGAGGGCGATTATCAGCTCGACCCGGCCGAGGCGCTGCGCTGGGCCCGCGCGCAGGAGCCGGTCTTCTACAGCCCGCAACTGGGCTATTGGGTGGTGACGCGCTACGAGGATGTGAAGGCCGTGTTCCGCGACAACAGCCTGTTTTCCCCCGCAACTGCGCGGGAGAAGGTGACACCGCTCACGCCCGAGGCCGCGAAGGTGCTCGAGCGCTACGACTACAAGCTCGAACGCACCATGGTGAACGAGGACGAGCCCCAGCATATGGAGCGGCGGCGCCTTCTGATGGATGCCTTTATCCCCGAGGCGCTGGAAAAGCACGAACCGATGGTGCGTCGCCTGACGCGGGACTATGTCGATCGGCTCATAGATCGGGGCCATGCCGACCTCGTGACGGATATCTTCTACGAGATCCCGCTGATCGTGGCGCTGCACTTTCTCGGCGTACCCGAGGAGGGGGTGGAGAAACTTCGCCGCTTTGCCGTGGCCCATACACTCAACACATGGGGCCGGCCCACGCCCGAGGAACAGCTTGAGATCGTCGAGAATGTGGGCCAGTTCTGGCAGACCGCGAACGAGATCCTCGACAAGATGATCGCCGACCCGACCGGCGAGGGCTGGATGTATGACACGGTGCGCGAGCACAGGAAGCACCCCGATATCGTCACCGAAAGCTACATGCGCTCGATGATGATGGCGATCTTGGCCGCCGCGCATGAGACCACGTCGAACGCCACGGCGAATGCCTTCTGGATCCTGCTCAACAACCGCTCCTCGTGGGACGAGATCTGCGAAAACCCGGCGCTCATCCCCAGCGCGGTCGAGGAGTGCCTGCGCATGGGCGGCTCGATCGTGGCATGGCGGCGGGTGGCGACGGACGAGGCCGAGGTGGGCGGCGTGACCATCCCCAAGGGCGGCAAGCTTTTCATCGTGCAGGCCAGTGCCAATCAGGACCCCGCCCATTGGGAGAACCCCGACGCGGTCGATATCTACCGCGACAATGCCGCCGAGCACATGTCCTTCGGCTATGGCGCGCATCAGTGCATGGGCAAGAATATCGCGCGGATGGAGATGCGCGTATTTCTGGAGGAATTCACCCGGCGGCTGCCGCATATGCGGCTGGCCGAGGGGCAAAGCTTCGAGAACCTGCCGAATATTTCCTTCCGGGGGCCGCGCCATATCCACGTGGAATGGAATCCTGCGGAAAACCCCGAGCGGAAGGACGATTTGGTGCGTGAGGGTGGCGTCGTCTTCCCCATTGGCGCCCCGGTACGTGACGATATCCTGCGGCGCCTGCGCGTGCAGGAGATCGTGAATGAGGCCCACGGCGTGAAGCGTTTCGTGCTGGCCGACCTTGCGGGGCGCGATTTGCCGCGCTGGTCGCCGGGGGCGCATATCGACGTGGTGGCGGGGGAGGTGCGGCGGAAATACTCGCTTTGCGGCCCGCCAGATACGCCGGGAACGCTGGAGATTTCCATTCTGCGCGAAGAGGGCGGGCAGGGCGGCTCGAAACACCTGCATGACACGCTCAAGCCAGGCGATACGCTTTCCATCGCGGGGCCGAAGAACCACTTCCGGCTGGATGAGACAGCCAAGCGCTACGTGCTCATCGCCGGGGGGATCGGCATCACCCCGATCCTCGCAATGGCCGACCGACTCAAGGCGCGGGGCCTGCCATATGCGTTGCATTATTGCGGCCGGTCGCGGGGGAGGATGGCACTGATAAGCCGCGTGCTGCGGGACCACGGCGCGGCGGCGGAGCTGCATCTCGCCGATGAAGGCACCCGGCTCGATCTCGCCGGGGTGGCGGCGGATGTCACGACCGGCACGCAGGTCTATTGCTGCGGGCCCGAGCGAATGCTGGATGCGCTGCAGGACATGGCCGAGGACTGGCCCGAGGAGGCGCTGCATTTCGAGTATTTCAGCACCGGCGCCTCCGGCCTCGACCCGGCGAAGGAACATGCCTTCACGGTGGAGCTGCGCGACTCGGACCTCACCGTCGAAGTGCCGGCGGACAGAACCCTTTATGACGTGCTGAAAGCGACCGGCATCGACCTGCCGATGGAATGCGGCGAAGGCCTCTGCGGCACTTGCGAGGCGCGGGTGCTGGAGGGCGAGGTCGACCACCGCGACAGGGTGCTGTCCAAGGCGGAGAGGGCCAAGGGCGAGCGGATCATGACCTGCTGTTCGCGGGCGAAGGGCAGGAAGCTGGTGCTGGGTCTCTGACCCACCGCTACCGCGCCACGTTCAGGATAAGCTCGGCCGCCCGCCGCCGCCCGTCGGCCGCGATCATCCCGTCTGAGATGCCGCCCAGCCGCGTCTTCATCCCCTTGTCCGAGGTCAGCCCGGCCAAGGCGTCGATCATCTCCTGATCGCGCCACGCATAGCGGTCGAGGTGAACGCCAAGCCCGGTGTCGTGCAAACGGCGGGCATTGTCGTGCCCGTCCCAGCAATAGGGCATGGTGATCGACGGCTTGCCGAAATAAAGCGCCTCGTGAACCGAGTTGTTGCCGCCGTGATGGATGACCAGATCGGCCTTGTCGATCACGCTGGGCTGTGGATACCAGTAGTCGAGATGCACGTTGTCGGGCACGTCGCGGAAGGAATCCTTGTAGCCGCCCACATTGATGAGAAAGCGATAGGGCAGCTCGGCGAACAGCCGGATCATCCGCTCGAAGAGCGCCACGTCCGCCGCGCCGAGACTGCCGAAGGAGACGTAGACAATCGGCGTTGTGGTGGCCGCCGGAATATCGGGCATCTCGAACGGGTCTTCCTCGCGTACACAGCCTTCGAGATAGTGGAAGTGCGGGGGCGTCAACGGCTCGGTGCGGTCGAACCGGAGGGGCTTGGCGTAAAGCAACAGGTTCAGGTCCGGCGAGTTTTCCATGAACTCGCCCGGCAGAAGTGCAGGCAGCCCCCGACTTTCCCGAAAGGCATTGTACCGCGTATGCACCGGCGCGAGCGCCTCTTCATACCGCGCCCGAAAGGCGGGGAAAGCCTCTGCCTCCTCCGCCCCCAGCCCCGACATCACGGGCGGCACCCGCGCATCCGGTATCTCCGTCTCGGCGCAGGAGATCATGCGCACCCACGGCACCCCGGCCTGTATCAGCGCCGGAAAGCCAATCACGTTGTCGACCACGATGGCATCCGGGTCGATCCGGCCCAAGGCCTGTTGCAACGGCCCCTCGGCAATCTCGGCGCTATCCACGATCGCCTCCCAGCAATCGCGCACATAGGTGGGCAGCTGGTCCTCGGGGCTCAGCCGGAAATGCGGCAGATGGCGGGTGATGAAGCCCGACCAGAATTTCTCCAGCTCCTCCTCCGACATGTCCGGCGCCATCGGCACCGGATGCTCGGCAAACCCGTAATTCTCGAACACGCCGGCAAAGCCCGGATCGCACAGGAACACCGCCTCGTGCCCGCGCTCGCGCAGCGCCTGGGCGATGCCGACACAGTTGAGCGCCGCGCCGAACGAGGCTTCGGGAAAGAAGGCGATGGTCTTGCGCGTCACGGGCCGTCGGTCCTGTTCTGGTCGGGGTCGGTCAACGGCCCCATCTGTCAGACCCGCGAGTGCGAGGTCAATTGCATTCCCTCAGCGCCGGATCGGCCGGGCGATCGGCGGTACACCCCGGTTCGACACGCGCGGCCGCTGGTTCTGGGCGGCGCGGACATGGGTCAGCATCAGCTCGGCCGCGTGCCCGGTATCGCCTGCCTCGATCGCGTCGAGAATGGCGAGGTGTTCGTGGAACGCATCACGCATCCGGCGGCGGTTGGCGCCGCCGTGATATGTCGACAGGCGCCGCAGCCGGGTCTGCTGCCGGATGGCGCGGGCGAGAAAGCGATTGGCGCAACAGGCCGCCAGCGCATCGTGGAAATCCGCCCCTGCGTCGATCCACGCGCGCATCTCGGTCTGCAGCACCCCATCGGTCAGCAGCGCCTGATGGCGGCGGCGGATATCGGAGAAGAGCGCGGCATCGGGCACGAACCCCGGCTCGCGCAGCGCGGCGGGCTCGATCAACTCGCGGAACCGCGCGCTTTCCTCCATCGCCGAAAGGGAATCCGGCGCCGGGCCAAAGCGCCAGTGCTGCCCGTGCCCGCGTTCCAGCAGACCGTCCTCGCTCATCCGCGCCACCACGTGCATGACGGTGGTGCGTGCGGTGCCGTAACGCTGCATCAGGTCATTGACCGATAGGGTATCGCCCAGACGGTTGGCGAAACGGTCGCGCAGGATGGCCTGAAAAAGCTGATCCTCTTCCGAGGCCGGCAAGCCGGGCGTATCGGCGCTGGCGGTATCGAGCGGGCGGGCCAATGAATAGCCCTGCCGGGGCGCATAGCTCAGAATCCCCGTCTCGGTAAGCAATCGTAAAGCTTTCCGGATCGGGGTGCGCGAGACGCCGAAACTGTCGGCCAGCCGCTGTTCGGCGACCTTCGTGCCGGGCTCCGCGCCCTCGACGCGCAGCAGCTCGACGATGCGCCGGGCAAGCTCGGTATGGCTTTTGCGTCGCCGTTCCATCTTCAATCCGCCGAGATTTTCACCATGTCCCGCCCCGTATCAGCCCCGTCACCGGCTTGCCGAGTCGATTTTCATTGACGTACTAATTTAGAAAAAAATACAATTTTGTCTATACCCGCGGATTCGGAACAAAGAGCCGAAGCGAAAAACAGGCGGGACAGGGCCGTTTCGCGCCACTGGCGCGGGCCGGGTCCGGGATGAAAAGAAACGACCACAGGGAGAATTGGACCAATGAAAAAGACGGCAATCGCCAAGAAACTGCTGGCCGGCGCGCCCGCCGCGGTGCTGGCGCTGGGCCTTGGCCCGGCAGCGGCGCAATCACTCGTGATTTCCAACTGGGACGGCTACATGCCCGCCGACATGGCGGAACAGTTCGAGGCCGAGACGGGCATCTCGATCGACGTGGCCAACCACGCCACCAACGAGGAGATCATGGGCAAGGTCACCGCCTCGGGCGGCAAGGGCTATGACGTGATCTTCGTCTCCTCGCCCTTTGCCGAGGCGCTGGACAAGCTGGGCATCGCGGCCAAGCTCGACCATTCGATGCTGCCCAACATGGAGAACCTCTATCCCGAGGCGCGCGAGCTTTCCTATGACGAGGGGCTGAATTTCTCGATGCCCTATGCATGGGGCACCACCGGACTTTGCTACCGCTCCGACCTCGTGTCGGAAGAGCCCGATAGCTGGATGGACCTGCTTGACCCTTCCGACGATCTGGCGGGCAAGGTCACGATGCTGTCGACCGACCGCTGGATGATCGGCGCCGCGGCGCTGGCCAAGGGCTATTCGGTCAACGTGACCGAGGAAGACAAGCTGGCCGAGGTGAAGGATCTGCTGGTCTCGGCCAAGGAAGACCTGCTGGCCTATGACGACACCACCTTCTATTCCAAGCTGGTCTCGGGCGAGGCGAGCCTTGTGCATGCGTGGGACGGCTGGTGCAACTACGGCATCGCCGAGAATTCGGACATCAAGTACACCATCCCCGAAGAGGGCACCGACCTTTGGGTCGACACGATGGTGGTGATGGCCAATTCCGAGAACAAGGAAGCGGCGCACGAGTTCATCAACTACATCCTTGGCGCAGACACCCATAAATGGGTGGTCGAGAACATCCTCTACAAGGTGCCGAACAAGGCCTCGATGGAGGCGCTGGATGCCTCGATGGTCGAGACCTATCCGAACCTCGGCATGGATCCCGGCGCGATGCTCGAATACGAGATGCTGCGCGACGTGGGCAACGCCCAGAAGGATTACAGCCGTCTCAAGACAGAGGTGATGTCGGCCCAGTAAGCCGACGCAACGGATGGCGGCCCGCGCATCTCAATTGGGCCGTCTGCCGCGCCGCCTCGTCTGACGGGGCGGCGTACCACCGCCGAACGCCCATGAAAGGCTGAAGACACGTGTACCAGAGATTGCGAACCTTCCTGTTCGTGGGGCCGGGGCTGGCATGGCTGATGTTCTTCATGGTCGTGCCCTGCCTGCTGATCTTTCTTTACTCGTTCTTCGAGCGGGGCGTGTATGGCGGTATCGTCTACAATTTCACCTTCGAGAATTTCGACCGCGCCTTTGACCCGCTCTACCTTGCCATCCTGTTGAAATCGGCCAAGATCGCGGGGTTGGCGACGCTGATCGCGCTGCTGATCGCCTATCCTGCGGCCTATGCCATCGCCCGCGCCCCGGCGCAGCGTCAGCCGGTCTACCTGTTCCTCGTGATGCTGCCCTTCTGGAGCAACTACCTGATCCGCACCTATGCGTGGATCGTGATGCTGAACCGCGAAGGGCTGATCAACCGTGCGCTTCTGGATTTCGGGCTGGTGGGCGAGGCGCTGCCGCTTCTGTATAACGAGGCGTCCGTGGTGACGGGCCTTGTCTACAATTACGTGCCCTTCGTGATCCTTGCGATCTATTCCTCGATCAGCCGCCTGAACCCCGAGATTGCAGAAGCCTCCGAAGACCTTGGCGCGCCGTCCTACAAGACCTTCCTGCGGGTGATCCTGCCGCTGACCCTGCCGGGCATCGCGGCGGGGGCGGTCTTTGTCTTTGTACTGTCCATCGGCAACTTCATCACGCCTGACCTGCTGGGCGGTGGTCGGGTGCAGATGGTGGGCAACCTGATCTATGACCAGTTCCTCGAGGCGCGCGACTGGCCCTTCGGCTCGGCCCTGTCGCTCATTCTGATCGGGGTGATGATGTGCCTGCTCTTCGCGCAGGCCGTCGCTGTCAACCGCTCGGCGGAGGGCACGCGATGAGCGCCCGCATCCCCCGCCGCCGAGACCCGGCCAAGCTGTTCCTCGGGGGGCATTTGTGGCTGGTCTATATCTTCCTTTACGTGCCGATCCTCGTGCTGATGGCGCTGTCGTTCAACGACCTCGGCCTGCCGACGGCATGGGGCGGCTTCTCGCTCAAATGGTATAGCGAGCTGGCGCAGAATGACGCGGTGTTGCGGGCGGCGCTCAACACGGTGATCGTGGCGGTGATCTCGACCATCCTTGCCACGCTGCTGGGCACGCTTTTGGCCTTCGGGGTCGAACGGCGGCAGCGGCGCAGCAACTCGATGGAGGCGCTTCTCTTCGCGCCGATGATTATCCCCGACATCGTGCTGGCCATCGCGCTGCTGTCGTTCTTTACAACGCTCAACTTCACCCTCGGCCTGCATTCGATCATCCTGAGCCATGTGGTCTTCAACATCGCCTTCGTCTGCGCCGTGGTGCGGACAAGGCTGCGGAATTTCGATTTCTCGATCGTCGAGGCCAGCATCGACCTCGGCGCGGGCGAGGTGACCACCTTCCGCCGCGTGACATTGCCGGCGATCTTCCCCGGCGTTCTGGCGGGCGGGCTTCTGGCCTTCACCCTGTCGGTGGACGAGTTCATCATCGCCTACTTCACCGCCGGGGCCGGGCAGGGCTCTACCACGCTACCGATGCAGATCTATTCCATGATCCGCTTCGGCGTGACCCCCGAAATCAACGCGATGGCGACCATCGTGATGCTGGTCAGCTTCACGCTCGTCTTCATCTCGCAGCGCATCGACAGGAAAGCGATCAGTCAATGAGCACGGATGGCGCCAATATGCTGACCGAGGCCGGAGAAGAGGCCGCAACGGTGATCCGGCTGGAGAATATCACCAAGCGTTTCGGCGCGATTACGGCGGTGAACGATATCTCGCTGAACCTCAAGGAGAACGAGTTCTTCGCGCTGCTTGGCCCCTCGGGCTGTGGCAAGACCACGCTTCTGCGGATGATCGCGGGATTCGAGTCGCTCAACGAGGGGCGCATCCTGCTCGATGGCAAGGATATAGCCCCGCTGCGCCCCAACCGGCGGCCGATCAACCTGATGTTCCAGTCCTTCGCGCTTTTCCCGCATATGAGCGTGCGGGCAAACGTCTCTTACGGGCTGGAGATGGAAGGCGTGCGCGGCAGCGAGCTGAAATCGCGGGTCGACCGTATTCTCGAGACGACGCAACTGACCGATTACGCCAGCCGCAAGCCCGATCAGTTGTCGGGCGGGCAGAGGCAGCGCGTGGCGCTGGCCCGCGCGCTGGTGAAAGAGCCGCGCGTTCTGCTACTCGACGAGCCGCTGGCGGCGCTCGACAAGAAGCTGCGCGAGCATATGCAGTTGGAGCTGAAGCGCTTGCAGCACGAGGTGGGCATCACCTTTGTCGTCGTCACGCATGACCAGGAAGAGGCGTTGGTGATGGCCGACCGGATCGCCCTGATGCGCGACGGCGAGGTCAAGCAGTGCGCCAGCCCCGCCGAGCTTTACGAGCATCCCAACAGCCGCTTCGTCGCGGATTTCATCGGCGTGATGAACTTTCTCGACGGCGAGGTGAGCGTCGAGGGCGTGTCCGTGCCGGGCTTGGGCGTTCTGACGGGCCGGTCGAAGGGCGACACCCGCACGGGCGACCGTGCCTGCCTTGCCGTGCGCCCCGAGCGACTGACCGTGGCGCCCGCGGCGGCGGAACGCCTGAGCCATGACAACGTGCTCGACGGCAGGCTCACCGACATCGCCTATCACGGGCAGGATATCGGCCTGCACATCGCCGTGGGCGACACCGCCCAAATCCTCATCGCCCGCCTGTCAGCCGCGGCCGAGGGGGCGGCGGATTTCAGGGTGGGCGACAAGGTCCAGATCGGCTGGCAGGCGCAGAACGCGCTGATCCTGCCCGACGACAAAAAGACGTAAAACCAAAACGACAGAGGAGGTCATTCCATGACAGACCAGAAAACCATCGCCTTTTTCCCCGAGGCCGCCTTCGGCCCGGCGCTCAACTCGGTGGGCATCGCGCAGGCCTGCCGCGACATGGGCCATCGCTGTGTCTTCGTCACCGACCCGGGCTTTACCGGCGTCTTTGCCGATTACGGGTTCGAAGAGCATCACGTGAACATGTCCGAGCCGATGCCGCCCGAGCAGATGGCAAAATACTGGACGGATTTCATCAACGGCCACATCCCGAACTTCAACCTCACGCCCTATGACCAGATCGACAACTACGTGAAGGAATGCTGGGAGGCGATCGTCGATACCTCGAAATGGGCCGAGAAGGAGCTTCCGGGCATCCTGAAAGAGATCAAGCCCGACCTGATCTGTATCGACAACGTGGTGCTTTACCCCGCGACCAAGCAATATGGTGTGCCGTGGGTGCGCATCATCTCCTGCTCGGAAAACGAGGTGACGGACCCGGCCATTCCGCCCCACCTGTCAGGCTGCGGCGAGAACGACACCGCCTGTCACGAGGCGTTCAACAAGAAGTTCAACGAGGTCATCAAGCCGGTGCATGACGACTTCAACGAATTCCTCAAGACCTGTGGCGAAGACCCTTACCCGACCGGCGAGTTCTTCGAGGAAAGCCCCTACCTGAACCTGCTGCTCTATCCCGCGCCGGTGAAGTTCAACCGCGAGACACCGCTCGACCCGGAGCGGTTCAAGTATCTCGAGGGCTGCGTGCGGACCGAGAAGCCCTATGACGTGCCGGATTTCGGCGAACACAATGACAAGCCGCTGCTATATGTCTCCTTCGGCAGCCTTGGCGCGGGGGATACAGACCAGATCAAGAAGATCATCGATTTCCTCGGCAAGCAGCCCTATCGCGCGCTGGTCAACGTGGGCGAGTACGAGGCCGAATACGACAAGGCCACGATGCCGGGGAACGTGCATGTCGCAAGCTGGTATCCGCAGCCTTCGCTCATCCCGCTGGTCGATGCGGTGGTGCATCACGGCGGCAATAACAGCTTTACCGAGTGCCTGTATTTCGGCAAGCCCGCGATCATCATGCCCTATGTCTGGGACGGGCACGACAACGCCACGCGGGTGCAGGAAACCGGCCACGGCTTCAAGATGCACCGGATGAACTGGACCGACGAGGAGTTCGCCGCGAATATCGAGAAATGCCTCACTGACAGCGAGGTGAAGGCCCGCTGCGAAAAGACCAGTAAACACATGCAGGGCAATGGCGGGCCGAAGGTGGCGGCCAAGTATCTCAACGACCTGCTGGAAAAGACCTACGGCTGAAACAGGCCATCCGGGCGCGGAGTTCCCGCGTCCGGACCCGTTCAAGGAGCGAAACGTTTGACCACACCGACACTTCGAAACCCCAATGAGATCACCGATACCGTGGACTGGGGCGAGATCCCGACGATGATCGAGGGACATTCCCACACCTCGGGCGTTCTGCTGCACAAGGGCCCCGAGGGGCAAAGCGAATGCGGCATCTGGATCTGCACGCCGGGCTACTGGGATTGCCATGTCACGCGCGACGAGTTCTGCCACTTCCTGCAAGGCAGCGCGACCTATACCCGCGACAATGGCGAGGTGATCGAAATCACGCCGGGCACGGTGGCTTTTTTCGAGCAGGACTGGAAAGGCACCTGCCGCGTGCACGAAACCGTGCGCAAGGTCTACATGATCCGCTGACCCGACATTCCGAAAGGATGACGATGACCGATTTCGACCCCTTTGGGCGCCAGTTCTTTTATGGCAACGACTTTCATGCGGCGGGGCAGGGGGGCGGCACGCATGATGTGATCAACCCCGCTACGCTGGCCCGCGAAGGCGCCATCGCGCTGGGCACGCCGGAGGAGGCCGAGGATATCCTGCGCCGGGCGCGCGAGGCGCAGAAGGCATGGGGCAAGCTGGATGATCTGACGCGTGCGGGATATCTGCACAAGGTCGCCGACAGCATCGCCGCCAACCATGAAGAGGCCGCGCGGCTGATGGTGCTGGAGCAGGGCAAGCCCTATCCGGAAGCCACGGGCGAGATCGCCAATGTCGGCGGGTGCTTCCGCTACTTCGCCGAGATGGCGCGGGATTCCGGCGGGGTTCTGCCGGGCACAACGCAGGCGGGCTCGTTCCAGTTCGCGCGGTATTTCCCCTATGGCGTCAGCGTTCATATCGTGCCCTACAACTTTCCCATCCTGCTGATGTGCTGGACGGTGGCGGCCTCGCTTGCCTCGGGCAATGCCTGCGTGGTCAAACCGTCCGAGCTGACCTCACTTTCGACGCTGAAATTCATGGAGAATTTCCGGCATCTCCCTGCCGGCCTCGTCTCCTGCATCACTGGCGGAGGCGAGACGGCACAGGCGCTGATCCGCTCGAAGCAAAGCGACGTGGTGGCCTTTACCGGCAGCGTGGCGACGGCGAAGAAGGTGAACGTCGCCTGCGCCGAACAGCTCAAGCCTTGCATCATCGAGGCGGGCGGCAGTGACCCGATGATCGTGTCTTCCCATGCGCCACTTGATGTCGCGGTGGCAGGCGCGACCACGGCGGCGTTTCACCTGTCGGGCCAGATCTGCACCTCGACCGAACGGTTCTACGTGCATGATGCGGTGCATGACCGGTTCGTCGAGGGATTGGCTGACATGGCGCGCAAGCTGCGGGTCGGCAACGGCATGGATGTCTCGGAAATCGGCCCGCTGGTGACGGAAGCGGCGCGCGACAAGGTCGTGCGGCTCGTGGATGGGGCGGTGTCTGACGGGGCAAAGCTGATCTGCGGCGGTCGGGTGCCGCCGGGGCGGAATACGGGCTGGTTCTACGAGCCGACGGTGCTGACCGGTGTCACGCCTGGGATGGATATCATGCGCGAGGAACTCTTCGGCCCGGTCGCCGCGATCTGCCGCGTGCAGAGTTTCGAAGAGGCGCTGAACCATGCCAATGACAGCGAATTCGGCCTCGGCGCCAGCCTGTTCACCACCAGCCTCGAGGAGGCGATGGAGGCTTACGAACGGCTCGAGGCCGGCATGGTCTGGGTCAACAATCCGCTGATCGACAATGACGCGCTGCCGTTCGGCGGGTGGAAGAATTCCGGGCTGGGGCGCGAGTTGTCGCGGCTGGGGCTCGATGCATTTCGGCAGACCAAGATGGGCGTGATCGACTGGAAGCCCAAGGTGCAGGACTGGTGGTATCCCTATCCCGATGAATGGTTCGGGAACACCGAGGGGTCACGCTTTTAGGAATTCGAGCGTATCAAATCGGGCTTCTGATCCTGTAGAACGGATGGGGCGGCGTGACCGCCCCTGACAATCCACCATGCAAGGAACAAAGTCGCCCATGACCTCCCGCGCGACCCCATATGACATCCTGTTCGAACCGGTCCGCATCGGGCCGGTCACCGCGCGCAACCGGTTCTATCAGGTACCGCATTGCAACGGCATGGGCTATCAGAGGCCCCGGGCCGAGGCGGCGATGCGCGGCATGAAGGCCGAGGGCGGCTGGGCCGTGGTGTGCAACCAGGAAACGGAAATCCATCCGACCTCCGACCTGTCGCCCTTTGCCGAGGGGCGGCTGTGGGATGACCGCGACATACCCGGATTGCGGCTGATGACCGATGCGATTCACGAACACGGCTCGCTGGCCGGGATCGAGCTGGCTCACAACGGCAGTCACGCACCGAACCTTCTGACCCGTGCCCCGGCATTGGCGCCCAGCGAGTCCATCGTCGACGCGGGCTTCGCGCCACAGGCGCGGGCGATGGACAAGGAAGATATCCGCAATCTGCGTCGCTGGCACCGCGATGCAGCGCGCCGGTCGATCGAGGCGGGGTTCGACATCATCTATGTCTATGCCGGCCACCACATGACCATCCCGCATCATTTCCTGCTGCCCCAGCATAACGACCGGTTGGATGAATATGGCGGCAGCCTCGAAAACCGCGTGCGGCTGACGCGGGAATTGCTTGAGGACACGCTGGAACTGGCCGAGGGTAAATGCGGCGTGGCGTTCCGGTTCGCCATCGACGAGATGCAGGGCGCCGACGCGATGCAGGCCGAGGAGGAGGGGCGCGGCGTCGTCGAACTGCTGGCCGAATTGCCGGACCTTTGGGACGTCAACGTCGCCGGCTGGCCCAATGACTCGCAGACCACGCGGTTTCAGCCGGAAGACGGGTACCAGACGAAATACCTCGAAGCCGTGAAGCAAATCACCAGCAAGCCTGTCGTGGGTGTTGGCCGGTTCACGTCGCCCGACATGATGGCGTCGCTGGTGCGGAAGGGCGTGCTCGACATGATCGGTGCCGCGCGCCCGTCGATCTCCGACCCGTTCCTGCCCAAAAAGATCGAGGAGGGGCGGATCGACGAGATCCGGGAATGCATCGGCTGCAATATCTGTGTTTCGGCGGATTCGCAGGGCGTGCCGATCCGCTGCACCCAGAACCCGACGATGGGCGAGGAGTGGCGCCGGGGCTGGCACCCGGAGAAGATCGGCACGAAGGGCACGGAAGAGGCGGCGCTGGTGGTCGGCTCCGGCCCCGCCGGGCTGGAATGCGCCATGCAGCTTGCCCGGCGCGGCTACCACGTGACGCTGGCCGAGGCCGGAAAGGAGCTTGGCGGCCGGGTGCGGCGCGAGGCCGGGCTGAACGGGCTGGCCGCTTGGGGGCGGGTGATGGATTATCGCCTTGGCGACCTGCAGCAGCGCGGCAATGTCGATATCTTCACCGACAGCCCGCTGGGCCGCGATGACGTACTCGAACTGGGCGCGCCGAATGTGTTCCTCGCCACCGGCGCGCGCTGGCGGCGCGACGGGCAGGGGCGGACGGCGCGGTTCGGCATCCCCATTGCGGACGAGGCCATGGTGCTGACGCCGGATGATGTGATGGACGGCATCAGGCCCGGGCCGGGGCCGCTGGTACTCTATGACGACGACCACGGTTATCTTGCCGGGGTGTTGGCGACGCATCTGGCGGATCAGGGCCATGAGGTGAGTTTCGTTACAACCGCCAACATGGTGTCGCCCTTCACGGAATTGACGCTGGAACAGGGCCGCGTGCAGAAAAGCCTGCTGGAACGCGGCGTGACGATCCTCACGGCGCAGGCGGTCAGCGGCGTCGGTAAGTCCGCCTGCCGGCTGGCCTGTGTCTATACCGGACAGGAGACGCAGATCGACAGTGGCACGACCCTGCTGGTGACGCGTCGGGACCGGGTGACCAGCCTCTACGATGAGCTTCGCGGGCACCCGGACCTGTCGCATGTCGAACTGATCGGCGACGCCGCCGCGCCGGGGCTGATCGCCGATGCCGTCTATTCGGGCCACCGGGCCGCGCGGAATTTCGAGCGTTCGCCCGACGAGGTCGAGCAGGAATATTACCGCCGCGAAATCACAGCCATAGAGGGATGAGGTCAGCCCCATGTTGCAGCATACCGACGAATTCGCCCGCCTGATCCAGTCGCCCGAGGAAGGGTTCGCCCTGCCGCGAGACTTTTACACCTCGCGCGATATCTACGAACGCGACATCAAGGCCTACTGGAACCAAAGCTGGCTTTGGGTCGGTCATGTCAGCCAGATCCCCGAGCCGGGCGATTATTTCCTGTTCGACTACGGGCCGGAATCGATCATCGTGGTCCGCGACCGTGACGGCGAGGTACGCGCGCATCTCAATGTCTGCCGGCACCGCGGGTCGCGTGTCTGTGTCGAAAGGGAGGGCAAGGCGCGGCTGTTCGTCTGTCCCTACCACGCGTGGACGTTCGAGCTGTCCGGCAAGTTGCGCGCGGGCCGGGCGATGGGGCAGGATTTCGATCCGTCAGAGTACGGGCTCTTTTCCGCGCATGTCATCGTTTTTCAGGGCCTGATCCTTGTCTGCACGGCTGACGATCCGCCGCCCATCCAGGCCGGGCTCGACCGGCTGGCGCCGCTGTGCGAGCCGTTCGGTCTGGAGAACCTGAAGATCGCGCACAAGACGGTCTATCCCGTGCCCGCCAACTGGAAGCTGGCGCTGGAAAATTACATGGAATGCTACCACTGCGCGCCGTCACATCAGGAATACGCCAAGTCTCACACGCTCAAAGCGCCGCAGGACATGGAGAAACTGGTCGAACCGCTCAAGAAGCGCTCGGAAGGGATCGGTTTGCCGACGGCGATCCTGAACGAAACCGGGGAGGCTGCGGCCGGTCTCGGGGCCGACGTTTATTATCGCCGGTACCCGCTTTACGAGGGCTACCAGACCGGTAGCCGCGAGGGTACGCCACTGGCGCCGTTGCTGGGCAGTCTTACGGGCTTCGATGGCGGTGCGACCGATGTACAGCTCGGACCGCTCAACAACCTGCTGATCTATGCCGATCACGTGGTCGGCTATCGCTTTCTGCCGCGCGGGCTGCAGGAAACCGATATCGAGGTCGTCTGGCTTGTGCGGGGCGATGCCGAGGAGCCAAAGGACTACGCGACGCAGGACCTGACATGGCTGTGGCACGTCACGTCGCTCGATGACGAGCGCATCATCCGGCACAATCAGGAAGGCGTGAATTCCTACCATTTCCGCCCCGGGCCGCTGGCCGACATGGAATGGGGGATACGTGGCTTTTACAAGACTTACCTAGAGATGATCCGGGCCTGACACGAGGTTGGGCCGCAGACAGGAAAAGGCCGGGCCCTTTCGGACCCGGCCTTAAAGTTCAAACGCTCACGGCAGGTTTAGCCTTCCCAGCTGTCCATGCCTTCCAGCTCTTCGCTGGTGTAAACGGTGGTGGCGCGCAGGCCGCCGGTCATCGAGTCTTCGTCCGAGCGCTGCAGGTCGAGGTCTTCGAACGGAAGTGCGACCGGCTTTTCGCCAATCCCGAGGAAGCCGCCCACGTCGACGATGACCTCGGTGATCCTGCCGTCGTCGCTGAGGACGAGGTCAGAGATTTCGCCAAGGCGGTCTTCGTCCGTACCGTAGACGGAAACGCCTTCGAGATCCTCGGCGGTCAGCTTGCCACGCTCGTCGGTGCTGAGTTGGGCAGTTTCCTCACCCATGTCCGTCGCGTTGGCGTCGCCTTCGTTCTCGGCCATCTGCTCCGAGGTCAGGTCGGTTTCTTCCGACTCGGCCGCGTCGGTGTCGGCCATCTGCTCGCTGTCCTGCTCGGCGGTCATGTCCGTGTCGTCGTTCTCGGCCATGTCCGTGCCTTCGGTATCGGCAGCCTGCTCACTCAGATCGGTGCTGCCGGCGTCGGCGGTGTCTTCGGTCGGCTCTTCCATGTCCGCATCAGCGGTGTCTTGTGCGTCTTCTTCATTGAAGAAGCTGCTGCCGGCGTCGCGCACGGCGGTCTGGTCAAGCTGATCGCGGTCTTCCAGCGCGGTCTTGTCGCCGGTGAAGACGACGAAGTAATCGCGCTCTTCGTCCGCTTCTGCGTCACCGCTCGCGTCGCTGACGAATTTCAGCTCGTCCAGCGAGGCGCTGATGTGCTTCTCGTTGATGCCGAGGAAGCCGCCGGCATCGAGCGTGACGGAATCGATCTGGCCGTCGCCGGAGATGATGACGTCACCGATTTCGCCAATGCGTTCCCAGTCATCGGACGGTTCGCTGGCCTCTTCGGCGATTTCGGCCTCAGCGGCGTCTTCGCCGAGGATGTAGACCGATTTCCCGATCAGGTCGGAAGCGCGCACCTGCATGCCTTCCATATCGGCGACCACGTCATTCCCGGCGTCGCTGTTGGACGCCTCTTGCGACATGTCGGTGGATTCGGATACTTGGGCGCTGGTGTCGTCGGCGGTTTCCGTATCTGCAAGCACGGGCGATGCAGCAAGGGCAGCAATCGCTGTGGTCATAAGAATACGTTTCATAATATTCGCTCCTTCCGGTTGTGTATGGCTTGGCCGGCTTGGTTCCCGGCATTGCAACCATCCAACACCGGTGGCGCGGATTTAGTTTCCATTCCTGAGCAAAATTTACTCGAAATATTTTTGGAACATTCCGCGCTCTCAGCAAGTTAGTAGCGGAACGTGCGCACGCAGGGATGAAGGTTTCACCCGGTAGAGAAGCGTTGCGCCGGTAGGCATCCTCAGGAGGCAAGATGTTGGAAATTTCCGGTCTGGGCGGATTAATTCTTTTGGGTCTGGATATTTGGGCGATCGTTTCGATCGTCGGATCATCCGCTACCACCGGTCGCAAGGTTCTCTGGGTCCTGCTTGTCGTGATCCTGCCCTTGCTCGGCTTCATCATCTGGCTCTTTTTCGGCCCGCGCGCGCCCAAGGTATGACGGGAAAGGTGAGCGGCAATGTCTTTCGGCGGCGCGCGCGCCGTCCAAGGCATGAAACCGTACAACCGATAGTAGAATTTCGTGTCGGTGCGAAAATTTTCGAATTCGATGGAACCTTCGCCCGGCATGATGCGTTTTCAATTCAGTCATGGCGCTACCGCGCCCCTCTGACCAGGTCTCTCCCGTCCCCAAGCCGATAGACCTGGCCGACCCGTTGTCCCGCGGGTGACAGCCCCCGCCTGAAACATGGCGGGGGCGATTTTTCGGGTCAGGGGCATGGCATGCGGCTCGACAACTGAGGCTGGCGCAGCGAAGATTGGCATCGAGATGGACGCATCAGGCGAGGTGAAGAAAGCCGTGACCCAAGCGTGCGAAAGCGACGGGCCAATCGGTGATCTCGAAGTGATGGTGACGGCTGCAGAGGCCTATCCCGCCTTGGAACGTGCGTTCCTCAAGGCCGAGCGCGAGATTTCCGGTAGTTTCCGACTCTTCGACCTGACCACCAAATTGCATTCCGACGAGGCGCGTGAACTGGGAGATACCTGGTTCGACCTGATAATCGCGACGCTCAACCGCGGGGTCGCCATCCGCATCGTGGTGACCGATTTCGATCCGGTCGCCGCCCCGGAGCTGCACCAGCTTGCATGGCAGACCAAGCGTCAGATGGTGGCGGTTCAGGAGCTGGCGAATGACGACGCGAAGCTCGAATTCAATGTCTCGCTGCATGATGCCAAGGCCGGGCTGGTCCCGAAGATGGTCTTCTTCCCTTTTGTCCGGCAGAAGATGCGTGAGCTGAATACGAGCTGGCTCGAAATGAACGGGGATGAACGCGCGCGGTTCCGGTCGGAAACGCCGAGATTGCGCCGCATCTGTTATGAAGACGACAACGGCAGCCTTTGTTTTCCCGTGCGGCTCGTCGATCTCTACCCCGCAACCCACCATCAGAAAATGGCCGTCTTCGATCGCCGCCTGCTCTATATTGGCGGGCTTGATCTGAATGACCGGCGGTACGACACCAAGCGCCACCGCCGCGCCCCCGAGCGGACCTGGCATGACGTTCAGGTGATGGCCACCGGGTCGGTCGTCGACGCGGCGCAGGAGCATCTCGACACGTTCCTCGACACGGTTGCCGCGAAGGCGCCTCCGCCGGCTGCGGCGCCCGGTTTCCTGCGCACGCTGTCCCGCCGCCGTCACCGCGCGTCTTTCCGGGTATCGCCCAAGACCGTGCTGCGCGAGATCGAGCAACGCCACCTCGAGGCAGTCGGCCGGTCGAACCAGTTCATCTATCTCGAATCACAGTTCATGCGCCACCAGCCCCTGGCGCGGGCGCTGGCAAAGCGGGCGCGTCAGTGTCCCGACCTCAAGCTGTTCCTGGTCCTGCCCGCCGCGCCCGAGGACATCGCCTTCGACAGCAACAGGGGGCTCGATGCCCGGTTCGGCGAGGATCAGCAGATCAAATGCCTGACCCGGCTGCGACAGGCTTTCGGCGAAGACCGATTGCTCGTCGCCTCGCCGGTTCAGCCTCGTCGCCAGGAAAGCGACGAGCGCGACGTGCTCGACGGCGCCCCCCTGATCTACGTTCATTCCAAGGTTTCGATCTTCGACGGGTTCGGCGCAATCGTGTCGTCGGCCAACCTCAACGGGCGCAGCCTGCGCTGGGATACCGAGACCGGGTTGTGGTTCGACCGGTCGGATCACGTCGAACTGGTGCGCAAGCGGGTGATGGGAAACTGGCTTCCGTCCTCGGGTGCGGGGGGCGAGTTTCTCGATCCGTCCACGGCCTTCGAGCACTGGAAACGCCTCGTGGATGAGAACACTGACCTGCCGCCCGAAAAGCGGCGCGGCTTCCTCGTTCACTACGATTCCGACGCGGCGCGCGAGGTTGCCCTGCCTGTTCCGGGGATGCCCGAGGAAATCGTCTGAAAGATCAGACCACCGGGGGTTCCGGTTCCGAGGGGCTTGGCGGCCGTTTGCGAGCGCGCCCTTCGCTGTCGAAGATGTCGAGCATCACCAGCACGATCACCAGCACCGGGATTGCCACGATCCCGCCGATCGGTCCCCACATCCAAAGCCAAATCACGAGCGAGACGAAGATCAGCAGCGGGTTGACCGAAATGTGCTTGCCCACCATCGCAGGCGTTACGAACTGCGACTCGATCATGTTCAGGCACAGGAAGATTGCCGCAGGGGCAAAGACCATCAACCCGTCGAAGGCGATCAGGCCCGCCAAGAGAAGCCCGCCGATCACCATGATCGGGCCGACGTAAAGGATGAAGTTGAGCATCGTCGCCACCACGCCCCAGATCAGCGGGCCGGGCAGGCCGATGACCATCATGAGGGCACCGAGGCTGGCACCGAGCCCGGCATTGATGATCGAGATGGTGAGGAAGTAGCGCGCCACCAGCCGCTCGGCCGTCGTGAACCGTTTCTTGATGATCACCGTGTCGCGGCGGTCGCCCACCCAGGTCGAAACCCAGACATAGATCCCGCGGCGCGTCAGCAGGAAAAAGAACAACGTCCCGGCAAAGATCAGAACCTGTGCCAGAACCAGCGGCGCAAGCAGCAATGTCGCCGTGGGGTCGGGGATGGGGCCGTTGCCTTTGTCCTCGCCATTCTGGCCGGTCCCGAGGGCCTGCCCGACCTCTTCGTTCATCGCGTCGAGGCCGCGGATCACGCCGCGGAACTGCTCGATGATCGAGCGGACTTCCCATTTGATGTCCGGCAACTCGTCGACCACCCGCCAGACAAGCGGTTCCAGCAGAACGACCACCACGGCGACGCCCGAGATGCCAAGCGCCAGCACGATGGCCGACGCCACGCCTGAGGGGAGTTTCCAGCGTTCGAGAAGGTCGGTAATGGGGGCGAGGATCACGCCGGTGACGATGCCCAGCACCATCGGCGCAAAAATGTCCCCGGCGAGCTTGAGCACGCCGAAACCCATGAGTACAGCAATGACGATGACGGCGAGCCGAAGAACCGGATCAGCCGGGGATTTTAGACCAGCCATAAAGGGTGCAACGCGAATTCGGCGGGAATGTTCCCGGCGGGGGAAGCCGCGAGAGAAAAACCTCGATGCCTTGCCAACCTGCCGTTCAGGATGCGTCGAACGATATGCCCGCCGCACCACTTTCGCCGGCAACACGCTCGCGCGGCCACCAGTCGGGATGGTGCTCGCGGATATAGGCCAGCAGGTCTTCGCGAAGTTGCATTTCCGTCTCCCATCCGGATGACGGGTCGGGGGACATCACGTAGAAACTCATTTCCTGCCCCTCCGACGTCTGGCCCGAAACATAGGCGCACAGCTTGTCGTGGTCGATCACGCCGTCCCTCGCCTTGGCGAACTCGATGAATTTATCGCGCAGTTCCTCGATATCCGCTGAATGATCGAGAACCAGCCGGATCGTGCTATAGATCCGTGCATCCTTGACCGACCAGTTCTCGAACGGTTTTGAGACGAAGTACCGGACCGGCACCACGATGCGCCGTTCGTCCCAGGTGCGCAGGCGGATGAACGTGTAGTAGATGCTTTCGACATAGGCCCAATTGCCCTCGAACAGGATGCTGTCGCCGATCCGCACGGGTTTGGCCAGCGCGATCTGGAGCGAGGCGAGGATATTGCCGAGAATGGCCTGCCCCGCGATCCCCAGAAGGACGGTCAGCACACCGGCCGAGGCCAGCAGCGTCATGCCGATCGATTCAAAGAGGTTCAGCCGCAGCAGCACGTAGACGATGGCGAAGCCCACCATGAACAGCACGATGATCCGCCGCAGGGCAAAGATCGAGGTGTAAAGCTCTCGTTTCTCGAGGCTTCTCGTGTCGTCGATATCGCCCACCACCCGCAGGGTGATCCGGTCGAGGATCGCATCGACCACGCGCAGCGCGGCGATGCCGAAACCCGAAACCATAATGATTATCAGGGCCGGGCGCACGACATTGGTCACCGGTCCGGAAAAGGACACCGCGAGATTGAGGAAAAGCTGGGCGACAAAGGCCGTGACCATCAGCGCCAGCGGCATGGCGGCCCGGTCGACGGCCTGACGCATGAAGGCCCTCGGGGCCTTGCGCGAGAGCATCATGACAAAGCGGTTCGTGCCCCAGAGCAGCAGGCCGAGCACCCCGAGGTAGAGGGGCAGGGCGATCCACTCCCACGCCCTGAGCGGGCCGGCACGGGTCTTGAGGCTCTGGGGCAGGAATTGCTCGAACCGCCGTGGCCCGAACTCCGCGTAAAGGCCCGGGATGTCGTCGACGGTTTGCGGGGTGAAGAGCCAGACGGGCTCCTCTGCGCCGTTCTTGTAACGGGCGATGCGCACCTCGTAGGCCCGGCCGTTGACCTCGACCATCTCGATCCGGATATTCCTGCGGGTCTCACCGGCCCGGGGATTATTGCCGGTTTCGCTCTCGATCATGGCGTCCGGCCGCGCCGACAGGCCGCTCCAGTTGATCCAGATACGCCGTTCGATGACCGAGGCGAGCATTGCGGCAAGTCTCGGGCCCTCCTCGGCCTGATGGCCGTCGGGGAGATCCGACAGGTTCAGCGAATGGGCCGCCCAGTCGAACCGCTCGGAATTGGTGAGGTCTATGAAGCTGCGCAACGCATCGCGGGGGGTCGAGCGGTCGAGCCTGTCAGGGGCCGACCCAAGGCCGTTGTTGAGCCCGTCCACCTCGTACCACGCCTGACCGTCTTCCTGCGCGCCAGCTGCGGCGCCGAGCACGCAGACCAGGCAGACAAGGACAAGACGAGCGAATGGTATCATGGGAATTCACCTTGCCATGATTGACCGGTCCAAGCCAGCCGCGTTGTCTGCAGGCGCGGGATACGGATCATGACAAATATGTAATCCGCTGGATGTGATTCTCGATGAACAGGCACTAGATAGTTGGGCGGCGCGTATGTACGCCATCGGGATTCGGAGGTTCGAGTGGGTGAACGGCAGATCGCCGAAACGGTCGGGGCGAAGGCCAGCGGGCCACGTGGCGGCGGTGCCGGTGACCAATACCACCAGCATGCCGCGGACCTGATCGGGTGCCCCACCTGCGATCTCGTCTACCGTGTCCCCCATGTTGCCTCGCATGAGCGGGCGGTGTGTGTGCGATGCCATACCGTGCTGATTTCACCCCGGCGCAAGGCGGGCAAGCAACTCATCGCGCTCGCCCTGACCGTGTTGATCCTGATTGTCGCCGCCTGCGCGTTCCCGTTCCTGTCCATCGGGGCGGCTGGTGTGCATCACGACGCCTCCATCCTTCAGACAGCGCTGACATTCTCCGGCAACCTGACACTTCTGTCTCTGGCCGTGCTCTTTTTCATCGTCGTCGTCCCCGCCATACGGCTGATCCTGCTGATCTATGTCCTCGCGCCGATCATTCGCGACAAGCCGCCGGCGCCGCTGGCCCGGCAGGCCTTTGCGATCTCCGAAGCGCTGGTGCCTTGGTCGATGGCCGAGATCTTCGCGATCGGCTGTGCCGTGGCGCTGGTCAAGCTGAGCGACATGGCGGACGTGGTCTATGGTCCGGCCGCGTGGATTTTTGCCGTTCTCGTTGTCCTTGTCGTGGCGACAGACCGGCTTATGTGCAGGTATTCGATATGGAAATCACTGGAAACCTGAAGACCGCCCGCGAGATGGGCCTTGTCGCGTGCACCGAGTGCATGCGCGTCTCGCCGCGCGACACGGCAAGATGCCCGAGATGCGGTCACGCGCTCAGGTCGCGCGATCCCTATTCGCTTCAGAAGGTCTGGGCTTGGTGGCTGGTGGGGCTTGGCTGCTACATCCCGGCGAACCTCTATCCGATGCTCGAGACGAAGACGCTGGTCAGCTCGCAAAGCGACACCATCGTGGGCGGCGCCGTCGAACTGGCCCATGGCGGGAACTGGGGGGTGGCGACCATCATCCTGATTGCCAGCGTTCTGATCCCCGTGGCCAAATTCGTCGTGCTGGCCGGGCTTGCCATCGGCGTGTGGTATGGCCCGCTCGCCACGCAGGGCCGGCGCCATGTCCTGTACGAGATCGTGGAATATATCGGGCGCTGGTCGATGATCGACGTCTTCGTCGTCGCGATCCTGTCCTCTCTCGTCCAGCTTCAGACGATCGCCTCGATCACGCCGGGCCGCGCCAGCCTGTTCTTCGCCCTGTCTGTGATTTTTACGATGCTATCCGCACAAAGTTTCGATAGCCGCTTGATATGGGATACAAACTCGGCCGGAATGGCCCCAGCCCGGCCCGGTCGCCTTTCCGGCCGACGGAGGACACTCGCACGTGGCAACTGACGCCGACACACCCCCCGAGGCACCTGTCACATCGGCGCGGCGCGGGGTCATGGACCGGATCTCGATCGTCTGGATCGTGCCGCTGGCCGCGCTGCTGGTGGTGCTGTTCATCGCATGGCGCAGCTATGCCGATCGCGGGCCGGTCATCCAGATCAGTTTCGAGAACGCCGCCGGGGTAAAGGAAGGCTCGACCGAGTTGCGTTACCGTGACGTCGCCATCGGCCTGGTCGAGGAAGTGGGCTTTACCCAAGGGCTCGACCGGGTGTTGGTGTCGGTCCGTATCGACAAGGACGTGGCGCCCTTCATCGATGACGAGGCGCGGTTCTGGGTAGTGCGACCGCAGGTTACGACGCAAGGGGTCACCGGGCTGAACACCGTGCTTTCGGGCGTATACATCGAGGGGCTCTGGGATGACCAGCCGGGGGGATATGCGGGCCGGTTCGAAGGGCTGCCGGACGCCCCGCTCGAGCGGCAGGGGCAGGACGGGCTTCGCCTGACGCTTCGTGCCTCTGGCCGTGCCTCGCTGATCGAGAACACGCCGATCCTCTATCGCGGGGTGACCGTGGGACGTATCGGCAAGCCCTCGATCACGGAGGACGGGTCGTCGGCGCAGGCCGAGGCGATGATCTTCGAGCCGCATGACAGGCTTGTCAGCTCCGCCACCCGCTTCTGGGATACGTCGGGCTTTTCCTTCTCGCTCGGCCCCGGCGGGGCCGCGCTCGACTTCAGTTCGGTGGCCTCGCTGGTCGCGGGGGGCGTGACGTTTGAGACGATGGTGTCGGGCGGTGATCCAGTCGAGCCGGAGAGTACCTTTACGGTCTACCCCGAGGAATCGTCCGCACGGACCAGCCTGTTCGCCGCTGACGAAGGCGAAGCGCTGTCCATGTCCGTGGTCTTCTCGGAGAATATCGGCGGATTGACGGCCGACGCGCCGGTCGAAATGAACGGGCTTAAGATTGGCGAGGTCACCGCCCTGAATGGCATGATTGACGAGGAAGAGTTCGGGGATAACCGGGTTCGCCTTGTCGTGTCCTTGTCGATCAGGGCCGGCCGGCTGGGCCTCGAAGAGGGGGCCGGATCCAACGAGGCCCTCGAATATTTCCGCGAGCGGGTGGAAGACGGGCTGAGGGCGCGGCTTGCATCGGCATCGATCCTGACCGGCGGCCTGAAGATCGAACTGGTCGATGTGCCGGAGGCCGAGCCCGCCGCGCTGGAACAGGGCGAGCAGGGAACATACTATTTCCCAACGGCGGAAAGCGACATCACCGACGTCTCCGCCACCGCGCAGGGCGTGTTCGAACGCTTCAACGCCTTGCCGATCGAAGACGTCATGGTTTCGGCCACCGAGCTGTTCGAGGAAGCCCGCGCGCTGCTGGCCAGCGAGGACGTTCGCGGCGTGCCCGAGAACCTCAACAACCTGCTGGGCGACGCCCGCAAGGTGGTCGGCTCCGACGAGGTTCAGGCGCTGCCCGGGCGGCTCGACGCGCTCATCGCCGAGCTCGACAAGACAGTCACCCAGTTCAACGAAGCCGCGCTGGCGAACAAGCTGGTCGCGGCTGTGGACAATGCCTCCGAGGCGGCAGAGGGCGTCTCCTCGGCCGTAGGGGGCGTACCGGAACTGGTCGAGCGCCTGAACGCGGTGGCCGCCAAGGCCGAAGGCGTCGAACTGCAGGAAATGGCCGAGGAACTCACCGGCCTCATTCAAACGACCGACACGCTTCTGGGCAGCGATCAGGCCAAGGCACTGCCGGGCAAGCTCAACGGGGCGCTGACCGAACTAAGCTCGATCCTGACGGAATTGCGCAAGGGCGGTGTGGTCGAGAACGCGTCGTCCGCCTTCGATTCCGCGAGCGAGGCGGCCGATACCTTCGCCGAGGCGGGCCGAGACCTGCCCGACCTCATCGCCGATGCGCGCCGCGTGCTGACACAGGCCCGGGCGACACTGGAAGGCTATCGCGCCGATAACGGGCTGGGCCGTGACGCGCGCGACGCGCTCTCGGATATCCAGAAGGCGGCCAAGGCGGTTGCCTCGCTGGCCCGTGCCATCGAACGTAATCCAAATTCACTTCTGACAGGGCGTTGATTCTCATGCCTAAGCGTATTCTTTCCCTTCTGCTGCTTTCCCTTCCCGTTCTCGCCGCCTGCGGTGGTCCGCCGCCGAAGCGCGTGGCCATTCCCACGGCCGAGATGGCCGAGAAAATAGGGATTTCCTACCGAACGGTCGAATTGCGGGAGGTGTCACTGCCAAGCTATGCCGCCGCCGAAGAGATCTACATCGCCGACGAGGCCGGGCTCCTGAACAGTCGCGAGGGCCTGCTCTGGGCCGACGATCCAAGCCGGGCCATCACGCTGGAGATTTCGCGTCAACTCGCGCAGGTGACCGGGGCGCAGGTGGCGTCGGAGCCGTGGCCCTTCGAAGAGCCTGCACAGGCGCGGGTCGAGGTGCGGGTCGAAGACATCCTCGCCCAAAGCGACGGTACGTTCCGGCTTGCCGGGCAGTATTTCGTCTCGTCCGAAACGGGCCGCGACCGGGCCCGTCTGTTCGATCTGTCGGTGCCGATCAATGGGATCGACACGGTGGCCGGTATCGCGCAGGCCCGCGGTCAGGCCGTGCGCAAACTGGTGGTCGAGATCGCCCGGTCCGGCCTGCGCTGAGGCGGCTGCGGTTCGGGCTGGTTCGACCTACTGCCGGCTCCGGCGGAACAGCCGGGTGACGATCATGAAGAACAGCGGCACGAAGACCACCCCGAGGATGGTGGCCGACAGCGTACCGCCCAGCACGCCCGAGCCGATGGCATTCCGCCCGCCCGAACCGGCGCCGGAGGACAGCACCAGCGGCAGAACCCCCAGCGAAAAGGCCATCGAGGTCATGATGATCGGCCGGAACCGCTGCCGTGCGGCGGTGACCACGGCGTCGATGACCCGCTCGCCGGCCTCATGCCTCTCTCTTGCGAACTCGACAATCAGGATGGCGTTCTTGCCCGTAAGGCCGATCACCGTCAGCAGGCCCACCTGAAAGAAGACACCGTTTTCGAACCCGCCAAGCCACGCCCCCGTCAAGGCGCCGAGGATGCCGATTGGCATGGCAAGCATCACGGCGAAGGGAATCGACCAGCTTTCGTAGAGCGCCGCGAGGGACAGAAAGACCACGGCCAGCGACAGGGCATAAAGCAACGGCGCCTGACTGCCCGATTGCCGCTCTTCCAGCGACAGGCCCGTCCACGCGGCATCGTAGCCTGTGCCCAGATCGGCGACCAGACGTTCCATTTCCGCCATGGCCTCACCGGAGGTCACGCCCGGAGCAGGGGAGCCCTGAAGCTGGATCGACGGAATACCGTTGTAGCGGTAAAGCCCCTGCGCGCCATAGGCCCAGCCGCCTTCGGCGAAATTGGAAAACGGGACCAGCCCGCCGCTTGCATTGCGCACCCGCCATTTGTCGATATCGGTGGGTGTCGCGCGGGCCTCCGCCTCGCCCTGAACGTAGACGCGCTTGATCCGGCCCTGGTCGACGAAATCGTTGACGTAGGTCCCCGCCCACGCGATCTGCAGAAGCTGGCCGACATCCGTGGGGGTCAAACCCATCGCGCCCGCCTTGCGCCAGTCGATATCAAGGTTGAACTGCGACGCATCCTCGAGCCCGCTGGGGCGGGCGTTGGCGATCAGCGGGCTTTGCGCGGCGGCCCCCAAGAGCTGGTTTCGCGCGGCGACGAGGTCGGCATGGCTCTGGCCTTCGCGGGCCTGCAGGTAGAAATCGAAGCCCGAGACGTTGCCAAGCTCGATGACGGAGGGGGGCACAACCGGGAAGACCTGTGCATCGCGGATCTGGCTGAAGGCGCCAAAGGCGCGGCCCGCAAGGGCTTGTACGCTTTGCTGCGGTTCTTTTCGATCATCCCAGTCCTCGAGCTGCACGAAGGCGATGCCCATATTCTGCCCGCTGCCGCCAAAGCTGAAGCCGACCACGCCGAACATGGATTTGACGACCCCGTCCTCCTGCGTGAGGTAATAGTTCTCGACCTGCTCCAGCACATCGAGCGTCCGCTCGGCAGACGCGCCCGTGGGGGCCTGGATCAGGGTGAAGAGAATGCCTTGGTCCTCCTCCGGAAGGAAGCCTGTCGGCGTGCGAACGAAAAGCAGTGCCATCGCCCCGGCCAGCGCAAGGTAGATCAGGCCGACGCGAAACGGTCGCCGGACCGTCCAGCGTACCGTGCCGGTATAGCCGTTGGTGAGCCCCGAGAAACCCCGGTTGAACAAGCCGAAGAACCCGCGTTTCTCGCCATGGCTTTTGGCCTTCAGCATCGAGGCGCACAAGGCCGGCGTAAGTGTCAGCGCGACCACCACCGAAAGCGCCATCGCCGAGACGATGGTGATGGCGAACTGCTGATAGATCACCCCGGTCGAGCCCGGGAAGAACGCCATCGGCACGAAGACGGCCGAAAGCACCATGGCGATCCCGATCAGTGCGCCGGTGATCTGGCCCATGGATTTGTGGGTCGCCTCACGCGGAGAGAGGCCTTCCTCCTCCATGATGCGCTCGACATTCTCGACCACGACGATGGCATCGTCGACCAGAAGGCCGATGGCCAACACCATGGCCAGCATGGTCAGCGTGTTGATCGTGAACCCCGCCGCCGCCAGTACGCCGAACGTGCCCAGCAGAACGACCGGCACGGCCAGCGTCGGGATCAGCGTGGCGCGCAGGTTCTGCAGGAACAGCAGCATCACGAGGAAGACGAGGCCGATGGCCTCGAACAGGGTCTTCACCACTTCCTTGATCGAAATCTCGATGAAGGGCGTGGTGTCATACGGGATCACGTAATCCACGCCCTCGGGGAAGAAATTGGCGAATTCGGCCATCCGCGCCTTCACCGCTTCCGCCGTATCGAGCGCGTTGGCGCCGGGGGCGAGGCTGATCGCCATGCCGGAGGCCGGGTTGGCGTTGAACCGCGCGATGGTGGCGTAGTTCTCGGCGCCGATTTCAACCCGCGCCACATCGTCGAGAAGAACGAGCCCGCCGTCGGTTTCCGCCCGCAGCACGATCTGGCGGAAATCCTCGGGCGTGCTGAGCAGCGATTGCGCCGTGATTGTGGCGTTGAGTTGCTGGCCTTCGACCGTGGGCCGCGACCCGAAGGCGCCGGCGGAGATCTGGGCGTTCTGGGCCGAGACGGCGGACACCACATCCGACGGCGTCAGCTCGAATGCCGCCAGCTTGGCCGGGTCGAGCCAAATGCGCATGGCGTACTGCCCGCCGAACACGTTGACCGAGCCGACACCCTGTATCCGGCTGAGCTCGTCGACCAGGTTGGTGACCATGTAGTCGGCCAGATCCACCTGCTCGAGGCTGCCATCGGTCGAGATCAGGCCGACAACCATCAGGAACCCGGCCGAGGATTTCTCGACCGTCAGCCCTTGGCGCTGCACGCTCTCGGGCAGCAGGGGCGTCGCCCGGCTAAGCTTGTTCTGAACCTGAACCTGGGCGATATCGACATCGGTGCCGGTTTCGAAGGTCAGCGTTATCTGGGCGCTGCCAGAAGCGGTCGAACTCGACGAAAAATACCGTAACCCGTCGAGGCCGGTCATCTGCTGTTCGATCACCTGTGTCACGGTGTTCGCCACGGTGTCGGCCGACGCGCCCGGATAGGTGCCGCTGATCGTGACCGACGGCGGGGCGATCTGCGGATACTGAGCGATGGGCAAAAGCCTAATCGCGAGGATCCCGATCCCCATGATCAGGATCGAGATGACCCATGCAAAAACCGGGCGGTCGATGAAAAAGCGTGCCATGCCAAGCGCTCCCCGTGTCTGCCCGTTATTCCGACTGCGCCTGGGCCGAATCCTCGGCGCGCTCTTCCGGCGTCACGGGAGCGCCGGGTGCGGCCTTCTGGAAGCCCTCCACCACGATCCTGTCGCCGGCCGACAGCCCGTCGCTCACGACCCAGTCGTCGCCACGATCCTGTACGATGGTCAGTGGCCGCTCCTCGATCATCCCTTCGCCGTTGACAACCCATGCGTTGGGCCGCCCGCGGCGGTCACGTACCACGCCCTCCTGCGGGACGAGGAACACGTTATCGGCCGTATCGACAGGCATCTCTACCTGAACATACATGCCCGGCAGCAACAGTAATTCGGTATTGTCGAACCGCAGGCGAAGGGTCACTACGCCCGTCTGCGGGTTCACGTTGGGCTCGGCGGCCTGCAGGCGCCCGGTGTGACCATACTCGGACCCGTCGGCAAGCGTCAGCCGCACGGTTCCGTCGGCATCGGCAAGCTCTTTCTCCGTCTCGCCGCGACGCCAGCGCAGCAGGTCGGCGGCCGACTGTGTCACGTCGACATAGACCGGGTCGATCCTGCGGATCACGGCAAGCGGCTCGGCCTGGCTGGCGGTGACGAGCGCGCCCTGGCTGGTTTGAGACAGGCCGATGCGGCCTGACAGGCGGGCGCGGATGGTGGTGTGGGACAGTTCGATCTCGGCCGAGTTCAACTGTGCCTTGGCAAGCTCGAGCGCCGCCGCCGCCGCATCGCGCGTGGACTGCGCGTCATCCAGCGCCTGTTCCGAGGCCACGTTCCGCGCCTGCAATTCCTGAAGCCGCTCTGCTTCGCGCTCGGCGGCGCCCAGTTGTGCCTCGGCCTGCGAAACACTGGCACGGGCCTGCTGCACACGGGCCTCGTAGCTGGCCGCGTCGATCCGGTAGAGTGGCGCGTCGAGTTCCACCTGCGCGCCTTCCTCGAACAGCCGTTCCGTGATGATACCGTTGACCTGTGGCCGTACCTCGGCCTGTGCCGATGCTGCCACGCGGCCGGGCAATGTCGCGGTGAGTGTTACGGATTGCGGCGCGACGGTCACGACGGTGACGGTCGCCGGCGGCCGCTCCTCTTGCGCCAGCGCGGGCGAAACCAGACAGAAAAGCAGAAGTGTGAATGCAACGGGGCACCGGAGGAGCAACGACATGGTGAACCTTTCTTTCCAGCGAAACGCACCGAAAGATAATGTGCGAGGCTTGGAGTAAGCGAACTAAGATAGATTCAGCGGCGGCTTTGCAAGGGGCGATCCCCCCTGCGCCGGTGCCGCAAGGGGGGAGGGGCGGTCGGCTGGGCAATAAACAGGCTGATCGCACCTCGTCCGCAAACGATCGGGCCAAAGGCGACGGTTGCCTTGTCTCGCCGCCGAAGCCCCTGTTTTATTGGCGCGTTCCACTCTGTGCTGCCGGAAGGCCAAAATTCTGCGGGCCGCAAGTCGTTTCGCCGCACCTTGCTTCGGCGGGCCGTTTGCGTCTCGCGCCCGTCACCTGCGCAGAAAGACACAGTGGATGTCCACCAGTGCACAGGTCGTTTTCACTCAGTCGCACAAGACAACGTTCGTCTGCCACTCGCGACACTTCGCGACAAGCTTCCGGTTGATCGCGCGGTCGGTAAAAAACGTGTCGATATCCTCCAGCGACGCGATCAACGCGGGGGCGTGACGCTGGAACTTGGAATGGTCCGCCACGAGAAAGGTCTTGCGGGCCTGCCGGATGATCGTCTGGCTGACCTTCACTTCCTGAAAATCGAAATCCAGCAGGTCGCCGTCGCCATCAAGGGCGGAACATCCGATCACGGCAAAGTCGAACTTGAATTGCTCGATCGTGGCCGTGGTCAGGTTGCCCACCAGGCCGCCGTCGGACCGGCGCAGAACGCCGCCGGCGACGATGATCTCGCAATCGGAATTGCTGGCGAGGATGTTGGCCACGTTCATGTTGTTGGTGATGGCCATCAGGTTGTGATGATGGCGCAACTCGCGCGCCACGGCCTCGGTTGACGTGCCGATGTTGAGGAAGACCGAAACGTTGTCCGGAATCTCCTTTGCGCAGACCTGGGCGATCCGCTGCTTGGCATCCTCGTTCAGCCCGCGCCGGTCCTCATATCCGATATTGGACACGCCGGACGGCAGAACCGCACCGCCGTGCACGCGCTCGAGCTTGCCCGCGTCGGCCAGTTCGGTCAGGTCGCGGCGGATGGTCTGCACCGTCACGCCGAACCGTTCCGCCAGATCCTCGACCACGACCTTGCCCTCTCGTCGGGCGATCTCGAGGATGTCCGGATGCCGGAACGTCTGAGACATGGGCTGGTCCTCCTGTTCCGCGCCCCACCGAAAAGCGGTGTGCGCGTCTCCTCTCATTCGAAGTCTAGCATTCGCGATTCCGAACATAAACGAAAATATAAATTGACATAACGCGCGTCGTTATGGTTCGTTTGGGCCGAATTCGGGAGGAGGCCGAAGGTGGAATCAGCGCCGCACCATGCCGACGTGCGTGATCTTTTCGTCATTGGCGGGGGGATCAACGGATGCGGCATTGCACGGGATGCGGCCGGCCGGGGGCTCACGGTCACGCTGGCCGAGATGAACGACCTTGCCTCGGCGACCTCCTCGGCCTCGACCAAGCTTTTCCATGGCGGCCTGCGGTATCTGGAGTTTTTCGAATTCCGGCTGGTGCGCGAGGCGCTGGTGGAACGCGAAACCCTGCTGCGGGCGATGCCGCATATCAGCTGGCCGTTGCGGTTCGTGCTGCCGTGGCACAAGGACATGCGGTTCGAAAGCGGCACGCCGACATCGAAGGTGCTGGAAACGCTCATGCCGTGGATGAAGGGGCGCCGCCCTGCCTGGCTGATCCGGCTTGGCCTGTTCCTCTATGACACGATGGGCGGGCGGAAGATCCTGCCCGGCACGACACGGCTGAGCCTCGACGGTACACCCGAAGGCGCGCCGCTCAAGGAGAAATTCCGACGCGCCTACGAATATTCCGATTGCTGGGTAGAGGATTCCCGCCTCGTCGTCCTCAACGCCCGGGACGCGGCGCAGATGGGGGCCGAAATCCTCACGCGCACCAAGGTGATCGAGGCACGGCGCACGGGCGACCTCTGGGCGATCACGCTGGAAGACAGCGGCAGCGGCCAGCGGACAACCCGCCACGCCCGCGCGCTCGTCAATGCCGGCGGGCCGTGGGTCGGCAAGGTCATCGACGAGGTCGCAACCGTCGACAGCACCGAAGGTGTCAGGCTCGTGCGCGGCAGCCATATCGTGACCCGCAAGCTTTACGACCACGACAAGTGCTACTTCTTTCAGGGCAGGGACGGACGGATCATTTTCGCCATCCCCTACGAGACCGATTTCACCCTGATCGGCACGACGGATGCCGACCACGGCGACCCCTCTGAGGCGCCCGTCTGCACGCCCGAGGAGCAAGAGTATCTCTGCGCCTTCGCGTCGGAGTATTTCGAGCGCCCGGTGACGCGCGACGATATCGTCTGGACCTATTCGGGGGTTCGGCCCCTGCATGATGACGGGGCGAAATCCGCGACGGCGGCCACGCGCGATTATGTCTTGAAGCTCGACGATACCGGCACGCCGCTGCTCAACGTCTTCGGCGGCAAGATCACCACCTATCGCCGCCTCGCCGAAAGCGCGATGGAACAGCTTGCGCCCTTCTTCCCGGCCCTGATCGGCCCATGGACGGCGGGTGCCCCCTTGCCCGGAGGTGATTTCGAGGTGGGCCAGGTCGAGCAGTTGGTGGCCGATCTTCGCGCGGCTTACCCTTTCCTGTCGGAATTCTGGGCCCGGCGGCTGGTTCGGGGCTATGGAACCGAGGCGCGAGATATCCTGGGCGATGCCGGCACGGCCGAGGATCTCGGCCATGATTTCGGCGCGACCCTGACCGAGCGCGAACTGCGCTGGCTCATGGACAAGGAATATGCGCGTGAGGCCGAGGATGTGATCTGGCGTCGGTCCAAACTGGGCCTGCGGATGACCGGGGAAGAGGTCGCCGCGCTCGGGAAATGGATGCGCGACGCCAGGCCCGACAACAATGCGGCGAAAGCCGCGGAATGAAACGCAAGGACGCCCGATGACCCTGGTACTGGAAAACGTGTCGAAGCAGGTCGAGGGGCAGACGCATATCCACCCCACCGACCTGACGCTCGAGAAGGGCACGATGAATGTCCTGCTCGGGCCGACACTGGCGGGCAAGACCTCTCTCATGCGGCTGATGGCCGGGCTTGACGCGCCATGGACCGGACGCATCCTTTGGAACGGCGAGGATGTCACCGGCAAGCGCGTGCAGGATCGCGGTGTCGCCATGGTCTACCAGCAGTTCATCAACTACCCCTCGATGACCGTTTACGAGAACATCGCCTCGCCCATGCGGCTGAAGCGGATACCGGCCAGCGAGATCGACGCCGCGGTGCGCAACACGGCCGACCTGATGAAGCTGGGCCCATTGCTCGACCGCAAGCCGCTCGAACTGTCCGGCGGTCAGCAACAGCGCTGCGCGCTCGCGCGGGCCTTGGTCAAGAACGCCGGGCTGGTCCTGCTCGACGAACCGCTGGCCAATCTCGATTACAAGCTGCGCGAGGAATTGCGTCAGGAGATCCCGAAGATATTCGAGGAATCCGGTTCCATCTTCGTCTACGCCACCACCGAACCCGAGGAGGCGCTGCTGCTGGGCGGCAATACCGCGACCCTGTGGGAGGGCCGGGTCACCCAGTTTGGGCTGACGCCGGAGGTCTACCGCCGGCCCGTCGACATGGAGACGGCCCGCGTCTTCTCCGACCCGCCGATGAATTTCCTGCAGATATCGAAGACCGGCGGGCGGATCATGTTCGGCGAGGGCCAGTCGGCCAGCGCGACTGGGAAACTGGCGCAACTTCACGATGGCCGCTATGTCGCCGGGTTCCGCCCCAACCACCTCGACATCGAGAAACATGCCGAAGACGCGCTGGAGTTTTCGACAAGGCTGGCGGTGACCGAGATCACCGGCTCGGAGACGTTCATCCACCTCGATCATCATGGCGAACGCTGGGTGGGTCTCATTCACGGGGTGCATGACCTCACGCTGGGCGAGGGGATGAAAGTCTATCTAGAGCCGCGGCACGTTTACATTTTCAGCGAGGGCGGAGAACTTGTCGCCCCCGCGGCCTATGCCCAGGCCGCGTGAGGAGGGATAAATGGCTAAGATCACGCTCGACAACCTCGCCCATTCCTACCTGCCCAAACCGGGCGGTCCGGATGACTTTGCCCTCAAGGAGCTCAACCACGATTGGAACGATGGCGAGGCCTATGCGCTGCTCGGCGCATCGGGCTGTGGCAAGTCCACCCTGCTCAACATCATCTCGGGCCTGCTGCAGCCGAGCCAGGGGCGCATCCTGTTCGACGACAAGGACGTGACCCATGCGCCGACGGCCGAGCGCAACATCGCCCAGGTGTTCCAGTTCCCGGTGGTGTACGACACCATGACGGTGCGCGAAAATCTCGCCTTTCCCCTGAAAAACCGTGGCGCCGAAGCGAGTTACGTCGCATCGCGGGTGCAGGAGATCGCCCGGATGATCGACATGGAGGACACGCTCGACCGCAAGGCCCGAGGCCTCACGGCGGATGCCAAGCAGAAGATCAGCCTTGGCCGCGGGATGGTACGCGAAGACGTCAACGCGCTTTTGTTCGACGAGCCGCTGACCGTGATCGACCCGCATATGAAGTGGGAGTTGCGCACCCAGCTCAAGCAGCTTCACCAACAGTTCGGGCACACGATGATCTACGTCACCCACGACCAGACCGAGGCGCTGACCTTCGCCGACAAGGTGGTGGTCATGCATGATGGCCGGGTGATCCAGATCGGCACGCCCGAGGAGTTGTTCGAAACGCCCGAGCATACGTTCGTCGGCTATTTCATCGGCTCGCCGGGCATGAACGTGCTGCCTGCCAAGGTCGAGGGGAACCGGGCCTATGTCAACGGCACCGAGATCGAGCTTGCCAATGCCTATGGCACGCCGTCGGGGCAGGTGGCTCTGGGCGTCCGTCCGGAATACGTGCGGCTGTCCGATAGCGGCGGCCTGCCCGTCAAGATCCGCCGGGTCGAGGACGTCGGTCGTCACAAGATCGTGCGGGCCGAGTGTTTCGGGACGGAAATCAACGTCATCGCCGGGGAAAGCACCGAGATCGGGCCGGACATGACCTGTATCGAATTCGAGCCGCAGGGCGTGAACGTCTACGCCGATGACTGGCGCGTACCGCCACAGGACAGCCACGGAAGGGCCGCGTGATGCAGGAAAAGACCGTCAACCAAAAGGGATGGCTTTTCGTTCTGCCGGTGTTGGTGCTGGTGGCCTTTTCGGCTGTCATCCCGCTGATGACCGTGGTGAACTACGCCGTGCAGGACACCTTCGCCGGCGAGTTCTTCCCGCTCGACGACAAGCTGATGTGGTTCCGCGAACTGCTGGAAAGCGACCGTATGTGGGCTGCGTTGCAGCGTCAGCTTGCCTTCTCGGCCATCATTCTGGCGATCGAGGTGCCGCTGGGCATTTTCGTGGCGCTCAACATGCCCAAGAAGGGGGTGTGGGTGTCGGTCTGCCTTGTGCTGATGTCCTTGCCGCTGCTGATCCCGTGGAACGTGGTGGGCACGATCTGGCAGATCTTCGGTCGCGTCGATATCGGCTTGCTGGGCCATACGCTCGACCGGCTCGGCATCGACTATAATTACACGCAGGACACGTTCGATGCATGGGCCACCGTCATCGTCATGGATGTCTGGCATTGGACATCACTGGTGGCGCTGCTGGCCTATGCCGGGCTGGTGTCGATCCCCGATGCCTATTACCAGGCCGCCAAGATCGATCAGGCAAGCCGGTGGAAGGTGTTCCGCTACATCGAGCTGCCGAAGATGAGCGGCGTTCTGACCATCGCGATCCTGCTGCGCTTCATGGACAGCTTCAAGATCTATACCGAGCCCTTTGTCGTCACCGGCGGCGGGCCCGGCAATGCCACCACGTTCCTGTCGATCGACCTCGTGAAAATGGCGCTGGGTCAGTTCGACCTCGGCCCGGCGGCGGCCTTCTCGATCATGTATTTCCTCGTGATCCTGCTGATCAGCTGGGTATTCTACACGGTCATGACCAATCTCGACAAGGAAGGGAGCTGAGCCATGGCCGACGCAACCGCCACCGCCCCACAGGCGCCGGGTAAATCCCGCGCCGGCACCCGGGTGAACGGGTCAGCCGTGGTCATGACGCTTTACCTTTTGTTCCTGCTGCTGCCGATCTACTGGCTGGTGAACATGAGCCTGAAGACCAATGCCGAGATCCTCGGCACCTTCTCGCTCTGGCCTCAGAACATCACGCTGCAGAACTACGTGATCATCCTGACCGATGCGTCGTGGTACATGGGCTATGTCAATTCGATGATCTACGTGGTGATGAACACGGTGATTTCAGTCACCGTGGCGCTGCCCGCGGCCTATGCCTTTTCGCGGTATCAGTTCATCGGCGACAAGCACCTGTTTTTCTGGCTTCTGACCAACCGGATGGCGCCGCCCGCAGTTTTCGCGCTGCCGTTCTTCCAGCTTTATTCCAGCGTCGGCCTGTTCGACACGCATATCGCCGTGGCGCTGGCGCATTGCCTGTTCAACGTGCCGCTGGCGGTCTGGATCCTCGAAGGGTTCATGCGCGGCGTACCAAAAGAGATCGACGAGACCGCCTATATCGACGGCTACTCCTTCCCGCGCTTCTTCGTGAAGATCTTCATGCCGCTCATTGCCTCGGGCATCGGCGTGGCCGCGTTCTTCTGCTTCATGTTCTCGTGGGTGGAACTGCTGTTGTCGCGTACGCTGACCAGCGTTGCGGCCAAGCCCATCGCCGCTACCATGACCCGCACGGTCAGCGCCAGCGGCCTCGACTGGGGCGTACTCGCCGCCGCAGGGGTGCTGACCATCCTGCCGGGGGCGCTGGTGATCTATTTCGTCCGCAACTACATCGCCAAGGGCTTTGCCCTGGGCCGGGTATAAGGGAGACCGCGCATGGCATGGATGGCATGGACATGGCCGACCGCCGCCTTTTTCGGGATCATCGGGCTGCTGCTGGTGATCTTCACGATCCTCGCGGCGCGCTATCCCGAAACCCCGCGCCGGGGTGTTCTCAGGATCGAAACAACTCGGGGCGACCGGCTGTTCATCACGCTGCTGGGGTCGGCCTTCATCAATATCGCGTGGCTGGGCCTGATCGGCATCAACCAGCCTTACGCGCTTATCGTTTGCCTTGCCTATGCCGTGGCGGTCTTCCGCTGGGTGTAGCTATGCGAACCGGCGGCCCCGCGCAGAGGGCACGGGCCCGCTTCATTACGACCAAGTTCGACAACATGGGAGGAACACATGAACTTGACCTTACGAACGACAACCGCGCTGGCCACGGCGCTCTGCCTGACGGGCGGGGCGGCGATCGCCGGCATGGAGGAGGCGAACGAGTTTCTCGATTCCGAAATCGATGGCCTCTCTTCGCTCGATCGCGCGGCCCAGGAGGAGGAGATGCAATGGTTCATCGACGCCGCCGAACAATTCAAGGGCATGGATATCAAGGTCGTCTCGGAAACGATCGCCACGCACGAGTATGAATCCAAGGTGCTTGCCCCGGCCTTCAGTGCGATCACCGGGATCAACATCACCCATGACCTGATCGGCGAGGGTGACGTGGTCGAGAAGCTGCAAACGCAGATGCAGTCGGGCCAGAACATCTATGACGCCTATATCAACGACAGCGACCTGATCGGTACCCACTGGCGCTATCAGCAGGCCCGCAACCTGACCGACTGGATGGAGGGGGAAGGGGCGGACGTGACCAACCCGAACCTCGACATTGACGACTTTATCGGCACGTCCTTTACCACCGGGCCGGACGGCAAGCTCTACCAGCTTCCCGACCAGCAATTCGCCAACCTCTACTGGTTCCGCTACGACTGGTTCCAGGACGAAAAGAACCGGTCCGACTTCAAGGACGAGTATGGCTACGACCTCGGCGTTCCGGTCAACTGGACGGCCTACGAAGATATCGCCGAGTTCTTCACCGGCCGCGATCTCAGCCATATGGGCGTCGACGAGGAAGTCTATGGCAACATGGACTATGGCAAGAAAGACCCCTCGCTCGGCTGGCGCTATACCGATGCGTGGATGTCGATGGCCGGCATGGGCGACACGGGCGAACCCAACGGCCTGCCGGTCGATGAATGGGGCCTGCGGGTGAACGAGAACAGCCAGCCGGTCGGCTCCTGCGTCGCGCGCGGCGGGGCCACCAACAGCCCGGCGGCCGTCTATGCCGTGACCAAGGCCATTGAATGGCTTGAGAAATACTCGCCGCCGGCCGCTGCGGGCATGACCTTCTCCGAAGCCGGGCCGGTGCCGGCGCAGGGCGCGGTTGCCCAGCAGATGTTCTGGTACACCGCCTTTACCGCCGCCATGGTCGGTGATGGGGCCGAGGCCGTTCTGAACGAGGATGGCACGCCGAAATGGCGCATGGCTCCCTCGCCGCACGGTGCCTACTGGGAAGAGGGCATGAAGGTCGGCTACCAGGATGCGGGCTCGTGGACCCTGATGGAATCCACCCCCGTGGACCGGGCAAAGGCGGCTTGGCTCTACGCCCAGTTCGTTACCTCCAAGACGGTGGATGTGAAGAAAAGCCATGTCGGCCTGACCTTCATCCGCGAGTCGACCATCAACGACCAGAGCTTCACCGATCGTGCGCCCAAGCTGGGCGGTCTGGTGGAATTCTACCGGTCGCCGGCGCGCGTGCGCTGGTCGCCCACGGGCACCAACGTGCCGGATTACCCCAAGCTGGCACAGCTGTGGTGGCAGAACATTGGCGACGCAATGTCGGGCGCGAAAACTCCCAAGGAAGCGCTCGACAGCCTCTGCGCCGATCAGGAGCGTGTGCTGGAACGTCTGGAACGCGCCGGCGTGCAGGGTGATCTCGGTCCGAAGATGAACGAGGAGATGGACGACGAGCACTGGCTGAGCCAGCCGGGCGCGCCGAAAGCGGCCCTCGAAAACGAGGAAGAAGAGCCGCAGACGGTCTCCTATGACGAGCTGATCAAGTCCTGGCAGGAATGAGCCGGGCAGCCGGGGCCTTCGGGCCCCGGCGCTTTTTCCTTGGCGATCCATCCGCTACAATCAGATTTCACAAACGCGACAGAACGCCATGACCCATATCCTTGCCATCGATCAGGGCACGACCTCCAGCCGCGCGATCCTTTTCGACCGCGAGATGCGCATCCGCGCGACCGCGCAGGAGGAGTTCGAACAGTATTTCCCGGCCTCCGGCTGGGTCGAGCACGAACCGGCCGATCTCTGGGCCACGACCGCCGGCACCTGCCGCGAGGTGATCGAGCGTGCCGGTATCCGCACCGCCGACATCGCCGCCATCGGTATCACCAACCAGCGCGAGACGACGCTGGTCTGGGATCGCAAGACGGGCGAGCCGGTGCACCGTGCCATCGTCTGGCAGGATCGCCGCACCTCCGACACCTGTGCCCGGCTGCGCGAGGCGGGCCACGAAGACATGATCTCCGAGCGGACGGGGCTTCTGCTCGACCCTTATTTTTCAGGCACGAAACTGGCCTGGATCCTTGATAACGTCGACGGTGCAAGGGCGCGGGCCGAGAAGGGCGAGCTGCTTTTCGGAACAGTCGATTGCTACCTGATCTGGAAGCTGACGGGCGGCGCGGTGCATGCGACCGACGCCACCAACGCTGCGCGGACGCTGCTATACGACATCCGCAAGGGCCGGTGGAGCCAGTCGATCTGCGATCTGCTGGATATCCCCACGGACATGCTGCCCGAGGTCAGGGACAGCGCCGATGATTTCGGCACGACCCGGGCCGATCTGTTTGGCCGCGAAATCCCGATCCTCGGCGTGGCGGGCGATCAGCAGGCGGCGACGGTGGGGCAGGCGTGTTTTTCGCCGGGCATGCTGAAATCGACCTATGGGACCGGGTGTTTCGCGTTGATGAATACCGGGGACGAGCCGGTGGTGTCGAAAAACCGATTGCTGACGACCATTGCCTACCAGTTGGACGGCAAGCCGACCTATGCGCTGGAAGGGTCGATCTTCATCGCGGGCGCGGTGGTGCAATGGCTGCGCGACGGGCTGAAGATCATCCGCGAGGCGTCAGAGACACAGCCCTTGGCCGAGCGGGCCGATGAGGGGCAGAATGTCGTTCTCGTTCCGGCGTTTACCGGCCTCGGCGCGCCCTATTGGAAGGCTGATTGCCGGGGGGCGATCTATGGGCTTTCGCGCAATTCCGGCCCGGCGGAGTTTGCCCGCGCAGCCTTGGAAAGCGTAGGGTTCCAGACCCGCGACCTGCTGGAGGCCATGGCCGCCGACTGGACGGAGGACCGCGCCGGAGAGGTGCTGCGCGTCGACGGGGGCATGAGCGCGTCGGACTGGGCGATGCAGTTTCTGGCGGACATTCTCGATGCGCCGGTAGACCGGCCTAAAGTGCTGGAGACGACGGCGCTCGGGGCGGCTTGGCTGGCGGGGATGAAGGCCGGGATCTACCCCGATCAGGAGGGGTTTGCCCGCGAATGGGCGCTGGACAGGCGGTTCGAGCCGCAGATGGAGGCGGAGACGCGCAAGGCGAAATATGATAGCTGGAAGCGTGCCGTTGCGGCGACGATGACGGTGTGATGCGCCCCTTTTCCTGATATAATCCCGACGGTTACGGAGGTGCCGCTTTACTCCGAGATGAACCGGTTCCGCATCTCGACTTCCTGTCCGCGCATCAGGGTCCAGGCTGTTTGCATGTGGTCGGTCATGATGGCGCGGGCACGGTCGGCGTCGCCGGCGCGGAGCGCCTTCACGAGGTCGATCTGGTGGTCGCGGCCCTGTTGCCAGAGTTCGCGGTTGGGCGGGGAATAGAGCTGGCGATAGACGGTCAGATCGGTCAGCAGGTTGACCATGAAGTCGATCACGAAGCCAAGAAGGGGATTGCCCGCCTGCTCTGCAAGGATGGCGTGGAAGCGGAGGGAGGCGACGTGCTGCTGGCGCTCCTCTTCCAGCGTGGCGGCAGGTTCGGCGTAGTCGGCAAGGTGGGATTCGAGCTGTTGAAGCACCTCTTCGTCAAGTTTCCCGGCGAGCGAAGCCGACAATTCCGGCTCCAGCGCGAGGCGAAGCTGGTAGATGTCGCCGATGGTCAGGTCCTTGAAATAAAAGTAATTTCCCAGAAGCGCCTTGGCCCGCTGGCGGCTGACCTCGTGGATGAAACTGCCGCCGCCGGGGCCGGTGCGCGTCTTGATCAGGCCCTGCGCCTCGAGGATGCGCATGGCTTCGCGGATGGTGCCCTTGGCCATGCCGAACCGTTCGATCAGCTCCGCCTCGGCCGGGAGGCGGTCGCCGGCCTGCAAGCGCTGATCGACCACCCAGTCCTTGATCGCCTCGGCGACCTGTACGGGCCGGCTGAGCTTGGGTTCAGCCTTCGTTCGCCTCGATGGGGTGGTGGCAGGCGGCAAGTTGGTCCTCTCCCATTGGTCTAAGCTCCGGTTCCTCGGCCCGGCACAGGTCGGTTGCGCGGGGGCAGCGACCGGCGAAGGCGCAGCCCGGCGGCGGGTCGAGCGGATCGGGCAGTTCGGTGCCTTTCTGCTCGGGCGCGGTGAGGGCGCGGCCGACGACAGGGGCGCTGTCGGCCAGCAATTTTGTATAGGGATGTCGGGGGTTTGCAAAGATTTTTTCGGCCTTGCCCACTTCGACGACCGTGCCGAAGTAAAGCACGATGATGCGGTCGCTGACGGCCTCGACCACGGCAAGGTCGTGAGTGATGAAGAGGTAGGTGAGGCCGAATTCCTCCTTGAGGCGGGCCAGCAGGTTCAGCACCTGCGCCTGCACCGAGACGTCGAGCGCCGAGACCGGCTCGTCGAGGATGATGATGCGGGGATTGGCAGCGAGCGCGCGGGCGATGCCGATGCGCTGGGCCTGCCCGCCGGAGAACTCGTGCGGGTAGCGTTCGAGGAATTCCTCGCGCAGGTTGACGGAGGCGAAGATCTCGCGGATGCGGGTCTCGCGTTCCGATTTTGGCATATTATACAGGCGCTTGAGCGGGGCCTCCATCACCTGTTTGATGGATTTGCGGGGGTTCAGACTGCTGTTGGGATCCTGGAAAACATACTGGATCAGCTTGCCGAATTCGGCCGGATCGGCGTTGTCGAGCGCCTTGCCCTCGATCTCGATCGTGCCTTCCGTGGGTTCCAGCAGCCCCACCAGCATCCGCGCCAGCGTGGATTTTCCACAGCCGGATTCGCCCACCACGCCGAGGGTTTCGCCCGGTTCGACGGAGAAGCTCATCGGCCGGACGGCGCGGACGCCATCCTTGGCGGGAGAGAAAAGCCCACCCTTCAGCGGGAAGGTTTTTGCGAGGTTTTCGACTTTCAAGGCAGTCATGCGAAACCCTCCGGAACGGGGTGAAATTCAACGTCGGTATTACGTCGGTATTTTGTCGGTATTACGTCGGTGCGTTTTCCCGTCATAGCGTTTCCTCGGGGTAGAGGCAGCGCACAGCACGGGCGCCGGAGCGGTCGAGGGTGATGTCGCCCTGTCGACAGCTTTCCTGCGCCTTGTCGCAGCGGGGCGCGAAGGCGCAGCCGGGCGGCAGGTCGTCGACCACCGGGGGCAGGCCGGGGATGGTGGCAAGCTCGCGCCGGCCTTCGCCCAATTCCGGGACGCAGGCGATCAGGCGGCGGGTATAGGGGTGGAGCGGGTGCGACAGCACGCTGCTGGTCGGCCCCTCTTCGACGATGCGGCCGGCATACATCACCGCCATCCGGTCACAGAGCTGGGCCACCACGCCGAAATCATGGGTGATGAAGACGATGGCCAGCCCGCGCTCGCGGCGCAGGTCGTCGAGCAGCGACAGGATCTGGGCCTGCACTGTGACGTCGAGGGCGGTTGTGGGCTCGTCCGCGATGATCACGTCGGGTTCGTTGGCCATGGACATGGCGATGCCGACGCGCTGACGCATCCCGCCGGACATTTCGTGCGGGTAGTTGTCAATCCGGCTTTCGGCGTTGGGAATGCGCACGTCCTTCAGAAGCTGGATGGCGCGTTTGCGGGCCTCGGTGTTCGAGACGCGGTGGTGCGACTGGATCGCCTCGGCCAGTTGCTGGCCCACCTTGTAGAGCGGGTGCAGTGTCGAGAGCGGATCCTGGAAAATGTAGGCGACGCGGTCACCGCGTTTCTGCCGCAGCTTCTCGTAGGGCGCACCGACAAGGTCCTCGCCCTGAAAGCGCACCGCGCCGCCTGTGATCACCCCGGGAGGAGAGGCGACCAGACCCATGACCGACAGCGCCGTGACGGATTTGCCCGAACCGGACTCGCCGATGACGCCGAGGCATTCGCCGGGTTTCACGGCGAGAGAGACACCGCCCACGGCCTTGTAGATGCGCTTGCCCACGTGGAACTGCGTCTCGAGCTCCTGAATGGCCAGCAGATCGTCGGTGGCGGGCGGGACGGGGCCCTTGCGATTGACCAAAGTGGTGGGCAGGGGCCGCGACAGGGCGCCCGAGCGCAGGCGCGGGTCGAGCGCGTCGCGCACCCCGTCGCCCAGCAGGTTGATCGACATGACGATCAGGAAGATCATGATCCCCGGCACGACGGAGGTGTGCGGGTGGGAGATCAGTGCCGAGCGCGCCTCGCCCAGCATCGAGCCGAGATCGGCCTGTGGCGGTTGGGAGCCGAGACCGAGGAAGGAGAGGCCGGCGGTTTCGAGGATCATCCAGCCCACGGTGGTGGACATGGCGATGATGATGACCGGCAGGACGTTGGGCAGAAGCTCGGTTAGGATGATGCGGGTGTGGCCCATCCCGGCGAGGCGGGCGGCGTCGATGAATTCGCGGCCCGCAAGGCCCACGGTGATGCCGCGGATATTCCGCGCGAAGAAGGGGACGTTGACGGCGGCGACCGCGATGAGCGCGTTCATCAGGCCGGGGCCGAGGGCCGCGACGATGGCCAGCGCCAGCAGGATGTAGGGAAAGGCCATCAGCATGTCGACGCCACGCATGAAGATGTTGTCGATGCGCCCGCCGAAATAGCCGGCGGTGATGCCGATGGCCGAGCCGAAGAAGGCCGCGAGCACCGCCGCCGCCACGCCCACGGCGAGCGACAGGCGGGTGCCCCAGAGCAGGCGGCTCAGCAGGTCGCGGCCAAGATGGTCGGTGCCCAGCAGGTGGCCATCGGTGAAGGGCCGTTTGAAGCGGTCGGCGGTGGCGGTGATGTCGGGGTTTTGCAGGGGCAGGATGGGGGTGAGGATCACCAGCACCACGATGATCGACAGGATCACCGCCCCCATCGCCGCCAGCCTGTTGCGGAAGAGCAGCTTGAGGAAACCCGTCATGTCTTGATCCTCGGGTCGAGCAGGCTTTGCGCGACATCGACGGCGATGTTGAACAGAACGTAGCAGGCGGCGACGAAGACCACGCCGCCCTGCACCAGCAGCAGGTCACGGGTGAGGATCGCGTCGACCAGCATCCGGCCCACGCCGGGCCACTGGAAGACGATCTCGATATAGACGGCGCCAGACAGGACGAAGCCCGCCTGAATGCCGAGAACGGGGATGATCGAGACCATGGCGGCGCGCAGGGCGTGGCCCATGATCACGCGGCGCTCGGGCACGCCCTTGGCGCGGGCGGTGCGGATGAAATCCTGCCGCAGCACTTCGAGCATCGCTGAGCGGGAGAGGCGGGCGATGACGCCGGTCGCCACCGCCGAGAGGGCGAGGGCCGGCATGATCAGGTGGCGGATCAGGTCGGGCAGGTCGCCGCCGCCATAGATGGCGTACATGCCCGAGACGGGCAGCCATTTGAGGTTCACGGCGAAGAAAAGGATCATCATCATGCCGAGGAAAAACGACGGCACCGAGATGCCGATCAGCACGGTGAAGGTGATGGCCTTGTCGGCAAAGCCATACTGGCGCGCCGCCGAGACGACGCCGGCGAGGATGCCGAGGATCGCGCAGAGCACGAAGCTGGTGCCGGCGAGGACGAGCGTGGCGTTGAAGCGTTCGAGCACCTCGTCGAGCACGGGGCGGTTCAAAGAAAAGGAGCGCCCGAAATCGCCCTGCAGCATGTTGCCGAGCCAGATGAAATATCGCTGCACCATCGGCTTGTCGAGGCCGAGGTCGCGGTTGATCTTCTCGACATTCTCGGGCGTGGCGTAGGAGCCGAGGATGGCGGTGGCCGGATCGCCGGGGATGAGCGACATGATCAGGAAGACGATGACCGTGATGCCGAAGAGCACCGGGATGGCCGAGACCAGTCGCTTGAGGATATAGCTGCCCATCTTCGACCCTTCATCTTTCCCGAAATACTCCGGGGGGAGCGTTGAAATCCCTGGATTTCAACGTGGGGGGCTGGCCCCCCGCCGGGGGGGCCGGGGGGGGGGGGGGGGGGCAGCGCGGTTGTT
>JAVJTX010000042.1:0-12712 GCA_040220035.1 Roseovarius sp. | reverse complement strand
CCCGGCAAGTTCCTTGCCGCGCTTCTCGATCGCCTCGGCCATCGAACTGTCAAGCAACGGGTCGCGCCCGCGTGTCTGGTATGCCATGTTTCGCCTCGTCCTCGTTCATGTGTAGAGACAGTCGCGCAGCCGTGTGAGGCCGTCCGCCATCTCGTCTTTTGGGGCCACCATCGCGGCCCGGATGTAAGTCTTGCCGGGGTTGCCGGCGTCTGTGTCGCGGCTGAGATAGGCGCCCGGCAGAACCCGGACGCCGGTTTTCTTCCACAGCCGCAGGGCCGCCTCTTCGCCATCCGCCACGGGCAGCCAGAGAAAGAACCCGGCCTCGGGCGGGTGGTAGCCCGGGATGCGGTGCATGATCTGGTCGGCCAGCGCGTATTTCTCCTGATAGAGCGCGCGGTTCTCGTCGACATGCGTCTCGTCGGCCCAGAGCTTTTCGGCGGCGCGCTGCAACGGCATCGGCAGGGGCGTGCCGGCATAGGCGCGAAGCTGTTTCAGGCGGCGGATCGACTCCGGCCCGCCCGCCACGAAGCCCGAGCGCAGACCCGGCAGGTTCGAGCGTTTCGACAGGCTGTGAAAGATCAGCACGCGCTCGGGGTCGGCGCCCATCTCGCGGGCCACCTGAAGCGCGCCGACGGGCGGCTCGTCACGGTAGATCTCGGAATAGCATTCGTCGGCGAAGATCTTGAAATCGTAAAGCTCGGCCAGCCCGATCAGGTGGGCCCAGTCCTCGCGCGTGGCGACCGCGCCCTGCGGGTTCGAGGGCGAGCAGAGATAGGCCACGGTGACCTGATTGAGGATCTCGCCGGGCACCTCGCTGAAATCGGGCAGGAAGCCGCTCTCGCGCGTGGCGGGCAGGAAGACGGGTTCTGCGCCGACGCTGAGGGCGGCAACCATGTAGACCTGATAGAACGGGTTGGGGATGAGGACCATCGGCCACTTGCCGTTCTTCGCCTCGGGGCAGAGCGCCATCATGGCGTTGTAGAGCCCCTCGCGGGTGCCGTTGAGCGCCATGACCTGTGTCTCGGGTTTGAGCGCGACGTCGTAGCGGCGCTTGACCCAGTTGCAGATGGATTGAAGCAGTTCGGGCGTGCCCTCGTTCACCGGGTAATTGCCGAACTCGTGGGCATGGTCCGTGATGACATCGGTGATCCACGCCGGAAACGCATGTTTCGGCTCGCCAATGGTCATATGCAACGTGTCGCCGCCGGGTTTGTGCGAATCCAGCAACGCCCGCAAACGCGGGAATGCATATTCCGGTAGGTTCGAAAACCGCTCGGGAAACATCTTGTCCTGCCTCAGATACCGGGATCGTTGGTGCCCCGTTTGGATAAAATGTACCGGAGGACTTGGATCAGGTCCAGCGAAACCAATGCCTTGACAGGGGGTTGTGGCATTTTGGCAGCCGGTCAGGCGGGGGGAGTCAGTGTGCCCTCTTCGATGAGTTTCGCCAGTGATTCCATGTCGTTGGTCAGCGGGCGGTCGGTGTCGATCCCGGGGGAGGTGGCGCGAATGGCGCGGTGCAGGCGGGCCATGGGGGGGCCGAGATCGGCGGCGATGCCGCGCAGGTCGGCGGCTTGGGCGGCGACCATCAGTTCGATGGCGGTGAGGCGGCGGCCGAGGTCGTTGATGCGGGTGAGGGCGCGGGCGGCCGTGGGGGCGGAGGTGAGGCTGTCCTCGACGCCGTTAGCGTTGATCGAGGGCCAGACGGGCTGGGGTGTGGCGGCCCGGGTGATTTCGGCGGCGAGGTCCTCGGCCAGCTTGAGCACCGGCGCGAAAGCGTTGGAGCCGCTGTCGGGACGGGCGAGGAAGAGGGGGAGGGCGGTGAAATCCGGGTCCATCATGCGGGCGATGCGGGCGATCTGGCCCATGGCGAGGTGCTGCCACGAGCGGGAGACGGATTCGAGGGCGAGGCCCAGTTCAGTGCTGTGATAGCCGCCGCAGGAGATGACCTCGCCGGTCTCGGCGATGGCAATGGGGTTGTCGGAGGCACCGTTGAGTTCGGCCTCGACCACGGGCCGGGCATTGGCGAGGGCGGCGGCGGTGCCGCCGTGGATCTGGACGGTGTTGCGCAGGGAAAGCGGGTCTTGCAGGCGGCGGGCTGTGCCGGGCTGCCAGAGCGCGCTCCCTTCGAGGAGGGCGCGGAGGCCTTCGGCGGCGAGCGACTGGCCGGGAAGGGGTTTGGCGGCCAGCGCGCGGGGGTCGAGCGGGGTGAGGTTGGCGCGGAAGCCTTCCATGGTGAGGCAGGCCGCGGACTGTGCCGCCGCGAAGCCGGTCAGCGCCGCGTCGAGGGCGAGCGCGCCCTGCCCTGCGGAAAAGCCGGTGTGATTGGCGAGCGCCAGCCCGTCGCGCGGGGCGAGTTGCAGCGGGTCGATCCCGGCGGCGCGAAGCATGTCGGCGGCGGGGCCGTCCTGCCCGTCGGGGCCGGTCATGCGCCCTTCACCGATCAGGGCAAGCGCGACAGTGGCGTTGATGACGAGGTCGCCGCCGCCGATCGAGCCGAGCCCGCCCGCGACCGGCACGAGGTCGGCGTCGAGCACTTTCGAAAGGTAGTCGGCCACCTGCGGACGCGCGCCGCTGTAGCCGGTGAGCAAAGTGTTGAGGCGGGCCAGAATCAGCGCGCGGACGGTGTCGCGCGGCATGGGCTCGCCCACCGCATGGGCGCGGCCGCGGATGGTTTGCAGGGAAAACCCGGCGAGCGTTTCGGCATCCAGCGCCTCGGTCGACCGGGCGCCAAGGCCGGTGGTGACGCCGTAGACGGGGTTGCGGTTGTCGATGGCGTGATCGATCAGCGCGCGGGTTTCGCGCATCATTGCCAGCCCGCTTTCGGCCAGCGTCACGCCGCCGGTTCCGCGCGCCGCCGATGCCAGCGCCTCGACCGTCAGCCCCGTTCCGTCCAGCAGCATCTTTGCCATGACCCGTCTTTCATCTTTCCAAAAATACTCAAAAGCCGACGCAAGCCACGCGCGTCACGCCAGCGCCTTTTCGACCGCGCTTGCCACGCGCAGCAGGTGTTCCTCGCCGAAGGGCTTGCCGCAGAGCATCAGACCGCAGCTTGGCGTGCCGGTGGGCAGGCTCATCGACGCGAGCCCCATCAGGTTGGCGACGCGGGTGTTGCGCAGGGTGAGCAGGTTCTCGGTGACGTAGAACTCGTCATCGGTCATCAGCCGCTCGGCATTGGGCGGCAGGTTGGGGGAGGCGGGCAGGATCACGGCGTCGTATCCCGCCACACGCGCGTGCCAGTCGCGGCGGAGCGCGTCGAGACGGCGCCACGCGGCGACATAGGTAGGGGCGGTAACATCGCGGCCGCCGCGAAAGCGTTCGAGTATGGGTTTGAACATCCTGTCAGGCGCGGCCTCGATCGTGTCATGCCAGATGCCGTAGGCCTCGGCGGTGAAGAGGACGCCGGACATGGGCATCGCCTCGTCGATCTCGGGCGAGTCGAGGGGCTCGACCGTGGCGCCCGCGTCTTTCAGGCGCTGGACGGCGTCGGCATAGGCCTTGGCGGGGCCGTCGCGCATGTCGTCCATCACCACGGTTTGCAGGGCGGCGAAGCGGGCGCCCTTGAGGGTGGCGCCCTTGAGGTCGGCGGGGCTTGTGCCTTCAAGCGCGGCGAGGACGAGCGCGCAATCCTCGACCGAGCGCGAAAGGGGGCCGACGGTGTCGAACTTCTCGCAAAGCGGCACGACACCCTCGAGCGAGATGCGGCCGGAGGTGGTTTTCAGGCCGGTGAGGTCGTTCCACGCCGAGGGGATCCGGACCGAGCCGCCCGTGTCGCTGCCGATGCCGCAGGCGGCGAGGCCGTGGGCGACGCTGGCCGCCGCGCCGGAGGAGGACCCGCCGGGCACCGCGTCGGGGTCGTTGATGTTGGGGGGCGTCGCTGTCATCGGGTTGAGGCCGAGGCCGGAGAAGGCAAACTCGCTCATATGGGTCTTGCCAAGGCAGACGAGCCCGGCGCGGGTTGCGGTGGCCAGCACGGGGGCGTCGTGTTCGGGCACGCGGTCTTCCAGCAGGCGGGAGCCCGCGCAGGTGGCAAACCCGGCGGTGTCGAAAAGATCTTTCCAGCTGACCGGCACGCCGTCGAGCGGGCCGAGACGCAGCCCGGCGTCGGCGCGTTCCTTCGCCGCCTTGGCTTCGGCGCGGGCGCGGTCATGAGTGACGATGGTGTAGATGCGATCGCGGGCGGGGTGGGCGTCGATGGCGGAAAGGTAGGTGTCGCAGAGGGTGACGGGGTCGATCTCGCCCTTGCCGATGCCGCGGCCGAGATCGCCCGCCGTCATGTTCAGCCAGTCTTTCATGCCCGTTCTTCCTCTGCCCTGTGTCTTCGGAAAGCGACCGTAGCGGCAGTGCGGCGCATGGACAATCCCGCAGCGCTGTCCATATTGAGGGGCATGAGCGAGATGAGTGATATCCTGATCGTCGGCGGGGGCTTGAACGGCCCGGCGCTGGCCCTTGCGCTGGCGCAGTCTGGGCGCCGCGTGACCGTGATCGACGCGCTGCCGGAGGCTGTGCGCAAGGATGCGGCGTTCGACGGGCGGGGCTATGCGCTGGCGCTGGCCTCGGTGCGGCTGTTGCGGCGGATCGGTGTCTGGGAGCGGGTCGAGGACCATGCCCAGCCGATGCTGGAGATCAAGGTGTCGGACGGGCGCGCGGGGGAGGGGCCGTCGCCCTTTTTCCTGCATTTCGACCATGCCGAAATCGAGGAAGGCCCGATGGGGCACATGATCGAGGACCGGTTCCTGCGGCGGGCTTTGCTGGAGGCGATGGGCGAGGACGAGCGCATCACCCAGATCACCGACAGCGTTTCGGCGCAGGAGGTGAGCAAGCAGGGCGTGACGCTGACGCTGGCCTCGGGCAAGCGTGTGTCGGGCCGGATGGTCGTGGGTTGCGACGGGCGGGCCTCGGGTACGGCGGCAAGGGCCGGGATCAGGCGGACCGGCTGGGGCTATGGGCAGACGGCGCTGGTGGCGGCGGTGGCGCATGAGCTGCCGCATCACGGGGTTGCGCACCAGTTCTTCATGCCGGCCGGGCCGCTGGCGATATTGCCGCTGCCGGGTAATGTGAGTTCGATCGTGTGGAGCGAGACCGCGGAGACCGCCGCGGCGTTTGTCGCGCTGAGCGATGAGGATTTCATCGAGGTTCTGCGGCCGCGATTCGGTGATTTCCTCGGACAGATCAGCCTGAAGGGCGGACGGTATACCTATCCGCTGGGGCTGACCATCGCCAACAGTTTCGTGGCCGACAGGCTGGCGCTGGTCGGCGACGCGGCGCACGGGATGCATCCGATTGCGGGGCAGGGGCTGAATGCCGGGCTGCGCGATGTGGGCGCGCTGGCGCAGGTGTTGGCCGAGGCCGCGCGGCGGGGAGAGGATTTCGCGGCGCCCGACGTTTTGGCCCGCTACCAGCAGTGGCGGCGGTTCGATACGGCGACGCTGGCGGCGGTGACGGATGCAACGAACCGGCTGTTTTCCAACGACAACCCGCTGCTGCGGCTGGGGCGGGATGTCGGGATGGGGCTGCTTGGCGCGATGCCGGGGCTGCGGCGCGGGTTCATTCGCGAGGCGGCGGGGCTGACGGGCGATCTGCCGGAGTTGATGAAAGGGTGAGATTGGGGGCGCTGCCCCCAACGTTGAAACCCCATGGGTTTCAACGCCTCCCCCGGGATATTTGGACCAAGAAGAAGCTCAGGTTTGCGCGTGTTCCAGCAGGCGGATCACGGTGTCGCCGTAGCGGCGTTCGTCGATCTGGGTCAGGCCTTCGGGGGGCGTGATATCGGCGCTTTCTTCCCAGACGATCAGGGCACCTTCGGCGAGCCACCCTTGGGAGAGGGCGGCGGTGAGGGCCTGTTCGCCAAGGCCTTTGCCATAGGGCGGATCAAGGAAGACGAGCGTGCAGGGCGCGGGCGCGGAGCCGGGTTTGCGGGCGTCGCGGGGGAGGATGCGGGTCTGATCCTCGGCGCCGCAGAGGCGGATGTTCTCGCGCAGGAGTTTCTGGGCGGTGCGGCCGCTTTCGACGAATGTGGCATGGGCGGCGCCGCGCGAGAGCGCCTCGAGCCCGAGTGCGCCGGTGCCGGCGAAGAGGTCGAGCACGCGGGCGTCTTCCAGCCGATCGGCATGGGCGTTGACGAGCACGTTGAAGAGGCTTTCGCGCACACGGTCGGAGGTGGGGCGCAGATGCGCGGCTGCATCGCCCTTGCCCACCGACGCAAGCCGGCGGCCGCGGAATGCGCCGCCGATGATCCTCATGCTTTCAGCAGTGCCTTGAGGTCGGTGTCGACATTCTCGATGGCGTCGGGGTCGGGCGATTTGCCGGCGTCGATCAGGCGTTTGCCGACCATGTAGGCACGGGCCTCGTTCATGGCGTCGACGGCGAGCAGGGTGTCGCCCCGGTAGTACCAGAAGGAGGCGCCGTTCTCATGCTCGCCCGGACGGGAAATCACCCGGTCATAGCCGGTGTTGAGCCCGGCGATCTGGAGCTTGACGTCGTACTGGTCGGACCAGAACCACGGCTGGGGCACGTAGGCCTTGTCGGCGCCCATAATGTTTTCGGCCACCAGTTCGGCCATGTCGATGGCGTTGGGCACGCTTTCCTGTCGGATGCGGGCGCCGTCATGGGGGAAGGAGGCGCAGTCGCCGGCGGCCCAGATCGAAGGGTCGGAGGTGCGGCCGTGCTCGTCTGTCTTGATACCGTTTTCGACCTCGAGCCCGGCGGCCTCGGCCAGCGCGGTAGCCGGGGTGATGCCGACGCCGACGATGACGAAATCGGTCTCGATTTCGGTGCCGTCGGAGAGGCGGGCGCCGGTGACGTGGCCCTCGCCGGTGAGGGTGTCGAGGCCGATGCCTTCGCGGATGTCGACGCCGTGATCGGTGTGCAGCTTGCGGAAATAGTCGGAGGTTTCGCGGCAGGCGACGCGCTGGAGGATGCGGTCGGCCATCTCGACCAGCGTGACCTTGAGCCCGCGCGAGGAGGCGACCGCCGCCGCTTCGAGCCCGATATAGCCGCCGCCGACGATGAGGACGCGTTTGCCCGCCTCGAACTCGGGGGCCATCGTGTCGACATCGTTGAGGTCGCGCACCACGTAGACGCCGCGCAGCTCTCCGCCGATGCTGCCGGGGAGGCGGCGGGGGACGGAGCCGGTGGTCAGCACGAGATGCTCGTAGGGGATGGATTGGCCGCCGGCGATGACCACCTTGTCTTGCCGGTCGATGGCGTCGACGCGGGTGTCGAGATGCAGGTCGATCCCGTTCTCGCCATAGAAGCTCTCAGGGCGGAGGAAGAGGCGTTCGAGTTCCATCTCGCCGAGCAGGTATTTCTTGGACAGCGGCGGGCGCTGGTAGGGGGGAACGTGCTCCTCGCCGATCAGGGTGATGGGGCCCTCGTAGCCGAGCGCGCGCAGTTTGCTCACCAGTGAGGCGCCTGCCTGCCCCGCTCCGATCACGACTATGCCGGGCATGCCCGATCCTCCCGATTTATCATGGTCAGTTTGTCGACGTGACCCTATATCTACCCCCGAAGGAAACGCAATTGATAGACAGGATGCGACAATGACGATTACCGTTGGCGACAAGCTTCCCGATGCAACGCTGGTTCAGATGGGGGGCGAAGGGCCCGAACCGGTCGAGCTTTCCTCGAAAACCGATGGCCGCAAGGTTGTGATCTTTGCGGTGCCGGGAGCGTTCACGCCCACCTGCCATTCGGCCCATGTGCCGAGCTTCATCCGTACCAAGGATCAGTTTGCCGAGAAGGGCGTGGACGAGATCATCTGCGTCAGCGTGAACGACCCGTTCGTGATGGGCAACTGGGGCGAGGCGACCGGTGCGTCGGATGCCGGCATCACCATGCTGGGCGATCCGGAGGCCAAGTTCACCAAGGCGCTGGGCATGGAGTTCTCGGCCCCGCCCGCGGGCCTGATCGATCGTTCGAAGCGCTACGCGATGCTGGTCGAGGATGGCAAGGTCAGCGTGCTGAACCTCGAGGACAGCCCCGGCACCTGCGAAGTGTCGGCGGGCGAAGGCCTTCTGGCCGATATGTAAGCCCTATGGGCGCTGCCGGGGCGGGCCCATGCGCCGCGCCCCGGCTTTCATCTTTCCAAAAATACTCAATTTCCCCGGCCCGCCATATGCGGCGGCGTCAGGAGATGGCGCAGGAGCGCCACCGGGTGCGCCTTGAGCGACAGCCGCGTGGCGACGTAATCCTCGACCACCTCCTCGCCCAGCGTCATCTGCGGCAGGTGGGCCGTGGGCTCATAGATCGCCTCGCCTTCCATGTCGCCGGCGAAGAGGGGCAGGGGCTTGTCACCGGCGAGCGCGCTGGCCTCCCACAGGGCCTCGCGCCGGGTGAGGCCCAGTTCGGCGAAGGCGTCGGCCTCGGCCAGCCGGGTGAGGGTGGCCGGCGGCACACCGGCGCGGCGCCAGATGTCGGCGACTTGCGTATAGCCGTTGCCGCGGGCCGCCGTGATCCAGCCCGCGTCTTCCTCGGACAGGCCCTTGATCTGGCGAAAGCCGAGGCGGAGGGCGAGGTCGCCGCGTTCGTTCGGTTCGAGCACGTTGTCGTAGTAGCTTGATTGCACGCAGACGGGCCGCACCTCGACCTCGTGTTCGCGGGCGTCGCGGACGATCTGGGCCGGGGCGTAGAAGCCCATTGGCTGGGAATTGAGCAGTGCGCAGGCGAAGACGGCGGGGTGGTGGCGCTTGATCCATGCGCTGGCATAGACCAGCAGCGCGAAGGAGGCCGCGTGGCTTTCGGGGAAGCCGTAGGAGCCGAAGCCCTCGATCTGGGAAAAGCAGCGTTCGGCAAAGTCGGCATCGTAGCCGTTCTTTGCCATGCCGCTGAGGAACCGGGTGCGGAATTCGCTGACCGAGCCGTTTTTCTTGAAGGTGGCGAGCGAGCGGCGGAGGCGGTCGGCCTCCTCGGGGGTGAAGCCCGCGCCGGTGATGGCAATCTGCATCGCCTGTTCTTGAAAGAGCGGCACGCCGAGGGTCTTGCCGAGGACCTGGCCCAGTTCGTCGGAGGGAAATTCGACGGCCTCCTCGCCGTTTCGCCTTCGGATATAGGGGTGGACCATGTCGCCCTGAATCGGGCCGGGGCGGATGATGGCGACCTCGATGACGAGGTCGTAGAAACAGCGCGGCCGCATCCGGGGGAGGAAGTTCATCTGCGCCCGGCTTTCCACCTGGAAGACGCCAATGCTGTCGGCCACGCAGAGCATGTCGTAGACGACCGGGTCTTCGGGCGGGAGGGTGGCGAGGGTGTAGTTCAGCCCGTGGTGCTGTTGCAGGAGGGTGAAGGCCTTGCGGATGCAGGTGAGCATGCCGAGGGCCAGCACGTCGACCTTGAGGATGCCGAGGCTGTCGATATCGTCCTTGTCCCAGCAGATGACGGTGCGGTTTTCCATGGTGGCGTTCTCGATCGGCACCAGTTCGTCGAGCCGCCCCTCGGTGATGACGAAGCCGCCGACGTGCTGGGAGAGGTGGCGGGGGAAGCCTTCGATCTCGCGCATGAGGTCCATGGTCTGGCGCAGGCGGGTGTCGTCGGGGTCGAGGCCGATTTCCTGAAGCCGCTGGCGTTCGAGGGTGCCGGCGGCGAAGAAGCCCCAGAGCTGTGACGACAGGGCGCCGACGGTGTCTTGTGACAGGCCCATGGCAGCGCCGACCTCGCGGATCGCCCGCTTGCCGCGGTAGTGGATGACCGTGGCGCAGAGCCCGGCGCGGTGGCGGCCGTAGCGCTCGTAAATGTGCTGGATCACCTCCTCGCGGCGTTCGTGTTCGAAATCGACGTCGATATCGGGGGGCTCGTTGCGGGCCTCGGAGACGAAGCGTTCAAAGACCATGGTGCCGGTTTCGGGCGAGACGCTGGTGACGCCGAGGCAGTAGCAGACCACCGAGTTGGCCGCCGAACCGCGCCCCTGACAGAGGATGTCGCGGGAGCGGGCGAAGGCGACCACGTCGTTGACGGTGAGGAAATAGGGCTCGTATTTCAGCTTGGCGATGAGGGCCAGTTCGTGTTCGAGCATGTTGCGCACCTTTTCCGGCGCGCCGTAGGGGTAGCGCCAGCGCAGCCCCTCATAGGCAAGGCGGCGCAGGCGGCTGGCGGGGGTTTCGCCGTCGGAGAGCTCGCTTGGGTATTCATAGCGCAGTTCGTCGAGGGAGAAGGCGAGGGTTTCGGCAAGCTGGCCCGCGCGGTGCACGGCGTCTTCGTGGCCGGGGAAGAGGCGGAGCATTTCGGGTTCTGACCGCAGGCGGCATTCGCCGTTGGCCAGCGCGTCGCGGCCAAGGCTTTCCACCCGGCGGCCTGTGCGGATGGCGGTGAGCACGTCGGCAAGCCGGCGGCGGCGGGCGTGGTGCATCATCGGCGCGGCCGAGGCGATGGTGGGCAGGCCGAGGCGGCGGGCGAGGTCGGCGAGCGTGTCGAAGCGGGCCGCATCCTGTCCGTCGTAGCGGGGGGAGATGACGAGGTGCATGTCGGGACCGAAGCGGCGGATGAGGCGGCGGGCATTGCGGGCCCAGTCGCGCGTGTTCTGGCGCCCGGGCGGGTGGAGGAGGAGGGCCATGTGGCCGCCGTTTTCGAGGAGGTCGGGGATGGTCAGGCGGCAGGTGCCCTTTTCGGCACGCAGGCGGCCGGTGCTGATCAGCCGGCAGAGCCGGGCCCAGCCGGTGCGGTCGCGCGGCAGGGCGGTGAGTTCGACCCCTTCGGAGAGGCAGAGGCGGGCGGCGGGGATGAGGCGGGGCGTGTTGGCCCAGGCGGGCGGCTGCGGATCGGGGGCGGGCGGGCCGATGGGGCCGTCTTGCGATTCGAGCGCGTGGCGTTCGGCGATCTGGCGGGCGATCTCGCGCGCCTCTGTATGGGCGCGGACGATGCCGGCCACGGAATTGGTGTCGGCGATGGCCAGCGCCGGCAGGCCGAGAAAGGCCGCCCGGCGGATGTATTCCTCGGGGTGGGAGGCGCCGGTCAGGAAGGTGAAGTTGGAGGTGGCGGAGAGCTCGGTGAACATGATCCGGGGAGTATATTCACGTTTTGTTCTCATTTGGAGTCGTAAATTGGGACGACACGGGCCTAGAACGGGGGCCGGGACGGGCGGCTCAGCCGACCCCGGCGATGGTGGCGCGCAGCGTGGCGATGCCGTCACCCTTTTCGCTGGAGGTCAGAATGATCTCGGGGAAGGCGGCGGGGTGTTTGGCCAGCTTGGCGCGGACCTGTGCCAGCATCGGGTCGCGATCGTTGGCTTTCACCTTGTCGGCCTTGGTCAGGACGCATTGAAAGGTGACGGCGGCGGAATCGAGGAGGGAGAGGATTTCCTCGTCGACCTCCTTGATGCCGTGGCGGGCGTCGATCAGCACGAAGGCGCGGCGCAGGGTGGCGCGGCCGGAGAGGTATTGCTTGAGCAGCGCCTGCCATGCCGCGACCTTGGGCAGGGGGGCGTTGGCATAGCCATAGCCGGGCAGGTCGACGAGGTAATGGCTCTCGCCCAGGGCGAAGTAGTTGATTTCCTGCGTCCGGCCCGGCGTGTTGGAGGCGCGCGCCAGTGCCTTGCGCCCGGTGAGCGCGTTGATCAGGGAGGATTTGCCCACGTTCGAGCGCCCGGCAAAGCAGACCTCGGCCCGGTCGGCGGGGGGCAGGCCGGACATGGCGACCACGCCCTTGACGAAATCGACCGGCCCGGCAAAGAGCTTGCGGCCCGTCTCTGATGTGTGCTGATCGGGCTCGGGGGCGAGGGGGAAGGGGAGCGCCATCAGAGGGGCTCGACCGAGTCGCCCGTGGCGATTTCGCCGGTCCGGGTGACGACGGCGTTGAGGCCGAAATCCTGATGGCCGTGGAACGATTTGAGGGCGCCCAGCGTGTCGGCGTCGCGCGCGCCGGTGGCCGGGTTGGCGGTGGTGGCGAGGCAGCGGACGATGGGTTCGCGCACCTTCAGCTCGGCGGTGCCGATACGGAGGGTGCGGCCGACCCAGTCGAATTCCGCCCATGCCGGCAGGTCGGCAAGGTGGATGTTCCCGCGCCAGCGCAGCGGCGAGAGGTCCTGATCCATCTCAGCTGCCAGCGCGTCGTTCGAGGCGAGGTTGATCAGGCTGATGGAGGGGAAATCACTGTCGGTCATGCCGCGCCCCTCGACCCGGACGATGCGGGTGGACTGGGCGCGGTTTTCCGGCATGAGCGGGCGGACCCAGTCAAGGAAGGCGCGCGCCTCAATGTCGGGGTCGAAGGTGAGGTCGGGCCGGTCGGGATGGGTGAGGGTGACCGTGCCGGCGGCCTCGTCGGTGGATGCGTCGATGGCCATCAGCGCCGGCACCTTGGCGCCGCGCGAGAACTCGGCGCAGGGGGCCCAGGCCGAGCCGTCGGCGCGGGCCGCCTCGTGGGCAACGGCCCAGCGCCGGTCAAATGGCATGGTCTGGCCCTCGGTCAGGGTGACCCGCTCCAGCGTTTCGCGCCCGTGTCCCTTGATCGGGTGACGCCAGAGCGCGGCGACCGTGGCCATCACTTGCCCCCGGATTTATTGGGCTTTTTGCTGTCTTCCTTGGCTTTCGCCCGCTTCTTGAAGCTCGACTTGATGTTCCCGAATACATCCGGCTTGTAGCCTTGGCTGCGCATGATCAGGTATTGCTGGGCGAAGGTGATGGTGTTGTTCGCGATCCAGTAGAGGACCAGCCCGCTGGCGAAGCTGCCGAGCATGAACATGAACACCCACGGCATCCAGGCGAAGATCATCTGTTGCGTCGGG
>JAVJTX010000041.1:0-10547 GCA_040220035.1 Roseovarius sp. | reverse complement strand
GACGTGTCATCTTGATTTGCTCCGTTTATGACGTGTCTGTCGCTGCGCATAAAAAAGCCCCCGATTTTCGGGGGCGCATGGGGTACCGTTATGGTGTCCGTTACCGGCCCATGCGCCATTTACCTACCAGAATTACGATCGGTCCGAACATCGGAAGCTCCTAACTGCGTGCGCGGGACATTATGGCGAGGGATGGGACCCGTCAACCGCTGAGATCGGCGATTTGTGAAAAAAGTGTCGCAGGGTGGCGGGTTTTCTTTTCGGATGTTGCGCGGCAGCGGGTTTGAAACGGGGGGAGTGCGCAAGGATCGGGTATCAGGTGGCGTAATTATGCGCGCGCTGCCCGATTAGTTTGAAAAGAGACATACGGATTTTACAGGAATCACCGATGGCGAAGAGAGTGACAGACTGTCTTTGAGCCAAGGGAGATGCCAGCCATGAAAGACGTAGACCTGAACCGGATATCCGCCGACGAGTGGGACGAGTTGAACGACCCGCGCCCCGATGATTGCGAGTTTGACGAGGTGGTCGAGCGGGCGCTCTCGCGGCGCGGCTTTCTTGGCGGTGTCGTGGCCTTCGGCTCTGGTGCGGCGGCGATGGGGACGGCGCAGTTTCTGGGCTCGGCCGCCGAGGCGATGGAGGTGTCGCGCTTTGCCTTCACCCCGATCGCGGCGCAGACCGATGCCACGGTGCATGTGCCCGAGGGGTACAAGTGGGACGTGCTGGTGCGCTGGGGCGATCCGCTGTTTTCGGACGCGCCGGAGTTCGATCAGGCAACCGGTGGCGATGCCGGGAGCGCCGATCGGGTTTTTGGCGAGAATACCGACGGGATGGAAAGCTTCGTGCATGACGGTCACGAGCTGATCGCGGTGAACCTCGAATACACCAACCGCGACATCAACCTGCCGCAGAGTGAGGAGGGCGTGCCCGCCAGCCTCGACGACGTGCGCAAGCTGCAGAAGCTGCAGGGCGTGACGGTAATGGAGGTCGAGAAGGGCGAGGGCGGCTGGGCCGTCGTGGTCGACAGCCCGTATAACCGGCGGATCACGCATCTGAGCCCGATGAGGATTGCCGGCCCGGCGGCGGGGCATGAGTTGTTGAAGACGGAGGCCGACCCGAGCGGGGCCGAGAGCCTTGGCACGTTCAACAATTGCGGCTCTGGCAAGACGCCGTGGGGCACGTATCTGACCTGTGAAGAGAATTTCAACGGGTATTTCGGCGCGACGGCCGAGGGCGATGTGCCGGAGGCGGTGCAGGCAGGGTATGAGCGTTACGGGATCGGCGCCGATGGCTGGGGCTATGATTACCACAAGTGGGATGAGCGGTTCGACACGGCGAAGACCCCGCATGAGCCGCATCGCGCGGGCTGGGTGGTTGAGATCGACCCCGCCGATCCGGAGAGCACGCCGGTCAAGCATACCGGGCTGGGCCGGTTCAAGCATGAGAATGCGGCGGTGGTGCTGGCGCCGGATGGGCGCGTGGTGGTCTATATGGGCGATGATGAGCGGGGCGAGTTCATGTATCGCTTTGTCTCGGACAAGGCCTATGCGCCGGGGGGCGCGACCGAGGGGCTGCTGGACGAGGGCACGCTTTATGCCGCGAAGTTCAACGATGACGGCACGGGCGAGTGGCTGGCGCTGACGCCCGAGAGCACGGGCATGGAGAGCGCGGCGGAGGTGCTGATCTTTGCCCGGATGGCGGGCTCGGCGGTCGGGGCCACGACGATGGACCGGCCCGAGTGGATCGCGGCCAACCCCCATGCGGTCGAGGCCTATTGCTGCCTGACCAACAACAAGAACCGGGGCGTGAAGCCCAATGCGGGCGGGGATGAGACGCCGGTGAACGGGCCGAACCCGCGCGAGACCAACAATTACGGCCAGATCGTGCGCTGGCGGCCGCATGAGGATGACCATGCGGCCGACACGTTCGACTGGGATCTCTACGTGATGGCGGGGAACCCGGAGGTTTACCAGAACGTCTATGGCGGGTCGGAGAACGTCACGGGCGGCAACATGTTCAACTCGCCCGACGGGATGGCATTCGACAGTTCCGGCATCGTCTGGATCCAGACGGATGGCGATGACAGCAACGAAGGCGAGTTCGAGGGCATGGGCAACAACCAGATGCTGGCGGGCGACCCGGTGACGGGCGAGATCGCGCGGTTCATGACCGGGCCCAAGGGCTCGGAGGTGACGGGGCTGACGTGGTCGGCGGACCGGACGGCGATGTTCGTGGGCATCCAGCACCCCGACGCGCCATTCCCGGATGGCGAAGGCAAGCTGCCGCGCTCCTCGGTGATCGTGGTCCGGCGCGAGGATGGCGGGCTGGTCGGCTGAGCCTTATGAGATTATGAGACGTGGCCCCGGTGTTTTACGGCACCGGGGCTTCTTTTTTGGGGAGGATGCACGGCTTTCCGCGGTATGGGCCGGAAAGCGTAGCAGTTTGTGTGCGATTGCTTGCTTTGTGTCCAACTGGCCGTGCGGATTGCCGGGGGATTTCGATGATGATAGCCGGAAACCCCCAAGCTGTTTTTGAATATGCGAAAGCACGTCAATTCTCATGTCGATCTTGAAAGCCATTCTCGGGAAAGCCGGCCTTCGGAAGGCCGTGCTCTTGATGTGCGTTCTGTGCCTGCCTTTGAGACCCGCTTTTGCCTGTATGCCGCTTAACGAGCCGCTGGGTCTTTCTATATGTGTGGCCGACACGTCATGGGAGTTGCGTGACGACACGGGCGATAGCTTCGTCTTTTACAATACCGCAGATGATTTTGCCGGTAGCGTCAGAGTTTTTGACGGGGGCACGAATGACGGCTTGGAAAGCGAGCGCGCCGCACGTCTCATGGCCAAGGCAGACAGCGAGGAAACCGAGGATTTTGCGCTGTTGCAGGCCGGAACGGTGGCAAGCGGCAACATTGTTTACGCCGCCCGCGGCTCTTTGAACGGCCGATCCAATATCTATGTGAATACGGTCTCTGTGGGCCCGACGAGAACGCTGCGCATCACCACTTGGCGCATAGGCGACACGATGTCCGACAGCGATCGAGAGATGCATATTGCGTTTGGAAAGTTGCTGAAGACCGAGCCGTGAAACCAGCGGACCTTCAATCACGACGTAGCAAAGGTGCTTTATAGTGGGGTTTTTTTCGGGATTGGATGCCAACGATCACGACGGGCACTTCACTGCGCTACGTGACATGGTGGAGGCGCGCCACGGTGTTGCGATCCCCCTAACGGACAAGCGTGCGGAGTTTTGGCAGGAGGCAGAAACCGTTTTCAAAGCTCCGCTCGGGCAGGAGGTTACGTCGTTTCTGGGTTTCATCGCGGATGTCGCCGCCAGCGGAGATTTCGAGACACTGGCCGGTGACAAAGGGAAAGTGAAGCCGACGGATCCCTGCCAGTATCACCTTGAATTAAGGGATTTGAACGACATCGACCCTTCGTTCGAAGGGCTCAGTTTCATGGAAACCCGTAAGTCGCGATCATATTTTTCAATTCTGGCATCACGGCAAGCGCATTCACCCTGTCCGACGGCAAACTATGCGCTGCGCAGATCCAAGGGGCAGACGGAACTGGTGCGTAGCCCTTATGGGGATGTCAGCCTCATTTCCTTTGCGCTTCGCTTCTTCGGGCAGCGAGTGACGAAGGAAGGTCGCGCGCTGAGTTCGGTCTCATCGGATGCTGAGGCGTTTTACGATGAAGCATGCCGTTGCTTTGGCGCACCGGCTGATCTGGGCGCAGGCGTTTGCTTTTTTGAAGCGGAAAATGCCGAGATAGTGGTCAGGCCGGTTGCGGATATCGGGATTGATCTGCGTGTATTCGACTTGGGCAAGCCGTCGCCCGTTTCAGATGAGCTCTTGAAGCTGTTGGAAGGCGGGATGGAGACGTTCAAAGCTTGACCGTCCATACGATGTCCGACTTGGGCTCTACGCGGAGGTTCTGCGTAACAGGGGCCATCGACCCGGTTGCGCCCGCTAAAGCGACACGCCCGTGCCCTGCAGCATGCCGTGTTCCATGGCATAGCGGGTGAGGCCGGCGGTCGAGCTGATGCCGAGCTTGCTCTTGATGTTCTTGCGGTGGGTTTCGACGGTGCGGATCGAGATGTCGAGGTCGAGCGCCACTTCGCGGTTCGAGCGGCCTTGGGCCAGTTGCAGCAGGATGGTCTGTTCGCGGTTGGTGAGCTGGTCGCGCAACCCGCCTTCGCGCGGGGTGAGGGAGCCTTGGGCGCCGGTGCAGAGGTAGCGGCGGCCGGCCATGACCGCGTCGATGGCGCGTTTGATTTCCTCGGTGGGCACGTCCTTCAAGACGTAGCCCACGGCGCCGTGGGAGAGCGCCGAGGTGATGTATTCGGGGCTGTCATGCATCGACAGGATCAGGATACGCGTTTCGGGGCGGCGTTCGAGGATGATCTCGGTGGTCGAGAGTCCGCCGATGCCGGGCATGTTGAGGTCGAGCAGGAACACGTCGGGCTGGAGCGCCTCGACGTTGTCGATGATCTGCTGGCCGGTCGAGAGCGTGGCGATCACCTGAACGTCGTCATAGCTTTCGAGGATCGACTGGATGCCTTCTGCGACCATCGGGTGATCGTCGACGATGACGATGCGGGTGGGCGTGTCGGTCATGCACTGGCCTTGGAGCTGGTAGAGTTACGTTCCTGCGGCGGCAGGAGGTGGGTGAGGGGAACAGAGGCCTCGATCACCGTGCCGGACTTGCTGGACAATATTCTGAGCGTGCCGTCAAGCTGTTCGATGCGTTCCTGCATGTTGCGCAGGCCGAGCCCGCCATTGGCGGCGTTGTCGGGGCGGCCCGATTGGTCGAGCCCGCGGCCGTTGTCGGAGATCCGCAGGGTGGCGCCGCGGGCGTGGCCGCGCAGGTCGATCGACACGCGGGTGGCCTCGGCGTGGCGTTCGACATTGGTCAGCGCCTCCTGTGCGACACGGTAGAGGGCGATCTTGGCATCGCCGTCGAGCCGGTTGCGGAAGACCACGGTGTCGAATTCGATCTCGGTGCCGGTGCGCTGGCCGAAATCCTCGATCAGCGCCTTCAGCGCCGGGCCGAGGCCCAGATCGTCGAGCACGCCGGGGCGCAGGTCGCGGCTGATGCGGCGAACTTCCTGAATGGCGCCGGAGAGATAGGCGATGCCCTTGTCGAGATTGTCGGCGGCGCGGGTGTCGCCCGCCGCCATCCGCCGGCGGGTGGTGTCGAGCGCGTAGCGGACGCCGACGAGGATCTGGCTGATCCCGTCATGGAGTTCGCGGGCGACGCGGCCGCGCTCTTCCTCCTGCGCGTCGAAGACCCGCTGGGTGAGTTTCTTGAGCTTGGCGTCGGCGAGGCGGCGTTCGCGGATGTTGATGAAGAGGCCGGTGACGAAGACCAGCAGCAGGGCAACGAAGGTGATGCCGCCGATCCAGAGGAAGGTGCGCCGGATGCGGGTTTCGACCCCGGCGCGCGCGGCGTTGACGGTGGCCACCACGTCATCGACGAAGACGCCGGTGCCGATGGCCCAGCGCCAGTCCTGCAGGCCGATGACGTAGGTGATCATCGTCGCGGTCTCGCCGGTCGAGGGTTTGGGCCATTCGTAGCTGTGATAGCCGCCGCCGGTGCGGGCAAGGTGGATCAACTCGTCGGTGATCGGTGTGCCGTTCTCGTCCTCGAGGCCGGTCCAATTGCGGGTGATGAGTTCGGTCCGGCGCGGGCTGACGAGGTTGGTGCCGTCGTAGTCGAAGACGAAGAAATAGCCGTCCTGCCCGTAGATCATGGCCGAGAGGATCTGGGTGACCGCGAGCTTTGCCGCTTCGTCATCGGGGGCGGCGCGCCCGTAGATGTTGATGAAGGCGGTGCGCGCGATCGACATGTAGTTTTTCAGCTCGTCGCGCTTGGCGGCGATCAGCTGGGCCTCGAGGTTGTGGATTTCGCGTTCGGCGAGCTGGCGTGATTGCAGGGTCACGATCACCGAGATCAGGACGGCCGCGACAACGAGCGGCAGCGTGGCGACAAGGAACAGTTTCTGCCCGTAGTTGAGCCGGAGTCTGTCGTGTAAAGCCTGCATGGCGAATCGATATAGCGAATCGTTCCCGATGCACAGACTCATATCGTCGCGGTGGCCCAAAGCCTGATTATTAGGCGTGAATTCCGAGAGGGGGCCACGTTTCTACGCAGAACTCGGTATTCCCATGACGCCCCTCGCACGCTAGGGTCGGCCCACTTGAAACGATCCGCGCGCGGGACGCCAAGAGCCCGCGGCGCTCAAATTCTATCGGGAGGAAACACCACATGGATCGTCGTTCATTTCTGAAAAATTCCGCACTCGGGGGCAGCGCGGCCGCCGCGTCCGCGCTTGCCGCGCCGGCCTATGCCCAGGGCAACCGCACGCTGACCATGGTCACCACGTGGGGCCGGGGTCTGGCCGGGGTGCATGACAGTGCCCAGTACTGTGCCGACGCCATCACCGCGATGAGCGACGGCAACCTGACCGTCGACCTCAAGGCAGCGGGCGAGCTGGTTGGCGCGTTCGAAGTGTTCGACGCGGTGTCGTCGGGCCAGGCGGACCTGTATCACGGGGTCGATTATTACTTCATGGGTCAGCACCCGGCGCTGTCGTTCTTCAGCCAGGTGCCGTTCGGCATGAATTTCCAGGAATTCAACAACTGGTACTACCATGACGGCGGCGCCGATATGGCAGACGAGCTGTACGGTATCTTTGGCCTGAAATCCTTCCCGGCAGGCAATACCGGTCCGCAGTCGGGCGGCTGGTTCAGCAAGGAAATCAACGGTCCCGAAGACTTTCAGGGCCTGCGTTTCCGGATGCCGGGCCAGGGTGGCCAGGTGCTGGGCAAGCTGGGCGCGAGCGTTCAGAACCTGCCGGGCGCCGAAGTGTACCAGGCGCTGTCCTCGGGCGCGATCGACGGGACCGAGTGGATCGGACCGTGGGCCGACGAGAAGGCCGGTTTCCAGGAAATCACCAAGATGTACTATACCGCCGGTTTCCACGAGCCGGGCCCGAACCTGAACCTGAACATGAACCTCGACGTGTACGAGGAACTGAGTGCCGCGCAGAAGGAAATCGTGAGCCAGGCCGCGCGGGCCTCGAACCTCTGGACGATGTCGCTGTTCATGGCCAACAACTCGGCCGCGCTGCAACGCCTGCAGTCGGGCGGCGTTCAGATCCGCGAATTCCCCGAGTCGGTCTGGGATGCGTTCGGCACCGCCGCCGAGGAAGTCACGCAGGAGCCGATGGGCGACGAGATGTACGCACGCTTCCACGAAAGCTACATGGAATCGCTGCGCAGCTCGGCCGAATGGATCAGCCGTTCGGAAGACGAGTTCACCCGTCAGCGTAACCGCGTCGTCGGTATCTGATCGGGCTCAAGCCTGACAAAAAAGGCGGGTCCCCGGGCGGGGCCCGCCACCATTTGGGCTAGCGGCCCGTTCAACAGTCCCGGGGGGAGCGATGCTGGATGCAGTCGCCTGGTTCTTCCAGAATATCGGCCTGGCCTTCTACAACTTTTTCTATGCGATCAGCCATCCGACGCTCTGGCTTGACTGGTCGGACAAGGAAGCGATCATGCGCTTCGTCTATTATGGCGGATCGACCGAGCTCTTCTTTGTCGTCTTTACCGCGATCCTGATCCTGACCGCTGTCGGTATCTGGAAGAACAGCGTCATGTGGGGCTGTGTCCGGGTGATGGAAGGCTTTGCCAACGTGGTGGGCCGGTTCTTTGCCTGGGCGGGGCTGATCATGGTGCTGCAGCAGGTGATCATCGTGTTCATCCAGCGCATCTTTGCCCGGCCCGACATCTCGATCGGGTTCGGTATTCCGCTGGAGATGGATATCAGCTGGTGGGCCGAGGAGCTGAAGCTTTACAACGCGATGGTGGTCGCGCTGTGCTGTACCTACACCTTCGTGCAGGGCGGGCATGTGCGGGTCGACCTGATCTATTCGGCGGTGAGCTATCGCACCAAGCGGGTGATCGACATGCTGGGCAGCCTGCTGTTCATGCTGCCGATGGCGATCCTGATCTGGATGTATGGCTGGTATTTCCTCTGGCGGCATCTGATCACGCCCAAGCCGTCGGCCTCGGACACGCTCGAACGGCTGATGATGAAGGCGCGGGCCGTGCGCTGGAACGTCGAGACGATCGGCTTCAGCCCCAACGGGTTCAACGGTTACTTCCTGTTCAAGATCCTGCTGGTGGCCTTTGCGGGCATGATCTTTATCCATGCCGTCGCGTTCTTCTACCGGTCGTATCTCGAATGGAAGGAAGGGCCGGAGAGCGAAAACAAGTACCTCGACAAGGATACGCTTGGCGAGGGCGAAGAAGCCTTTGAAGGCACGCATTAAGGGGGCAGGGGACAATGCTTTTCGGACTTGATGGCGTCGAGGTCGGCCTGATCATCGTGTTCCTGTGCCTCTTCGGGGGCATTCTGTCGGGCTTTCCGGTGGCGTTCGCCATCGGCGGGGCGGGGGTGATCTCGTTCGCGATCATCGCGGCGCTCGACAGTGCGGGGCTGCTTATTCACCAGGCCATCGACACCTCGTCGCAGGCCTACAGGGACCTGATCCAGAACGGGGTGAAGGCCGAGAGCGTATCGGTCTTCCGATACCCGGATTTGCCACGCATCGGCATGCCGGTCTTTGACCGTGGCTGGGAAACGGCACTGGACCGGAACATCTCGTTCATCGTGAACCGGATCAACGAGCGCGTGCTGGCGGGCCAGTCGATCGAGACGCTGCTGGCGGTGCTGATGTTCGTGCTGATGGGCATCACGCTGGAACGCTCGAAGATCGCCAATGACCTGCTGACCACGATGGCGCGGGTGTTCGGCCCGCTGCCCGGCGGTCTGGCCGTTTCGGTGGTTGTCGTGGGGGCCTTCCTCGCTGCCTCGACCGGGATCGTGGGGGCGACGGTGGTGACCATGGGCTTGCTCAGTCTGCCCACCATGCTCAGGCACAATTACAGCCCCGAGATCGCCACGGGCGTGATCGCCGCCTCGGGGACGCTGGGGCAGATCATTCCGCCGTCGATCGTGATCGTGCTGCTGGGTACGCTGGCGGGGGATTTGTATTCCGTGGCGCAGGAGAACCGGGCGATCGAAGCCGGGTGTTCGGATGCGCTGACGTTTCTGGGTGAGCCGGCGGTGGTGTCGGTGGGCACGCTGTTTCAGGCGGCGCTGTTGCCGGGCATTTTGCTGGCGCTGCTCTATGCGCTTTATGCCTTTGGCTATGCGCTGTTCAACCCGTCGAAGGCGCCCGCCGTCGAAGATCTCGGCGCGACCAATGCCGAGCCGATCACGCGCGGCGAGGGCTTTACGTGGTTCATAGGCGTGCCGGTCGCGCTGGTCGCGGGGTTGCTGGCGTTTTCCGAATTCGGGGTGATCGGGTCTCAGAGCCTGAGTGTCGACCGCTATTCCGACCGGGGAGAATCGGCCAGTCTGCGCACCAATGTCGGCCCTGACTGTCAGGAGGCGATGATCGACCTGCACGGGCAGGCGGCATGGGACAGGGCCGTGGCCGAGCAGGCCGCGATCGACGAGTCCGGCGGCGTGACCGAGGCGCATCAGCTGACCGAAGAGGAGAGGGCCGAGAAACGCACGGCGAAGATCGCCAACGCGGCGCCGATTGGTACGGGCGTGGCGACGATCCTGCTGATGTTCGCGCTGGTGCTGGCGGTGGCGCGGGGGGTCATGCCCTCGGCCAGCCCGGCGCCGCTGATCGTGGGGGCCGTGGGGATCGTTCTGGGCCTTCTGGTGGATATCCTGCTGATCGGGCCGCAATGGAGTGCGGGCGGATCGCTGATGGTGCTTCTGATACCCTATGCGCTGGCGATCTATGGCTGTGTTCATGCCGCCATTCGGCTGTCGAAGAACGAGCTGATCCGGGTGGTCTTTCCGCCGCTGATCCTGATCGTGGCGGTGCTGGGCTCGATCCTTGGCGGGATCACCAACCCGACACCGGCGGCCGCCCTTGGCGCGGCGGGTGCGATCATGCTGGCGGCGTATCGCAAGCTGCGGGACGAGGAACGCTCGGGCAAGATCATCATCTTTGCCACGCTGGCCATCGGTCTCGCGATCCTGATCGGCATCAATTTCGACCTGCGGATCAACAATCCCGACGTGAGCTTTGACACATGGATGGCGTTCTTCTTCGCCTATGCGGCCTATATCTATGCCGCGTTCGGGCTGTTCTTTGCCTGCTGGGTGCTGTTCACGGGCGGGGTTCTGACGCCGGTGGTGAGGGAGACGGCGAAGGTGACCTCGATGGTGTTCACCATCCTGATCGGCTCGCAGCTACTGAACCTCGTGGTGATTTCGTTCGGGGGCGAGCATTACATCCAGCAGTTCCTGCGGAGCTATGACAACGAGTTCACGGTGTTCCTGATCGTGATGCTGGTGCTGTTCATCCTTGGCTTTGTGCTGGATTTCCTCGAGATCATCTACATCGTGATCCCGATCGTGGGGCCGGTGATCTATGGCGGCACGTTCGACCCGAAATGGGTGACGATCATGATCGCGGTGAACCTGCAGACCTCGTTCCTGACGCCGCCATTCGGC
>JAVJTX010000040.1:0-105444 GCA_040220035.1 Roseovarius sp. | reverse complement strand
TGGGAGAGAAAGCATGCTCAACAATATCGGCCTTCCGGGCCTTCTTCTGATCGCCGTCGTGGTGCTGGTGCTGTTCGGCCGCGGCAAGATCTCGTCCCTGATGGGGGAGGTGGGCAAGGGCATCACCTCGTTCAAGAAGGGGGTTTCCGACGGCAACAAGGAGATCGAGGACGCCAGCACCGAGGCGTCGCACGACCCTTCGACCGAGACCGAACAAGAAAAAGACAAGGTCTGATCCCTTAAATGTTGGACCTTGGCTGGACCGAGCTTCTGCTCATCGGCATCGTGGCGCTGATCGTGGTGGGCCCCAAGGACCTGCCCGGCATGTTCCGTACGGTGGGCAATTTTGTCGGCAAGGCCAAGCGCATGGCGCGCGACTTCTCGAAGGCGATGAACGATGCCGCCGACGAGGCCGGGGTGAGCGACGTGAAACGCTCGCTCAATGCCGCGTCCAACCCGATGAAATCGGCGATGGACGAGGTCAAGAAATCGACCGACAGCTTCACGTCGAAAACCATGGCCGGGCCGCAGAAGAAAGAGCTGGACCCGGAACGCGCCGAGCAGGCCGAGAAGATCCGCGAGCGCGCCGGCAAGATGGCCCAGGAGCGCATGGACCGCGAGGCCGAGGAGGCCGCCGCGAAGGAGGCCGATACGGCGTCAGGCGGCGCGGTGGCGAAAGCGACGTCGAAGTCGAGTGGGGCCAAGACTGCTGGGGTCAAGTCGGGGGGCACGAAAGCGACGTCGAAAGCGTCTACCGGGACCAAGACCGCCGCGAAATCCACGTCTTCCGCCAAGACCGCCGCGAAACCCGCCGCCAAGTCCACCGCCAAACCCGCCGCGAAGAAGAGCACGGCAAAGACCGCTTCCACGGCAAAGACCGCTTCCACGGCGAAGACTGGCACCAAGAGCGCCGGCACGACGAAGGCGGCGCCGAAATCCACCGCCAAATCGACAACCAAGACCCCGGCCGCGCGCAAATCCACGGCCCGTAAGACCGAGGACAAGGCATGAGCAATGCCAGTGACGACGAGATCGAAGACAGCGCCGCCCCGCTGATCGAGCATCTGGCCGAGCTGCGCAACCGGCTGATCAAATGCGTCGTCGCCTTCCTGATCGGCATGATCATCTGCTTTACCGTGGCGACGCCGATCTTCAACTTCCTGACCGCGCCGCTGTGTCAGGTTCTGGCCGAGCGCGGGCAGAATTGCGACCTGATCTTCATCAAGCCGCAGGAAGGCTTCTTCGTGGCGATCAAGGTGTCGCTCTTGGGCGGCTTCATGCTGGCCTTCCCGTATCTTGCGAACCAGATGTGGCGCTTCGTGGCGCCGGGGCTTTACCGCTCGGAGAAGGGGGCGTTTCTGCCGTTCCTGCTGGCCTCGCCCTTCATGTTCATTTTGGGCGCGTCGTTTGCGTTCTACGTGGTCACGCCGCTGGCCTATGACTTCTTCCTCGGGTTCCAGCAATTCGGGGCAGAGGGGCAGGCGGTGCCCGAAGGCGCGCCGCAGAACCGGCCCGGCCTGTCGGTGGTGTTCCAGGGCTCGGCGCAGGAATACCTGAACCTGACGATCAAGTTCATCGTGGCCTTTGGCCTGTGCTTTCAGTTGCCTGTGCTGCTGACCCTGATGGGCAAGGCGGGGCTGGTGGGGGCCGAGGGGCTGCGGACCATGCGGAAATATGCGGTGGTCGGCATTCTGGTGCTGGCCGCGCTGGTGACTCCGCCGGATGTGATCACGCAGGTGATCCTGTTCGTGGTGGTCTATGGGCTGTACGAGATTTCCATCTTCCTTGTCGGCCGGGTCGAGCGCAAGCGCATCGAGAAACTGAAGGCCGAGGGCGCGTGGTTCGAAGAGGATGACGAGGATATCGACGGGGATATCGACGAGGACGACCCGCTGCTGGCCGAGTTCGAGGACGAGGACGGCGACCCGGAGGACCGGGGGGACAAGTCGTGACCGAGCCCTTGGAGCGGATCGCCGCGGCGCTGGAGCGGATGAGCCCGGCACCGCTGGAGGCGCCCGATTTCGGCGCCGCCGACGCCTTTGTCTGGCATGTGGACCCGGACCGGCTGGTGCCGGTGCCGCAGGTCAACCGGATCGACATGGCGCTTCTGGTCGGCATCAACCGGTCGCGCGATACGCTTCTGGAGAATACCCGCCAGTTCGCCCGTGGCCTGCCGGCCAACAACGCGCTGCTCTGGGGCGCGCGGGGGATGGGGAAATCCTCGCTGGTGAAGGCGGTGCACGCCGCCGTCAGGGCCGAGGGCGCGCCGTTGAAGATCGTGGAGTTGCAGCGCGAGGACCTGACCAGCGTCGGGCGGCTTCTGGGGCTTCTGCGGGACGCGGAGGAGCGGTTCCTGCTGTTCTGCGACGACCTGAGCTTTTCCCATGACGATCAGCATTACAAATCGCTCAAGGCGGTTCTGGATGGCGGGATCGAGGGCCGGCCGGAGAACGTGGTGTTCTATGCCACGTCGAACCGCCGCCACCTGATGCCGCGCGACATGATCGAGAACGAGCGTTCCACCGCGATCAGCCCCTCGGAAGCCACCGAGGAGAAGGTGTCGCTGTCGGACCGGTTCGGCTTGTGGCTGGGCTTTCACCCCTGCGATCAGGACGAGTACCTGTCGATGATCCGGGGCTATTGCGACGCCTACGGCGTCGAGATCGACGAGGCCACCCTGCGCGCCGAGGCGATCGAGTGGCAGGCCACGCGCGGCGCCCGCTCGGGCCGGGTGGCGTGGCAGTATTTCACAGATCTCGCGGGCCGCCGGGGCGTCGCCCTCTAGAGGCATCGCCCAGCTTCTTCTTGGTCAAAATATCCCGGGGGAGACGTTGAATTTCCGATGGAAATTCAACGCTAGGGGCAGAGCCCCTTAACCCTGTCGCCTACTGCAGATACGGCCCCGGATCGACCGAATCGAAGCCTTCGCGCACCTCGAAATGCACCGCAGCCGTGCCGTCGCTGCGGATCTCGGCAAGCTTCTGGCCGCGGCTGACGCTGTCGCCCTTGGAGACCGCCACGCCGCCCACGTTGGAATAGACCGTCAGCAGGTTGTCGGGGTGTTTGACCACGATGATCGGCACGCCGTTGGTGTCCTCGGTGATCGCGGCGACCGTGCCGGAGGCGGCGGCGTTGACCGCCGTGCCGGGGGCGGCGGCGATATCGATGCCGTCATTCTTGCCCTTCTCGTAGTCGCGGATGATGTTGCCGCTGACCGGCATGCCCATCCGGCCCTTGGGCGCGGTGCTCTCCTGGCTCATGTCGGGGGCGGCGGTGGTTTCCACCTCCTCGGCCGAGGGCAGGGGTTCCTCGTCGGGCAGGGGCTGGGAGGCGCTTGGCGGCTCGGGTGTCTGGGAGCCCTGGCCGGGCATCGGGGTGGCCGTCGGGTCGATCGGGGTGTTGGGCTTGCCGGGCAGGGCCACGGGGATCAGCAGGAACTGCCCCTCGCGCACGCCGAAATCGCTGCCGAGGCCGTTCCATTCGGCCAGGCTGGTGACGGAGACGTTGTAGAGCCGGGCGATGGAATAGGCGGTTTCGCCGCGTTCGACCTTGTGGCGGACGGGCTCGGCGCCCGAGGTGCTGCCGGGCTGGTTGGACGAGGCCGAGGGCGCGGGGTCGAGGTTGCTGGTCTGCACGCCGGTATTGCCGCTGTCGGCATTGTCGATGGCGTTGCCGGCGAGGGTGGTGATGTCGACATCGCCGGGGCGGATCGGGCCGCCATCGGGTTCGGTGACGCGGTCGGGCAGGGCCACGATCTCGCCGTCGCGCAGCGGGTCGCTGGTTTGCAGGCCGTTGTAGCTAGCGACCGACTGGGCGTTGGCGCCGATCCGTTGGGCGAGCGAGGCGACGGTGTCGCCGCGCCGGGCCACGGCGACCTGATAGCTGGGATAGGAGATGATGCCGCGGTTGTCGGGCCGGGGCCGGTCGGCGGTGGCGGCGCGGGCGGCGTCGCTTGTGCTGTGGGCGTTGCCGAAGGCGCCGCGCATGTCGAAGTCGAGCCCCGAGTCGCTGCAGGCCGCGAGGCCCGCCAGCGCGGCGGTGGCCATCAAAAGGGCCGGGCGGTGGTAAATAGGCATCTCGATAAGCTCCTCATCTTTGTCAGCGCGCGCACGCCCCCGTGTGGCCCGGGGTCTACAATGCGGTTGTCCTGTCCTGTCCTACCTCAAACCTTACCCGCTGTCCCGGCCAAGGCCTTCGACCAGCGGCACGAAACGGACCGGCAGCATCTCATCATACTCGAAGCCCTCTTCCGTGCGCGTCACGCGGATCAGGCTTTGCACGGCATCCGACTGTCCGACCGGCAACACCATGATACCCCCGATTTTCAACTGCGCCAAGAGCGGTCCGGGCGGGTCCTCGGCGGCGGCGGTGACGAGGATGCGGTCGAACGGCGCCTGATCGGGCAGGCCGAAGCTGCCGTCGGAGGTGACGGCGGTGATGTTGGTCAGGTCCAGCTTGCGGAAGACCCCGGTCGCCTCGGCCACGAGGCGCTTGTGGCGGTCGACGGTATAGACCCGGCGGGCGAGCTGGCTGAGGATCGCGGCCTGATAGCCCGAGCCACAGCCGACTTCGAGCACCTTGTCGCGGTTCGACACCTTCAGCGCCTGCGTCATCAGCCCGACGACGGAGGGTTGCGAGATGGTCTGGCCGCAGGCGATGGGCAGCGGCATGTCCTCATAGGCGCGGGCTGCGAAATGGCCGCGCACGAAGAGCCCGCGGTCGATCTTCTCCATGGCGTGCAAGACGCGCCGGTCAGTCACCCCGCGCGAGCGCAGCGCGAACAGGAACTGCATCTTGCGCTCGGCGATATCGGGGGTTTCGTCGGTCATTCGATCGCTTTCAGCGCCTCCAGCGCGTCATGCGCCGTCAAGTCGGCGCGCATCGGCGTCACCGAGATATAACCCTTGAGGTTCCAGTCTGCATCGGTGCCTTCGGAGGTGGGCTGTTGTTGCGGCGCGCCTGTGACCCAGAGAAACCGGCGGCCCGAGGGCGATGTGGTGGGCTGGACGCCGAAGCCCATGTCGCGCCGGAAGCCCTGTGGTGCGGCGCGGGTGCCCTTGACGCCTGCGGCGGGGGTGGGCGGGAAGTTGACGTTGTAGAAGATGCCGTAATCGTCCTTGGTCCAGACGCCCTTGTCGAGCAGGCGGCGGAGCGTGTCGAGCCCATGGGCGCGGGCGGCTTCGAACTGGTCGTCGAGATCGCGGTTTTCCGGCCCGTAATACTGGCTGAGCGCGATGGCTGGCAGGCCCTGAAGCGCGGCTTCCATGGCGCCGCCCAGCGTGCCGGAATAGAGCGCGTTCTCGGCCGCGTTGTTGCCCCGGTTCACGCCGGACAGGACGAGATCGGGGCGGTCGGGCATGATGTCGTGGACCGCCGCCAGCACGCAGTCGGCGGGCGAGCCTTGCGTGGCGAAGCGGCGCTCGGCCATCTGGCTGACCATCATGGGCTGGGTGTAGGAGATGCAGTGGCCGACGCCGGATTGCTCGAAGGCGGGGGCGACTGTCCAGACCTCGCCCGAGGGGCCGGCAAGCTCGGTCGCGACCTCTTCCAGAACGGCGAGGCCGGGCGCGTTGATGCCGTCGTCATTGGTGATGAGAATGCGCACGATTGCCTCCGGGCTGCCTGTTCGCCTTGTGTAGCGGCGGTAATCCGCCGGGGCAAGCCGGGTCCGCCCACGTCAGTTGGATCAGATCAGTCCCAGCAGGCGTTGTGCCTCCTGTGCCGTGGGGGTGAGGGTAGTGCGGTCTTCGCCGGGGAAGAAGCGGGCGCGGGTGGCGGTGGGCATGGGCTTGGGCTGCAGGATGTGGACGCGGGGGCCGATCTTTTCGGATTCGGCCTGCCAGCTTCGCGCCAGAGCCACCTGCGCGGCCTTGGAGGCGCCATAGGCGGCGAAGAACTTGTCGCCGGCATGGGGGTCGTCGAAGAAGAGCGCGGTGCCGTCTTCGCCCAGCAGCGGCGCGAGGAAGGGAATGAGGCGGCCGGTGGCGGTGACGTTGGTGGCGATGGATTTGTCCCAGTCCTTGGGGTCGAGATGGCCCGCCGGGGTGAGGGGGGCCGCGTGGACGGCGCAATGGGCCCAGAGATCGACCTTGCCCCAGCGGTCATAGATCGAGCGGCAGAGCTGGGCCATGGCATCGGGGTTGGTGATGTCCATCGGCGCGAGCGTGGCCTGGCCGCGCCGCGCCTTGATGCGGTCGTCGAGCTCTTCCAGAGCACCGGTGGTGCGGCCGACGGCGACCACGTGATGCCTGGGCGCGAGCGCCTCGGCCAGGGCGGCGCCGAGGCCGCGCGATGCGCCGGTGACCAGCGCGATTTTCGGGGATGACGTGTCGCTCATGGGCCGGGGATGAACCACCGCCCGGGAGGGAAATCAAGTGCAATCGCTTGACTTCCACCCTGCAAAGGCGAAAAAGTCGCACAGGTTCATAAAGCAAACGATGCGAGGACGATCATGCGCGATACAACTCTTGCCGGGGCCGTCATTGGCCACGATTCCCTTCTGAAACAGGCAGCCCTTGTGCTGGGCGGGACGATGTTCATCGCGCTGGCCGCGCAGGTGAGCATTCCGTTCTTCCCCGTGCCGCTGACGCTGCAGACGCTGGCGATCCTGATCGTCGGGCTGACCTTTGGCGCGCGGCTTGGCGCGGTGACGCTGGCCGCCTATCTGGCGCAGGGCGCGATGGGGCTGCCGGTTTTCGCAAATGGCGCCTCGGCGCTGGCGCTGATCGGGCCGACCGCGGGCTTCCTTTACGGTTTCGTGCTGATGGCATGGGTTGCCGGGTTCGCCGCCGATCGCGGGCTGACCCGTGGCGTGGTGTCGACCGCGCTGGTGGCGCTGGTCGCCTCGGCCGTGCTGTACATTCCGGGCGTGGCGTGGCCGATGGCCGTGGCCGAGCTGGCCGGGATCGGCGGCAAATGGGTCGGCACTTCGGCCGGCGCGCTGTGGAGCGGCTGGGTCGCGCCCTTCCTGCTGGGTGACGTGGTCAAGGCCGTGATCGCCGCGATGGTGGTGACCGGCGGCTGGAAGGCCGTTCAGTCCCGCAAAGGCTGATCCGTCTTACATACGATCTTGCAGGCGCCGTCCCGGTTGGGGCGGCGTCTTGCGTTTCATCTTTCTGAAAATACTCAATCCGACATTTCAGCGTGCAGATCGCTCAGCGCGGTTTCGCACAGGCCCAGGTCGAGCCACTGGCAGCCCGCGCAGAGCGAGGCGAGCGCACCCGGGGGCACGCGCCGGGCGATGCGGTCCTTGGCCTCGCCCCATGTGAGGCGGGTGCCGGCGAAAAGGCCCAGGGCGCGGGCGTGACGGGCGTCGAGAGCCGCGATCTTGGACTGGCTTTCGCAGAGCTGGCCACGGCGTTTGGGGCAGGGGCCGCAGATGTCGTCGGCGGCGCCCACCACCTCGATCTCGGTCTCGTCGCCGCCGGGGGCGCGCAGGCGGCCGTCGATGATCTCGCTCATGTTGGCGACGAAGCCGTCGGAATAGCCCTTGCCCTGGAACCCCAGCGAGCAGAGGAAATGGTGCGGGCGATAGCGGAGGGGCGTGTCAGTCATGGCGCGGCAGGATGGGCCGGTGGGGGGCCGGCGTCAAGTTTCCTCGTCCGAGCGTTCGGGCCGGGCGTGCGGGCGGATGCGGGCCGGCGGGTCGGGCTCGATCCGGGGCATGGTGAGGCGGCGCGCGAGGCCGCCCTCGGCGAGGTGCAGCGTGCCCGGTTCGATGGCGGTGACAATGGCCTTGCCCAGAAAATCACCGCGCACGAGCTTGTGGATGCCACCGGCGGCGGTGCGCACCAGCGCGGCGCTGTCCTCGTCGCCGCGGATGAAGGTGCCCAGCAGGACGGCGGTGTCGAGCGGGATCACGTTGGTTTCGGTGGCCTTGAACGAGGTTACGAGCCCCTCGGGGATGAAATCGGTGTCTTGTGCCATGGGTCCGGTCTTGCATATGCGAAACGGCGCGCCACTGGCGCGCCGAAAACGGGGATTTATGCCGGAACCGGAGGCGGTGAAAGGCCCCCGGTTCGATCTGCGCGGAACTCTGCCGGCAGCGGGCGGGTTACTCGGCCGCCTTGAGCTGGAAGCCCTTCTGGATCTGGTCGGAGGGTTCGACCGGATAGTCGCCCGAGAAGCAGGCGTCGCAGTATTGCGGGCATTTCGAGTTGCGGCCCGAGGATTCGCCGACAGCGCGGTAGAGCCCGTCAAGCGAGATGAATTTCAGGCTGTCCACGGCGAGGTGGTCGCGCATCTCGTCTTCCGACATGGTGGCCGCCAGCAGCTTGTCGCGCTGGGGCGTGTCGACGCCGTAGAAGCAGGGCCAGGCCGTGGGCGGGGAGGCGATGCGGAAATGGACCTCGGCGGCGCCGGCGTCGAGGATCATCTCCTTGATCTTGCGCGAGGTGGTGCCGCGCACGACGCTGTCGTCGACGAGGATCACTCGCTTGCCCTCGATCAGCGCGCGATTGACGTTCAGCTTGAGCCGGACGCCCATGTTGCGGATCTGCTCGGTCGGCTCGATGAAGGTGCGGCCCATATACTGGTTGCGGATGATCCCCATGGCGTAGGGGATGCCGCTTTCGTGGGAAAAGCCGATGGCCGCCGGGGTGCCGCTGTCGGGGACGGGGCAGACGAGGTCGGCGTCGACCGGGGCCTCGCGGGCCAGTTCGACGCCGATCTGGTGGCGGGTTTCATAGACCGAGCGGCCGCCGATGATGCTGTCGGGGCGGGAGAAATAGACGTGCTCGAAGATGCAGAAGCGCGACTTGGCGGGGCGGAAGGGCCGGTGGCTTTCGACGCCGTCATGGTTGATGACGACCATCTCGCCGGGCTCGATCTCGCGGACGAAACGGGCGCCGATGATGTCGAGCGCGCAGGTTTCCGAGGAAAGCACCCAGCCATCGCCGACCTGCCCCAACACCAGCGGGCGCACGCCCAGCGGGTCGCGCACGCCGATCAGCTTGGTGCGGGTCATGGCCACGACCGAGAAGGCGCCTTCGACCCGGCGCAGCGCGTCTTCCATCCGCTCAGGGATGTTACGCTGAAGCGAGCGGGCCATCAGGTGAATGATGCATTCGCTGTCGGAGTTGGACTGGAAGATCGAGCCTCGCTCGATCAGCTCGCGCCGGAGCGCGTCGGCATTGGTGATGTTGCCGTTATGCGCAATCGCCGCGCCGCCCATGGCGAACTCGCCGAAGAAGGGCTGCACGTCACGGATGACGGGCTGTTTGCCGCCGGCCGTGGAATAGCGCACATGGCCGATGGAGAGCGGCCCCGGCAGGGTTTCCATCAGCGATTGGCGGGTGAAGTTGTCGCGCACGTAGCCAAAGCGCCGGGCAGAGTTGAACCCCTGCTCGGGGTCATGGCTGACGATGCCACCGGCCTCCTGCCCGCGATGTTGCAGGGCATGAAGGCCGAGGGCCACGAAGTTGGCGGCATCGGATACACCGATGACGCCGAATATCCCACATTCCTCGTGCAACTCGTCGTCGTCGAAGGGATGGGCGGGGGGCATTTGTTTGGGCAAGGGGCAGCTCCGAATCTCACGGTACGCCAGACGCCCCCTACATAGGGCCGCCACTCGCCGATGTCACGAAACTATCACGAAAGTGATGTGACGTAAGGTCAGGGTGTTGCAGGGCGCGGTCAGGACGCGTCGCAGGCGCCGACCAGTTGCTCGTATTGCAGGGTGATCCAGCCGAGCGCCGCTTCGGGGTCGCGGTCTTCGACGCTGTCGGTCAGGCGGGCGAAGACGCGGGCCGAGCGGCTGTCGTCGATCATCTCGATATCCTGGCTGGTGATGATCGTCTCGTAGACGAAATAGGCGATGGCCACGAGCAGCACGCCGCGGGCCACGCCGAAGAGGAAGCCCAGTGCCTGATCGACACCGCCGAGCGCCGAGCGCTGGACCAGCGAGGAGAAGAGCGGGGTGATCAGCGAGGCGACGATCAGGGCGACGGCGAAGATGGCGGTGAAGGCCGCGATCATCGAAAGCTCGCAACTGTCGGCGATGAAGTCGCCCACCACGGGGATTTCCTTGACCAGCGGCTCGATCTGGGGCGCGAAGAGGAAGGCGAGGATGCCGGCCGCGACCCAGCCGGCGATGGCCAGCGCCTCGCGGACGAGGCCGCGGGAATAGGCCAGAAGCGCCGACAGCACGATGACGAGCGCGACGACGCCGTCGATGATGGTGAAGCCTTCCATGTGTTCTTCCTGTCCCTTTGTCGCGCTCAACCCGCGCCGAATATGTCGCCGACGAAGGCGGTCAGATCGCCGTATTCGTCAAGGCGCATGCCACCCGATCCGCCCGGCTTTCCGCCGGACGGCACGATCGCCGATGTGAAACCAAGTTTTTGCGCCTCTTTCAACCTGTTTTCGGTCTGAGACACCGGGCGGAGGGCGCCGGAGAGGCTGATTTCGCCGAAAACAGCCGCTTCCGGGGGGAGGGCTGTGTCTTCGCGGGCGCTGAGAAGGGCCGCGGCGACGGCGAGGTCGGCGGCGGGTTCGGAGATTTTTATGCCGCCGGCGACGTTGAGATAGACGTCGAGCCCGGCGAAGGGGATGCCGCAGCGGGCCTCGAGCACGGCGAGGATCATGGCCAGCCGCGCGCTGTCCCAGCCGACCACGGCGCGGCGGGGCTGGGAGGTGGTGGTGGGGGCGACGAGGGCCTGGAGTTCCACCAGCAGGGGGCGGGTGCCCTCGATGCCGGCGAAGACGACGGAGCCGGGCGAGGGGGTGCCGCGGCCCGAGAGGAAGAGTTCGGATGGGTTGGAGACCTCCTGCAACCCGCTGCCGGTCATCTCGAAGACGCCGATCTCGTCGGCGGGGCCGAAGCGGTTCTTGACCGAGCGGAGGATGCGGAACTGGTGGCCGCGCTCGCCTTCGAAATAGAGGACGGTGTCGACCATGTGTTCGACCACGCGGGGGCCGGCGATCTGGCCTTCCTTGGTGACGTGGCCGACGAGGATGACGGCGCAGCCGTTGCGCTTGGCGAAGGTGGTCAGCTCATGCGCCGCGGCGCGGACCTGGGCCACGGAGCCGGGGGCGCTGTCGACGGTGTCGACCCACATGGTCTGGATCGAGTCGATGATGACGAGGCCGGGGGATTCGGCGTCCAGCGTGGTGAGGATGTCGCGCAGCGAGGTGGCGGTGGCGAGTTTCACCGGCGCGTCGGTCAGGCCGAGGCGGGCGGCGCGGAGGCGGATCTGGGCGGTGGCCTCTTCGCCGGAAATATAGAGGGTTTTCAGGCCCTTCTCGGCGAAACGGGCGGCGGCCTGCAGGAGCAGGGTGGATTTGCCGATGCCCGGATCGCCGCCCACCAGGGTGGCCGAGGCGGGCACGAGCCCGCCGCCGAGGGTGCGGTCGAGCTCGTCGATGCCGGAGCTTGAGCGGGGGGGCGGGGCCTCCTTGGTGGCGAGGTCGGTGAGGGCGATGGCGGCGCCGCGTTTGGAGCCGATTGCCTTCTTGCCGGGGCCGGCGGAGAGGGGGGCCTCTTCGATGATGGTGTTCCATTCGCCGCAGGCGTCGCAGCGCCCTGACCACTTGGTATGGACGGCGCCGCAGGCGGTGCAGGTGAAGGAGGGTTGCTTGGCCATGGGGGTGTTAGTGCCTGCTGTTTGGGCCGGTGGCAAGCGGCTCGTCGCGCCCTTGCAGGCGCGCCTCGCGGCTAGTCAGGAGCGAGATGGTGAGCGAGGCGAGGATGCAGGCGGTGAAGAGGTAGAGGCCCCACGCGGTCTCGATCCGGCCGATGCCGATGCCCTTGGTGATGGTGATGTAAAGCGCGATGAGGAAGATGTCGGCCATGGCCAGTTTGCCCAGTATATGCAGGGTGGGAAGGGTGGCGCGGTCGAGCAGGTGGAAGTGCACGAGAGCAAGGCCGAGGGTTTTGAGATAGGGCGCGAAGAGGGCGAAAACGGTGACGATGAGGGCGAGGATCACGTCGGATTGCCAGAGCGATTGCAGGCCGGAGATGACGGAGATTTCCGACAGGCCGAAGAGCGGGAGCATGCCGGCGCGCATCATCGGCGCGAACCATGAGACGGGGAAGAGGAGGAGGAGGGCGAGGTTGGCGTATCTGAGCATGGGGCCGTCTTTGCGAAGGGTTAGCCAGAGGTAAACGGTGCGGACGGGGGCGGCAAGCGTGAGGGTGTCGGGTTCGGGGCGAATCGGGGTTAAGGCCCATGTTTTGCGGGAAAACGGCGGGTCGGTATTACGTCGGTATAACGTCGGTATTGCGTCGGTGTTTTTTGCGGTGATGGGCGGGGTTAACGGGGCGGGCGGTGGTGGGGGGGTTTTGGTAGGGTTTTGTGGGGTAGGGTTGGGAGTGGTTTTTTGTGGCGCGAGGTCCCGGCTCGGGGGCCGGGACGGGGGGAGCCTGTCGTCGCGATGTGGCACCCGCCCGGAACAAAGCCGCGCCTTGGCGCGGCGCCGGGCGAGCGCCGGCCCGTCCCGGCGGGCAGGCGCTTTTGAGGTGTCGCGTGACGTTTCGTAGGCTGGATGTATTCGGCGGCATAAAGTGGCGGCCATTCCCGTTGCGGCGCCTCCCCACGGGCCGGCGCTCGCCCGGCGGGGCGGAGGTGGGGCAGGTGGGTTGGAACGCGCCCTACGGCGTGAGGTCCCGGCTCGAGGGCCGGGACGGGGTTAGCGCACCGCCTCGATCGGCCCCACGGGGCTGCCGGTGATGAACTGGGCGAGGTAGGGATCGCCGGAATTGTCCATCTCGGAGACCGGCCCCGTCCACTGGATCACGCCGTCATGGAGCATGGCGACATTGTCGGCGATGGCGCGCACGGAGGTCATGTCATGGGTGATGGTCATGGCCGTGGCGCCCATCTCGGTGACGATCTCGCGGATGAGGTCGTTGATGACGCCGGCCATGATCGGGTCGAGCCCGGTGGTGGGTTCGTCGAAGAAGATGATCTCGGGCTCGGCGGCGATGGCGCGGGCGAGGCCGACGCGTTTCTGCATGCCGCCTGACAGCTCGGCGGGGAAGAGATCGGCCTGTTCGGGCTTGAGCCCGACGCGGCGGAGTTTCTCGATGGCGATCTCGCGGGCCTCGTGTTTCGGTCGCTTGAGCGAGCCGCGCAGGAGGCGGAAGGCGACGTTCTGCCAGACGGGGAGCGAGTCGAAGAGCGCGCCGCCTTGGAAGAGCATGCCGAAGCGGGCGAGGAAGGCGTCGCGGTCGCCTTTGGTCACGTCCTTGCCGTCGAGCGTGATGAGGCCGCTATCGGGTTGGACGAGGCCGAGGACGGATTTCAGCGCGATGGATTTGCCGGTGCCAGAGCCGCCGATGATGACCATGGAGGTGGATTTCGGGATGCTCAGGGTCACCCCGCGCAGGACGCGGTTGGAACCGAAGGCTTTCTGGACGTCGCGAAGCTCTATCATAGCGAGAAAAAGAGGCTGGTGAGAAGGAAGTTGGCGGCGAGGATCAGGATGGCGGCGGTCTCGACCGCGGATTTGGTGGCGCGGCCCACGCCTTGGGCGCCGCGGCCGGTGTTCATGCCGTAATAGCAGCCCAGAAGCGTGGCGATGAAGCCGAAGGCGGCGCCCTTGACGAGGGAGGAGATGACGTCGCGCGCCTCGATGAAATCGAAGGTGTTTTGCAGGTAGGCGGAGGCGTTGAAGCCGAGGCTTCTGACGCCGACGATATAGCCGCCGAGGATGCCGATGATGTCGCCCACGCCCACCAGCACCGGCACCATGATGAGACCGGCGAGGACGCGGGGCACGGTGAGGTATTTCATCGGGTGGGTCGAGAGGGTGACGAGCGCGTCGATCTGTTCGGTCACCTTCATGGTGGCGATCTCGGCGGCGATGGAGGAGGTGACGCGGGCCGCGACCATCAGGCCCACGAGCACCGGACCCAGTTCGCGCACCATGCCGATGGCGACGATTTGCGGCACCACCGCCTCGGCATTGAAGCGGGAGCCGCCGGAATAGATTTGCAGGGCCAGCGCGCCGCCGGTGAAGATGGCGGTGAGACCGACGACCGGCAGGCTGAAATAGCCAACGTTCAGAAGGCTTTGCAGGATTTCCTTGAGGTAGATCGGCGGACGGACGACATGGGAGAGCGTGGTGCCCCCGTAGATCGCCAGCCGCCCGGTCAGTGCGAGCCCCCCCATCACCGCGCGGCCGATGGCGGCAAGGAAGGCGGTGAGCCAGTTCATCCGCCGATATACCGCCGGGAATAGCGGGCGCCCAGCGAGGTCAGGATCTCGTAGGCGATGGTATCGGCGTTGTGGGCCAGCGTGTCGATCGACTGATGCCGGCCGAGGAGTTCGAGCGTGGCCGGGTCGGAGCCGGAGGGAAGGTCGGTGATGTCGACGCCGATCAGGTCCATCGAGATGCGGCCCGCGATCGGGCAGGGCGTGTCGCCGGCATAAAGCTGGGTTTTCGGGCCAAGGGCGCGCAGGATGCCGTCGGCATAGCCGGCCGAGACGGTGGCGATTCGGGTCTCGCGCTCGGCGGTGAAGGCATTGGCGTAGCCCACGGTTTCGCCCGGTTCGAGCGTGCGGCACTGGATGACGGGCAAATCGAGCGTGACCGCCGGAGTGGCGTCGATATAGGGCAGGCCGCCATAGGCGCCGATGCCGGGGCGGGACATCTCGAAATGGTAGTCGGGGCCAAGCAGCACGCCGCCGGTATTGGCGAGCGAGCGGGGCACGCCGAGACCGTCGGTCAGTTGGGTGAAGGTGTGGAGCTGTTGCGCGTTCATCGGGTGGTCGGGCTCGTCGGCGCAGGCGAGGTGGCTCATCAGCAGGGTCGGCCGCTGTTCCAGCGCGACTTGGGCCACGGCGCCCCATTCGGCGGGCTCCATCCCCAGCCGGTTCATGCCCGAATCGAGCTGGACGCCGAACGGGTGGCCCGGCAGCGCCTCGACATGGCGGATGAGCTGGTCGAGGGAGTTGACCATCGGCACGAGATGGGTGTCGTGGATCATGTCGGCATCGCCCGGCATGTGGCCGGAGAAGACGTTGATGACCGGGTCGGGGCCCAGTTCCTGACGCAGCGCCGCGCCTTCCTCGGCCATGGCGACAAAGAAGGTGCGGGCGCCTTCCTTTTGCAGCGCACGCGCCAGTTTGCCCGCGCCGAGGCCGTAGCCGTCGGCCTTGACCACGGCGGCGGTCTCGCCCGCGTTCATCGCCGCAAGGTTGCGCCAGTTGGTGCGGATCGCACCGAGATCGATTGTCAGCTTTCCGGTACCCATGGCAGGGGTTTTGACAGGCTTGGCGGAGGGGTCAAGCGGAAAGGTTTGGGGTAAGTGGACGCCCGCAGGGCGGGCGTCGCTCAGAACTCGGCGTCGTTGCCCTGTTGCCAGGGTTTGACGAGGTTGCCGAAGCGGGTGAACTGACCTTCGAAGGACAGATCGACCGAGCCGATGGGGCCGTGGCGTTGCTTGCCGATGATGACCTCGGCCTTGCCGTGGAGGCGTTCCATGCGTTCCTGCCACGCGGCCATTTCCTCGAGCCGGTCCTCGGAGGGTTTTTCGCGCTCGACATAGTATTCCTCGCGGAAGACGAACATCACCACGTCGGCGTCCTGTTCGATCGAGCCGGATTCGCGGAGGTCGGAGAGCTGTGGGCGCTTGTCGTCGCGGTTTTCGACCTGACGGGAGAGCTGGGAAAGCGCGATAACGGGGATGTCGAGTTCCTTGGCGATGGCTTTGAGCCCTTGGGTGATCTCGGAGACCTCGTTGACGCGGCTGTCCTTGGCCGTGGAGGGGCGGACAAGCTGGAGGTAGTCGATGATCAGCACGTCGAGCCCGTGGGTGCGCTTGAGGCGGCGGGCGCGGGCGGCGAGTTGCGAGATGGGGAGGGCGGGCGTGTCGTCGATATAGAGCGGGCAGGTTTCCAGCGTCTTGGCGGCGTCGACGAATTTGCGGAACTCGCTCTCGGTCATGTCGCCCTTGCGGATCTGTTCGGAGGGGATTTCGGAGGCCTCGGAGAGGACACGGGCGGCGAGCTGTTCGGCGCTCATCTCGAGCGAGTAGAAGCCCACGACGCCGCCCTCGACCGCGCCTTCGGAGCCGTCGGGGCGGGTGCCGCGCTTGAAGGCCTTGGCGATATTGAAGGCGATGTTGGTGGCGAGCGAGGTTTTCCCCATCGAGGGGCGCCCGGCGAGGATCAGCAGGTCGGATTTGTGCAGGCCGCCGAGCTTGCGGTCCATGTCGATGAGGCCGGTGGAGACGCCGGCGAGGCCGCCTTCGCGCTGATAGGCGGCGTTGGCGACGCTGACGGCATCCTTGACGGCGCTGAGGAAGCTTTGAAAGCCGCGCTCGGCCTGACCCTGTTCGGAGAGGGCGTAGAGCTTTTGCTCGGCTTCGACGATCTGGTCGCGGGGTTCGATCTGCACGTCGGCCTTGGCGGCGCGGCCGGCGATGTCGTGGCCAAGCTCGATCAGCTCGCGGCGGATCGCCATGTCGTAGATCATCTGGGCGTAGTCGCGGGCCGCGAAGGAGGAGATCGCGGCGCCGGCGAGGCGCACCAGATAGGCGGGCCCCCCGAGTTCCTGCAGGCCCTCGTCATCCTCGAGGAATGTCTTGAGCGTGACCGGCGAGGCGAGGTTGCCCTTGGCGATGCGGGCGGCCGCGGTTTCGTAGATGCGGGCGTGGACGGGCTCGTGGAAATGCTGGGGGCCGATGATGTTGGCGACGCGGTCATAGACGTCGTTATTGGTCAGGATCGCGCCCAGAAGCTGTTGCTCGGCCTCGATCGAGTTCGGTAGCGACTCGGTTCCCGTGGCTTCAGCGCCAGTGGCGTTGAAGCTTGCTACATTGCTCATCATGTCCCTCGTGTACTTGTAGGGTGGTGTCATACAAACGTCGGCGGCGGGCGCGCAACTTGTATGTTTTTGTGGATAACGTTTTCCGTATACATCTTGTGGCGAAGGGTCGCGTTCTGTCAAGATGTTGCGGTGTCAGGCGTGGCTCTTCCGCCACGCCGAATGGAAAAATGCATATAGGTGACAAGCGCTTGGGTGAGTCCCCGCGCGGGTCAAGGCGATTATTTTCGCGCTTCCTGCCAGCCGCGGGGATCGTTCAGGAAGCGTTCGACGCCGTCGAGCGTGTCCTTGGAGAAGGCACCCTGTTCGCGGGCCTCGGCGAGCACGTCCCACCATGTGCAGAGGTAATGGAGGTAAACCCCGTGATCGCCCAAGGTTTTCACCGTATCGGGGAAGATGCCGTAGTAGAAGATCACCGCCGTATGAGCGCAGGTGGCGCCGGTTTCGCGGATGGCGTCGACGAAGGAGAGCTTTGATCCGCCGTCGGTGGTGAGGTCTTCGACCAGCAGCACGCGCTGGCCTTCGGACATGGCGCCTTCGATTCGGGCGTTGCGGCCGTAGCCCTTGGGCTTTTTGCGCACGTAAGTCATCGGCAGGGCCATGCGTTCGGCCACGAGTGCTGAGAAGGGGATGCCCGCAGTTTCGCCGCCGGCGATGTTGTCGAACGCCTCGAAGCCTGCGTCGCGCATCACGGTGACGGTGAGGAAATCCATCAGCGTCGAGCGGATGCGCGGGAAGGAGATGAGCTTGCGGCAGTCGATATAGGTGGGCGAGGGCAGGCCGGAGGCGAGCGTGAAGGGCTCGTCGGCGTTGAAGTGGACCGCCTCGATCTCCAGCAGCATCCGCGCGGTGAGGCGGGCGATTTCGGCTTTGGGGGGGTAGGTGCTGGGGATCATGGGGTGTCTCGCTTGGGACCGGGGGTTGAGGTGGGTTACCCAAGGCGGGGGCGGAGATCAAGCGCGAGGGGCGCCGGCGGGAGGCCGGACAGCACAAAGGCGCGCCGGGGCGCGCCTTTGGCTCATGTCGGAGCGGATGGACCGCGATCAGGCGAAGGTGAAATCGTTCTCGTCGATCACGCCGATTTCGCCCTCGAGCGTGACCGAGCCGCCATCCCATGTGACGACGGTGTCGAGGCCCACCTGCTGGATGGTGAGGTCCTCGAACTCGGTGCTGCCCCGGATTTCGATCGTGTCGAAGCCGTTCTGGAAATCGGTGATCGTATCGTTGCCGGTGCCGAAATCGGGGTTGAAGAGGAAGGTATCGGGGCCGTTGCCGCCGGTGAGTTCGTCATCGCCGCCCCCGCCGACAAGCGTGTCGCGGCCCGAACCGGCGGTCAGCGTGTCATTGTCGGTGCCGCCATCCATGTAGTCGTTGCCGTAGCCGCCAAGGAGCGTGTCTTCGCCGGCATTGCCGTAAAGCGAGTCGCGGCCGTTGTTGCCGAGCACGCTGTCGTCGCCGGCACCGCCCGAGACGGTGTCGTTGCCGTTCTGGCCGTCCAGGTAGTCGTCGTCGTCGCCGCCGTCGATCGTATCCCAGTTGTAGCCGCCCTTGATCCGGTCATCGCCGGCGCCGCCGTTCATGGTGTCTTCGCCATTGTTGCCGGCGATGGAATCGTTGCCGTCGCCGCCATTCAGGCTGTCGTCGCCGTTCTGGCCGCGCACGGTGTCGTCGCCGCCGTCGCCAAAGAGATGGTCGTCGCCACCGCCGCCCTTGAGCAGATCCTCGCCCTCGCCGCCGTAGGCGGTGTCGTCGCCGCCTTGGCCGCGCAGGCCGTCATTGCCGTCATTGCCGCGCAGGATGTTGGCGTTGGCGTCGCCGCGGATATAGTCGTTATGGACCGAGCCGGCCACCTCGTCGATATTGCTGACGGTCTGGCTGAACGGGTTGCCGTTCCATGTGCCGGTAGCGGTGCCGGTGAGCAGGTCGACCCTGAGCCCGGCCTCGACACCGCCGCGGTCGTAGCGCAGCCGGTCGAAACCGCCGCCGCCGTCGATGGTGTCGTCACCGCCTTCGCTGATGAAGGATTCGTCGGCCGCGCTGCCCATCATGGAGTCGGCGAACTCGGTGCCCTGCAGTTCCCAGATGTTCCCCACAATGGTATCGGTGAAGCCGTCCTGCATGACCGTGCCGACACCGAGATCGGCGTCGATGGCGCCGCCGCCGCGATAGTCGAGCCGGAGGAAGCCGTCGCCGCTGACGGTGATGAGGTCATTGCCGGGGCCGGCGCGCAGCGCCATCCACTGTTGGGAGGCGAGGTTGAGGTTGAAGACGTCGTTGCCGCCGGTGCCGCGCACAAGGAGGCCGCCGGTCGTCCAGCCGGCATCGAGCGGGTTGGCGACATTGATCAGCGTGTCGACGCCCTGGGCGCCGGCGTTGACGGTGCCGGTGTTGGCCTCGCCGTCGATATCCACGATGATCGGCCCGGTGATGCTGCCATGGGCCAGGGCCACATAGCCCATGCTGACATCGGAAAAGTCGACCGTATCGTTGCCGGGGCCGGCGTCGACGTAGTCGAAGCCGGTGGCGCCGCCGACATTGTCGCCCGGGTTGACCGTATCGTCGCCGAAGCCGCCAGCGATATCGTCATTGCCGTCATGGCCGTTGATCTCGTCATCGTCGGCGCCGCCGTTGAGCTGATCGTCGCCGGCGTTGCCGTTGATGGTGTCATCGCCGCCATTGCCGTTGATGGTGTCATTGCCATCGCCGCCATTGAGCAGCTCGCCGGTTTCGTCACCGTCGATCATGTCATCCTCGACCGAGGTGGCGCCGGGCAGGGATTCCCACGCGATGTCGTCACCTTCACCGAAGGGCGACGCGGCCACGCCGACGCCGGTGATCGAGGCCTCGAAGGCCTCGAATTCGGCCACGGTGGTTATCGCGGGCAGCGGATCGCCGGAGACATGGATGACGTAATGGGTGTCCTCGACCGGGCCTTCGACGGTGACGACCATGACGATGGCGGAATTGCCGAAGCCAAAGTTGATCACGCCGAACTCGACCGAGGCGGTCTCGGGCAGGGATGTCCCGTCGATGGAGATGTCGTAGGAGTCCTCGTTCACGTCAACCTCGGGGGAGCCGCCCGGTGGGACGGAGTCGATCGTGTAGCTGAAGGTCGCCCCGCTGTCGGCGGTGACCACCACGTCAACGGAGGGCTGAACGCTGGTCACGTCTTCGGTGGTGTTGTTGGTGCTGTAGGAGAAGCCGTTGATTGTGGTGGTCGTCATTTTACTGTGTTTCCTGTGTTATTATTTCACACGCGGATGCAGGACCGGCCCATCGGGCGGTGAATGGAATGCGTTATAGAAATGCCATTAATAGCAAAAGGTAAGTCCTGCAAACGCGCATAGACTATCCGCTATGGCGCATTGTGGGAAGGTGCAAACGCATAAATTTACGTAGGGTAAGCATCGCGCGCGCCGGCCGGTGGGACGGTTCAGCCACTCGCGCCTTCCGAGACCTGCCAGAACACGTCGAACCCGGGATCGAAGACGGTGACCGGCCCGTCGCCGGTGTCGATCCGGGCGGGGAAGGCGGTGGGCGTGTCGGATCTGGTGAGTGTCACGGTGCCGTCGTTCACCGGCAGCCCATAGAAGCCGGGGCCGTTGCGGGAGGTGAAGCCTTCGAGCCGGTCCAGCGCGCCGTCTTCCTCGAACACATGGGCCAGCAGGGGCATTGTGTTGGTGGCGGTGAAGCAGCCCGCACAGCCGCAGCCGGTTTCCTTGGCCGCGTCCACATGCGGGGCGCTGTCGGTGCCGAGGAAGAAGCGCGGATCGCCCGAGGTGGCCGCAGAGCGGAGCGCAAGGCGGTGTTCCTCGCGCTTGGCCACGGGCAGGCAGTAGTAATGCGGCCGGATGCCGCCCACGAGCAGGTGGTTGCGGTTGATGATCAGGTGGTGGGTGGTGATCGTGGCGCCGAGGTTTTCCGCGTTCGAGAGCACGTAGTCGACGCCGTTGCCCGTGGTGATGTGTTCCATAACCACGCGCAGTCCCGGCGTGGCGCGGCGGATCGGGTCGAGCACGCGGTCGATGAAGACGGCCTCGCGGTCGAAGATGTCGATCTCCGCGTCGGTGACTTCGCCATGCACGCAGAGCGGGATGCCGGCCCCGGCCATCGCCTCGAGCACGCCGCGGACGCGGTCGAAATCGCGCACGCCTGAGGCGGAGTTGGTGGTGGCGCCGGCCGGGTAGAGCTTGACCGCCGTGATGATGCCCTCGGCATGGGCCTGCACCACGTCCGAAGGGTCGGTCTCTTCCGTCAGGTAGAGGGTCATCAGCGGGGTGAAGGTGCTGCCCTCGGGGCGGGCGGCGAGGATGCGCTCGCGGTAGGATGCGGCCTCGGCGCCGGTCACGACCGGGGGCACGAGGTTGGGCATGATGATCGCGCGGGCGAAATGGCGGGCGCTTTCGGGGCAGACGGCGGTGAGCATCGCGCCGTCGCGCAGGTGCAGGTGCCAGTCATCGGGGCGGGCGATTGTGAGCGTGTCGGTCATGGCACGGGCTTTACACCGTCACGCGGGGCAGGGCCAGAGGGGGGATCAGGCGCCGCTCGCGGCCTCTTGCGGCGGGGTTTCGCGGAGGCCGAGCTGGGCCTCGGCGTGGTTGAGGGCCTTGCGGAAGGGCCGCCCGTTGCGCCGGCGCAGCACGTCGTTGCAGAGGTGGATGACCATGCGGTGCCGCTCCTGCGTCTGGAGGTGGCGGAGCAGGGTGAACTGGTAGGGCGCGTCCTTGTGCCGGGCGCGCAGAAGCTTGGCGGTGGCCACCAGCGTCAGCTTGTCGGCGCTCATCTGCGCCAGCATCCGGTAGAGCACCTTCATCCGCAGAAGCGCGGTTTCGAGGTTGAGGTCGAGAAAGCGGACGCGGATCTTGGTGACGTTGGGCCGGGTGAAGAGCGCGGCGTGCATGGCGTCGAGCTCGTTCTCGCGGTCGTAGACAATGAAGGCCTGCGAGGCGGCATCCAGCATGTCGGGCGCATAGCCGAAGCGCGATGTGAAATCGGTGCGGCGCATGTGGCGGAAGCGGTCGTCCCAGTCGGTGACGCGGGGGTCGAGCGTGGCCTGCGGCTGAAGCGCCAGCACCTTGGCGCCGGGGGCGGCGACGGAAAAGGCCGTCGCGGCATAGCCGCCGGGGCCGGCGCCGTAGAACAGGACCTGTTCGAATTCCTCGAAGAAGCCGTCGTCGATCAGCCGGTCGAAGAAGCCGATGACATGGCGGTCGCGGAACCACGTGTCGCCGTCGGAGACGATATTGAGCTGCGACCAGCCCAGCGCCCGTGTCATTTCCCAGCCGATCGGGTGGGCGGCGTCGGAGCGCTCGCGGATGGCGTCATGGCTTTCGAAGGTGACCAGCAGGACCGGCTTTTGCTCGATGAAGACGGCGGTGTGATGCTCGCCCAGCCGCTCGGCAAAGCCGTCATCGCCGGCGATGTCGTCCATCCGGGCGCACCAGTCGCCCCATGCAAGACCGCTGAGATCGGTATCGGTCGGATTTGTCCTGTCCTGCATCCTGCTCGGTCCTTCGACACTTTTTCGCGTGCGTCCGCTTTTCACGGCTTTCTTGCCCGTGGTCTAGGTGGGAAGTTGGGCGAAAGTTTGGAAAATCCAAGGGGGTTCGGGGCGCATAGGCGGCGATCCTGCGGCGGTGCTCTCTCTTGACGGACGGAGGGCGGCGATGCAGGTAGAGAGGCCAGTGCGGAGGGTTTCATGACGTCCATTTCCACCATCGACGACGTGCAGGCCATGCTGGCCGGTCAGGGTTATGTCTGCGGGCGGGCGCTGGGGACGGTGGTGTTCCTGTCGCTGACGCTGGGGCGGCCGCTGTTTCTGGAGGGCGAGGCGGGGGTCGGCAAGACCGAGATCGCCAAGGCGATTGCGGCGGGGCTGGGGCGGCGTTTGATCCGGCTGCAGTGCTACGAGGGGCTGGATGCGTCCTCTGCCGTCTATGAATGGAACTTCGCCGAGCAGATGATCGCTATCCGGGCGGCCGAGGCCGCGGGCGGGGTCGACCGCGAGCGGCTGACCAATGAGCTGTTCACCGAGGAATTCCTGATCGAGCGCCCGCTTTTGCAGGCGATGCGCCCGCAGGAGGGCGGCGCGCCGGTGCTGCTGATCGACGAGCTGGATCGCACGGACGAGCCGTTCGAGGCGTTTCTGCTGGAGGCGCTGAGCGATTTCCAAGTGACCATTCCGGAGCTTGGCACGATTGCCGCGCCGGAGCCGCCGATCGTGATCCTGACCTCGAACCGCACGCGGGAGGTGCATGACGCGCTCAAGCGCCGGTGCCTCTATCACTGGGTCGATTATCCGACCTTCGACCGCGAGATCGAGATTTTGCAGGCCCGCGCGCCCGAGGCGGCGGAACGGTTGAGCCGCGAGGTGGTGGCCTTTGTCCAGCGTCTGCGCACCGAAGACCTGTTCAAGAAGCCGGGCGTGGCCGAGACGATCGACTGGGCCAAATGCCTGCTGGCGCTGGATGTGATCGACCTTTCGCCGGAGGTGATTGCCGACACGGTGGGCGCCATCCTGAAATATCAGGACGATATCCAAAGGCTGCAGGGCTCCGAGGCGAAACGCATCCTCGACGAGGCCAAGGCGGGTCTGGAACCGGCATGAGGCTTCTTCTGGCCCGAAATATCCCGGGGGTGGGGGGGCAGCGCCCCCCCGAAAGCGATGCCTGAGATCGCGCCGCTCGACCTGCCGGAGACGCCGCGGCTGTCGCATAACATCACCCATTTCGCGCGGGCCGTGCGCAAGGCCGGGCTGCCCGCCGGGCCGGGGCGGGTGATTGACGCGATCCGTGCGGTGGAGGCGGCGGGGTTCACGTCGCGCGACGATTTCTTCTATACGCTGCGCGCCTGTTTCACGTCACGGCCCGAGCATCGGGCGGTCTATGCGCAGATCTTCCGGCTTTACTGGCGCGATCCGCGTTACATGGAGCACATGATGGCGATGATGCTGCCTGCCCTGCGCGGTGTGCAGGAGGAGCAGGCGGCGGAGGCGGCGCAGAAGCGGGCGGCGGAGGCGTTGCTGGACGGGGTGGAGCGCGAGGCGCCGGAGACCGAGGGCGAGGAGGAGGACGGGGAGAGCGAGATCGAGGTGGATGCCTCGCTCACCATGTCGGCGGAGGAGCGGCTTCGGACGCTCGATTTCGAGCAGATGAGCACCGAGGAGATCGCGCAGGCCAAGCGAATGCTGGCGAAGTTGACGCTGCCGGTGAAGCCGTTCGCCTCGCGCCGGGGGATGGCGAGCCATAGCGGCAGCCGGATCGACCATCGCAAGACGCTGCGCGCGGCGATGCGGCGGGGGGGCGAGATGCGGCGGATTCACCTGAAAAAGCCGCGGCCCAGATGGCCCAATCTGGTGGTTCTGTGCGATATTTCCGGGTCGATGAGCCAGTATAGCCGGATGGTGCTGCATTTCCTGCACGCGGTGGCCAATCACAAGGGGGCGGGCTGGGCGCGCGTGCATGCGTTCACCTTTGGCACGCAGTTGACCAATATCAGCCGGCATCTGGCCACCCGCGATGTGGATGCGGCGCTTGCCGCCGCCGGCAAGCAGGCGCAGGACTGGGAGGGCGGCACGCGGATCGGGGCCTCTTTGCATGCGTTCAACCGCGACTGGTCACGCCGGGTCATGGGGCAGGGGGCGGTGGTGCTGCTGATCACGGACGGGCTGGACCGGGACGATCCGGAGATGCTGGGACGCGAGATGGAGCGGCTGCATTTGTCGGCGCGGCGGCTGATCTGGCTAAACCCGTTGTTGCGGTGGGATGAATTCGCCCCGAGGGCGCGCGGGATCGCGGCGATGCTGCCGCATGTGGACAGTTTCCGCGCCGGGCATTCGGTGGCGACGCTGGAGGATCTGGCGCGGGTGATCTCAAGGCCCGGCGATTCCGGCGAGAAGTCGCGTCTGATGTCCGAAATCCGCTGAGGCCCAGAAACCTTTTCGCCTGTCTGCGCGTTTCTTCCGCATATGAGATTATCCCCAGCAGACACGGGCCTTCCGTGGTTCTGCAGAAAATACGGAGGAGCAGACATGAAACGCAATTGGTTGAAATCGACCACGGCTCTCGCAGTTGTGATCGGCATGGCAGTGCCGCACGGCGCCATCGCGCAAAGCGCGGAGAACAGCACCAGCGGCATCACGCTGGAAGGTCAGGCGCAGGGCAATGCCAATGCCGAGAACCTTGGCGGGGCGCTTGGGCTGAACCAGAACGAGAAGAAAGAGGACGAAGAGGCCCAGCAGGCGCAGCAGAACCAACAGGCCGAAGAGCAAGCGCAGCAGAACAATTCGGCCGAGCAGAACCAGCAGGCCCAAGAGCAGGCGCAGCAGAATCAGGCTGAACAGAACCAGCAGGCTGAAGCGCAGGCAGAGCAGAACAATTCGGCCGAGCAGGGTCAGGCTGAGCAGGCCGAGGCTCTGGAACAGGAGCTTGAGAACGCCGCCGATGCCGAAGAGGCGACGGAGCAGGCTCAGGACAATGCCGGTCAGGCGGCCGAGCAGGCTGCGGACGTTGCCGAGCAGGCGCAGGAGAACGTGCAGGATACCGCCGAACAGGCGCAGGAGACTGCCGAGGATCAGAGCGGCGAGGGCAACAGCGCTGTCGATGAGCTCAAGAATGCGCTTGGCGGCAATTCGGATAGCGATGCCGATGCCGACGCAAATGCCAATGCCAATGCCAATGCCAATGGCAACGCGGATGCCAATGCCGACGCAAATGCGAATGCGACTGCCGATACAGGCAACAATGCGGACGCCGACGCCGAAAATCAGAGTGCCGAAGGCAACAGCGTTGTAGACGAGCTCAAGAACGCGCTTGGTGCCAATTCGGATAGCGATGCGGATGCGAACGCAAATGCCAACGCCAACGCAGAGGCCAATGCCAACGCAAATGCCGAGGTCGACGAAGAGGTCGTCGAGGAGGCGATGGAGAAGGCCGAGCGTGACGATGTCGAACAGTTGAGCCCTGAACAGCAGGCGCAGCAGGCCACGCAGTCCGCCGCCGATACCGGCGCCGCGGCGCTGAGCGGTGTGGGCGAGTTGCTGGACCGCACGCAGGAAACCGTGACCGAGGAGCAGGCGCGCTCGTCGAACGAGGAGTTCGACACGGACGTGAACGGTCAGGCCCGTGCCAATGCCCGCGCCGCTGCGCAAGCGGATGATGATGATGACGATCTCGCGCAGGTGCTTGGTGCGGCTGCGGTGGGCGTGCTTGGCGCCTACATGGTCGGCCAGTCCTTTGAGGGCGGCGGGCAGGTCGTCTCGAACACCGGTGACCGCGTGGTTGTCGAGCAAGACGGCCAGTACCGGGTGCTCCGCGACGACAACGCGCTTCTGCGCCGTCCGGGCAGCAACGTGGAGACCGAGACCTATAGCGACGGCTCGACGCGCACGATCATCGATCACGATGATGGCAGCCGCGTGGTGACCGTGCGGTCGAGCAACGGCGCGATCCTTCAGCGTGTGCTGGTCCGGCCCGACGGGCAGGAGATCGTGCTGATCGACGATACCCGCGATTACAGCGAGGTCGACGTCACGCGTCTGCAACAACAGCAGGCGGATTCGCTCGACTACAACCCCGGCGAGACCGATGAGCTGCGGACCGCGCTTGCGGCCAATAGCGGCAACATGGACCGGGCCTATTCGCTCAACCAGGTGCGCAACATCAACGTGGTGCGTAACCAGGTACCGGTGATCTCGCTCGACTCGGTGAATTTCGAGACCAACTCGGCCGTGATCCGGCCGGAAGAGGCGGAAGAGCTGCAGGCGCTTGGCGATGCCATGCGCGAGGCGATCGAGGAGAACCCGCAGCAGCTGTTCCTGGTGGAAGGGCACACCGATACGGTGGGCCGGGCCGCCTATAACCTCGCGTTGTCGGACCGCCGGGCGGAATCGGTGGCGCTGGCGCTGACCGAGTATTTCAACGTGCCGCCGGCCAACATGATCGTGCAGGGCTATGGTGAGTCGGATCTCAAGGTCCAGCAGACCGGCGATGTCCGTCAGAACCGGCGCGCCGCCGTGCGCAACATCACCCCGCTGCTGAACGGCGGGTAAGCAAAGCCGGCCTTCGGGGTCAAATCACGCCCCCCCGGAGTGTCTGGAGTCGCGGTCGGTTTTCCGACCGCGGCTTTTTTCGTGGGTGAATGGTTTCTGTGGGCATGGCGGCCCTACTATCGGGGCGATGCGCGGCGGGCTTCGCCCTTGGTTCCGCGCGGGTGGCGGGATTTTTCAGCTCAACAGCGATCAGCCGTTTTCCATTGTGCCCCGCTGGCACGGCCTCCATATTGGCCCCGCTGGAAGGAGGCTCTCATGGACCGCTTCGACAACATTCCCGAAACCGCACTGGCCTGGCATCGCGAGGGCAAGGGCGCCGCGCTGGCGACCGTCGTGCAGACATGGGGCAGCGCCCCGCGCCGGGTGGGCAGCCAGTTGGCGATTTCCGGGGCGGGCGAGATCGAGGGGTCGGTTTCGGGCGGCTGTGTCGAGGGCGCGGTGGTGGCCGAGGCGATAGATGCCATCGAAGATGGCAAGCCGGTGATGCTGGAATATGGCGTGAGCGATGGCGATGCGTTCGCCGTCGGGCTGGCCTGTGGCGGGACGATCCGGGTGCTGGTGGAGCCCATCGGCAGCGTCATGCCCGAGGCGGTGCTGGAAGACCTGACCATTGCGCGGGACGGACGGGTGCCGGTGGCTTATGTCACGGGCATGAAGGCCGACCGGATGCTGGTGCGGGACGGGTATGAGGACCGGTTCCGGATGGATCGCTCTGGCTTCGAGGCGGATGGCGAGACCTTCGTGGCGATTCACAACCCGCCGCTCAGGCTGATCATCGTGGGGGCGGTGCATATCGCGCAGGCGCTGGTGCCGATGGCGCGGATCGCGGGGTATGACCCGCTGTTGATCGATCCGAGGGAGAGTTTCGCCAGTGCCGAGCGGTTTCCGGGCGAGACGGTGCTGCATGAATGGCCGGACGAGGGGGTGCGCGCCTTTGGGCTGGATCAGCGGTCGGCGCTGGTGTTGCTGACCCATGATCCGAAGCTGGATGATCCGGCGCTGGAGGAGGCGCTCAGGTCGGACGTGTTTTATATCGGCGCGCTGGGGTCGAGCCGGACCCATGCCAAGCGCGTGGAGCGGATGGCGGAGCGCGGGCTGTCTCAGGATCAGATCGCGCGGATATACGGGCCGATCGGTTTGGATATCGGGGCGGCCGGGCCGGCGGAGATTGCCGTGGCGATCCTTGCGCAGATGACGCAGGTGCTGAGGCAGGGCGGATGAAGTTCGGCACGGTGCCGGTGGCGGAGGCGGCGGGGGCGATGCTGGCCCATTCGCTGAAGCTGTCGGGGGGGCGGCTGAAGAAGGGGCATGTGCTGGGGGCGGAGGACCTTGCGGCGCTGGCCGGGGCCGGGATTGCCGAGGTGACGGTGGCACGGCCCGATCCGGGGGATTTGTCGGAGAATGACGCGGCGGAGATGCTGGCGGGTGCGATCCATGACGGGGCGCCGGGGCTGCATCTGAGTGCGCCTTTCACGGGGCGGGTGAACCTTGTGGCGGACGGGCCGGGCGTGGTGCTGATCGAGGCGGAACGGATCAACGCGGCCAATGGGGTCGACCCGATGATCACGGTGGCGACGGTGCCGCCCTTCCGGCAGATCCACGAAGGCGGGATGGTGGCGACGGTGAAGATCATCGCCTACGCCGTGGCGGAGCGGGCGGTGGCCGAGGCGGCAGAGGCGGCGCGGGGGGCGATCCGGCTGGCGGTGCCGGCCTATGAGGATGCCACGCTGATATTGACGGATATTCCGGGCGGGCCGGGGCGGAAGGGTGTGGAGGCCATCGAGACGCGGCTGGCGGGCTTGGGCATGGGGTTGGCCGAGACGGTGAGCGTGGGCCATGAGGAGGCGGCGCTGGCGGAGGCTTTGGCGGCGGCCAAGGGCGGGATCGTGCTGATCCTGACGGGCTCGGCCACGTCGGATGTGGAGGATACGGCGCCTGCCGCGCTGCGGCGTGCCGGGGGCCGGGTGGAGCGGTTCGGGATGCCGGTCGATCCCGGCAACCTGTTGTTTCTGGGGGATTTGCGGGGCAAGCCGGTGATCGGGTTGCCGAACAGCGCGCGCTCGCCCGTGCTGCACGGGGCGGATTGGGTGCTGTCGCGGGTGGCCTGTGGGCTGGAGGTGACGAGCGCGGATATCGCGGCGATGGGGGTGGGCGGATTGCTCAAGGAAATCCCGACGCGGCCGCAGCCGCGCCAGCGCAGGCCTGCGGGGTAGGCGGGACGGGTAGACTGGCCGGGCGGCGGGCCGCCCGGCGCCGGTGCCGGTCTCAGCTGAGCGCGGCGAGTTTTTCGAGGATGGATGTCCAGCCCTTGCGGTGGCCTTCGCGCTGATCCTCGCTGAGGAAGCGGATTTGCGTGAGGGTGACATGGGTGCCGCCGGAGCCCGGCGTGAAGGTGAGGGTGACCTCGCTGTCGTCGCGCGAGGCGTGGCTTTCCCATGTGAAGACGAGGCGGTTGGGCCGGTCGATTTCCTTGTAGGTGCCGGTATGGGGCAGGTCCTTGCCGTCGACGCGCATCATCACCTCGAAGCGGCCGCCCTCATGGGCGTCGGAAGAGGCGGAGGGCACGGTGGTGGCGCCCGGGCAGATGAAGCGTTTCATCGTCTCGGGGTCGAGCCACGCGTCGAAGAGGCGCTCGGGCGAGGCGTCGATCACCCGTTCGACGGTGAGGGTGAGGTCGGTGTCGGTGGCAGTCATGGGTCGTCCTTTCCGGTGAGCAGGGTGTCGAGCGCCTCCAGTCGGAGGGCCCAGATCGAACGGAGGTCGCGGAACCAGCGGTCGACCTGTTCGAGCTCTTCGGTGCGGATTTCGATCAGGTGCTCGCGCCATTCGGTGCGGCGCGTGGCAAGCCCGGCCGCCTCGAGCACCTTGATATGCTTGGAGACGGAATTGAGGCTCATGTCGAAATGCGCGGCGATGTCGGTGACCCGGAGCGGGCCGTGCTGCGCCAGAAGCGTCAGGATGGCCCGGCGGGTGGGGTCGCCGGCGGCCTTGAAGATCTCGGTCAGGCGTTGGTGCGATTCTTGTTCAACCATATGGGTGAATAACCTGTCGGCCAATTTCAGTCAACTATTTGGGTGAATGACGCGGGAAATCCGCCGCTGCCCGCGCTTTCGGCAGCCGGCCGCGCTTGCCTAAAAAACGTTCTTCTCAACCGGCGGGCCGCGTGTTTAACTCGGCCCATCGATTGCAAAAACATTTTTGGGAGGAGCCAGATGCCCAAGGTCAGCATGACCGTGAACGGCAAGCCAGCGACCGGAGAGATCGAAGGCCGCACATTGCTTGTCGAATTCCTGAGGGAGAGCCTGCACCTGACCGGCACGCATGTGGGCTGTGATACCAGCCAGTGCGGCGCCTGCGTGGTGCATGTGGATGGCCGCGACGTGAAGGCCTGCACCATCTTTGCCGCTGAATGCGAGGGGGCCGAGGTCAAGACGATCGAGGGGATGGCCGCGGACGATGGCACGCTGGACACTATCCAGCAGGCGTTTCAGGACCATCACGGGCTGCAATGCGGTTTCTGCACGCCGGGGATGGTGATGACGGCGGCGGCGCTGCTGCGGGATAATCCGGACCCGAGCGAGGAGGAGATCCGCTCGTACCTGCAGGGCAATATCTGCCGCTGTACCGGGTATCATAATATCGTCAAGGCGATCATGGCCGCAGCCGGTCAGGATACGTCGAAGATTGCCGCCGAGTGAGGCGCGGGCTCGTCGCGCCTCGCGATGAGGTGGAGCGAGTTTTCAGACATTAGGGAGGAATGATCATGCCCAAGGATGGCGGCATAGGCGACGCGACGAAGCGGCGCGAGGACGTAAGGTTCCTGTCGGGAACCGGGAATTACACCGACGATATCAACGTGGCCAGACAGGCCTATGTGCATTTCCTGCGCTCGGACGTGGCGCATGGCAAGATCACCGGGCTGGATACGGCGGCGGCCGAGGCGATGCCCGGCGTGCTGCGCATCTTTACCGGCAAGGATTTCGAGGGGGTGGGCAGCATTCCCTGTGGCTGGCAGGTGACCGACAAGCATGGCGAGCCGATGCAGGAGCCGGGGCATCCGGTTCTGGCGCAGGGCAAGGTGCGTCATGTGGGCGACCCGATTGCCGCCGTGGTGGCCGAGACGCGCGAACAGGCGCGGGACGCGGCCGAGGCGATCGAGCTGGATATCGAGGATCTGCCGGCGGTCATGGACATGAAGGCGGCGCTGGAGGATGGCGCGACGAAGGTGCATGACGATCTGACGTCGAACCTGTGTTTCGACTGGGGCTTCGTCGAGGACAACAAGGCGGCGACCGATGCGGCCTTTGAGAGCGCCGCGCATGTCACCACGCTGGAGCTGGTGAACCAGCGGCTGGTGGCCAATCCGATGGAGCCGCGCGTGGCCGTGGGCGCCTATAACCGGGCGGGCGATGATTACACGCTCTATACCACCAGCCAGAACCCGCATGTGATCCGCCTTTTGATGGGGGCGTTCGTGCTGGGTATCCCCGAGCACAAGCTGACGGTGATTGCGCCGGATGTGGGCGGGGGCTTTGGCTCGAAGATTTATCACTATGCGGAAGAGGCGTTTGTCACCTTTGCCGCGAAGGCGCTGAACCGGCCGGTGAAGTGGACGTCGAGCCGGTCGGAGGCGTTCATGTCGGACGCGCATGGCCGGGACCACGTGACCAAGATCGAGCTGGCGCTGGATGCGGAGAACAATTTCACCGGAATCCGCACCGAGACCTATGCCAATATGGGGGCGTATCTGTCGACCTTCGCGCCTTGTGTGCCGACCTATCTGCACGGGACGCTGATGGCGGGGAATTACAAGACGCCGAATGTCTACGTGAATGTGAAGGCGGTGTTTACCAACACCGTGCCGGTCGATGCCTATCGCGGCGCCGGGCGGCCGGAGGCGACCTATCAGCTTGAGCGCGTCATCGACAAGGCGGCGCGGGAGTTGAAGGTAGATCCGATCGCGCTCAGGCGGCAGAACTTCATCACGGAGTTTCCCTATGCCACGCCTGTCGCGGTGGAATATGACACCGGCGATTACGTGGCGACGATGGACAAGCTGGAAGAAATCGCCGACGTGAAGGGCTTCCCGGCGCGGCGGGCTGAAAGCGAGAAGAACGGCAAGATGCGTGGGCTGGGTGTGAACTGTTACATCGAGGCTTGCGGGATTGCGCCGTCGGCCTTGGTGGGCGCCTTGGGTGCGCGGGCCGGCTTGTATGACGCCGCGACCGTAAGGGTGAATGCCACCGGCTCGATCAGTGTCATGGTCGGCGCGCATAGCCACGGGCAGGGGCATGAGACCGCTTTTCCGCAGGTGGTGGCCGAGATGCTGGGCATCGACCCGGCCATGATCGACATCGTGCATGGCGATACGTCCAAGATCCCGTTCGGGATGGGCACCTATGGCTCTCGCAGCCTCGCGGTCTGTGGCTCGGCGATGGTGAAGGCGACCGAGAAGATCATCAACAAGGCCAAGAAGATCGCGGCGCATCTGATGGAGGCCAGCGAGGCCGATATCGAGTTCAAGGACGGTCAGTTCAGCGTGGCCGGCACCGACAAGTCGGTGGCCTGGGGCGACGTGACGCTCGCGGCTTACGTGCCGCATAACTACCCGCTGGAAGAGATCGAGCCGGGGCTGGAGGAGACGGCGTTTTACGATCCGGCGAACTTTACCTACCCCTCGGGCGCTTATGCCTGCGAGGTGGAGGTGGACCCCGAGACCGGCAAGGTCACGGTCGAGCGGTTCGCGGCGGCGGATGATTTCGGCAATATCATCAACCCGATGATCGTTGACGGGCAGGTGCATGGCGGGATCGGACAAGGCATCGGTCAGGCGCTTTTGGAACAGTGCGTCTATGACGAGAGCGGGCAGCTTTTGACGGGGTCCTATATGGATTACGCCATGCCGCGCGCCGATGACGTGCCGTTCTACAGTGTCGACCATTCCTGTCAGACGCCGTGCACGCACAATCCGCTGGGCGTGAAGGGCTGTGGCGAGGCGGGGGCCATCGGCTCGCCGCCCTCGGTGGTCAACGCCGTGATCGACGCCCTGCAATCGGGCGGGCACAATGTCACCCATATCGATATGCCGGTCTCGCCTTCGCGGGTCTGGCAGGCGATGCAAGGGTAAGGAGGACAACACCCATGTATGCATTCGATTTCGAACGGCCCAAGACGCTGGCCGATGCGGTCAAGGCGATGACGGACGAGGACGCGGTGATGCTGAGCGGGGGGCAGACGCTGATCCCGTCGCTCAAGCAGCGGCTGGCGATGCCCTCGAAACTTGTCAGCCTGACCGGCATCGACGAGATCAAGGGGATCTGTACCGACGACGAGGGCCGGGTCTGTATCGGGGCGGCCACGATCCATGCGGATGTGGCGGCGCAGACGCATTACCCGGCGCTGGCGGCGCTGGCGGGGAACGTGGGCGATCCGGCGGTGCGCAACCGCGGGACGATCGGCGGGTCGCTGGCGAATAACGACCCGTCGGCGTGTTATCCGGCGGCGGCGTTGGGGTCCGGTGCGGTGATCCGCACCGACAAGCGGGAGATCGCGGCGGATGACTACTTTACCGGCATGTTCGAGACGGCGCTGGAGGAGGGAGAGATCCTTACCGAGATCAAGTTCCCGGTGCCGGAGAAGGCCGCCTATATGAAGTTCGAGCAGCCGGCCTCGCGTTTCGCGCTGGTGGGTGTGTTCGTGGCCAAATACGCGGACGGTGTGCGCGTGGCGGTCACCGGCGCGTCGAACGAGGGCGTGTTCCGCTGGTCGGAGGCCGAGGCGGCGCTGGGGTCGGATTTCTCGGCCGGGGCTGTCGAGGGGCTGAAGCTGGACGGGTCGAACATGATTTCCGACGTCCATGGCTCGGGGGATTATCGGGCGCATATCGCGGCGGTGATGACCAAGCGGGCGGTGGCCAAGGCGGGCTGAGGCTGTCTGCGGGATTGATTGGAAGGGGCCGGGGTTTTGGACTTCGGCCCTTTTTTCTTTTCCTGTCGGTGAGGAGACGCGCATCGGCGGGCCGTGGTGCGACCCCGGAAGATTGTCCGCGCGGAACAGAGGCGCGCCTTGGCGCGCCGCCGCGCATCGCTGGGCCGCCCCCCGGCACGGCGATTTGGCTGATGGTCGCGCGACGGTCCGAGGTCGGATGTACTTGGCAGGCATAAAGCACTGCCCCACGGAGGTTGGATCGCCGCACCGCGGCCCGGCGATGCGCGGCAGGTTGGGCCTTGGCGTTGGGAAGAGGCTCCGGCTCGGGGGCCGGGGCGGGGATGGCGAAGACGATGCGCGGCGGGCTTCGCCCTTGGTTCCGCGCGGGGTCAGTCCTTGTCGAACCAGAGGCTGGGTTCGGCGATCTCTATCGAGTTGCCGGCGGGGTCGCGGAAGTAGATGGAGCGGGCGCCGTTGGGCCATTCGAAATCGGCCTCGATCGGGTGGCCGGCGGCTTGGAGGCGGTGGCGCCACTGGTCGATCTCCTCGAGGGTGGCGGAGAAGCAGAGGTGGCCGGGGCCGTGGGCGCCGTGGGGCGGGACGGGGATCTTGAGGTTGGAGGGGCCTTGGGCCGTGGCGTCGGGCTGGAAGATCAGCAGGATGCCTTGGCCCACGCGGTAGAAGATGTGGCGGCCCTCGACGCGGACGACTTCGGCGAGGCCCATGACATCGCCGTAGAAGGCGGCGGCGGCGGCGAGATTGTCGGCGTAGAGCGCGGATTCGAGAATCGCGCCGGGGGGCGGGGCCGGGGGCAGGTCATCGGGGTAGGTCATCCCCTCAATGTAGGGCGATCACAGGGATGCACAAACCCCGGGCAGGGATGTGGATAAGTGTCACAATAGGGTTACGGAATCGGCATACTCAAACCCCAAAATGTTCCGCAATTCGTGGGGCTTGTCAGGTCCGAAACACGATATATAGTGAACATCACGACGGGGCGGGCAGCGCCGCCCTGGAGCAAAAACAAGAGGTGTACCGGGCGGGAGCGAGTGGCTGTCATGGATGGGGATTTCAGAACCGAATTTGTCAGGGAGCCGTCAGCGCTCAAACAGCATCCGGCGCTGGTGCTGAATGCCGATTACCGGCCGCTCTCGTATTATCCGCTGTCGCTCTGGCCTTGGCAGGATGCGGTGAAGGCGGTTTACCTCGATCGTGTTGATATCGTTGCCGAATACGAACACACGGTCAGAAGTCCAAGTACCGAGATACGCATTCCGAGCGTGATCGTCCTCAAGGATTACGTCAAACCCCAGAAGCGCGTGGCATTCACGCGCTTCAATCTTTTTCTGAGGGACGAATTCCGCTGTCAGTATTGTGGATCGAAGGGCGAGCTGACCTTTGATCACGTGGTGCCGCGGGCGCGGGGTGGAATCACCAGTTGGGAAAACGTGGTCGCTGCCTGTTCGACATGCAACCTGCGGAAGGGGGCCAAGAGCCTGCGGAAGGTGGGCATGGCGCTGCAGAAGCCGCCGCGGGCGCCGGGGGCGGAGGAGTTGCGGAACATGGGGCGCAAGTTTCCGCCGAACCACCTGCATGACAGCTGGATCGACTTCCTTTACTGGGATGCCGAACTGGAGGCCTGAGCGCTTGCAATCGGCCGGGGCTTTGCGCATCCTTGGTGTTCCGTAACCGGGAGGCCGACACGCGCATGGGGGCGTCGAAACTAAGCCAGGATCCGCACAAGCTTCGGGAAAGCCGCGAGAAAAACCTCGAGACGGCGATCGGGCGGGAGGTGCGCGAGTTCCGCCATGCGCGGAGCATGACCGTGGCCGATCTGGCCGAGGTGACGGGGCTTTCGGTGGGGATGCTGTCGAAGATCGAGAACGGGGTGACATCGCCCTCGCTGACCACGTTGCAGGCGCTGTCGGCGGCCCTGTCGGTGCCGGTGACGTCGTTTTTCCGTCGGTTCGAGGAGCGGCGGGAGGCGGTGCATGTGAAGGCGGGCGAGGCGCTGGAGATTGACCGCGCCGGCACGCGGGCGGGGCATCAGTACAACCTGCTGGGGCATATCGGGGCGAATAACAGCGGCGTCGTGGTGGAGCCCTACCTGATCACGCTGAGCGAGGAATCGGACACGTTCGAGACCTTTCAGCATGAGGGGATCGAACTGCTTTACATCCTCGAGGGGGAGGTGGGCTATCGCCACGGCGATCAGAGTTTTCACCTGCGCCCCGGCGACAGTCTTTTCTTCGATGCCGACGCGCCGCATGGACCGCATGAGCTGATCCAGTTGCCGATCCGGTATCTTTCGGTGATTTCCTATCCGCAGGGTGGTGGGTGAATATTCCCCACAGGAAACTATAATTCCGGATATTGAACTCGGCTTGATTATGCGCTAGCCTGTCTCCGACACCTGTTATGGAGACGCCAATGTGTGGAATCGTCGGACTGTTTCTGAAGGACAAGTCGCTTGAGCCGAGGCTGGGCGAGATGTTGACGGATATGCTGATCACCATGTCGGATCGGGGGCCCGACAGCGCGGGGATCGCGGTGTACGGCACGGATCGTGACGGCTTTGCCAAGCTGACCGTGCAGTCGGCGGACCCTGCCGGGTTCGAGGGATTGGACAAGGCGTTGGGCAAGGCGATCGGGGCGGAGGTGAAATGCCGGGTGATCGACACGCACGCGGTGCTCGAACTGCCCGAGGAGAAGCTGGCCGAGGCGCGCGCCGCGCTGAAGGCGGATCATCCGCAGGTGCGCGTGATGAGTGCCGGGGAAGTCATTGAAATCTACAAGGAAGTCGGGCTTCCCGGTGATGTGGCGAAACGGTTCGACATTCCGCATCTGACCGGCACGCATGGCATCGGGCACACGCGGATGGCGACGGAATCTGCGGTCACTACGCTGGGCGCGCACCCGTTTTCGACCGGGGCGGATCAGTGCCTTGTGCATAACGGGTCGCTCAGCAACCACAATTCGCTTCGGCGCAAGCTGAAGCATGAGGGTGTGGAGGTGGAGACGCAGAACGACACCGAGGTCGCCGCCGCCTACCTGACATGGAAGATGCGCGAAGGCGCCAGCCTTGGCGAGGCGCTGGAGGCGGGGCTCGACGATCTGGACGGGTTCTACACCTTCGTTGTGGGCACCAAGGACGGGTTCGGCGTGGTGCGCGACCCGATCGCGTGCAAGCCGGCCGTCATGGCCGAAACCGATCAATACGTGGCGTTCGGGAGCGAATACCGCGCGCTGGTGAACCTGCCGGGGATCGAGGATGCCCGCGTGTGGGAGCCGGAGCCGGCCACTGTCTATTTCTGGAGGCATTGAGATGCAGACCTATGACCTTGCCGCCGACGGGCTGCGCGGCCTGAACGAAACGTTGCAGGCGCAGAGCGCGCAGACCAACGAGACCGCGTGGGAGGTGGTGAACCCGAGGGGGAGCCACGCCATTGCCGTGGGGCTGGATGCGCCGATCGAGGTGCGGGTGAGCGGCTCGACCGGGTATTACTGTGGGGGCATGAACCAGCAGGCGACGGTGCATGTGACGGGCTCGGTCGGGCCCGGCGTGGCCGAGAACATGATGAGCGGCAGTGTGATCGTCGAGGGCGACGCCAGCCAGTATGCCGGGGCCACGGGCCATGGCGGGTTGCTGGTGATCAAGGGCAATGCCAGCAGCCGCTGCGGGATTTCCATGAAGGGGATCGATATCGTGGTGCATGGCAACGTCGGCCATATGTCGGCCTTCATGGGGCAGGCCGGGCATCTGGTGGTGTGCGGCGATGCGGGCGATGCGTTGGGCGATTCGATCTACGAGGCAAAGCTGTTCGTGCGGGGCCAAGTGAAGAGCCTTGGCGCGGATTGCATCGAGAAGGAGATGCGGCCGGAGCATCTGGAGGTGCTGGCCGAGTTGCTGGAGCGGGCGGGATCGGATGCCAAGCCGGACGAGTTCCGGCGCTATGGCTCGGCCCGGCAGCTCTATAATTTCGACATCGACAACGCCTATTGAGGAGCGCAGGACATGGCCAAAGATAACGGACACGCCCCGCAGACCCCGCCGCGCTATTCCGCCACCTTCACGCCGGACGTGAATGCCGAGATCCGGCGGGCGGCGGCCACGGGCATCTATGACATTCGCGGCGGTGGCGCCAAGCGGCGGGTGCCGCATTTCGACGATCTGGTGTTTCTGGGCGCCTCGATGAGCCGCTACCCGCTGGAGGGCTATCGCGAGCGGTGTGATACCAGCGTGGTGCTGGGCACGCGGTTCGCGAAGAAGCCGATCGAGTTGAAGATCCCGATCACCATTGCGGGGATGTCTTTCGGTGCGCTGTCGGCGCAGGCGAAGGAGGCGTTGGGGCGCGGGGCGAGTGCTGCCGGTACCTCGACCACCACGGGCGATGGCGGCATGACGCGCGAAGAGCGGAGCGAGTCGAAAACGCTTGTGTATCAGTATCTTCCGTCGCGTTACGGGATGAACCCCGATGACCTGCGCAAGGCCGATGCGATCGAGGTTGTGGTGGGGCAAGGCGCCAAGCCCGGCGGCGGCGGTATGCTGCTGGGGCAGAAGATTTCCGACCGGGTGGCCGAGATGCGGACCCTGCCCAAGGGGATCGACCAGCGCTCGGCCTGTCGGCATCCGGACTGGACCGGGCCGGACGATCTGGAAATCAAGATCCTTGAGTTGCGCGAGATCACCGGGTGGGAGAAGCCCATCTACGTCAAGGTCGGCGCGGCGCGGCCCTATTTCGACACGACGCTGGCGGTGAAGGCCGGGGCGGATGTGGTGGTGATCGACGGGATGCAGGGCGGCACCGCCGCGACGCAGGACGTGTTCATAGAGCATGTGGGCATTCCGACGCTCGCCTGTATCCGCGAGGCGGTGCAGGCGTTGCAGGATCAGGGCATGCATCGCGAGGTGCAGCTGATCGTGTCGGGCGGGATCCGGTCGGGCGCGGATGCGGCCAAGGCGCTGGCGCTGGGGGCGGATGCGGTGAGTATCGGCACGGCGGCGATGATCGCGCTTGGCGACAACGACCCGAAATGGGAGGCCGAGTACCAGAAGCTGGGCAGCACCGCGGGCGCCTATGACGATTGGCACGAGGGGCGCGACCCGGCCGGAATTTCGACGCAGGACCCGGAGCTTTCCAGCCGGCTTGACCCCGTCGAGGCCGGGCGGAGATTGCGCAATTATCTCAAGGTGATGGCGCTTGAAGTTCAGACGCTGGCACGGGCCTGTGGCAAGAACCATGTGCACAACCTCGAGCCCGAAGACCTTGCCGCGCTGACGATGGAAGCGGCGGCGATGGCCAAGGTGCCGCTGGCGGGCACGGCGTGGTATCCGGGGATGCCGGGCCAGGGGTTCTGATGACGCAATACACCCGATGCCCCGAAACCTTTGACAAATGGGTGGGGCATTGGGACGATCTCGTGGATTTCGAGATTGTCGAACTGAAAGAAAAACCAACCGGGAGCATTCACGTATGACCAAGAGTCTGGCCGCCTTTGCCAAGGACAAGGGCGTAAAATATTTCATGATTTCCTTTACCGACCTGTTCGGCGGGCAGCGCGCCAAGCTGGTGCCGGCACAGGCGATTGCGGATATGGAGAAAGACGGGGCCGGGTTCGCGGGCTTTGCCACGTGGCTGGACATGACCCCGGCGCATCCCGACATGCTGGCGGTGCCGGACCCGGCTTCGGTCATTCAGCTGCCGTGGAAGCCCGAGGTGGCGTGGGTCGCCGCCAACCCGGTGATGGAGGGCGAGGACGTGGCGCAGGCGCCGCGCAACGTGCTGCGGCGGCTGATCGACGAGGCGGCGGAAGAGGGGCTGCATGTCAAGACGGGCGTCGAGGCGGAGTATTTCCTGCTAACGCCGGATGGCAATTCGCTGTCGGATGAATTCGATACGGCCGAGAAGCCCTGTTACGATCAGCAGGCGGTGATGCGGCGCTATGATGTGGTGCGCGAGATCTGCGATTACATGCTGGATCTGGGCTGGGGGCCTTACCAGAACGACCACGAGGACGCGAATGGCCAGTTCGAGATGAACTGGGATTTCGACGACGCGCTGGTGACGGCGGATCGGCATTCCTTTTTCAAGTTCATGACCAAATCGGTGGCCGAGAGGCACGGTTTCCGCGCGACCTTTATGCCCAAGCCGGTCGAGGGGCTGACCGGCAACGGGGCGCATGTGCATATCTCTGTGTGGGATGCGCCGGGCAAGAAGGCCAAGACCAACATGTTCGCCACCGACAAGGGCGAGGGGCCGACCGGAGAGCTGGGTCTGTCGGAGCAGGGCGCGCATTTCCTTGGCGGAATCATGAAGCACGCTACGGGCATGGCGGCGATCACCAACCCGACGGTGAACAGCTACAAGCGGATCAACGCGCCGCGCACGAGTTCCGGGGCGACATGGGCGCCGAACACGGTGACGTGGACGGGCAACAACCGCACGCACATGGTGCGCGTGCCGGGGCCGGGGCGGTTCGAACTCCGCCTGCCGGATGGCGCGGCCAACCCCTACCTGTTGCAGGCGGTTGTGATCGCGGCAGGGCTGTCGGGTATCCGCAGCAAGGCCGATCCGGGCAAGCGGCATGACATCGACATGTATGCCCAGGGCCACAAGGTGCGCGGCGCGCCGAAGCTGCCGCTGAACATGCTGGATGCGATCCGCGCCTTTAACCGCGACAGCGAGTTGAAGGCGGCGCTTGGCGAGGAATTCTCGGCCGCGTTCATCAAGCTCAAGACCGACGAGTGGAACAGGTTCTGCGCGCATTTCACCGCGTGGGAGAAGGAGCATACGCTCGATATCTGAGCCCGCTGTGAAATTCGGTGTCAGCGCCTGCCGGATCATCCCGGCGGGCGCTGTTTGTTTGCGGGAATTGCCCTGCGACCCCATTGACCCAGGCAGGCGGAATGGCCTTAATGCCGCCATCTGTTTAGGGAGGAAATTTCCATGAAGTTCCGTGCATTCACGGCGCTGGCCGTTGCCGCCGCCATGGCCGTTCCGGCCGCCGCCGAAACCCGCGTCACCTATAAATCGGCCAAGTCGTCGTCATCCTATTACCAGATGGCCGTGCAGATCGCCGAGGCGATGCAGGAGGCATCGGATGGCGAGATCAGCGTGACCGTCGAGGAAAGCCAGGGTTCGGTGCAGAACGTGATGGAGGTGCGCGCCCGGGGTGGCGACTATGTCTTTACCACGCCGCCGGTTCTGGTGAAGCTGGCGCAGGGCGGCAAGGCGATGTTCGAGGGCAAGGGCGACCCGGCCTTTGACGACATTCGCGCGCTGTTCCCGATCCCGTCGCTGACCATGCATTTCGTCATGACCGAGGAGAGCGGGGCCACCACCTTTGATGACCTCAAGGGTAAGACGATCCTGCTGGGCAAGGGCAGCTTCGGGGCGCGCGAGGGTGAGAAATATCTTGGCCTCTTCGGTGTGCAGGACGAGGTGAATATCGCCGATGTGGAGCTCTCTAACGCCGTGCCGGCCATGCAGAACGGGCAGATCGACGGGTTCGTGACCGCAGGCTCGTGGCCCGCGCCCAACGTGGTGGAGGCCGCGGCCTCGACCGGGGTGACGGTTCTGTCGCTGAGCGACGAGCAGATCGCCGAGACCAAGCGCACCAAGCTGGTGATCCCGGCGGGCACCTATGCCGGTCAGGACGAGGATATCGTGACCACCTCGCTGCCGGTGGTGGCGTTTACCACCACGAAGATGGATGACGAGACGGCCTATCAGTTGACCAAGACCTATTGGGAGCAGAAATCTTCCATGGCCGAGGCGGCGAAATGGTGGGGCGGCGTCGACGAGGCGCTGATGGAGAATATCACCGGCCAGATTCACCCCGGCGCCGTGCGGTATTACGAGGAAGCCGGGATTGCGCTGACTGACGATCAGAAGTGAGCGCAAGTTCGACCGACAGCCTCGCGCCGGCAGGTCTGGCGCGGGTGATCTGGGCCAGCTTCGCGCTGGCCTCTGTCGTTTTTCACCTTGGATTGGTGTTTTCCGGGCTGGTGCCGAACCTTGTCAGCCGGCCGATGCATCTGGTCTTTGTGCTGCCTTGGGTGTTGATCTGGGGGCGGCAGGGGGTGTCGCTGTGGTCGGGTGTGGTACTGGCCGCGCTGGGGGTCGGGGCGGCGCTGTGGATTGTCTTTAACCGCGAGATGCTGGGGGACCAGTACGGGTTTCTCGAAGGGGATTTCCAGGTGGCGCTGGCGGTGGTGCTGGTGCTGGTGGTGCTGGAGGCGGCGCGGCGGTCGATCGGCTGGCCCTTGCCTTTGGTGGCGGCGGTTGCGCTGCTTTACGGGCTTTACGGGCAGTATATTCCGGGGCGGTTCGGCCATGCGGGCACGCCGCTGGAGAGTTTTCTTGGCACGCTGACGATTTCAGAGGGCGCGCTTTGGGGCACGCTGACCGCCGTGTCGGTGAACGTGGTGGCCGTGTTCGTGATCTTCGGCGCGGTGTTGAACGCGGGCGAGGCGGGGCAGGGGTTCATGAACGTGGCGGCCGCCGCGGCGGGGCGGCTGAAGGGGGGCGCGGCGAAGGTCTCGGTGCTGTCCTCGGCCTTGTTCGGGTCGATCTCGGGCTCTGCGTCGGCAAATGTGGCCTCGACCGGTGCTATCACGCTGCCAGCGATGGAGCGGCTGGGCTATCCCAAGCGGATTGCCGGGGCGGTGGAGGCGGTGGCCTCGTCGGGGGGGCAGATCATGCCGCCGCTGATGGGGGCGGGGGCCTTCGTGATGGTGGAACTGACGGGCGTTCCCTATACCGGCATCATGGCGGCGGCGACGCTGCCGGCGCTGTTGTATTTCTGGGCGGTCTGGATCGGGATCGACGGCTATGCGCGGCGCTTCGACCTGCGCGGGATCCGAGCCGAGGACCGGCCGGCGAGGCGCGATGTGGCGGTGACCTCGGCGTTTTTCCTCGTGCCGTTCTTCATCCTGCTCTGGGGGATGTTCGGGCTGGGCGTGACGCCGCAATACGCGGCCTGTCTGGCAATTTTCGCGGGCACCGCGCTGTTGCTGACCGGGCGCGATCTGCGGATCAACCTCGGCCGGTTTGCCGCGCGGTTTGAGACGGCGGTTATCACGGCCGGGCGGCAGGTGGCGCTGATCGGGTCGATCATCTTCTGCGCCTCGCTGGTGATCGGGGTGCTGGGGGTGACGGGGCTGGGGGTCAAGATCACCTCGCTGATCCTGTCGGCCTCGGGCGGGATGCTGTGGCCGTCGCTGCTGTTGACGGCGTTTGCCTGCCTGATCCTCGGGATGGAGGTGCCGACCACGGCGGCCTACGTGATCTGCGTGTCGGTGGCGGGGCCTGCGCTGATCGAGCTGGGGATGGAGCCGTTGCAGGCGCATCTCTTCGTCTTCTGGTATGCGCTCTTGTCGACCATCACGCCGCCGGTCTGCGGCGCGGTCTTTATCGCGGCGGGGATGATCGGGGAGAACTGGCTGAAAGTGGCGTTGACGGCGATGACGCTGGGGGTTGGGCTGTACCTGATCCCGCTGGCCATCGTGGCGTCCCCCCAAGTCACGCAAATGGTCGAGACGCCGGTGATGGCGGTTGTGGCGACGGTAAAGATCGGGGCGGGGCTGGCGGCGATCAGCTTCGCGCTGGTCAGGCGGAAAAGCCTCGCGCTGCGCGGCGCGGCGATGGCGGGGGGCGCCGCACTCGTCCTCTGGCCGCTCTGAGGCTTCTTCTGGCTAAAAATATCCCGGGGAGCGTTGAAACCCTGCAAGGGTTTCAACGTGGGGCAGCGCCCCCACTCCGTCCTTTACATCACGCGTTGGCTTCGCGGATCTTTTCGGCGGCGTCCTTGTCGTAGGTTACGCCGGATTTCTCGAAAAGCTGGTCGAGCTCACCCGACAGCGTCATCTCGGTGATGATGTCGCAGCCGCCGACGAATTCGCCCTTCACGTAGAGCTGGGGGATGGTCGGCCAGTCGGAGTAATCCTTGATGCCCTGACGGATCGTTTCGTCGGAGAGCACGTTCACGTCGGTGAATTCGACCCCCATGTAGTTGAGCACGCCCGCCACGCGGCTGGAGAATCCGCATTGCGGCATGGTCTTGGTGCCTTTCATGTAGAGCACCACGTCATTGGCTTTGACGGTTTCGTCGATCTGGGTCTTTGCGTCAGTCATTGCGGCGTTCCTGTTCGTTGTCTTGGTCGGGAGGGGCGTTGTCGGCCTCCTCCTCGGGGGGTGGTTCGTAGCTTGGCGCGTCCTCGTTGATCGGAAAGGCGCTGCGCTTGTTCTCGGCGGGACCGTACAACCACCAGCGCCGGAATTCCATCCATGCCGCCCATCCGAAAATCACGATGAAGGGGGCAAGGAGAAGGATGATAACGGGATGCGGATCAATGTCGGGCAATGACCCCGTGGCGATACAGTCACGAATGCTTTCTGTGTCACAGATGGCCATTGCACGCCTCAGGTCAAGTGCGGCCCCGGCGGTGAGTGAGGGTCAGGCCGGGGCCTTGGTGGTCAGAGCCAGCGCGTGCAGGTCGCCGTCGGGGCCGTCCATCTTGCCCTTGAGCGCGGCATAGACGGCGCGCTGCTGCTGGACGCGGTTCATATCCTTGAAGGAGGCGTCGATGACTTCGGCGGCGTAGTGGTTGCCGTCACCCGCAAGGTCGGTGATCGTGATCTGTGCGTCCGGAAAATCCTTGCGGATCAGATCCTCGATTTCCTGGGCTTGCATGGCCATGCGCGGTTTCCCCCTTGTTGTGTCTGGCTCAGACTTATGACGGTTCGGGGTGGTGTTCAAGCGTCGGAGGGGGCGGGAGGCGTGACAAGTTCGACATGCGGATGGGCCGCGAGTGTGTCGATGTCGGCGCTGTAGGCTGCGGCCATCGCCGCGTGCTCGGGCCCGGTCCAGGGGTTCAGGCCGGGGGCGCCGGATGTCTTGGGAAAGCGCTTGCGGGCGGCGAGGACGGTGTCCTTGTCGGGGTCGGGCTGTTGGCTGAGCCAGTCGGCCGCCTCGGACGAGAGGCCGGGGCGCATGACGCGGTCGACCGGGCTGACGGTTGCGGCCGCGGCGGGGCCGAGAAGGCGGGTGGTCAGGGATGCAAAGAGGCGGGGGTAATCCTCGTAGCGCCACGCGACGATGCGGGCGTGCGGGGCCGCGTCGTGCAGCCGTTGGGCGAGGGCCGCCCAGCCAAGCGAGAGCGGGTCGACGCCCTTGATGAAGCGGCGGAAGGGCTCGAAAGGACCGTGGTGGAGGCTTTCGCTCCAGCAGGAAGGCAGGAAGGTGGCGGGGCTGCGGATGGCGAGGCCGATCTCGATATCGTGATCGGGGAAGAGGGCGAGGATGCGGCCGAGCCGGTGGTGGGCCCAAGGGTAGAGCCGGGTCTTGCGCATCAGCATCTTGCGGTCGGTGCTGCCGAGGATGTTCTCGTCCATCAGCACGAGGGTCGGGGCGGCGCCGCCGTGGAGCGAGAGGAAGGCCGTGCCCGCCCCCTGACCGATTTCGGGGGAGATTCCGTCGCGCACCAGCGCCGAGACCGGGGTGAGGTCGGCGCGGATCACCTTGGGCGGTACGATGGCGACGCCGTGGACGCCGAGCGCCGCCTCGGCGTCGAGCAGGCTTTGTTGCAGGTGGCTCGACGCGGTCTTGTGCGCGCCCACGAGGAAGACGAGTCTGCGGCGGGCGGGCGCGCCTGACACCCTCTTATCCGAACTGCGCGCCGAAGCTCGACCGGTAGAGCTCGGACAATTCGGCCAGCGGAGCGGAGGTGCCGCCGAGGCTGACATCGCTGCCGGTGAAGCGGCCGATGCACTGGATGGGCACGCCGGCCTTGCCGGCGGCGGCCATCAGCGCCTCGGCGGCGTCGAAGCTGCAGGCGATCAGGTAGCGGCCCTGATCCTCGCCAAAGAGCTGGCCCATGTCGGCGCTGTCGAGCTGGACGCCGACGCCGGCGGTTTCGGCCATCTCGAAGGCGGCGAGGGCGAGCCCGCCATCGGAGAGGTCGGTGCAGGCGCGAATCCAGCGGGCATTGGCGCGGATGAAGTCGCCATTGCGCTTTTCGGCGTCGAGATCGACCGGCGGGGCGGCGCCTTCGACGCGGTTGAAGACCTCGGCGAGAATGGCGGACTGGCCGAGATGGCCCTGGGTCTCGCCCACGACGATGGCGACATGACCGTCGCGGGCGGTGCCGGTGATGGCATCCTCGGGGTCGCGGATCAGGCCCACGGCGCCGATGGTGGGGGTGGGCAGGATCGCCGTGCCGTCGGTTTCGTTGTAGAGCGAGACGTTGCCCGAGACGATCGGCATGTCGAGGGCCAAGCAGGCCTCGCCGATGCCGCGGATGGCGCCGACGAACTGGCCCATGATCTCGGGCTTTTCGGGGTTGCCGAAATTGAGGTTGTCGGTGGAGGCGAGGGGGACGGCCCCTACGGCGGTGAGGTTGCGGTAGGCCTCGGCCACGGCCTGTCTGCCGCCTTCGACCGGGTCGGCCTTGACGTAGCGCGGGGTCACGTCGGAGGTGAAGGCCAGCAGTTTTTCGGTGCCGTGGACGCGGATGAGGCCCGCGCCGAGGCCCGGCGTGCGGGCGCTGTCGGCCATGACCATGGTGTCATATTGCTCGTAGACCCATTCGCGCGAGCAGTAATTGGGGGACGAGATGAGTGCGCGGAGGCCGTCGATCGGGTCGACGGAGGCAATGCCGCTGTCGTCGAGCGGTTCGGCCGGGACGGGTTCGTTCCAGGGCCTGTCGTATTCGGGGGCCGAGCCGGAGAGGGTGGCGAGCGGCAGGTCGGCCTTCACGTCATTGCCGTGCAGGATGAGGAAGCGGTCTTCGGCGATGGTTTCACCGACGATGGCGAAGTCGAGATCCCATTTGTCGAAGACGGCGCGGGCCTCGGCCTCTTTCTCGGGGCGCAGGACCATGAGCATGCGTTCCTGGCTTTCCGAGAGCATCATCTCGTAGGCGGTCATGTTGGCTTCGCGCTGGGGCACCTGATCGAGGTTGAGGCGGATGCCGAGCCCGCCCTTGTCGCCCATTTCCACGGCCGAGCAGGTGAGGCCGGCGGCCCCCATGTCCTGAATAGAGATGACGGCGCCGGTGGCCATCAATTCGAGCGTGGCTTCCATCAGGCGTTTTTCGGTGAAGGGATCGCCGACCTGAACGGTGGGGCGTTTTTCCTCGATCGTCTCGTCGAATTCGGCGCTGGCCATGGTGGCGCCGCCGACGCCGTCGCGGCCGGTTTTGGCGCCGAGATAGACGACGGGCATGCCGACGCCGGAGGCCGCCGAGTAGAAGATCTTGTCGGTATCGGCGAGGCCTGCGGCGAAGGCGTTCACGAGGCAGTTGCCGTTATAGGCCGGGTCGAAACGCACCTCGCCGCCCGCGCAGGGCACGCCGAAGCAGTTGCCGTAGCCGCCGATGCCCTCGACCACGCCATGCACAAGCTGGCGGGTCTTGGGATGTGCCGGTTCGCCGAAGGAGAGAGAATTCATCGAGGCGATGGGGCGGGCGCCCATGGTGAAGACATCGCGGAGGATGCCGCCGACGCCGGTGGCCGCGCCCTGATAGGGCTCGATATAGGAGGGGTGGTTGTGGCTCTCCATCTTGAAGACCACGGCCTGACCGTCGCCGATATCGACGATGCCGGCATTCTCGCCCGGCCCGCAGATGACCTGTGGCCCGTCGGTGGGTAGGGTGCGGAGCCACTTCTTGGAGGATTTGTAGGAACAGTGTTCGTTCCACATGGCCGAGAAGATGCCCAGCTCGGTGAAGCTGGGTTCGCGGCCGATGATCTGCAGGATCCGGTCGTATTCGTCGGGTTTGAGGCCGTGGGCCTCGATCAGCTCGGGCGTGATGGCCGGCTCTTCCATTGCTCGTCAATCCCTTCGGGTGTCCGCCTTGGCGTCTCTTTATGACATACGGGCGACGGGGAAAAGGGGCAGGAAGGGGCCAGTGGGCCGGAAAGGAAACCGGGCCGCAAATCAGGTGCGGCCCGGTCCGGGAAACGTGCCAACCCGCTTAGTTGGTGCTGGTCGCCTCGACCTGTGCGTCGATCCGGCTCTGGATCTGGGCGACGGTCATGCCGTAGGTCAGTTCGCCATCGGCGCGGTCGGTAAGGTCCTGTGCCTCGACGGCGACCTGATTGACCGGGGAGCCGAGCGAGTCGGCCAGCGAAATGATCGCCTGCGTGCTGCCATCCTTCTCGTCGATACGCGTCCCGGTGACCTCACCGATGATTTCGCCATCGGTGGACATGACGGTTGCGCCGGCGCTGACCATCGGGTTCAGTTCGCCGTTCGACTCGGTGTCTGCGGTCGCCGAGGCGCTTGCGCTGCTGGCGTCTTCGCTGTCGGAGGCCGAGCTGCTGTCGGCGGTGTCGCTGTCGGACTGATCGCTTTCGGCGCCGGCATCCGCGCTTGCGTCGGCATCGGCGCCGGCCGCGGCGCCTGCGTCGGCGTCGGCGGTATCGGTGTCGGCACCTGCATCCACGCCAGCATCGACGCCGACATCGGCGCTTGCGGATGCGCCGTCGGTTCCGACATCGGCCCCGACATCTGCACCGGCTGCGGCGCCGGCTTCTGCACCGACGCCACCGACGCCGGCATCGGCGCCGGCCCCTGCGTCAGCTTCGCCGCCGACGCCTTGGGCATAGGCGGGGAGGGACAATGTGGTGGCGAGCGCGGTCGTCAGTGCGAGGGTCTTGAGTTTCATGGTGGTCACCTTTCCTAACGATGAATTTCCGGAGCCGCCGTGACGGCCGGGGAGACGGGAAGGGAACGTGGTGGGGGCCGCGAAAGTTCCATCGCCTCAGCGTTTCGGGGCAGGGCGTTCGGGTTGGGCGGCGTTTGGCGGGGACATTTCCGGAGAATGAAGTTAGGGCCATAAAGGACCGTAACAAAAGTAAAACTACGGCCCGATGGGGGCCGCAGTTCCATGTTCGGTTGTGGTCGGCGGCTTAGCTGCCCAGAACCTTTTCGATGTGGTCCTGAAGATGCTCGCGGCCCGAATGATATTCGAGCGCGCCGCCTTCCTTGACGACCTGCAGCGTGGCGATCGGGAAGGACAGCATCGGCACCGGCAGACCGGCCTCTTCGCTGACATCGACGAGCACGACGGCGCCTTCTTCGGCATCGTCACGGGTCGAGGCGACCGAGCCGATGGTTTCGCCGGTTACGGAGTAGACCGGCGTCCCCTGTTGGGCCGCGTTGAGAATGTTCTCGGGCTCGGTGAGGGCGGTGGTTTCCGATTCGTTGGGCGCGACGTCGTCGTTCACGCCCTGTTCGGTGGCGTCCTGTTCCGGGCCGACGCTGACGACCTCGTCGCCACGGATTCCGTAGCTGTCGGCGTCATAATCGGTGGCTTCGTCCACGCCGGACGGGGCATCGGCCTGAGCGGCGTTTTCCATCTCGTGGCCTTTTTCCTCGATCGCCTGATCCTGGGCGAAGGCGCCGAGGGCGGTCGTGCTGGTGAGGATGGTGGCTAGGGCCAGCTTGTGGAAGGTCATTCGTAAATCTCCTGTCAGTTGCCTTGGTGCAGCCTGTGCTGCGGCGGTCGTTCGGCCGGGCGCGCCGACCTTCGTACCCCGTCAACCAAAGGTGGCGGGCTCATGTTCCATGGCTGACTTCGGGGAAGAGGGGAGGTCCGGGTGCCGGGATTTTTTGGGGATAGGCGAACAACTCGGCCTTGACCGCGAGATATGTGCGCGGTGTCCTGCGCGCAGGAGGCTGACGATGGATATTCTGGAAAACGCGTGGCGGATGAAGGGCGGTCTGGGGGACATCATGGCCGGTGTGCCGTGGCCGAGCGTGGCGGCGGAGCGGCCGCAGGCCCTGCTGGCGCGGTGTCCGGCGGCGGCGATGACGCCGCTGACGGTGCTCGACGGGTTCGGGGCGACGGTGTGGGCCAAGGACGAGCGCGGGCGCATGGGGCTGGGCAGCTTCAAGGCGCTGGGGGCGGCCTATGTGATCGCGCATGAGGCGGAGGCCACGGGGGAGGACGATATGGGCCGGTCGCTTGCGGGCCGGACCTATGTCACGGCGAGTGCGGGCAATCATGGCATGTCGGTCGCCGCCGGGGCACGGGTGTTCGGGGCGAAGGCGGTGGTTTACCTCGCCCGGACGGTGCCCGAGGGATTCGCGGAGCGGCTGCAGGACAAGGGCGCCGAAGTTGTCCGCGAGGGGGCGGAGTACGAGGCCAGCATGGAAGCGGCCGGGACGGCGGCGGAGGAGAATGGCTGGACGCTTTTGTCGGACAGCTCGTGGCCGGGGTATATGGATATTCCGCACCGGTTGATGGAGGGATACCTTGCCATGGCTGCCGAGGCGGTGGAGCAATGCCCGGAGACGCCCACGCATATCTATTTGCAGGCCGGGGTCGGTGGGCTGGCCGGGGCCTGTGCGGCCTATTTCCGGTCACGCTGGGGCGGGGCCCCGAGGATCACGGTGGTTGAGCCTGCCGCCGCGCCGGCGCTGATGGAGAGTATCCGCGCGGGGCGGCCGGTGGTGACGGAAGGGCCGGTGTCGAATATGGGGCGGTTGGATTGCAAGGCGCCGTCGCTGATCGCGCTGAAGGGACTGGCGCGGGATGCGGATGCCTTCGTTACGATAAGCGATGCCGAGGCGGAGGGTGTGCTGGCCGAATTGGAGGCGCAGGGGGTGGCGACCACCCCGTCGGGCGCGGCGGGGATTGCGGCGGTGAAGGAGATGAACCCCGGGGCGGAGGCGCGGGTGCTGACGATCATCAGTGAGGATGCGGAAGGGTGAGCCGGGGCTTTCCCAGGGCCGAATACGAGGCGCGCCTTGTCCGGGCGCAGGCGCGGATGGCCGAGGAGGGGCTGGGGGCGCTGCTTTTGACGACAGAGCCGGAGGTGCGGTATTTCACCGGGTTCCTGACACGGTTCTGGGAATCCCCCAGCCGGCCGTGGTTCGTGATCGTGCCGGCGCAGGGCGGGCCGATTGCGGTGATCCCGTCGATCGGGGCGGCGCTTATGGCGCAGACATGGGTCGAGGATATCCGGACTTGGGCGGCGCCCGACCCGGAGGATGACGGGGTGAGCCTGTTGGCCCGTGGCTTGCGCGAGGTGGGCGGGCCGGTGGGGGTGCCGTCGCATCTCGAGACGCATTTGCGGATGCCGCTGGCGGATTTCGCGCGGGTTCAGGCGGCATCGGGGCTGGATTTTACCGACGACAGGGGGATCGTGGCCGGGGTGCGTGCGGTCAAGTCGGCGGCGGAGATCGGGAAGATTGCCGAAAGCTGTGACGTGGCGGCGCGGGCGTTTGCGCGGGTGGGCGAGATTGCCGCGCCGGGTGTGCCGCTGGCGCAGGTGTTTCGGGATTTTCAGCGGTTGTTGCTGGAGGAGGGGGCGGACTGGGTGCCTTATCTTGCGGGCGGGGCCGGGCCGGAGGGGTATGCGGATGTGATTTCGCCCGCGACGGAGGTGCCGCTGGCGGAGGGGGATATCCTGATGCTGGATACCGGGGCGGTGCGGGATGGGGATTTCTGTGACTATGACCGGAATTTCGCGATCGGGCGGGCGACGGAAGGGCAGAAGCGGGCTCATGCGCGGCTGATCGAGGCCACGCAGGCGGGGCTGGCGGTGGCGCGGGCCGGTGTGCGGGCGGACGAGGTCTGGCAGGCGATGGCGGCGGTTACGGGCGGCGGAGAGGGCGCCGGGCGGCTGGGGCATGGGCTGGGAATGCAGTTGACGGAAGGTCTTTCGCTGACGGCGAAGGACCGGACGGTGTTGCAGCCGGGGATGGTGATCACGCTGGAGCCGGGGGTGGAGACGGCGCCGGGGCGGATCATGGTGCATGAGGAGAATATCGTGATCACCGAGGGCGCGCCGCGGGTGCTGTCGCCGCTGTCGGGGCCGGAACTGCCGGTTATCTGAGCGTATAGCGCAGGAGGGGCAGGCGGCGACCGGGGATCGAGCCGGAGGGGGTGCTGCCGGCCATTTTCGCGCCCATGCGCTGGTAGAAGGGGACGGCCTCGGGGTCGGCCTCGATGCGCAGTTCGGTGGCATCGAGCTTGCGGGCTTCGGCCACGCACCAGTCGAAGAGCCGGCGGCCGACGCCGGTGCCCATGTGCGGCGGATCGACGAAGAGTTTCCAGATTTCGGCGCCGTTCTCCTCTGGCTTGACTTGCGCCACCCCGGCGAGGGTGCCGTTGCGGCAGGCGGCGGTGAGGGCGGAGGTTTCGAGATCGACCTCCGTCAGCGTCAGCTCGTCCCGGCAGGCGGCCATGAACATCGCGTCATAGCCCCAATGCGCCTTGGAGCGCAGGCAGAGGGCGGACATCCCCGCAAGGTCGGCACGAGAGGGGGATGACAACGTGATGGGCATGTTGCCCATATACACGGCAATTTACGAAAAAAAAGGCCGAGCACTAAGCTCGGCCATAGTCCAACAGGGAGGTATGATGGTGAGCGCTGAGCGCTGCACCGTCACGATTGGCAATTAAGAGTTGCAGCAGCGCCGATCAAGGAAAATGATGCTGCAACTGCATCATGTCCGATATGTGTTGCATGCATAACTCACACAAGAAACGGTCAAAAATTCAGCTATCTGCCTGTTTTTGAAGTTCTTTTCTATAGAGGATAATCTCCTCCTGCACGAAATCGCGGAAAGCGGCAATCCGTTTAGATTGTCTGAGCTCCGATGGGTAGGCGAGGAAAACGGGGACTTCGACCGAGTGAATCTCGGGGAGGACGCGCACGAGTTGGGTGAAATCCCGACTCAGATAGTCCGGCAAAACGCCGATTCCCAGATTGTGCAGCACGGCCTGCAGGACGCCGTAGTAATTGTTCACGGTCAGCAGCGAGGGAATGTCGTTGGTCATCAACTCCTGCACCAGCGTCGCACCGGCGCCGACCTGCGCCGAGCGGGGGTTCTGGCAGATCATGCGGTGGCCGGACAGGTCGCCGGGGCGCTCGGGTGTGCCGTGCTGGGTGAGGTACTCCTGCGAGGCGTAGAGACACATGTGAACGCTCATCAGGCGTTTGCGGATCAGGTCGGCCTGACTGGGTTCCTTCATGCGGATGGCGACGTCGGCCTCGCGCATGGGCAGGTCGAGCACGGATTCCTCGAGCATGAGGTCGATGTTGAGTTCGGGGTATTTCGCGAACAGCTTGGGCAGGCGCGGGGCCAGCCAGAGCGTGCCGAAGCCGATGGTGGTGGTGACGCGCAGTTCGCCGAACACCTCTTCCTCGCTGTCGCGGATGCGGGCGGTGGCGGTGTCGAGGCGGCGCATCATCGCCTTGGTGGCGTCGAACAGAAGCTCGCCCTGTTCGGTGAGGATCAGGCCGCGGGCATGGCGGTGGAACAGGGTGGCATTGAGCGAATCCTCGAGCGCGCGGATCTGCCGGGAGATGGCAGATTGCGACAGGTGAAGCTGATCGCCGGCATGTGTGAGGCTGCCGGCGTCGGCGACCGCGTGAAATATTCTGAGTTTGTCCCAATCCATCGTAATACTTTCGTTACTCGAATTCCCCGCACACGAAATAGCAGAAAACCCCGTACAGTATAGACACCTGCGAGCGAACATTTCCTAAATATTGTTTGATAGGTCACTAATTATGACCTAATATTGCCCTATATTTCGACACAGGATCAACCCATACGGGAGGCCCGCCATGAGCAAGCAGAAGATCAGTCTGAACGACCGTTACGACCTGACCAAATCGCCGGTTCTTTTGAACGGCACGCAGGCCCTGGTGCGCCTGATGCTGATGCAGGCCGCGCGGGACAAGGCGGCAGGGCTCGACACGGCCGGTTACGTCACCGGCTATCGGGGCTCGCCACTGGGCGCGGTCGACTTGCAAATGAAACGGGCGGAGAAAATCCTTGCCGAGTCGCAGGTTACGTTTCAACCGGGGCTGAACGAGGACCTTGCCGCGACCGCGCTGTGGGGCACGCAACAGGCCGAAATGCGGGGTGAGGGCAAGTATGACGGTGTCTTTGGCCTGTGGTACGGCAAGGGGCCGGGGGTTGACCGCTCGGGCGACGTGATGCGGCACGCCAACATGGCGGGCACCTCGAAGCATGGTGGCGTTCTGATGGCCATGGGGGACGACCATACCGGCGAAAGCTCGACCGTGTGTCACCAGTCGGACTGGGCGCTCGTCGATGCCTATATGCCGGTGTTGTCGCCGGCGGGGGTGCAGGAGCTCCTCGATTTCGGGCTGTACGGGTTCGCGATGTCGCGCTTTGCCGGCGTCTGGTGCGGGCTGAAGACGATGAAGGACACGGTCGAGGTCACGAGCGTGGTGGATGCGCGGCCGGATCGGCAGCAGTTTGTTACGCCGGATATCGCGTTGCCCGATGACGGACTCAACATCCGCCTTGGCGATCACTGGATTCCGCAGGAGGCGCGGATGATCGATCACAAGAGGTTCGCCGCGGAAGCCTTTGCGCATGCGAATAAAATCGACAAGAGGATGTGGGGCAAGCCGGGGGCGAAGATCGGCTTTGTCGCCGCTGGCAAGAACTGGCTCGACCTTGTGCATGCCCTCGACCTTCTGGGTGTTGACGAGGCCGAGGCGGAGCGGCTGGGGATCACCACCTACAAGGTGGGCCAGACCTTTCCGATGGATATGAAGGGCTTTCACGACTGGGCCGAGGGGCTGGATCTGGTTGTGGTGGTTGAGGAGAAGCGCAAGCTGATCGAGATCCAGATCAAGGAAGCGATTTTCGACGACCGGCGCGGGCGGCGGGTTTACGGGTGGTACAAGGGTGGTGCCGGGGGCATGCACACCGAGGAGCTGTTCCCCACGCGGATGGCGCTTGATCCGATCATGATTGCCGAGAAGATCGGCGATATCCTGATCGAGGAGGGGCGCGGGACCGACCGGGTGAAGGCCGGGCTGGCCGAGATCGCCGAATCGCGCAAGGACGACAACGCTGAGGATATCGCCTCGCGCCTGCCGTATTTCTGTGCCGGGTGCCCGCACAATACCTCGACCAAGGTGCCGGAGGGGAGCCGGGCCTATGCCGGGATCGGGTGCCACATCATGGCGCTTTGGATGGACCGGGAGACTAGCGGCTATACCCATATGGGGGCCGAAGGGGCGAACTGGATCGGGGAAGAGAAATTCTCGAAGACCGAGCATGTTTTCCAGAACCTTGGGGACGGGACGTATAACCACTCGGGCCTTCTGGCCATTCGCGCGGCGCTCGCGGCGGGAACGAACATCACCTACAAGATCCTCTATAACGATGCCGTGGCAATGACCGGCGGGCAGACCAACGAGGGCGGGCTTGGGCCCGACCGGATCGCGCGGGAATTGCAGGCGATGGGGGTCGAGCATGTGGCCGTCGTCTATGACGAGAAGGAAGAGCCGGACCGGGCGCCGTTTCCGAAAGGTTTGACCTGGCACGAGCGGGAAGAGTTGCCGCAGGTTCAGGAGAAATGCAAGGATATCAAGGGCGTATCGGCCATAATTTACATCCAGACCTGTGCCGCCGAGAAGCGGCGGCGGCGCAAGCGGGGCAACTTTCCCGATCCGGACAAGCGGGTGTTCATCAATACCGATATCTGTGAAGGCTGTGGCGATTGCGGGGTAAAGTCGAACTGTGTTGCCGTGGTGCCTAAGGAGACGGAGCTTGGCCGGAAGCGGGCGATTGACCAGTCGGCCTGCAACAAGGATTTCAGCTGTCTTAAAGGGTTCTGTCCTTCCTTCGTGACGCTGGAGGGGGCGCAGATTCGCAAGGAGGCGGCGACCGAGCTGACGCTGCCGGATCTGCCGCTGCCGAAGCTGCCGGAAATCAAGCGGACGCATAACGTGGTGATTACCGGCGTGGGCGGCACGGGCGCCGTGACCATCGGCGCCGTGCTGGCGCAGGCCGCGCAGATCGATGGCAAGGGCGCGGGCATGATGGAGATGGCGGGCCTCGCCCAGAAGGGCGGAGCGGTGCATATCCATTGCCGGATTGCCGAGAAGCCGAGCGATATCAGTGCGATCCGGGTCGCAACGGGTGAAGCGGATGCGCTGATCGGTGGTGATCTGGTGGTCAGTGCCGGGGCGAAGACGCTGGGCCTGACGCGCGGCGGGCGCACCGGTGGCGTGGTCAACAGCCACGAGATCATCACCGGCGAGTTCACCCGCGATACCGAGTTCCAGATTCCGTCGGACCGGCTGGAATTGTCGCTCAAGGCCAAGTTGAAGGACGACGTGCAACTCATTGATACGACTGAGCTTGCGCAGGCCACGATGGGCGATTCCATCTTTTCCAACATGATGGTTTTCGGCGCCACGTGGCAGCGCGGCACGATCCCGGTCAGCCTCGAGGCGATCGAGGAGGCGATCCGGCTGAACGGCGCGGCGGTGGATGCCAATCTGCGGGCGTTCGAGATCGGCCGGTGGGCGGCAGCGTTCCCGGAAGAGGCCGGGAAGATGATCGCGCCCAACGTTTTCGAGATGCCCAAATCGCTCGAGGAGCGGATCGCGTATCGGGAAAACCACCTTGTCGAGTATCAGGGCAAGGGGCTGGCCAAGCGGTATCGCAAGCTGGTTGACGAGATTACGGACCCGCAAGTGAAGGAGGCGGTGGCCGAGGGCTATCACAAGCTGCTGTCGTACAAGGACGAGTACGAGGTGGCGCGCCTGCTGCTTCAGAGCCGCGACAAGGCGAAGAAGGAATTCGCGGGCGACTTCAAGATGACCTTCCACCTTGCGCCGCCGATCCTTGGTGGCAAGGGGCCGGACGGGAAGCCGAAGAAGCGCGAGTTCGGGCCGTGGCTGGAAAAACCGCTGCGAGTTCTGCCGAAGCTGAAGGGGCTGCGGGGGACGCCGCTGGATATCTTTGGCTATTCCGCGGAACGCCGGATGGAGCGCGGCCTGATCAAGCAGTACGAGGCCGATATGGCCGAGGTTCTGCCGAAGCTGGATGCCAAGACGCATGACGCGATTGTCGCGCTGGCCGAGTTGCCGCTGTCGATCCGCGGGTTCGGGCATGTGAAGCAGGGCAACGAGACCAAGGCGGCGAAGCGGCGCGAGGAGCTTCTGGCGGTGATCCGCTCCGGCGGGGAGGAGATGTCGAAAGCGGCGCAGTGATCTGTCACAAAAGCTTCACCAAGACTGTTCAGAACCGTCTAAAACACCGATCAGGCGCTCGAATCGAACAGGACCGGGACCATGCGGCAGGACCATCACGTTGCCCGTGACATAAGCTATTCATATTCCGCGCAAACCCGAAGCGGGCGGGCGATGATCCGGACGATGGAGAACCTGACGGGGCGGATCCGGCTGATCAAGCGGGCCGAGGGGTATGAACGGGAAGTGGCCGAGGGGCGCGATTTCTGGCAGGTCATGGTGGAGCGCTATGGCCTGACGCTGGACGTGATCGGCGGCAGCCTTGCCAACATCCCGCGCGAGGGGCCGCTGGTGCTGATCGCGAACCATCCGTATGGCATTCTCGACGGGCTGATGATGGGCCATATCCTGAGCCAGACGCGGGGGGATTTCCGTATTCTGGCGCATCATGTGTTTCGCAAGGCCGAGGATCTGAACCGGATCATCCTGCCGATCGATTTCGAGGAGACGAAGGAGGCGATGGCGCTGAACCTTCAGACCCGGCGGGTGGCGCATGAGTATCTGGGCAATGGCGGGGCGATCGGGATCTTTCCGGGTGGGACGGTGTCGACGGCGGCCAAGCCCTTTGCGCAGCCGCTCGACCCGTCTTGGCGGGGGTTTACCGCGCGGCTGGTGGGGCGGAGCAATGCGACGGTGGTGCCGGTGTTCTTTGACGGGCATACCAGCCGCCTGTTCCAGATCGCCAGCCACCTGCATTACACGTTGCGCATGGGGCTACTGCTCAAGGAGTTCAGCAAGCGCGTCGATACCTCGGTGCGGGTGGTGGTGGGCGACCCGATCGGACGCGATGACCTTGACGCGCGGGCGAAAGATTCGAAATCCCTCATGGCGTTCCTGCGGCAGAAGACGTATGAGCTTGGCCCGAGGCGGATCAATCCGAACGATCTGGGCTTCGAGTTCGAATGAGGGGCGCCCCGTGCGGGCTGCAGGCGAATGACGGTAGGCATTTTCGACAGCGGGCTTGGGGGGCTGACCGTGCTGGATGCGCTCGGCAAGCGGCTGCCTGACGTGAATTTCATCTATTTGGGCGACAATGCCCATGCGCCCTACGGGGTGCGGGATGCCGATGATGTCTATCACCTGACCAAGGCGCATGTTGAGACGCTGTGGGACATGGGCTGTAACCTCGTGGTGCTGGCCTGTAATACCGCGTCGGCCGCCGCGCTGCGCCGGATGCAGGAAGATGGCGTGCCCAAGGGCAAGCGGGTGCTGGGCGTGTTCGTGCCGCTGATCGAGGCGCTGACCGAACGGACCTGGGGCGACAATTCCCCGCCGCGGGAGGTTGCGGTGAAGCATGTGGCGCTGTTTGCCACGCCGGCGACGGTGTCGAGCCGGGCGTTCCAGCGGGAGCTGGCGTTCCGGGCGATTGGTGTGGATGTGGAGACGCAGGCCTGCGGTGGTGTGGTGGATGCCATCGAAGAGGGTGACATGATCCTTGCCGAGGCGCTGGTGAAAAGCCATGTCGAGGCCTTGAAACGGAAGATGCCGCATCCGGAGGCGGCGGTGCTGGGCTGTACGCATTACCCGCTGATGGCGGATGTGTTTCAGGCGGCGTTGGGTGAAGGTGTGCGGGTGTACTCGCAGGCCGATCTGGTGGCGGCGAGCCTTGCGGATTACCTTGAGCGGCGCCCCGAGATGCGCGGCGATGACCTGCCGGCGCGGTTCCTGACCACCGGGGATGCGGGGCGGGTTTCGGACCGGGCGACGCAGTTCCTCCGACGAAAGATCACGTTCGAGGCCGCGCCGGTGATGGCCTGAGCCCGGACTGAGCACGGACTGGGCCCAGACGCCGCATTGCGGGGCGCGGGCTTTTCTCTTACATCCTTTTCAGCTTACTTGAACGAGGTCTGAACATGACCCAGAAAATCGCGATTCTCGGCGCGTCCGGATATACCGGCGCCGAACTTGTCCGGCTGATCGCCACCCATCCGGGGATGGAGATTGCCGCGCTGGCCGCCAATTCCAAGGCCGGTCAGAGCATGGCACAGGTGTTTCCGCATCTGCGCCATCTGAACCTTCCCGATCTTGTGACGATCGACGAGATCGATTTTGCCGGGATCGACCTGTGCTTTTGCGCGCTGCCGCACAAGACCAGCCAGGAGGTGATCAGTGCCTTGCCGCGGGATCTGAAGATCGTGGACCTGTCGGCGGATTTCCGGCTGCGCGATCCGGAGGCCTATCAGCAGTGGTACGGCAATCCGCATGCGGCGGTGGAGATGCAGGGAGAGGCGGTTTATGGCCTGACCGAGTTCTACCGGGCCGAGATTGCCAAGGCGCGGCTGGTGGCCGGGACGGGGTGCAATGCCGCGACCGGGCAGTTCGTGCTGCGGCCGCTGATTGCGGGCAAGGTGATCGACCTCGACGAGATCATCCTCGACCTGAAATGCGGGGTGTCGGGGGCGGGGCGGAGCCTGAAGGAGAACCTGCTTCATGCCGAGCTGTCAGAAGGGTACAACGCCTATGCCGTGGGCGGGACGCACCGGCATCTGGGCGAGTTCGACCAGGAGTTCTCGGCCATTGCCGGGCGGGATGTGCGTATCCAGTTCACGCCGCACCTGATCCCAACGAACCGGGGCATTCTGGCGACGGCCTATGTGAAGGGCGAGGCCGGGCAAGTGCATGAGGCGTTGGCAAATGCCTATGCCGAGGAGCCGTTCATCGAGGTTCTGCCAATGGGTGAGACGCCCAGTACGCACCATGTCCGGGGCAGCAATTTCTGTCATATCGGGGTGGTGGGGGATCGCCTGCCGGGGCGGGCCATCGTGGTGGGCGCGCTCGACAACCTGACCAAGGGATCGAGCGGGCAAGCCGTTCAGAACGCCAACCTGATGCTTGGGCTGGGGGAGACGGAAGGGCTGATGCTGGCCCCGCTGTTTCCTTGAGGAACGGGTGACAGGCACATGAAATCGCTCAAGAAAAAGCGTAGGGTGCAGATCGTCTCGATTGCCGCGGTGGCGCTGATCGTGTCGACCGCGCTGATCGGCTATGCCATGCGCGACGGGATCAACTTCTTCCGCTCGCCCAGCCAGATCATGGCCGAACCGCCGGGCCCGACAGAGGTGTTCCGGATCGGCGGTCTGGTCGAGGAAGGCAGCCTTGTGCGGGGCGAGGGCGAGACCGTGCGCTTCAGCGTGACCGATGGTGGCGCGGTGGTGCCGGTGACCTATACCGGCGTGCTGCCGGACCTGTTTGGCGAGAACGAGGGCATGGTCGGCACCGGCACCTATGAGGACGGCGTGTTCGTGGCGACCGAGATCCTTGCCAAGCATGACGAGGATTACATGCCCAAGGAAGTTATCGACAGCCTGAAGGAACAGGGCGTTTACCAGCAACCGGACGGTAGCTGAACCGCTCGTTAACCTGTCCTGAGCAGCCTTTCCGCGAGCAAATGGCGGAGGGGCTGGTGATGCAGACAGTGGAAGAGATCGCGAAAGAGATCGTGGCCCGCGAGGGCGGATTCGTGAACGACCCGGATGATCCGGGCGGGGCCACGAAGCATGGCGTGACGATTCACACGATGCGGCGGCTTGGGCTGGACCTGACCGGTGACGGGGCGGTGGGCGTGGCGGATGTAAGGGCGCTGACGCGGGCGCAGGCCGAGGGGATCTTTATCGAGCATTACTTTCGCCGGCCGCGGATCGGGTCTTTGCCCGTGTCGCTGCAGGCGTCGGTCTTCGACATGTATGTGAATGCCGGGGGGAATGCGGTGAAGATCCTGCAACGGCTCTTGCGGCAGATGGGGCATGACGTGGCGGTCGACGGGGTGATCGGGCCGCAGACCGCCAATGCGGCGCAGGCGTCCCATGCTGCCGCGCCGGATCATCTGGCCGATGCCTATGGGATTGCGCGGCGCAACTATTACTTCCGGCTGGCCGACCGGCGCCCGGCGTCGCGCAAATACGCGCGGACGCGGTCGGGCGGGAAGGGGGGCTGGATCAAACGGGCGGAGGCCTTCATCTCGCCGCGCTATCACATGACCGAGGCGGAGTTCGGCCGGAGGGTGGCGGCATGGGGCTGATCGGGCAGGTTTTCCGGTTGCTGTTCGGCGACGGGCGCAACGTGGTCGCGGAAACGGCCGAGGTTTTCCGGGTCAACGCGGACGGGGCGGATGCGAGGGCGGCCGGTATCCAGTCGGCGGCGCTGGCGCAGCTGGCGGCGGAATTTCAGCAGCCGAAGAAGGGGGTATTCGACCGGGTGATCGACGGGCTGAACCGGATACCGCGCCCGGCGATGGCGCTTGGGACGCTGGCGCTGTTCATCTCGGCGATGACCAACCCGGTGTGGTTTTCCGAGCGGATGCAGGGGATTGCTTTGGTTCCCGAGCCGATGTGGTGGCTGCTGGGGGCGATTGTGAGTTTCTATTTCGGTGCGCGGCATCAGGCGAAGGGGCAGGATTTCCAGCGTTCACTGGCAGGGGTCATGGCGCGCACGCCGCAGGTGGTGGACAATATCGCGGCGCTGCGGCGGCTGGAGCCGGGCACGCCGGGCGCGGCGGCGACGGGGCACGATGCGGGGCTGGCGCTGGAGACAGTGGTCGAAGGGGAGAACCCCGCGCTGGACGCGTGGCGGCAGGGCAGGGATGTCGGCCCCGCGACAATGTGATCCGGCGCACGCTCCGATTGTCATTGGCCCGGAAGGCGGGGCATTCTATAAGGGGCGCATGATTACAGAGCTTGGCCATTTCGCCCTGATCCTCGCCTTCTTTGTGGCGTGCTTTCAGGCGCTCGTTCCCCTTGTCGGCGCCCACAAGGGCTGGGCCGGATGGATGTCGGCGGCGGAGCCGGCGGCGGTGCTGCAGTTCCTGCTGACGACGGGGGCGTTTCTGGCGCTGATGTGGGCCTTCGTGACCTCGGATTTCTCGCTTCAGCTGGTGGTTCAGAACAGCCACTCCCTGAAGCCGATGCTTTACAAGATCACCGGTGTGTGGGGGAACCACGAGGGCTCGATGCTGCTCTGGGTGCTGATCATCACGCTGTTCGGCTTTTTCGCGGCGTGGTTCGGGCGGGAGTTGCCGCCGACGCTGAAGGCGCGGGTGCTGGCGGTGCAGGGGATGATCGGGGCGGCGTTCTTTGCCTTTATCCTGTTCACCTCGAACCCGTTCCTTCGGATGGCGGTGCCGCCGTTCGACGGCACGGACCTCAACCCGCTGTTGCAGGACCCGGGCCTCGCGTTCCATCCGCCGTTCCTCTACCTCGGCTATGTCGGTCTTTCGATGACCTTCTCCTTTGCCGTCGCGGCGCTGATCGAGGGGCGGGTCGACGCGGCGTGGGGCCGGTGGGTGCGGCCCTATACGCTGGCGGCGTGGGTGTTTCTGACCATCGGGATCGGGCTGGGCTCGTGGTGGGCCTATTACGAGCTGGGCTGGGGCGGGTTCTGGTTCTGGGACCCGGTGGAGAACGCCAGCTTCATGCCGTGGCTGATCGCGGCGGCGCTGCTGCATTCGGCCGTGGTGGTGGAGAAGCGGGAAAGCCTGAAGAGCTGGACCATCCTGCTGGCGATCATCGCCTTCGGCTTCTCGATGATCGGGGCGTTCATCACCCGGTCGGGGGTGATCACCTCGGTTCATGCCTTCGCGTCGGACCCGGAGCGGGGGGTGTTCCTGCTGCTGATCCTTGCGGTGTTCATGATGCTGGGGCTGACGCTGTTCGCTGCGCGGGCGGGAGTGATGCAGTCGAAGGGGGTGTTCGGGCTGGTGAGCCGGGAATCGGTGTTGGTGGTGAACAACCTGCTGCTGGGCGTTGCCGCTTTCGTGGTGTTCGTGGGCACGATCTGGCCGCTGATTGCCGAGATGTTCTTTGACCGGAAGTTGTCGGTCGGGGCGCCGTTTTTCAACCTCGCCTTTACGCCGTTCATGATTGCGCTGGGGATGTTGTTGCCGGTGGGCGCGATGCTGTCGTGGAAGCGGGCGCAGGTGGGCCGGGTGCTGAGGAAACTGGCGCCGGTCTTTGTGCTGGCCGTGGCGGTTGGCGTGCTGGCCTGGGCGATGCAGACCGGGCGAAGCGCGGTGGGGCCGGTGGGGCTGTTCCTTGCGGCGTGGCTGATTGGCGGGGCGGTGACCGATATCTGGTCGCGCACCGGGCGCAGCGGTGACAGGTTCGGCCGGTTGCGGCGCCTGCCGAGGGGTGACTGGGGCAAGACCGTGGCCCATTCCGGACTTGGCGTGACGATGGCGGGCGTGGCCGCGATGACCGCGTGGGAGGTCGAGGATATCCGCGTGGTTCAGGAGGGCGGAAGCTTTGAGGTGGCGGGCTTTACCCTGACGCTCGATGGCGTGCGGCAGGTCGAGGGGCCGAATTATCGCTCGACCATGGGGGATTTCACGCTGGCGAAGGATGGTGACGTGATCGCCACGATGCATCCGGAGAAGCGGGTTTATCCGGTGGCGGACATGCCGACGACCGAGGCGGCGCTGGATAACGGATTCCTGCGCGACGTTTACGTGGTGATCGGCGATCCGCAAACCGGCGGAGGCTGGGCCGTGCGGACTTATTACAAGCCGCTGGCGAACTGGATCTGGGGCGGCGCTATCCTGATGGCGCTTGGCGGGGCGTTGTCGTTGACCGACAGGCGATACCGTGTGGCCGCGGGCGCGCGGCGGGGCCAAGCAAGGGAGGTGCCGGCGGAATGAAGCGGCTGGTGCTTGTCCTGTGCCTTGTGGCGGGGCCGATTTTCGCGGTGCAGCCGGACGAGATGCTGGACGATCCGGCGCTCGAGGCGCGGGCGCGGGATATATCCTCGGGGCTGCGTTGTCTTGTGTGCCGGAACGAGAGCATCGACGATTCGAATGCCGAATTGGCCGGGGACCTGCGGGTTTTGGTGCGCGAGAGGCTGTTGGCGGGGGACAGCAACGAGGAGGTCGTGGCCTATATCGTCGACCGGTATGGCGAGTACGTGCTGCTGAAGCCACAGGCCGGCGGGTCGAACCTTGTGCTGTGGCTGGCGGGGCCGGCGATGCTGTTGCTGGGGGCCGCGGTCGGGTTGGTTTTCGTGCGGCGCCGGTCGCAGGCCGCGCCGCAGGCCGAGGCCACGCTCACGGACGAGGAGCAGGCCCGGCTGCGCGAGATCATGAAGGAATGACGCATCGTCGGGCTTGGCCCGCGCGGTGATTTGCGGCTAGACCTTTGGCGTGAGACTTGGAAAGGCGCACCCCGTTGAAAAAGTATCAGACCATCACGCTCGAGATCGAAAACGACATCGCGGTGCTGCGGCTTGACCGGCCGGACCGGATGAACGCGCTGAGCACGCAGATGCGGGCCGAGATCACCGACGCGGTGCGTTTTGCCGGCAAGGAGGCGCGTGTTATCGTGCTGACCGGGAACGGCAAGGCGTTCTGTTCGGGGCAGGACCTGTCGGATAGCGGCTCGGCCGCGTCGCTGGATCTTGAGCGGGTGTTGCGGGACGAGTATGTGCCGATGCTCAAGGCGATCAGCGAGTGCCCGGTGCCCACGATCTGTGCGGTGAACGGTCCGGCGGCCGGGGCGGGGGCCAACCTTGCGCTGGTGGCGGACGTGGTGATCGCGACGGAGAGTGCGTATTTCCTGCAGGCCTTTACGCGGATCGGCCTGATCCCCGATGCCGGTGGCACGTTCTGGCTGCCGCGTCAGATGGGGGCGGCCAAGGCGATGGGGGCGGCGCTGTTCGCCGAACCGATCAGCGCCCGCGAGGCCGATCAGTGGGGTATGATCTGGGAAGCGGTGCCGGATGCGGAGTTCGATGCGCATTGGCGGGCCCGGGCGGAGCATCTGGCCAAGGGGCCGACCGCCGCCTACCGCAACCTCAAGCAGGCGATCCGGGGGAGCTGGGAAAACGGGCTGGATGCGCAGCTTGACCTCGAGGCGCGGCTTCAGGGGGATTGCGGAAATTCCCGTGACTTCAAGGAAGGCGTGGTGGCGTTTCAGGAGAAGCGGACGGCGAAGTTCGAGGGACGGTAAGCGCCGTCAGCCGCCGGTTTGCGTGATGGCCACATGGTCGAGCGAGAATCCGGTCTCGTCGAGAAAGAGCAGCACCAGCGGCTTGCCGTTCGCCATCAGGGCGCTGACGGCGTGATCCTCGTCGGTTTCGACGGTCAGGTGCGGCATCGGCACGCCGGCCTCGAATTCCAGCGACAGGACGTGTTCGCGCGGGTGGAAGCCGGTGATGCGGACCGGACCTTCGCTTTCCGTCCAGTCGCTGTGGCGCTCAAGTGATCCCCTGAGAAACCCCGGAAGGGCGCCGGCCCCGGACGGCCGGATATCGGTTGCAACCATGCGGGGCGCGGCGCCTGCGGGCCGCCGCAGTATGGGCGGGCGCTGTTCCGGGGGGATATGTGATGCTCGATACGTCATGGTGCCTGCCGCCCGTCTGAATACCGGGCCGGTATGGCGGAAAGAGGGAAAACAGGCGGTGAATCCACGCCGGTTACGTGCCGAGGATTTTAACCGAATGGCATGAAAAAGCCCCGGGCAGGAGGACTGCCCAGGGCGTGAACCGTTTCCGCGGAGGCGTTCAGCGCTTCTCGATATCCACGTAGTCGCGCGCCGTCGCGCCTTGGTAAAGCTGGCGCGGCCGGCCGATCTTGAGCTGGGGATCGGCGATCATTTCCTTCCACTGCGAGATCCAGCCGACCGTGCGGCTGAGCGCGAAGATGGGCGTGAACATCGATGTGGGGAAGCCCATCGCCTCGAGGATGATGCCCGAGTAGAAATCGACGTTCGGGAAGAGCTTCTTGTCGACGAAGTAATCGTCTTCCAGCGCTGCCTTCTCGAGTTCCTTGGCGACCTGAAGGGTCGGGTTGTCCTCGATGCCCAGCAGGTCGAGCACCTCGTCGGCCGACTGTTTCATCACCTTGGCGCGCGGATCGAAGTTCTTGTAGACCCGGTGGCCGAAGCCCATCAGGCGGAACTCGTCGTTCTTGTCCTTGGCGCGGGCGATGTATTCGGGGATCTTGTCAACCGAGCCGATTTCACGCAGCATCTCGAGGCAGGCCTGATTGGCGCCGCCATGGGCCGGGCCCCAGAGACAGGCGATGCCCGCCGCGATACAGGCGAAGGGGTTGGCGCCCGAGGAGGAGGCCAGACGCACGGTCGAGGTCGAGGCGTTCTGTTCGTGGTCGGCATGGAGGGTGAAGATCCGGTCCATCGCGCGGCTCAGGATCGGGTTTACCTCGTAATCTTCGGCCGGCACGGCAAAGCACATGCGCAGGAAGTTCGACGCATAGTCGATATCGTTGCGCGGGTACACGAAGGGCTGACCGATGGAATATTTGTAGGCCATCGCCGCGATCGTCGGCATCTTTGCGACCAGGCGGATCGACGCGACCTCGCGCTGCCACGGGTCGTTGATGTCGGTCGAGTCGTGGTAGAAGGCGGAAAGCGCGCCCACCACTCCCACCATGATCGCCATCGGGTGCGCATCGCGGCGGTAACCGCGGAACAGGAAGTGCATCTGTTCATGCAGCATGGTGTGGTTGGTCACACGATCCTCGAAATCCTCAAGCTGTGCGGCCGAGGGCAGCTCTCCGTAGAGCAGCAGGTAGCAGACTTCGAGGAAATGCGACTTCTCGGCAAGCTGGTCGATCGGGTAGCCGCGGTGCAACAGCTCGCCCTTGCCGCCGTCGATGAAGGTGATCGTGCTGTCGCAGCTTGCGGTGGAAGTGAAGCCGGGATCGTAGGTGAACACGCCCGCCTGCCCGTAGAGCTTGCGGATGTCGATCACGTCGGGGCCGGCGGTCGGCGATAGGATCGGCAGTTCGTAGTCGGTTCCGTCGATTGTCAGTTTCGCGGATTTGGTACTGTCAGCCATAAGGGTCCTCCCTCGTCACGCCCGCGCGGTTCAATGGCATCGGGCAGGTTACTCTCATCTGGCCTTTCGAGACGGTCAACCACTCTCGCAGGCGGCATCCTCGAGCCGCGCAAGGGATTCTTCCCGCCCCAGCACGAGCATCATATCGAACACGCTAGGTGTCGCAGCCCGGCCGGCCAGTGCGGCCCGCATCGGGCCCGCCAGCTTGCCGAATTTGGTATCAATGGACTCGGCGAACTGCATGGCGGCAGCCTCCAGATCCTCACGGGTCCAGTTAGCATTTTGCATATGCGGCGTCAATTGGCCCAGTATACCGCGGGATACATCGTCGAGGTTCTTGGCCGCTTTCTCGTCGGGCTCAATCGGGCGGTCGGCCAGGATAAACTCTGCCTTATCAAGCAGTTCCGGAAAGGTCTTGGCCCGCTCCTTGAGGCAGTACATGCCGGCCTTTAGCAAGGCTTTCTTTGCGTCATTCAGCGCCGGCGCGCCGGTGATTTCGCGAAACTGGATAAGTTCATGCAGCAGTGCAGCATCGTCCGAGGCGGCGATGTGCTGGCCGCTGAGATTGTCGAGCTTCTTGAAGTCGAACCGGGCGGGCGATTTGCCGATGCCGGTGAGGTCGAACCACTCCTGCGCCTGCGCGTCGGTGAAGAACTCGTCGTCGCCATGGCTCCAGCCCAAGCGGGCGAGGTAGTTTCGCATGCCGGCGGCCGGGTAGCCCATGCGCTGATACTCCTCGACGCCGAGCGCGCCGTGGCGTTTTGACAGCTTCTTGCCGTCGGGGCCATGGATCAGCGGAATATGGGCATAGACGGGCAGGGGCCAGCCCATCGCTTGGTAGATCATCATCTGCCGCGCGGCATTGTTGAGGTGGTCATCCCCCCGGATCACATGCGTGACCCCCATGTCATGATCATCGACAGCCACAGCCAGCATGTAGACCGGTGTGCCATCGCTGCGTAACAGGACCATGTCGTCGAGTTGGTCATTGCGGATGGTCACGTCGCCCTGCACCTCGTCGCGGATGATCGTGCTGCCGTCGCGCGGGGCCTTGATGCGGATGACGTAAGGCGCGTCGGGATGGGTGGAGGGATCGGCATCGCGCCACGGGCTGCGAAAGAGGGTCGAGCGGCCCTCGGCGCGGGCGGCTTCGCGGAAGGCTTCGATCTCCTCCTGAGTCGAGAAGCACTTGAAGGCTTCGCCCTTTTCGAGCAACTCGCGGGCGATCTCGGCATGGCGGTCTGCGCCGGCGGCCTGGCTGACGGCCTCGCCGTCATGGTCGAGCCCCAGCCAGGCCAGCCCGTCAAGGATCGCCTGCGTCGCCTCGGGGGTCGAGCGGGCGCGGTCGGTATCCTCGATCCGGAGCAGGAATTTCCCGCCGCGGCCCCGTGCATAGAGCCAGTTGAACAGCGCCGTCCGTGCCCCGCCGATATGCAGAAAGCCGGTGGGAGATGGGGCAAATCGGGTGACGACCGTCTGTGACATGTCGGGCAGGGTCCTTTCTGGATTAACCTTTCGGTAACGGTTTTGGGGGATACGGGGCCAATCAGCTTTTCCATGACTGTCTATCGGCCCGCCGGAAGGGAAACAAGTCTTGGAACTCGTACACAGCGCCGTTTCCGCGTGGCTTTGTCAGCGGGGGCATCTGTTTTGCTGGGCGCCCGTGGCGCTGGCGGCGGGCGTCGGCCTTTACTTTGCGCTGAAGGTCGAACCGACGGCGGTGCAATACCTGTGGGTCGGCGGGGCGGGGATGCTTTGCGTGGTCTGCGCGATCCGGGCCGGCGCGCTTGTGTCGCCGGTGTTTATCGCCATGGCGCTGGTCGCGCTCGGCCTGTGCATCGCCGGGGCGAGGGCACATATGGTAAAGGCGCCGGTGCTGACATGGCGCTATTACGGCCCGGTCGAAGGCAGGATCGTCGGGATCGACCGGTCGGCGTCCGATGCGCTACGGCTGACGCTGGACCGGGTCGTGCTTGCGCGGGTGTCGCCGGGGCGGACGCCCGAGCGGGTGCGTGTCTCGCTGCACGGGGCAGAGCGTTTCATCGAGCCGGCGCCCGGTATGACGGTGCTCCTGACCGGTCATCTGTCGCCGCCGGCGGGGCCGGTGGAGCCGGCGGGGTTCGATTTTCAACGGCACGCATGGTTCAAGCAGCTGGGGGCGGTGGGATACACGCGCACGCCGGTGCTTTTGCTTGAGGCGGCCGGTGGGGGGCAATGGCTTTTCAAGGCGCGGATGTGGCTGTCGCAGAGGGTGCAGGCGACGTTGCCGGGCGAGACCGGCGCGTTTGCCGCGGCGATCATGACCGGGGACCGGTCGGGCATCGGACAGGACACGTTGGAGGCGTTGCGGATATCCAACCTCGCGCATCTGCTGGCGATATCGGGGCTGCACCTTGGCCTTTTGGCCGGGGTGGTTTTCGGTGCGGTGCGGCTCGGGTTCGCGGCCGTTCCCTATCTGGGCTTGCGCCTTCCGGCCAAGAAGATCGCGGCGGGCGTCGCCGTGGTGGCAGCGGCGGGGTATTATTCCCTGTCCGGCGGCAACGTGGCGACGGAGCGGGCCTTCGTGATGGTGGCGGTGATGCTGTTGGCGGTGATGGCGGACCGGCGGGCGCTGTCATTGAGGGCGGTGGCGATGGCGGCGCTGATCGTGCTGGTGCTGAGACCGGAGGCGATGCTCGGCCCCGGCTTCCAGATGTCCTTTGCGGCGACGACGGCGCTGGTGACGGTGTTCGGGTGGTTCCGGGATCGCGAGATCTCGCTGGGGCCGCGCTGGCTGCGGCCGGCGGTGGCGGTGGGCTTGTCGTCGCTGGTGGCGGGGTTGGCCACGGCGCCGGTTGCCGCGGCGCATTTCAACCAGATCGCCCATTACGGCCTGCCTGCGAACCTGCTGAGCGTGCCGTTGATGGGGGTTCTGGTGATGCCCGCGGCGCTGCTCGCCGTGTGTTTGTTGCCGCTAGGGCTGGAGTGGCTGGCACTATGGGTGATGGGACAGGGGCTGGGCTGGATCCTCGGCGTGGCGCATTGGGTGTCGGGCCTCGAGGGGGCACGGGGCACCGTGGCGGGGCCGGGGCCGGCGGTACTGCCGCTGATTGCCTGCGGGGCGCTATTGCTGGTCCTGTGGCAGGGGCGGTTCCGGTTTGCCGGGCTGGCGCCCGTGGCGGTCGGTTTCGTGCTGTGGGCGCAGACCGACCGGCCGCATGTGCTGATTTCCGATAGCGGCGCGCTTGTGGGGGTGATGACCCGCGAGGGCCGGGCGTTGAGCAAACCGCGCGGGGCGGGGTTCGTGGCGGATATCTGGCTCGAGAACGATGGCGATCCGGTGGCGCAGGCGGCGGCGCATGCGCGGTGGGAAACGGTGGCGGACACCGCATGGCCGGTGACGGCGCTGTCGGGGAAACGCGCGGCAGAAGCTCTCACAACCTGTCGGCGTGACGAGTGGATCGTGCTGACCGCCATTCCGACCGCGGAGTTGCCGTGCCACGTGCTGACGCCCGAAACGCTTCGGACCACCGGGGCTGTCGCGCTCTACCGGGACGGCGGCAAAATCCGACAAGTGACCGCGCGCGATGTCACCGGCGCGCGGCTGTGGAACACTCAGTAGGTGCGGATCAGGCCGACCAGCTTCCCCTGAACGCGTACCTTGTCCTCGGGCAGGACGCGGGTTTCGTAGGCGGGGTTCGCGGCCTCGAGCGCGATGGCGTTGCCGTTGCGGTAGAATTTTTTCAGCGTCGCTTCCTGATCCTCGACCAGCGCCACGACGATATCGCCGTTATCGGCCGTGCCGGTTTCGCGGATGACCACCACGTCGCCATCGTTGATGCCGACGCCGATCATCGAATCGCCTTTGACTTCGAGCGCGTAGTGGTTGCCCTTGCCGCTGATCATGTCGCCGGGCACGGCGACGTTATGGCTGGCATGGGCGATGGCCTCGATCGGGACACCGGCGGCGATGCGGCCCATCACCGGCAATGTGGTCGCGGCCGCATGTTCGACGGGCATGGCATTGGCCGGGGCGGAGGCATCGGGCTTGTCGCCTTCGATGACGCGCGGTTCGAAGCCGCCGACGGAGCCGCCGAGGCTTTCGGGGAGTTTCACGATCTCGAGCGCCCGGGCCCGGTGGGCGAGGCGGCGGATGAAGCCGCGCTCCTCAAGTGCCGTGATCAGGCGGTGAATGCCGGATTTCGAGCGCAGATCGAGCGCGTCTTTCATTTCGTCAAAGCTGGGCGGTACCCCGTCGCGCTGTACCCTTTTGTGAATGAATTCCAGCAGGTCGAGTTGTTTCTTGGTCTGCATGTTGCACGTCCTCCGTGACCATACGTTTACGTTTGTTCTACGCATGTTCCCGTTTTGTGTCAACTCTGCCGTGCGAAATCTGTGGATAAGTCAGATCGGGATATAGTCGATCCTCTCGCCTTTCGCGCGCGCAGGATCGTTCGCGGGGCGGACCATCAGGGCGTTGGCGCGGGCCAGAACGGAAAGAAGCGAGCTGTCCTGCCGCTCTGCCGGGGCGATCTCCCCGTTGGTGATGGTGGCGCGCATGTAATGCTCGCGCGGGCCGTTCCCGGTGATGTCCCGGGCCAGGGTCGCCGTGCGGCGCGGGGCGGGGGCGCCGCCGAGGCCAAGCATCAGGCGGATGATCGGGGCGAGGAAGACGTGGCCGCAGACCATGGCCGAGACGGGGTTGCCCGGAAGGCCGACCATCGCCGCGCTGCCCATCTTTCCGGCCATCAGGGGTTTGCCGGGGCGCATCTTTACCTTGTAGAAACTGCGCTCCATTCCGAGGCTGGTGGCGACGTCGCCCACGAGGTCATGGTCGCCCACCGAGGCGCCGCCGATGGTGACGACGAGATCGGCGCCTTCGGCAAGGCTGAAGGCTGTTTCGAGCGAGGCGGTGTTGTCGCGGGCGATGGGCAGGAGGCGGGCGGTGGCGCCGAGCTGTTCGAGCATCGCCTTGAGGCCAAAGGTGTTGGAGGCGATGATCTGGTCGGGCCCCGGGTCATCGCCCGGCATGACCAGTTCGTCACCGGTCGAGATGAGGGCGATCACGGGTTTGCGGGTGACCATCACCTGCGGGATGTTCATCGCGGCGAGAAGCGCAATGTCCGAGGGGGACAGGAGGCGGGGCGCGTCGAACGTGTCGCCTTGGGCAAAGTCGATGCCCTTGCGGCGGATATGCGGACCCTCGTCGAGCGTGTCGCCGATGGTGATCGTGTCGCCGGTGCGCGTGACATCTTCCTGAATGACGACACGGTCTGCGCCTTCGGGGACCGGGGCGCCGGTAAAGATGCGGACGGTCTGGCCATGGTCCACGCGGCCGGAAAAGCCGTGCCCGGCAGCGGCCTCGCCGATCACGTCGAGCTGTGCGCCGGGCGTGGCCTCATCCGACCGGACGGCGTACCCGTCCATGGCCGAAGCCGGAAAGGGGGGCTGGTCGCGGCGGGCCGCCGCGGTTTCGGCGAGGACGCGGCCGGCCGCCTCCTGAAGGGTGACGGCCTCGTGCTCCAGCGGGGTCACGAGGGAAAACAGGTGTGAAAGGGCCTCGTCGACCGAGATCATGTCGCCTCGTAACGGCCTGATTTTCCGCCATCTTTCAGCTTTACGCGGGTGCCGCCGATTTCCATGGCACGGTCAACGGCCTTGAGCATGTCGTAAACGGTGAGCGCGGCGGTGCTGACGGCGGTCAGCGCCTCCATCTCGACGCCGGTCTGGCCGGTGGTCTTGACGGTCGCCTCGATGAGCACGCCCGGCAGATCGGCATCGGGGGTCAGGTCGACCGCGACCTTGGTCACGGGGAGCGGGTGGCACAGCGGAATGAGTTCAGCCGTCTTCTTGGCGCCCATGATCCCGGCAAGGCGCGCGACAGCGAGGACATCGCCCTTCTTGGCCCGGCCTTTCGACATGATATCAAAGGTTTCCGGAGCCATCTTTACGTAACCTTCGGCTACGGCGACACGAGCGGTCACGTCCTTTTCGGAAACATCGACCATGTGGGCATGGCCGTCGCCGTCGAAATGGGTCAGCCCGCTCACATCATCCCCCCGGGCACGGAGGGCACGTCGAGCATGGCCTTGGTGGCCGTCGCGACATCGTCCTGCCGCATCAGGGCCTCGCCGATCAGGAAGCAACGGGCGCCGTAGCGGGCCATGTCGGCGAGATCGCCGGGCCCGGTCAGGCCGCTTTCGCAGACGATGATCTTTTCGGGGGGAACGAGCCGTGCCAGTTCGCGTGAGGTGTCGAGGGTTGTCTCGAACGTATTGAGGTCGCGGTTGTTGATGCCGATCAGCTTGGATTGCAGCAGGGCGGCGCGGTCGAGTTCGGCCTTGTTGTGGACCTCGATCAGGGCGTCCATGCCCCAGCGGGACGCGGCGGCCTCGAGCGCGACGGCCTGTTCGTCGGTGACCGAGGCCATGATGATCAGGATACAGTCAGCGCCCCAGGCGCGCGCCTCGGCGACCTGATAGGTGTCATACATGAAATCCTTGCGCAGAACCGGTAGTTTGCAGGCCGCTCTTGCCTGTTTCAGGAACTCGGGCTGGCCTTGGAAACTGGGCGTGTCGGTCAGCACGGACAGGCATGCGGCGCCACCGTCCTCATAGGCCTTGGCCAGGGCTGGCGGGTCGAAATCGGGGCGGATCATGCCCTTGGAGGGGCTTGCCTTCTTGATTTCCGCGATCAGGCCGAAGCCTGTCTTGCTGGCCTGCAAGAGCGCGTCGGCAAAGGGCCGGACAGCAGGCGCGGCCTCGGCCTGCGCCTCGATCTCTTCCGGGCTGGTCGCCTGCTTGGCGGCGGCGATTTCTTCCAGTTTGTAGGCCTTGATCTCCTCAAGGATCGTGGGCGTGCTCATGCGGCCTCCGATGTGACTTGGGCGAGTGTTTCGATCTTCGCCTTTGCGGCCCCGCTATCGAGGCTTTCGCGGGCGAGGTCCACCCCGTCTTTCAGGTTTTCGGCTTTTCCGGCGACAACCAGCGCGGCGGCGGAGTTGAGCAGCACGGCATCGCGATAGGCGCCGGGCGCGCCGTCGAGGAGCGCGCGGAAGGCGTCGGCGTTCTGCCGCGGCGTGCCGCCGAGGATATCCTCGAACGGGTGAACGGGCAGACCGGCATCCTCGGGGTGGATTTCCGTTTCGCGAATGCTGCCATCCTCCTCCAGCGCGGCCAGCCAGGTGATGCCGGTGATGGTCATCTCGTCGGTGCCGTCACTGCCATGGACGAGCCAGGCGCGTTCCGAGCCCAGCTTGCCCAGTGTTTCGGCCATCGGGCGGATCAGGTCGCGGGCGAAGGCACCGGTGAGCTGGCGCTTGACACCGGCGGGGTTGGTGAGCGGGCCGAGAATGTTGAAGATGGTGCGGGTGCCAAGTTCCGTGCGCACGGGGCCAACATGGGCCATGGCCGGGTGATGCATGGGCGCCATCATGAAGGCTATACCAGCTATTTTCAGTGCCTTTTCAACCACTTGAGGGCCGACCATCACGTTGACGCCCAACTGCGTCAGCGCGTCCGCCGCGCCGGATTTCGAACTGAGGTTGCGGTTGCCGTGCTTGGCCACCGGCACGCCTGCGCCGGCGACGACGAAGGCCGTGGCGGTGGAGATATTGAGCGTGCCCTTGCCATCGCCGCCGGTGCCGACGATATCCATGGCGCCGGCGAGGCTGCTGACCTTGTTGCATTTCGCCCGCATGACCGAGGCCGCGGCCGTGTATTCATCGACCGTCTCGCCGCGGGTGCGCAGCGCCATCAGGAAGCCGCCGGTCTGGGCCGGGGTGGCCTCTCCCTCGAAGAGGAAGTTGAACGCAGCCTCGGCCTCCTCGCGCGAGAGGGCGCGGTCGGCGGCGATGCCGATCAGGGGTCTGATGTCGCTCATGCAGGCACCTTCATCGTGTCGAGGAAATTCTTGAGCAATGCGTGACCGTGCTGCGAGGCGATCGATTCCGGGTGGAACTGGACACCGTGAATCGGGAACTCGCGGTGTTGCAGCCCCATGATGGTCCCGTCCTCTAGTTCTGCCGTGATTTCAAGGGCTTCCGGGCAGGAGCTGCGGTCGACCACGAGGGAATGATAGCGGGTCGCCTCGAACGGGGTGGGCAGCCCGGCGAAGATGCCTTGGCCGGTATGCCGGACATGGCCCATCTTGCCGTGGACGATCTCCGAATGGCGGGTGACCTTGCCGCCGAAGACCTGACCGATCGTCTGGTGCCCGAGGCAGACGCCCAAGAGCGGTGTCTTCGTCTCGGCCGCGGCCGCGGTCAGGGCGAGGCAGATGCCGGCCTGATCCGGGTCGCGGGGGCCGGGCGAGAGCAGGATACCCGCCGGGTTCATCGCCATCGCTTCCTGAACGTTCAGCACATCGTTGCGCCGTACCACCACATCGGCCCCCAATTCACCCACGTAATGCACCAGGTTGTAGGTAAAACTGTCGTAATTATCGATCAGTAGCAGCATTTCGAGCGTCCTGACGGTATTGGGGGGCTTTAGCCCAGGGTCTCAGTCGCGGTATACTTGTTCAGGGTTGCAAGGCACCGTCAAGGGGCGCAAAGGTAAGTAAACGGCAATAAAGAGGGCAGAATTGGTGCTACGCGGGGTATTGGGCGGATTTCTGACAGGGACACTTCTTTCGGGGCTGGTGCTCGGGACGGCGTCGGTGGTGACGTCGCTGCCGGATCAGGCCCCGCCGGAGGCCGCCGAGGTCGAAGTGCCCGCCGCGTCGGAGTTCAACCAGTCTCGGGAGGATACCGAGGCCGAGATGCCGGCCGCGGACGAGACGCCGAACGCCGACAGCGCCCCCAAGGTCGCGGCGCCGGAACCCGATGACCTGAGTTCACTGGAGGGGGCCGATACCGCGCCGGCCTCGCAGCCGCAGACCGGGAGCGCGGAAAGCACGCTGAATTCGCCCGAGGCCCAGTCGGGCAATTCGGGCGTCGATGTCGATAGCGACGAACCGGTTCTGCCCAGCCCGCAATCGCTGGCGCCCGAGGCGCCGGACAGCGAGGACGATCTTTCGATCTCGACCGAGCCGGCGCAGCCGGTGCAGCCCGAGGTCGAAGAGGATAGCGGGGCGTTTCCAGTGCAGGAGGAGGCCGAGGCCGACCCTGACGGGGATGCGGAAACGGTGCCCGAGGTGGAAATCGATGATCAGGATACCGGCGAGGCGGAGCCGCAGGAGGCCCTGCCGTCAGAAGAGGAAACAGCCGATCAGGGCGCCGCTGACGTGGACATGGCCGGACAGGACGGCACCGACGAGGATATGGCCGTTATCGAAGAGGTGCCGGAAGAGACCTCCGGAACCATCGGCGATCTGGCAGACGGGGTGACGACGGACCGGCTTCCTTCCGTCAGCGATGACGGCGTCTCGGGGGAAGACAACCCGCCGCCGCTCCAAGCGTATGCGGCACCGTTCTCGAATCCCGACGGAAAGCCGCTCATGGCGATCGTGCTGATCGACGATGGCAGCAGCCCCATCAGCTTTGAGGCGCTGGCCGATTTTCCGTACCCGATCAGCTATGCGGTCGATGCCAGCTGGCCGGGGGCCGCCGAGGCCGCCGACAAGTACCGGGCGGCGGGGCTGGACGTGCTGGCCATCGCCGACCTGCCGCCGGGGGCGGGAGCTGCGGATGCCGAGGTGGCAATGCAGTCCTATCTTACCGCTGTTCCCGAAGCCGTGGCGGTGATGGAGGGCTCGGATGGCGGGCTTCAGTCAAGCCGCGCGGCGACCGAGCAGCTTATCCCAATCCTGCAGGATAGCGGGCATGGGCTGGTGCTGTATCCCAACGGGCTCGATACGGCGCAGAAGCTGATTTCCCGGCAGGGTGTGCCGGTGGTTTCGGTGTTCCGTGATTTCGACGGCGAAGGGCAGGATGCCACGGTGATCCGCCGGTTCCTCGATCAGGCGGCGTTCAAGGCGGGGCAGCAGGAACAGGGCGTGGTGATGGTGGGCCGGTTGAGGGCCGAGACGGTCAGCGCACTGTTGCTCTGGGGGCTTCAGGATCGTGCGGGAAGCGTGGCGTTAGCGCCGGTGTCGGCGGTACTGAAGGCCGAGCAGTAGGCCAGCCTTCCGAGTGGCTTATGGGGCATCCTTCATTTCAGCCTCGCGCCACTTGCCGGGCACAAGGCCGTCGAGCGACCAGTTGCCCACTTGCCAGCGCACAAGGCGCAGGGTGGGATGCCCGACATGGGCTGTCATCCGTCTGACTTGCCGGTTCCGCCCCTCGGAGATGGTGAGTTCCAGCCAGCAATCCGACACCGACTTGCGAAAGCGGATCGGCGGGTCGCGCTCCCATATGCGGGGCGGATCTATGCGCCGGATCCGTGCGGGACGTGTGCGCCCGTCGTTCAGGTCAACGCCGTTACGCAACGCGGTGAGCGCTGCCTCCTCCGGTGTGCCTTCGACTTGCACGAGATAGGTCTTTTCCTGCTTGTGTTTCGGGTTGGCGATGCGCGCCTGCAGCCGGCCGTTGTCGGTGAGGACCAGAAGCCCCTCGCTGTCACGGTCCAGCCGCCCGGCGGGGTAGACGCCTGGCACGTCGATATAGGCCGACAGGGTCGGGCGTGGGCTGCCCTCGGTGCCCTTGTCGGTGAATTGCGAGAGCACGCCATAGGGCTTGTTGAACAGGATCACACGGGTCATGGGCCCAGATAGCCGCGCGAGCCGGCCAATTGAAACCTTTCTTTGGGCCCAAAATCGCGCCTTTTCCCCCACAGAGGGAAATCTGGTATCACTGTGTTCTGGGTCGTCGGGGGTTTGTCGGTCATGTCGGTTGTGTTTCGTGCTCGGGTTCTCTGGATTGCGTGGTGGTACCGCGCGATCTTTGCCCGATTGTCGGGGCAACGCGACATCGTGCGGGCCAATCTCGCCCGGGTGTTCGCGGATGAGAGCGACCGGGCACGCCGTACGCTGGAACGGCGTATCCTGGGCAACCAGGCGCGGTTTTACGGCGAGATCATGAATGCCGAACGTTTCCTGCCCGCGCTTGGCCGGCCCGAGATCGAGGGGCCGGGGCAGGGGCCGTTTTTCAAAGCGGTCGAGGCCGGCAAGCCGGTCATCCTGCTGACGGGGCATGTGGGGAATTACGTGGTGGGTCTTCAGATGCTGACGGCGCTCGGCATCCGGGCCGGGTTTCTATACCGCACGCGGGGCAACCTGTTGCTCGACAGCCGGTTCGAGCGGGTGCTGGGCCAGATGGGGCAGGCGGGTTTCAAGATCGGACATCGCAAACAGCAACAATACGAGGGAAACCTCAAGGACTTCATTGCGTTCCTTGGTGATGGGAACCCCGTGGTGATGCTGGGCGACCATCGCGACCGGCGCGGGGCGCGCCTGAGGTTTCTGGGGCAGCGCAAGGCGCCCACGTCGCTGACGCCGGCCAAGCTGGCGCTGGCGCATGACGCGCCGCTGATCCCGTGTTTCGTGCTTCGGCAGGGCCGGCGCAGCCGGTTCCGGGTTTACATGGCGCCGCCGATTCCGCCGGGCGAGCCGAAGAAAATGATGCAGACATTCAACGACGTGGTGAGCGAGCTGATCTTTGACGATCCGGCACAATGGTCATGGACGATCCGCCGATGGTAGCGCCGAAGCTTCTTATCCATGTGCCCGGCAATTTGCTGGACCGGCATGGCCAGACGGGGTTTGGGCTGTATGGCCGGATCGCCCCGGACTTGCGGCGCATGGGGCTGGAGGTGAATTTCGTCGAGCGCCGTTCGACGACCGAGCTGTCCACCTACTCGAAGGAGGATTTTCACCTCGTCCATCACGGGTTTCTGCGGCGGTTCAACCTGCTCAATTGCGGCATCGCCTATGTCTGGCCCTACTGGTATCTCGATCAGCGGGGCGTGCTGTGTGACAGCTCGATGATCAATGCCACGCCACGGCTGGCGGGGGTTAACGGCAGGCAGGCGCACAAGTTCTTCGATGCGCTGCACCGGAAGACGGCGGAGCGGGGCGTGTCGAAATACGACCAGCCCGAGCGAAGGCAGGCGATCGGGCAAGGCGCGATCGTGGTGTTCCTTCAGGGGCTGTCGGACCCGGTGCTGCGCAGCATGCACATGATGGAAACAGAGATGCTCGATCTCGTGCTGCGCCACCGGCAGGGGCGCCGGGTGCTGATCAAGCCGCATCCGAAGTTTCCCGGGACCATCGCCTCGGCCCATGCCCAGATGCTGGCCGAGCAGGAGGCGGACGTGCAGGTGGTCGATGCCAATATCCACGACCTTCTGGAAGGGGCATATTGCTCGGTTTCCATATGTTCGGGGGCGTCGTTCGAGGGGCTGTTTCACAGGGTTCCCGCCATCCTGTTCGGAAGGAGCGATTTTGCCGCCTGCGCATGGACCGTGCGCACGGAGGAGGAGGCCGAAAGGGCGCTCAAGGAGGTGGGCAACGCCGAGTTCCCGTTTGAGCCGTTCCTGTTCTGGTTCCTGCGCAAGAAGATGTACAATCAGCGTAACCCGAACCTTGCGGCGCGGGTGCTTCAGCGGATCAAGCGGACAGGGTTCGAATTGATGCCGGAGGGGGCGGTGAGCCCGGTGGCGCGTGTGCTGGGCCCGGCAGGTGACGGGCCAGCGCCGCTGGTGCTGCCCGAGACGCCGGAAGCCTCGGAAAGACGCAACAGGAAGTCCTGAACCGTTTTCTAGCTGTTCCCGTCGCCGGTGAAACGGGCCGCATCGGCCGCGGCGCGGCGGATGGCGTTCGACTTGTGCACTGTCTCCATGTATTCGGCATCCGGGTCGCTGTCATAGACGACACCGCCGCCGGCCTGGATATAGAGCTTTTCGTCCTTTACCAGCGCGGTGCGCAGGGCGATGCAGATATCCATGTCGCCGCCGGCGCTGAAATAGCCCACGCCACCGCCATAGACGCCACGTTTCTCGGGCTCCAGCTCGTCGATGATCTCCATCGCGCGGACCTTGGGCGCGCCGCTGACGGTGCCGGCGGGAAGACCGGCCAGAAGGGCCGAGAGCGCGTCCTGATCCTCGGCCAGGTCGCCCACCACGTTCGACACGATATGCATCACGTGGCTGTAGCGCTCGATGATGAATTCCTCGGTCGGGCGGACGCTGCCGATCTTGGCGACCCGGCCGACGTCGTTGCGGCCGAGGTCGAGCAGCATCAGGTGTTCGGCCAGTTCCTTCTGATCCGCCAGCAGGTCGGTCTCGTTGGCGCGGTCCTCGTCGGGCGTGGCGCCGCGGGGGCGGGTGCCGGCGATGGGGCGGATGGTCACCTGGCCGTCGAACACCCGCACGAGGATCTCGGGGCTGGCGCCCACAACCTGAAAGCCGCCGAAATTGAAGTAGAACATGAAGGGCGACGGGTTGGTGCGCCGCAGGCTTCGGTAGAGGGCGAAGGGCGGCTGGCGGAACGGCTGGGTCCAGCGCTGGCTGGGCACGACCTGAAAGATATCGCCGGCGCGGATGTAGTCCTTGGCCTTCTCGACGGCCTCGCAATAGGCCTCGCGGGTGAAGTTCGACACGGGCGGCGCATCTTCGTGCGCCTCGCCCAAGTTGCGGCTGGTCTGGGGCAGGGCGCGGTCGAGGTCGCGCACGGCGTCCATCACCCGCTCGGCCGCCTGCGCGTAAGCGGCGCGTGCCGAGAGCCCCGCATCGGCCCAGGCCGGGGCCACAACCGTCACGTCGCCCTTGACCCCGTCGAGCACCGCCACGACCGACGGGCGCAGCATCAGCGCGTCAGGCACGCCCAGCGGGTCGGGGTTGATGTTGGGCAGATGTTCGACCAGCCGGATCATGTCGTAGCCCAGATAGCCGAACAGCCCCGCGCTCGCGGCGGGGAGGTCATCGGGGAGGTCGATCTTGCAGGCCGCGATCAGGGCGCGCAGGTTGTCGAGCGGGTCGCCGTCCTCGTCCTCGAAGGTGGTGCTGTCATAGCGGGCCTGCCGGTTGATGCGGCTGGTGGTGCCGTGGCATTGCCAGACCAGATCGGGCTTCATGCCGATGATCGAGTACCGGCCGCGCACCTCGCCGCCGGTCACGGATTCCAGCATGAAGGCGTCCTGCGCGGCCCCGGTCAGCTTGAGCATCAGCGACACCGGCGTGTCCAGATCGGCCGCCAGCCGGGCGTAAACGACCTGATTCCTGCCGGCGTCGAAACCCTCGGCGAATGTTTCGAAAGAGGGGGTCAGTTCCACCTTGGGCGCCCTTTACTGGAAGTTCGAATGCACGGCGTTGAGCGCTGACTGGTCCAGATTGATGCCGGCACGGGCGCGGATGTCGTTGGCCAGCAGCTGGAACAGGTCCTGTGACAGGCTGGTTGCCGCGCGTTGCCGCAAGGCGCCCTGAAGCTCTTCCAGATCGGTGTCTTCCGCGTCGGGCGGGAGGATTTCGTTCAGCTTGACCACGAAGATGCGGCCATTGCCCTCGATCATCGTGGCGCCGCCTTCCTCCATGCCGAAGACGGTTTCGATGAACGACGGCGGCACTTCGGCGCGGAAGCCCCGGCGGGTGAGGGTTTCCGAGCCGTCGACCGTCAGGCCCGTATCCTCGAGGCTTTCGCCGTTCGACAGGTCGGCGATCCGAGGCTCGGCCTGCGCCTTCAGTTCGGTGACCAGAGCGTCGGCTTCCCATGCGGCGGTCACCTCCTCGCGAACCTCGTCGAGAGGTTGGACCTCGGGCGGCACGACCTCGTCGAGTCGCATGGCAAAGATACCACCCTCGTCAAGCTGCATGACTTCTGGATAATCGTCTTCGCTCACCGCTCCGGCGGCGCTGCGGAAGGCCTCGTAAGCGGCTATGCCGTCGCTCATGCCCTCGTGCCAGTCGATCTGCCCGAGTTCGAGGTCGGTTTCGTCCGCCAGATCCTCGATCGTGGCGCCACCGGCGAGCAGGTCGTCGACGGTGTCGATGCGGCTGTCGATCACGCGGCGGGCCCGGTCGGCGGCCAGTTCGGCGCGCAGGTCGGGCTCTGCCTCCTCGAAGCTGGTGACCTGTTCGGACAGCACGGCGTTGACGCGGAACAGCGCAGGGCCCACGGGCGAGGTAAGCGGGCCGACCACGTCGCCGGTGGCGGCTGCGAAGACCTCCTCGCCGGCGCCGTCCAGTTCGGCCTGCGACACGTCGCCAAGGTCGATATCGGCCAGTTCCAGCCCGCGGTCGGAGACCAACGCCTCGAACGTGGCGTCGCCGCTTTCGATCCGGTCGAGGGCCGCTTGCGCAGCCTCCTCGGTGCCGAAGGCCAGCCGTTCGACCAGCCGGCGCTCGGGCTGGTTGAATTCGGCGTTCCGCGCCTCGTAGGCGTCGCGCAGGGCCTGTTCATCGACCTCGACCGTGTCGATCAGCATGTCGGGCGTCAGCAGGGCATAGGTGATGCGCTTGCGCTCGGGGATGGTGAACTGGTCTTCGTTCTCGGAATGATAGGTCTGAAGGTCGTCTTCGTCAGGCACGGGCAGGCCGGTCTGCAGATCGCCCCGGTCAAGCACCGACCATGCGACCGAGCGCTGTTCGCCGAGGTAGTCCAGAAGCGTCTGCATGTAGCCCTCGGGCATGGTCACCCCGGCCATCACCGACGCCTGAAGGAAGCTGCGGGCGGTTTCGGCGCGGATATCATCCTCGAAAGCGGATTCCGAAAGACCCGCCTGATCGAGCGCATAGCGATAGCCCTCGCGGTCGAAACTGCCGTCGACGCCCTGAAACTGCTGCATGTTGACGATCTCGTCGCGCAGGTTCTCGTCACCGATCGACAGGCCGATCTGTCCGGCTTCGTGGTCGAAGGCCGCCGACGCGATGAGCCGCGCCAGAACCGACTCGGTCACGCCCATGTCGCGGGCTTCCGCAAGGCTGACGGGCTGGCCGCGCTCGGCCTCGACCGCGCGGATCTCGCGCTGGAGCGCCCGGGCGTATTCGTCGACGTCGATATCCGTGTCGCCGACCGACCCGATCGACCGCACGCTGCCCGACAGGTTGGTCACGCCAAAGCCGCCCAGCCCGAGGATCAACATCCCCATCAATATCCAGACAAGCGTGTTCGTGATGCCCTTCTTCGCCATGTTTTCCCCTGTAAGACAGCGATGTTCCGCGCCTGTCTACGCGCTGCTGCCAGTCGGGGCAAGGGGCAGGTCCAGCCCTGCCAGACGGTCGAAAAGCACGTCGATGGCGGGGCGGTCGACATTGGCGAAGGCAACCCGCAACTCTTGCGCGCCACGCGGGTCATCCTCGGGGTAGAACATCGTGGCAGGGAGCAGCAGGATACCGGCCTCGCGCACCAGCAGGGGCGCCAGTTCGTCCGATGGAATCGCGAACGGGTGACGGAGATAGGCGAAATAGGCGCCACATCCCAACAGTTGCCAGCCCCGCGGCGTGACCTTGGGCATGTTGTCGTGGATGGCGGCGCGGCGGTCGAGGATCTCGTCGCGCTCGCCGGCCAGCCATTGGCCAAGGTTGCGCATGCCCCAGAGCGCCGCGATCTGGCCAAGCTGGTTGGGGCAGATGGTGACCGTGTCGAGAAACTTTTCCACCTCGGCCAGCAGGGACGGGTGGGCCACCATCGCGCCCACCCGGTGCCCGGTGAGACGGTAGGCCTTGGAAAAGGAATAAAGCTGGATCAGCGTGTCCGGCCAGTCCGGATCGGCGAACAGGTCATGCGCGGCACCGGGCCGCGCGTCGAAATCGCGGTAGGTTTCGTCGACGATCAGTTTCAGGCCCCGCGCCTGGGCAAGGCGGTAGAAGCTTTCGACAAGGTCGGCGGGGTATTCCACGCCACCCGGGTTATTCGGGGTTACTAGCACGATGGCACGGGTCCGGTGGGTCAGCCGCGCCTCGGCCTCGCCCGGATCGGGGAGGAGTTCCGGCCCGGTCGGCAGGGGAACGGCCGTGACGCCCGACATGTCGAGCCACATTTTGTGGTTGAAATACCATGGGGTTGGCAGGATGACCTCATCCCCTTCGGTGCACAGCGCAGTGATGGCGGCGCAAAAGGCCTGGTTGCAGCCGGAGGTGATGGCGACCTGTTCGGCCGCGACCTCGCCGCCATAGGCGCGGCGCCAATGCCCGGCCACCTCCTCGCGCAGCGCCGGCAGGCCGAACACCGGGCCATAAAGATGCGCCGAGGGCTGGTGCAGGGCCGCCTCGGCAATCACCTTGCGGAGTGCTTCGGGCGGGGGCTCGGCCGGGGCGGCCTGGCTCACGTTGATGAGCGGGCGATCGGCGGGAAACTTGACGCCCTCGACCCAGCGTTTGGCCGCCATGATCGGCGGAGGAAAGGTGGTGGCTGTGCGGGAAAGGGTGGTCATGGGGCGGTCTCGCTGAACTGTCTGCTCCGCTCTTACCGCGACGGGTCGTCGGTGCCAAGCTGAGGCCGGAAAATCTGTGCCACGATTGCCTCCGCAAGGGCCGGTTCAGGCGGGAGATGTCCCGCCAGAACGCGGAAGAACAGCGGGCCATAGATCATGTCCAGCAGCGCGTCCATGTCGCCGGGCTCTGACAATAGGCCGTCTTTGACCGCTTGCGCTGGCGAAGGCGTGTCAAAGCCGGCCCGACTGGGTTGCGAGCCTGCGGTCGGGGGGGCAGGGTGGTGTCCGCCGCAGTGTCAGGTGCGGTATCGAGGAGCGCCGTTGGGAGGCGGACACCGGCGGCTGAGGGCCGGTGGCCCGGATCAGACGCCGCGGTAGGGCTCGACATATTGCAGCGCCATGTCCCACGGGAAGAAGATCCACGTATCCTGGCTCACCTCGGTGACGAAGGTATCGACCATCTCACGCCCCATCGGCTTGGCGTAGATGGTGGCGACCTTGGCCTTGGGCATGTGATTGCGCACGACTTCCAGTGTCTTGCCGGTATCGACGAGGTCATCGACGATCAGCACGCCCTCACCATCGCCGATAAGGTTCATGTCGGGCGATTTGATGACGATCGGGGCGCTTTGGGTCTGGTGGTTGTAGGATTTGACGCTGATCGTGTCGACGGTGCGGATATCAAGCTCCCGCGCCACGATCATTGCCGGGGCCATCCCGCCGCGCGTGATGGCCACCACCGCTTTCCACCCGTCCTCCGGCGCCTCGCCCTGAAGCCGCCAGGACAGCGCGCGCGCGTCGCGGTGAAGCTGGTCCCAGCTGACATGGAAACCTTTTTCGTGGGGCAGGCGGTCTTGCATGGCGTCTCTCCGTTTTTTTGTCGGCGCATAGCGTAAAGGCACGGCGAACGGAAGCCGGTCTCTCGCGCTTGTGTCAGCCCCGGTCGAAGGCCAGTTTCAGCCCCAGCGCGCCCAGCACGCCGGCCGCGATGCGGTCAAGAACAGGTTTCAGACGAAGATAGCCGTCACGGGCCGCGCGGGTCGAAAGGGCGAAGGCGAACGCGGTATAGGCGACGAACTCGACCAGCATGTGGTTGCCGACGATCAGCGCCTTCTGCGCGAGGTTCATGTCGCGGGGGAAGATGACCACGAGGACGGCGGAGGCGAAGAGCACCGATTTCGGGTTGGCGAAATTAACGAGGACGCCGTTGACAAACGGACGCCGCCGGGGGGCCTGAGCCGCATCGAGAGGCGTGTTCGCCTCGCGCCAGATGCAGACGGCGAGATAGATCAGGTAGATGGCGCCGATGATCTTGAGCGTCATGTAGGCCCAGGGGAAGAGCGTGAATATCACGTCGAGGCCGAGAAGCGCCGCGCCCGTCCATGCCGCCGCAACCGTGCCGAGACCGAGACCTGTCAGGATGCCGGCCGTGCGCCCTTCGACCAGTGTCGTGCGCAGGGCAATCAGCATCGCCGGGCCCGGGCTGGCCAGCGCGGCCAGCAGCGTCAGGTTGAAGGCGATGAGATGGGCCGGTTCCATCGGGTCAGGTCTTTTCTATATCGGGCGCGTCGACGGCCTTCAAGCCGACCACGTGATAGCCCGCATCGACGTGGAGCACTTCGCCCGTTGTGCCGCTGGCAAGATCCGACAGCAGGTAGAGCGAGGCCTTGCCGACATCGTCGATCGTCACGTTGCGGCGCAGGGGCGAGTTCAGCTCGTTCCATTTCAGGATATAGCGGAAATCGCCGATGCCGCTGGCGGCGAGCGTCTTGATCGGCCCGGCCGAAATCGCGTTGACGCGGATGCCGTCCTTGCCCAGATCCTCGGCCAGGTACATGACCGACGCCTCGAGCGCCGCCTTGGCGATGCCCATGACATTGTAGTGCGGCATCACCTGCTCGGCGCCGTAATAGGTCAGCGTCAGCATTGCGCCGCCTTCGTTCATCATCTTCTCGGCGCGTTGTGCGACGGCCGTGAAGGAATAGACGGAGATATCCATCGTATTGAGAAAGTTCGTCCGCGTCGTGTCGACATAGCGGCCGCGCAGCTCGGTCTTGTCGGAAAAGCCGATGGCATGAACCAGAAAGTCGATCTTGCCCCAGGTCTTTTCAAGCTCGGCGAAGAGGGCGTCGACACTGTCCATGTCACTGACGTCACACGGAAGGACCACGTTCGATCCCAGTTGTTCGGCCAGAGGGGCCACGCGTTTCTTCAGCGCGTCTCCCTGGTAGGAAAAGGCCAGTTCCGCCCCTGCCTCGGCACAGGCGCGGGCAATGCCCCAGGCAATGGATTTGTCATTCGCAAGGCCCATGATCAGCCCGCGTTTGCCTGCCATCAACATATTCGACATTTTTTGCCCTCGGCGCACTTTGTATTTATGCTATTCCTTTAGGCGATCGACCACTCCGCATCAAGGGGATGACGAGACCAAGAAATGCGCTTGGTGGATCAACGGTCTAGCCGGGCAAGGCGGAAAATCGGCTTGTGCCTCGCCTCTCACCATCCTAGCAGCAGGTCTAATCGGTTCGACGGAGTGATGCGAAACCATGGAACGCGACGGGATATTCGCCGGAGACGATCCGTTCCGGATTGCACGCGACTGGCTGGCCGAGGCCGAGGCGGGCGAACTCAACGACCCCAACGCCGTGGCGTTGGCGACGGTGGACGCGATGGGGTTGCCCAACGTGCGCATGGTGCTTTTGAAGGATATCACCGACAGCGGATTCCGGTTTTACACCAATTACGAGAGTGCCAAGGGCCAAGAGATCGCCGCGACGGGCAAGGCGGCCATGGTGCTGCATTGGAAATCGCTGCGTCGGCAGGTTCGGGTGCGCGGCGATGTCGTCAGGGAAGACGGCCCCGAGGCCGACGCCTATTTCGCGTCACGGTCCCTCAAGAGCCGTCTCGGTGCATGGGCGTCCCGCCAGTCCCGCCCGTTGGAATCGCGTGCGAAACTGCTGGCCGAGGTGGCAAAAGTGACGTCACGTAAGGGTGCGAATCCCGAGCGACCGCCATTCTGGGGCGGTTTTCGCATCGTGCCACGCGAAATCGAGTTCTGGGCCGACGGCGCTTTCCGCCTGCACGATCGTTTCGTCTGGCGCAGGGAAACTCATGAAAACGCATGGGAAATTCAGCGTCTTAGTCCGTGAGACTTGCGCCGCACCGATGGCAACGTGCTGAATAAAAATGGAATTTGCCTTGCCTTGTGTGTAAGATACACCTCTAATGAATGAACATGGCTGGGGCGGGGCTTGTAGGTTGAAGGCTGTGACGAAAGACCGGGAAAACACGCGAAAGCTAGTAGGGCAGGTCAAGTGGTTCGACCCCGTCAAGGGCTTTGGCTTTGTCGTGGCCGAAGAAGGTGGGCCGGATATCCTGCTTCATGCCAACGTGCTGCGCAACTTCGGGCAGAGTTCGGTCGCCGACCGGGCCGGCATCGAACTTGAGGTTCAGCAGACAGAGCGCGGCATTCAGGCGGTCGAGGTCCTGTCGATCGAGCCGCCGGAGCATGACGCGCTCAGCGGGCTGGCCGATCTCGAGGATATCGACCCCGAGGAAATCCGCGCCGCGCCGCTGGAGCCGGCCCGCGTCAAGTGGTTCGACAAGGGCAAGGGGTTCGGCTTTGCCAACACCTTCGGGTGTGACGAAGACGTGTTCATCCATGTAGAAGTGTTGCGCAGGTCCGGTATGGCCGACCTGCAATCCGGAGAGGCGCTGGCCATTCGGGTGATTAGCGGTAAACGCGGCCGGATGGCCACGGAGGTGTGTGGATGGGAAACGGCGGTAAAGCATTCCGACTGAGCATTGCCGGTCTCTGGCTCTCGCTTCTGGTTTCGCCCGCCGCGGCGGAAGGCGCGTGCCGGGACGACCAGATTTCGCTGCGGGGGGATTGGGGCGAGGCGCGGTTTACCGTCGAAGTCGCCGACGATCCGGATGAACGCGCACAAGGGCTCATGCATCGCGAGAGCATGGCGCGCAGTGCCGGTATGCTCTTTGTCTACGACAGCGCCCGGACCGTCAGGTTCTGGATGAAAAACACGCTCATCCCGCTCGACATGATCTTTGCCGACGAGACCGGTACGGTCAGGCATATTCACCGGATGGCCGAGCCGGAAAGCGAAGACATGATCTTTGGCGGTAACGAGATCCAGTACATTCTGGAAATCAATGGCGGGATGGCCGACGCGCTGAAGATCGACGAGGGCAGTGAACTTCGTCACCCCGCCATCACAGCAGGCGAAGCCGCCTGGCCCTGCTGAAAGATGAGACCCCAAACCGGGGCAGGCGAGTTTTGCCTTTTCAAGCCGCGCGTTCCCGATTAGATACGCCGCACGGTCCGGGGCGTGGCGCAGTCTGGTAGCGCACCTGTTTTGGGTACAGGGGGTCGTGAGTTCGAATCTCGCCGCCCCGACCACCGTCTCCTATACATACTAGATGTAGGTTCTGGCGTGCCCGGCCTGCAACAGGTCGTGGTACGCTGGCTTGCGGCGCGGCGACTGCAAGTTTTTTTCGCGCGCTCCTCGCTTGCCGGTCACGCGGTGCAATCGTCGCCTGCATCTTTCGTCTTGCGGAATGTCCACAGGCCGTTTGTGCCATAAGGCGCAAGGATACATAGACTTTCCGAAACTCATCCACAGAGGGAGCGGAAATTGTAACAATCCCGTGAATCACTGGCAGGCTGTCCGGATTCGAAGCGGCCGAATTAATCAACGATTTTTTGGGCAGAAGATCCAAAAAAAGCCGTTGACCCTCTATGTGTTAATACGCCAGTTTGTGTAGGCGGATCGTTAAGCCACAAGATATAGTGGCGGCGGGAAGCGGTAGGGACGAACCAACTCGCTAGCATCGGGCAGCTAAGCCCTTAGCCAAGTCATGCGGCTCGCGCACAAGCCGCAGAGGCGCTCTCTACTGCCAGAACAACCGCGTATCAGACCCGGACCATCAGGCTGGTTCCGGAGCCACCACTAAACGCAAGCTGAAGTCACGGGGCAGCAATGAAAATTGAACGCAAATTCACCAAAGCAGGCCAAGACGCTTATGCCGCGCTCGAATTCGTCACCACGAGCTCGGAAATCCGCAATCCCGACGGCACCACCGTGTTCCGGCTGGACGAGGTCGAAGTGCCCGCTCGCTGGAGCCAGGTCGCCAGCGATGTGATCGCGCAGAAGTATTTCCGCAAGGCCGGCGTTCCGGTCGAACTCAAGAAGGTCAAGGAAAAGGGCGTGCCCGAATTCCTCTGGCGCTCCGTGGCAGCGTCGGACGAGACCGAGCGGACCGGCGAGACATCGGCCAAGCAGGTCTTTGACCGGCTGGCGGGCGCATGGGCCTACTGGGGCTGGAAGGGCGGTTACTTCTCGACCGAGGACGACGCCCGCGCCTATTACGACGAGATGCGTTTCATGCTGGCCCGCCAGATGGCGGCGCCCAACTCTCCTCAATGGTTCAACACCGGCCTGCACTGGGCCTATGGCATCGACGGCCCCAGCCAGGGCCACTACTACGTCGACTTCAAGACAGGCGACCTGACCAAATCGAGCAGCGCCTACGAGCACCCGCAACCCCATGCCTGCTTCATCCAGTCCGTTGCCGACGATCTGGTGGGCGATGGCGGCATCATGGATCTGTGGGTGCGTGAAGCCCGTCTCTTCAAGTATGGATCGGGCACCGGCACGAACTTCTCCTCCCTGCGTGCCGAGGGGGAAGCCCTTTCGGGTGGCGGCAAGTCAAGCGGCCTGATGGGCTTCCTCAAAATCGGGGATCGCGCCGCCGGCGCCATCAAGTCGGGCGGCACCACGCGCCGCGCGGCCAAGATGGTGATCTGCGACGCCGACCACCCCGATATCGAGGAGTTCATCAACTGGAAGGTGCGCGAGGAGCAGAAGGTCGCGTCCATCGTGGCCGGGTCCAAGATGCACGAAGCCAAGCTGAACGACATCTTCGCCGCCATCCGCGGCTGGGACGGCAGCAGCGAAGACGCGGTCGACCCCAAGAAGAACGATCAGCTGAAAGAGGCGATCCGAGGCGCAAAGAAAGCCTCGATCCCCGAAACCTATGTCAAGCGTGTGCTGGACTATGCGCGGCAAGGCTATGACAGCATCGAGTTTCCGACCTACGACACCGACTGGGACAGTGAAGCCTACGCGTCGGTCTCCGGACAGAATTCCAACAACTCCATCCGGGTGACCGACGCGTTTCTCAAGGCGGTCGAGGACGATGCCGACTGGGCGCTGATCAACCGCACCGACGGGGCGGTCGCCAGAACCATCAAGGCGCGCGACCTGTGGGAAGACGTCGGCCACGCAGCATGGGCCTGTGCCGATCCCGGCATCCAGTTCCACGATACCATCAACTCCTGGCATACCTGCCCGGAAGACGGTGAGATCCGCGGATCGAACCCGTGCTCGGAATACATGTTCCTCGACGACACGGCCTGTAACCTCGCCTCGATGAACCTGCTGCCCTTCTACAAAAACGGCGAGTTCGATGCCGAAGCCTATGTCCACGCCACCCGGCTCTGGACGGTGACGCTGGAAATCTCGGTTCTGATGGCGCAGTTCCCCTCGAAAGAAATCGCCCAGAACTCGTACGACACCCGCACGCTCGGCCTCGGCTACGCCAATATCGGCGGGTTGCTGATGAACATGGGCTACGGCTACGACTCGGTCGAGGGCCGCGCCCTGTGCGGTGCGCTGACCGCGATCATGACCGGCGTCGCCTATGCCACCTCGGCCGAGATGGCCGGCGAGCTCGGCCCCTTCCCGGCCTATGAGCGCAACGGCGAGCACATGCTGCGCGTCATGCGCAACCATCGCAACGCGGCCTATGGCGAGACCGAGGGATACGAGGGGCTGGCCATTCCGCCGGTGCCGCTCGACCATGCCGGTTGCCCCGATGCGCGGCTTGTCGACCTCGCCAAGGCCTGCTGGGACGAGGCGCTGGAACTGGGGGAGCAGCACGGCTACCGCAACGCCCAGGCCACGGTGATCGCGCCGACCGGCACGATCGGGCTGGTGATGGATTGTGACACCACCGGCATCGAGCCCGACTTTGCGCTGGTGAAGTTCAAGAAGCTGGCCGGTGGCGGTTACTTCAAGATCATCAACCGCTCGGTTCCCGCCGCGCTGGAAAAGCTCGGCTACGGTTCGGCCCAGGTCGAGGAGATCGTCAGCTACGCCGTGGGCCACGGCACCATCGGCAACGCGCCGGGTGTCAACCACACGTCGCTGGCCGGCCACGGCTTTGGCCCGGCCGAGCTGGAGAAGGTCGACAACGCCGTGGGGCAGGCCTTTGACATCCGCTTCGTTTTCAACCAGTGGACGCTGGGCGAAGAGTTCTGCACCCGCGTGCTGGGCATTCCGGCGGCCAAGCTGAACGACCCGACCTTCGACATGCTGGCGCATCTGGGCTACTCGAAAGCCGAGGTCGAGGCCGCCAATGACCATGTCTGCGGGACGATGACGCTGGAAGGCGCGCCACACCTCAAGACAGAGCATTATTCGGTCTTTGACTGTGCCAATGCCTGCGGCAAGAGGGGCAAGCGGTTCCTGTCGGTCAACGCGCATATCGACATGATGGCGGCGGCCCAGAGCTTCATCTCTGGTGCGATCTCGAAGACGATCAACATGCCCAACGATGCCTCCATCACCGATTGCCAGAAGGCCTATGAGCGCAGCTGGAGAATGGGTGTGAAGGCCAACGCGCTCTATCGCGACGGCTCGAAACTCAGCCAGCCGCTGGCGTCGGCCCTCGTCGAGGATGACGAGGACGCGCAGGAGGTGTTCGAAATCGGCAGCCCGCAAGAAAAGGCGCAGGTGCTGGCCGAGAAGATCGTCGAGAAGGTGGTGGTCAAGGAGATCGTCCGCACCCACCGCGAGAAGATGCCCGACCGCCGCAAGGGGTATACCCAGAAGGCAATGGTCGGCGGCCACAAGGTCTATCTTCGCACCGGCGAATACGGCGATGGCAACCTTGGCGAGATCTTCATCGACATGCACAAGGAAGGTGCCGGGTTCCGGGCGATGATGAACAACTTCGCCATCGCGGTGTCGGTTGGCCTGCAATACGGGGTGCCGCTTGAAGAGTTCGTCGACGCCTTCACCTTCACCAAGTTCGAACCGGCCGGCATGGTGCAGGGCAACGACTCGATCAAGAACGCCACGTCGATCCTCGACTACATCTTCCGCGAACTGGCGGTCAGCTATCTTGACCGAACCGACCTTGCCCATGTCAAACCGCAGGGCGCGTCCTTCGACGATCTGGGCCGGGGCGAGGAAGAGGGTGTCTCGAACATCTCGGAGATGAGCGAGGACGCCGCCAACAAGTCGCTGGAAGTGCTCAAGCAGATCAGCTCGACCGGCTATCTCCGCAAGCGGCTGCCGCAGGAGCTGGTGGTGTTCAACGGCGGGCAGGCGATGGGGGCCACAGCGCTTGGCGGCGCCTCCGATCCCACGACCACGCTGAAGACGCTGGTGCCGGAGACGGCGCAGGCCACGGTCACCACGACCACGACCGCCGCGTCGGGCGCCGTCGGCATGAACGCCGCCACCAAGGCGCGGATGCAGGGCTACGAGGGCGAGGCCTGTGGCGACTGCGGCAACTACACGCTGGTGCGCAACGGCACCTGCATGAAGTGCAACACCTGCGGCTCGACGAGCGGGTGTAGCTGAAGGAACGAAGATCGCGCCCTCGGGCGTGAAGGGGTGGCAGGGCCGAGCCGACCGGTCCGCACCCCGCCGAAACAAGGGGGGAACGCTGCCAAGCCTTTTCCCGAACGGACATGGAGCGGGTGCGCTCGCTCCTTGACGGCACTCAGGCCGCAGGCAGAAAACCGGGCGGTATCAAATATCGAGCCTGAGTGGCGAAACTTGGACCGGGGGGCTTAGGCCCCCCGTTTTTCTGTTGCAGGGGCCCGCATCGCTGGGGCACAGACACCGGCATGAGCACCGCACCCGCCATCAGCGTCTGTATTCCCGCCTATGACATGGGCGGCGCAGGGGGCGATTACCTCGGCTTTTCCCTCGAACGGCTCACGGGGCAAACCTTCAAGGACTTCGAGGTGGTGGTATCGGACCAGTCCGACGGGCCCGGTGTGGCCGAGGTCTGCGAGGCCTATGCCGACCGGCTGGCCATTCGCCGGGTCGCGTATCGCGAGGGAAAGCGCCAGGCCTCCGCCAACGCGAACAACGCGATGAGGCATGCCGGGGCGCCCATCCTCAAAATCCTTTTTCAGGACGATTTCCTGTGCGATGACACCGCCTTGCAGCAGGTCTTTGACGCGTTTCAGGATCCGGCCTGTCGATGGGCGCTGATGGGGTCCGCCGTCACTCGCGACGGCGAGACACTGGAACGCCCCATGGTGCCGCGCTGGCACGACCGTATCCGCTGGGGGTTCAACACCATCTCCAGCCCCTCCGTCCTTGCCCTCGAGGCCGGCCATGGCGTCTGGTTCGACGAGAATCTGCAATGGCTGATGGATGGCGACATGTATCACGGCTGTCACAAGGCGTTCGGCGCACCGGCCATCCTGTCCGATACGCTGGTCGCTAACCGTATCCACGAAGGTCAGGTCAGCGCCGGTGTGAGCCGCAAGCTGCGGCGGCGGGAAGTTCTCTATACGGCGCAGAAGGGTGGGCTTCGCCGGGCGAGGGGTGACCTGCGCGCCTTCCTCTATCAGTATCTCAAGGCGGTTGGCTGACGGCCTATCGCCCGAGCAGCCGGTTCAGCCACGGCATGCGCTGTCGGGGGAGGTCGTTCCGAGGTTTCGCCCCCTTCGTCACATCCTCGCAGGTGTATCCGAACCGCGCGAAATCCGTTGCATACACCTTTTCCATCACGCCAAGGGCTTCGTCCGACAGGGGCGCCTGTCCGGCGGCATAGCTGACGCCACCGCGGCTCTTGTTTTCATGCGGTAGCTTGCGCGGGCCATCGGAATTACCGGCCAGCCCGTCGAGATGCGCGACCACCCCCTGCAACCCGTCCTCCAGCCGAAAGACGGTGGCGCCGGGCGGCACAAGGTCGGCGGCGGGGCGCGGGTGATTGTCATAGCGGAACGGCATCTCGTCGCGCTGCGCCACCCAGTCAAGGAACCAGGCGTTGATGTCCATCCCCTCCGGCACCGTCTTCTCGCCCGTCAACTGATAGTCGTAGGCGCTGCGCAGCCGTGTCACGGGATGGCGCACCACCGCAAAGCTCGACGTGATCCAGCCGGGGGGGACCAACCGGCCCAACGCCTCAATATCCATGTGCTGGGGCGAGGATTTGGTCCAGCGCTGCGCCTCCGGCACGTTGTAGAACTGCGAGTTGGCAAAGGCGATCTCGCCGAACCTCTTGCGCAGATACACCTCGACGGAGGCGCCGGCGCATTTGGGCACATGCGCGAAAAAATGAAGCTCGCGGTCGATTCGAAAGAACGGCATGGCGCATAGTTACTGTCGCGCCATGAAGCCGTAAAGCTCAGGCGCCCGCGCGTTGCAGCATGCCGAACAGATCGCGAGGGTCGTCGGGGTCTGCCAGAAGGTCAAGATCGAGATGGAAATCGGTGCCACCGATGTGGTCGCGGATGTAGCGGAGCGCACTGAAATCCTCGATGGCGAAGCCGACGCTGTCGAAGAGCGTGATCTGCTGGGCGCTGGTGCGCCCCTGCGACTCGCCGTTCATCACCCGCCACAGTTCGGTCACCGGGTGGTCGGGGGCCAGTTGCTGTATCTCGCCCTCGATCCGCGTTTGCTCGGGGTATTCGACGAAGATCGACGAACGCAGCAGGACGCCCGGCGCCAGTTCCGTCTTGCCGGGGCAATCCCCGCCGATGGCGTTGATATGCACACCGCTGCCGACCATGTTGTCGGTCAGGATCGTCGCATACTGCTTGTCGGCGGTGCAGGTGGTGACGATCTGGGCGCCTTCCATGCTTTCCTCGGCGCTTTGGCAGGCCACGACGTTCAGGCCCGTGCCTTGCAGGTTCCGGGCGGCTTTCTCGGTGGCCGCCGGGTCGATATCGTAGAGCCGCACGCTCTTCAGCCCGCAGATCGCCTTCATTGCCATACTCTGGAATTCCGATTGCGCCCCGGCGCCGATCATCGCCATCGTGTCGGCCCCCTTGGGCGCAAGGTAGCGGGCGACCAGCGCCGAGGTGGCCGCCGTGCGCAACGCCGTCAGCACCGTCATCTCCGACAGCAACACGGGGTAGCCGTTGCTGACATCCGCCAGAAGACCGAAGGCCGTAACGGTCTGCAGCCCGGCCTTGGTGTTCTTCGGGTGGCCGTTGACGTATTTGAAGCCGTAGACCTCGCCATCCGAGGTCGGCATCAGTTCGATCACGCCCTCGGCCGAATGGCTGGCCACCCGCGGGGTCTTGTCGAAGAGTTCCCACCGCTTGAAATCATCCTCGATATAGCCGGCAAGCCCCGTCAGCATCTCCTCGATGCCGATATGGTGCACCAGCTTCATCATGTTCTCGACGCTGACGAAGGGCACCAGGGCCTTGTCGGACGGGGGCAGGGTGGTCATGAGGCGGCTCTTTCGTAGGAAAAGGACTGTGTCGGACGGTCGAAGACCCGGCGACCCAGTGCCGAGGCAATGAGATCGACCATCACCTGTGCGGTGCGGCCGCGATCGTCGAGGAAGGGGTTGAGTTCGACGAGGTCGAGCGAGGTCATCAGCCCGCTGTCGCAGATCATCTCCATGACGAGATGCGCCTCGCGGATGGTGGCGCCGCCGGGCACTGTGGTGCCCACGGCGGGCGCGTAGGACGGGTCGAGGAAATCGACATCGAGCGAAACATGCAGCGCGCCACTAGCCTTGGCGACATCGTCGAGGAAAGCCGCCAGCGGCCGGGCAATGCCGGCCTCGTCGATGGCACGCATGTCGGCATAGCGGATGCGGCTGGCCTGTAGCGCCTCGCGCTCGGCCGCATCGACCGAGCGCAGGCCGAGGATGCAGATATTCTCCTCCGGGACCGGGGCCTTCACCTCTGGAAAGCCGTGGAACCCGTCGCGGCCCGTGACGTAGCCCAGAGGCGTGCCGTGCAGGTTGCCCGAGGCGGTGGAGTAGGGTGTGTGATAGTCACTATGCGCATCCAGCCAGAGCACGAATTGCGGCCGGCCCCGGCGGGCAGCATCGGTGGCCACGCCGGCGACCGTGCCCAGCGACAGGCTGTGATCGCCACCAAGGAAGATCGGCAGCCCTTCCTGCATCGCGGCCTCTGCCGCGCCGGCCAGTGCCTCGGTCCAGCCGATGGTTTCCGCCGGTGAGTGCACATGGGCGGGCAGGTCTGCCGGGGTCGCCGCCGGACGCGGCCGCAAGTTGCCGGCGTCCTGAACCCTTTGCCCGAGCCCCTCAAGCGCCTCCGTCAAGCCGGCCACGCGATAAGCGTCCGGCCCCATCAGGCAGCCGCGCCTTGCCTTGCCGCTGTCGACCGGCGCACCGATCAGGATACAGGTCTGCTCAGTCATCGCTGTCCCATCTGTCAGGAATGTCAGGTTGCGCGCAGGGTCTGCTCAAATCGGGTTGAATTGAACCCGACATTTTGCACTATTCGGGGGCAGTTTGATCGGAACGGACGCAAGAGGCGGCGAAATGGATGATGTGGATCAGCGGCTGATTTCGGCGCTCAGACATGATGCCCGGGCGTCGCTATCGGATCTTGCGCTGACGCTCGGCGTGTCGCGGACCACGGTGCGCAGCCGGATCGAACGGCTGCGCCGTTCCGGCGATATCGTGGGTTTCTCGGTGGTGCTCAAGGGCGACGCGGCGCGCGACCCGGTGCGCGGCCTGATGATGATCGGTATCGAGGGGCGCGGCACCGACCGGATCCTGAGGCAGTTGAACGGGCTGTCGGCGGTGCGGGCCACCCACACAACCAATGGGCGGTGGGACGTGATCGTCGAGATCGGCACCGCCACGCTGGAGGAGTTCGACGACGTCCTCGCACGCATCCGTCGCTTCGACGGGATCGCGCATTCCGAGACGAACCTGCTTTTGTCGACACGGAAGGCGGCAAGCTAAGGGCAGGGGGCCTTAGCCCCCGGCCGCCTCGACCAGCTTTTTCTGGAAATAGGCCACGCCCTGCTCGTGCCGCGGTGAAAGCGGCCCGGCGCGATAGCCGCCGCTTTCATAGTTTTTCTGTGTCTCGATGCAGATCTCGAAATCCTCGCGCACGACGGCAAGGTTGTCGGCGATGGTCTTTTCCCGCGCCGCGCGGCTCTCGGGCGAGGTATCCTCGAAATAGAAATTGTAGATCAGCTCGGTCCGGCGGTGATCCAGCGGATTGATGCGCGAGGTATTCATGCCGCCGGAAAACAGCGAAAGCGTCCAGTTCGGCCACATCCACAGCCACTTGCCCCGGTAGAACAGCCCGTCACGCGGCGGCGCGGTCATGCGCACCATACCGTCATGGGCGGTGGTCTCGAACCGGTCGAACTCGATGGCGCTGTGAAAGGCCGGGTGGATGCCGGGGATATGGTAGCCTTCGACGAAATTGTCGGTGTAGATTTTCCAGTTGGCATCGAAGACCATCCGCTCCTCGTGCATCCACGTGAAGCTTTCCAGCGGTTCATCCTGAAGCTCGGGGATCACTGCACCGAGCTGCGCGGTCAATGGTTGCGTGGGCGCAATGGCCACGAACAGCAGACCGCGCCAGATATCGAACTCTACCGTATCGAGCGCCCAGTCAGACTTCTCGAAATCGGGGTCGTCGCCCCACCACGGCACGTTGAGAAGCGAGCCGTCCTCGCCCCACACCCACTGATGATAGGGGCAGCGGATGGTGGCACAGCGGCCATTCCCTTCGGGCAGCAGTCGGGCGCCCCGGTGGCGGCAGACATTGCGGAAGGCACGCAGCCCCTCGCGGGTGCGGATCACGAACACCTTCTGCCCGGCGATTTCCGCCGCGACGTAATCGCCCCGCTGGGCAAGGCGAGAGACCGGGGCAAGCAACTGCCACGTGGTCGAGAAGATTTGGCTGACATCCCCCGCATGAATGTCTGCAGAGGTGTAGTGAACGGGATCGAGATTTCGCACGCGCTGGCCCTTTTGCTGACGGTCGCCCGAACGCTACGGTCCCCGCGCGTGGAAGGTCAAGCGCGCCGCGCGGCCATCAACCATATGGCTGCCAGTGCCAGCGAGGCCAGCATGTTCCAGCTTGCCATGGACAGGCCCAGCATCTCCCACGGCACGTCGTCACAGCGCACCAGCGGGGCGTTCATGATCTGGTCGAACAGCTCGTCCGTCGAGACATCCGCAGCGGAGGAGGAGGTGCAGGTCGACGGCCCCTGCCACCAGCCGCGCTCGACGCCCGTGTGATAGGCCCCGATCCCGGCGGTGGTCAGTGCCGCCAGCCCGCCGAGCAGAGGCAGAAGGCGGCCCGGCAGGAAGAGGGCCAGCACGCCGATCGCGATGGCGATGCCATGCGGCCAGCGCTGCCAGATGCACATCTTGCAGGGCGCCAGCCCGCCCAGATGCTGAAACGCCAGCGCCCCCAGCAGCAGCGCGGCCGAACCACCTGCGGCCAGAACGATCAGATGCGTGCGCGAAAAGCTCATATGTGCTTTACCAGATAGAACCCGCCGAAGAGCAGCACGACGAAGATGATCGTCATCAGCCCGAGCCGCTTTTCGATGAAGTTGCGCACCGGCTCGCCGAATTTCCACAGCAGGGCAGCGACGAGGAAGAACCGGATGCCACGGGCGAGGATCGAGGTCGCCACGAAGGTAAACAGCGGCATGCCAGTCCAGCCTGACATGATGGTGATGACCTTGTACGGGAAGGGCGTGATCCCGGCGGTCAGCACCGCCCAGAAGCCGAAATCGTTGAACCGCGTGCCAAACGCGTCCATCGAATCGGCCTTGCCCAGCGTCTCGAGGATCGGGCGGCCAAGCTGCTCATAGGCCAGCGCGCCGATGGCATAGCCCAGCAACCCGCCGAGCACGGACGCCACCAGCGCCACCAGCGCGATCAGCCAAGCCCGGCTGGGCCGTGCGATGATCATTGGAATCATCAGAACATCGGGCGGGATCGGGAAGACCGAGCTTTCGACGAACGATACCAGTGCCAGCACCCAGAGCGCGCGGGGGTGGTCCGCCATCCGGATGGTCGAGTCGTAAAGCCGTCTCAGCATGGCGGTCGTCCTGTCACGTCAACGCTTCAAGTCTCAGACCACGGGCGGGCGGGGCGGTCAAGACCCGGGCAGGGGAAAGCATCCGTTCCCCGCGTTCTTCCTCTGGACGTCGGCAGCACCGAACGATAAGGCTATGGCGCGTGCCCAAGTGGCGGAATGGTAGACGCAGGGGATTCAAAATCCCCCGGTAGTGATACCGTGCCGGTTCGAGTCCGGCCTTGGGTACCAATTTTTCCGCAGTTTCCCGATCAAGCCCCCGGAAACGTGATCTCAGGTCAGGCGCAACACCTGGTCGATCACGTAATCGGTCTGCTCTTGTGACTGGCCCGGGCACATGGGAAGGCTGGTGACCCCCCGCGCAAGCCGTTCGGCGATGAGAAACGCCCCTTCGGAGAAGCCGCTGTCGGCATACGCTTTCTGCAGATGGAGTGGGATGGGGTAATGGATCACTGTCGAAATCCCGGCCTCTGCGAGGCGGGCCTGAAAGGCATCGCGCCGGGGGTGGCGCAACACGTAGAGATGCCAGACCGGCTCGGCCCAATCGGGAACGTGCGGCACGCCCAGCCCGGCCTGCGAGAGGGCGTCGGTATAGGCGCGTGCGATGGCGCAGCGGCTGTTGCATCCGTCCCATCAACGCGGTGCCGCCGCCGGGGTGGACCTTCCCGGATGGTGGCCGAATTGTGGCGGGACGGCTCGGGCTTATCGGGGGGAGAGGGTCGATTCGGGCGCGATGCGCCGATTCGCCCGTACTGAGCGACGGATTTGGCGCTGAAATCGAAACAGTCTGCCGTGATACGGGAAACTGATAACAAGGTGCACCGCTAAAGGCTTGGGTGGCGATGATTTTTCAAACCTGCGTTCCCGAGCTCGATTGGCGAGGCAATTGTTTCAGAATGGGAAACGCATTGGCCCCTCGGGGCAGGAGGCGAAAACGGGGTAGCGCTTTGCCAATCGCCAGCAAACGTTGCTTTGAAGCGAGCGTTCGGGCGACAGGATGCCGAGCAAACCGATCACGAATAGCCAAGTTAACCGAAACAATCGAACCGGAACGGGCAGGGGTTGAAGCCCCGATTTCGACACATTTCCGCCTGAATTGCGGCGCGTCACCACCAAATATGGCTTTATTCGGGCGGCGCTCGGCAGTAGCTTCTTAATTGCCTGACTGGGGGGCGAAGATTTGGCTAAGGGGCGGCTGACCTTGTGTCACGAGTTACTGCGTGACGTACCAAGGGTCTGGTCGAACAGGTCTGTTTCTGACCATGGCTCGAGCGATACGCCTTCCTTTGCGAAGGCAGGTATGGCTGACCGGTACGTTCATCGCATGTTGAGTGAGTGAAGTACGAGTGCCGGGCAATCTGTCCGGAATGTTTGAAGGTTAACGAGTGCAAGTGCTGGTTTAAAAGGAGACGACATGCCGCCGATCGAGAACCCCGCAAGCCAGAATGCCGCCATCGCGGCCCTCGGCGCAAGCGAGCAGGCAGGCCAGGCCATCGAGAACGTCGTGCCCTGCTTTACCCCCGGCACCGTCATCGCCACACCCAAAGGCGAAAAACGGGTCGAGGACCTGCAAGTCGGCGACCGGGTCCTGACCCGCGACAACGGCCTGCAGGAAATCCGCTGGATCGGGTCGTGCAAATTGGGGGCCGAAGACCTCCGCAGGGCACCGTCGCTGCGGCCGGTCCTGATCCGGTCCGGCGCGCTGGATCATGGCCTGCCCGAGGCCGACATCCTTGTCAGCCCCTGGCATAACGTCCTGATTCAGAACGACAAGACGGCGCAGTTCTTCGAAGACAGCGAAGTCCTGTCGGCCGCGGGGCACCTGACGGGCCTTGACGGAGTGGACGTGGTCGACATGGCGCAGGTCACCTATATCCATTTCATGTTCGACCAGCACCAGGTTGTGCTTTCCAATGGCTTCTGGACCGAAAGCTTCCGGCCAGACGAACAGGTCATGAAGAGCCTCGGCACACGCCAGCGCCACCAGATTTACGAGTTGTTCCCCGATCTTCGCGATACCGCCGGACGCAAGGCCTATCAGGCCGCGCGCCGTGCGCTCACCGAAGCGGAAAGCCGTCTCCTGTTGAAGTGAGTACGAGTGTTGCAGCTGGCCGGGCTCCTTCGCGGGACCCGGCCTCATTGAAATCGGTGCGGGGGCATTTTCCGGTTTCGAAGGCGGCGATCCCGGCGAAAGCCGGGATTGTTCGTTTTCAGGGCCGGGATCTATCCTGTCCCTCTCGCCAAGCCGCCCAATCTTCCGGCGTATCCAGATCGGTTGTGGCATGGCGGCCGGGAAGGGCGATGCGGACGATATCTTCCGATTTCAGGACGGGCTTGGCACCGTCATCCCCACGCAGGCCCTGAAGCTTACCGTAGAGGCGCGCCGGCAGGATCACCGGGTGTCCCGGTTTGCCCGTGGCGTCGGTGGCCCGGATCACGATTTCCGGCGCCTTTTCATGCGCCTGCACCATTTTCTTCAGGTCATCGAGTGTCAGGTCGGGCAGATCGGCCAGAAGGATCATCAGCCCGTGCGTGCCATGCGCGAGGGCCCAATCGGCCCCGGCGCGGATCGAGGCGGATATCCCTTCGCTGGCCTCGGCCACCACGGTCCGGGTCAGCCCCTCCAGCCCGTCTAGCACAGCGTCACGCGCCGGTCGGTCTTCGGCCAGGGTCACCATGACCTGACAGCGCATCTCAAGAGCCAGCCGCACCTGTCGCCGCAACAAGGGCTGGCCCTCGACCGGCTCCAGCAGCTTGTCACGGCCCCGCATTCGCGAGGACCGGCCCGCCGCGGGGATCAGTATGGACAGCCGGCTCATGGCCGCCGCCGGCCGGAATCGAGTATTTGCAGAACAATGAAAGTCATGCCGAGCCCCGGTATTTCACCGTTCCACAAATACTCCCGCCGGAGGCGTCCTGCCAGTGCGCACAGACGCTACATCCGAAAGCGTTCACCCTCCGGATCGAAAAGCGGCCGGTTAATCAGCCGGGCCGGGCGTTTCTCGCCCAGGATTTCGATCTCGGCCTCCAAGCCCTCTACCGCCTTTTCCCGCGGGATCAGGGCAAGCGCCACGGATGTCTCCGCGTGGTGCGAATAGCCGCCCGAGGTGCAGAAGCCCTGCACCGTGCCGTCGATCCAGACGGGTTCGTAGGCATGTGGATCGGCATCCAGCGCGTCGACCTCAAAGACCACCAGTTGCCGCTCGGGCCCCTTGTTTTTCTCGGCCTCCGCCGCGGCGCGGCCGATGAAATCGGTGTTCTTGGCGAAGCTGATGAACCGGTCCATCCCCGTTTCGCCGGGCGTGTAGTCGGGCGAGAATTCCGACAGCCACGAGCCGAAGAACCGATCGAGGCGGAGCGACATCATCGCCCGCATGCCGAAGGGCTTCATGCCATGCTTCTGGCCTTCCTCCCAAAGCGCTTTCCAGAGGGCCCGCTGGGCCATCGGATCGCAATAGATCTCGTAGCCGAGATCGCCGGTATAGCTGACCCGCTGGATCAGGCAGTCGACCATGCCGATGGTGGCGCGGCGGAGGTCCATGAAGCGCATGTCGGCGACCGGGTCGCGGGTGCAGGCCACCAGCACGTCGCGCGCCTTGGGCCCGGCGATCTGGAAGCCGTTGAGCCGGTCGGAGATGTTCTCGACCCGCACGCCGGCGGCTTCGTTCTGCTCGAACCAGCGCATATGATAGGCCTGCGCGCCGTAGGAGGCAGTGAGCTGAAAGGCTTCGGGGCCAAGGCAGGAGACGGTGAAGTCGCCGATCAGCCGGCCCTTGGGCGAGAGCATCGGGGTGAGGGAGACGCGGCCCTGTTTGGGGATCCGGCCGGCCATGATCCGGTCGAGCCAGTCGCGGGCGCCGGGGCCGGTGACGAGGTACTTACCGAAGTTGTGAACCTCATTGATTCCAACTGCTTCGCGGACGGTTTTAACCTCGCGTTGCGTGGCCTCCCAGGCGTTGGAGCGGCGGAAGGAGGGGGTCTCGAACCGGGGTTCGTCGCCTTCGGCGAAGTAGTTGACGACTTCGAGCCCGTATTGGTGGCCCCAGACCGCGCCCATGCCGTCGAAGATGTCGTACATGGGCGTGGTGTTCATCGGGCGGGCGGCGGGCAGTTCCTCGTTGGGGTAGGCGACCGAGAACCTTTTCTGATAGTTTTCAACGACTTTCGGGAGGGTATAGCCCTTGTTGATCCAGTCGCCGTAGCGGGCCACATCCATCGCCGAGACGTCGCGTTCGCATTCGCCTTCGATCATCCATTGCGCGAGCATCAGGCCGACGCCGCCGCCCTGGCTGAAGCCGGCCATCACACCGCAGGCGGACCAGTAGTTGCGCAGGCCGGGGACGGGGCCGACGAGGGGGTTGCCGTCGGGGGCGAAGGTGAAGGGGCCGTGGATGACGGATTTTACGCCGGCGCGTTCTAGGGCGGGGAAGCGTTTGTAGGCGAAATCGATGGATTGTTCGATCTTGTCGAGGTTGTCGGGGAGGAGTTCGTGACCGAAATCCCAACGGGTGCCGTCGACGGCCCAGGGTTCGCAGGGCTGTTCGTAGAAGCCGATGCAGAGGCCGCGGCCTTCCTGGCGGAGGTAGCTTTCGCCGGCGGGGTCCATGACGTGGGGATGCTCTCCGCCGGCGTCGATGATCTCGGCGATTTCGGGGACTTCCTCGGTCACGACATATTGGTGCTCCATCGGGTGGAGCGGCAGGTAAACCCCTGACATTGCAGCAACTTCCCGCGCCCAGAGGCCGCCTGCGTTGACCACGTGTTCGGCGTGGATGGTGCCTTTTTCGGTGACGATATCCCAGGTTCCGTCGGGGCGCGGGGTGACCTCGCGGACCATGCAGTGGGTCTCGATCGTGGCGCCGCCCATGCGGGCGGCCTTGGCGTAGGCGTGGGTGGTGCCGGAGGGGTCGAGGTGGCCGTCGAGGGGATCGAAGAGGGCGCCTAGGATGCCGTCGGTGTTGGTGACGGGGGCGATCTTGCGGATTTCCTCGGGGCCTACGATCTCGGTCTCAAGGCCCATATAGCGGTGCTTGGCGCGTTCGGCGAGGAGCATGTCGAAGCGGTCGCGGTTGTCGGCGAGGGTGACGCCGCCGACGTGATGCAGCCCGCAGGAGAGGCCTGTGATCTCCTCCAACTCCTTGTAAAGATTGATAGTATAGCCCTGCAGGGCGGCCATGTTGGTGTCGCCGTTCAGGGTGTGGAAGCCGCCGGCGGCGTGCCATGTGGAGCCGGAGGTCAGCTCGGACCGCTCGATCAGCATGACATCGGACCAGCCCAGCTTTGTCAGGTGATAAAGGACGCTGCAGCCGACGACGCCGCCGCCGATAATCGCCACGCGGGTGGTTGTTTTCATGGGATTCTCCCTGCTTTTCCGTTTGGCCCTACACTGTCGTGCGAGGCGGTTCGGGCATGTCCGTTTGCGACAGATCGTGTCGTATACCGATTCGAAGGTTAACGGCCATATTTTGCAGGGAAGGGGACGTCGGTATCACGTCGGTATTACGTCGGTATCGCGTCGGTATCGGGTCGGTGGAGGGGGAGTGTTAATGTGGCGCCCGTTGGGGGGAGGGGCGAGATGTTGTTTCGGGCGCAACGGGGGTGGGGGTGTGGTAATGTTATTTTGGTTTTCTAGCTAAAGTTGGATTTTTCTTCTCTGGGTTGACGCCATAACGTAGCGTTAGCAGAGTGTTTAGAAAATAATTCTAGGAAAGATTGAATGGACGCGAACATAAAGGCGCGATTTTACCAAGTTGACAATGTCGGTGCGCAAGACGCCACGTTATTCGAATGTTTACATGATCTGTGGAATCATCCGAATAGATCTGAATATGAAACCATCTTTGGTGACGCGAGGGTTAGACTAGAGAGTTTTGAAAACAATCCAGCTATTGTTGGCGAAGGTTTCATTGACGGCGAATTTGTCAGACAGCAAACCGACAATATTCCTCCTTTTGCGGAGCAAGGTCAGCCACTTGAGGGTAACGTACGCCCTTTGGGACATCGTTGCGCATTCCGCTATTTCGCGGAATTGAACGTTTTGCTCCTCGAGAGTAGGCGCGAGGCAGTCACTCCAGTTCGAATGGATGCATTGGTGAAAGTTCGTCTCAGACCACATCGTGGTTTTTTCTTGTCACCTGTCTTATCGCAAGCCGCATTAGAAAGATTGCGCAACGGAACGCCCAGACGTGTTACATTTAGAGTCGCTCGTCCTGCTGACATGAATGTGGTTGAGGATGAGAACCTCGGGTTGGAGGAAAACCTTGCAAGGTTGCAGAACCACTTTGGCGGTCCAAATATAGAAGTAACAGCGAGCTGGCCTCGTGGGAACAGAGATGGAATATTAAACCAGAACGCGATTTCCAGAACTATCCGATGGGCGACGGGGAACCGGGATCTGAGCTACCCCCTGAAATTCGGACAGTGACGTAAGCTACGATTTGCAGTCTGCTGATCTTCGACGAGAAGGAGATCAGAGATGTCGAAACGCAAGCAGCACGCGCCCGAGTTCAAGGCGAAGGTCGCGCTGGAAGCCCTG
>JAVJTX010000039.1:0-23003 GCA_040220035.1 Roseovarius sp. | reverse complement strand
ATCGTGCAGTATTTCAAGGACGACGCCACCGCCTTCAACGCCGAGAAGAAGGACGTGATCGAAGGCAAGGGCGTGCTCAACAACATGCTGAGCGAGTATTTCATGACCGGGCTGACCAACGTGGGCATCCCGAACCACTTCATGAAACGGCTCAACATGCGCGAGCAGCTCGTCCGCGCCTGCGAGATCATCCCGCTCGAGGTGATCGTGCGCAACTACGCCGCCGGCTCGATGGCCAAGCGGCTGGGGATCGAGGAAGGCACGCAACTGCCGCGCCCGATCGTCGAATATTGCCTGAAGAATGACGAACTGGGCGACCCGCTGGTGACCGAGGAGCATATCGCGGCCTTCGGCTGGGCCACCCAGCAGGACATGGACGATATCCTGAGCCTCGCGCTGCGCGTGAATGATTTCCTGTCGGGGGTGATGTTCGGCGTCGGCATCAAGCTCGTCGACTTCAAGATCGAGATCGGCCGGGTTTATGACGGCGATTTCATGCGCCTGATCGTCGCCGACGAGATCTCGCCCGACAGCTGCCGGCTGTGGGATATCGAGACCGGCCAGAAGCTCGACAAGGACGTGTTCCGCCGCGACCTCGGCAGCCTGACGGATGCCTATTCCGAAGTGGCCAAGCGGCTGGGGGTCATGCCCAAGGCATCGACGCCCATGACCAAGCCGCACCTGATCAACTGAGCAGAAGAGAGGCAGGGCCGATGAAGGCACGAGTGCAAGTGATGCTGAAAACCGGTGTGCTCGACCCGCAGGGCGAGGCGGTGCGCCACGCGCTGGGGTCGCTTGGCTTTGACGGCGTCGACGGCGTGCGGCAGGGCAAGGTGATCGAGATCGACCTCGCCGAGACCGACAAGGCCAAGGCCGAGGAAACCGTCACGCAGATGTGCGAGAAGCTGCTCGCCAACACTGTGATCGAAAGCTACACGGTCGAGATCGCCTGATGGACCGCCCCCGGGGCTATACCGGGGCAATGGTGGCGTGGACTTTGTGGGGGCGACTCGCGCGGATGACGCTGCGCCAGCGCGTGGCCGTGATCCTGTTCGCCTTCCCGGTTCTGATGCTCCTCGCGGCCGCGCTCTACGGCGTGGAAAACGCGGTCTACGTGCTTCGCTCTGAGCGGGTCACCGGCACGGTGGTCGAACGCTACGAATGGCCCGGCGAGACGATTTTCGACCGCGGCACGGTAAATTACGAACCGATCTTCACCTACGAGGTCGACGGACAGCCCCGCCGCGCCAGCGTCGGCAGCGGCCACGCCTCGTTCGACATCGCGGTGGGCGAGACCGCGGCCATACGGGCGATCCCCTCCTCGCGCGGCAACGTGCGGCTCGACACGTGGCAGGGCTTGTGGTTTATGCCCGTCATCCTTGGCACTATCGGCCTGGGCGCCCTCGTGGCGGCCGGTCTCCTCTGGCTCGCCCTCGACAGGCTCTTCTTCAGAAAGGACACGACATGAAAGCGGCAGTGGTGGTCTTCCCCGGGTCGAACTGCGACCGGGACCTGAAAGTGGCGTTCGAGCGCGCCGGGGCCGACGTGACGATGGTCTGGCACAAGGACACCGCCATGCCCTCGGGCATCGACGTGATCGGCGTACCCGGCGGGTTCTCCTTCGGCGACTACCTGCGCTGCGGGGCCATCGCGGCGAATTCCCCGATCTGCCGGTCCGTGATCGCCCATGCCGAAAAGGGCGGCTACGTCCTCGGCGTCTGCAACGGCTTTCAGGTGCTGACGGAAACCGGCCTTCTGCCCGGCGTCCTGCTGCGCAATGGCGGGCTGAAATACGTCTGCAAACCCGTGGAACTGAAGGTGGAAACCACCGACAGCGCCTATACCTCTGGCTATACCACGGGCGACACGATCACCATTCCGATCGCCCACCATGACGGCAACTACTTTGCCGACGAGGACACGCTGAAGCGGCTCAACGACGAGAACCGGGTCGCCTTCCGTTACGTGCAAAACCCCAACGGCTCGCTTCAGGACATCGCCGGCATCCTGTCGGAAAACCGCCGCGTGCTGGGGATGATGCCCCACCCCGAGCGCATGGCCGACCCGCTGCATGGCAACACCGAGGGGCGCGTGATGTTCGACAGCCTGGTCGACCAGTTGCAAACCGCGTGAGCCCTTGTTGCAACGCCCGTGGCGGCGTATCCTGACGCGCATGGCAATGTCGTCGGACAATGATCCTTCGGGCGACTCTCGCAGGCGCCTGCGCACGCTAAGCTGGCGGGCGCGACTGGCGCTTGCGGTGCTGGTGATCCTCGCGGTCTCGACCGTGGCGGTGACCAACAGCCTGCTGACCGACCGGTTCACCGAGACGACGCGCAACCGCGCCGAGTTGCGGCTGGTGCTCTACAGCGGCAACCTGCTGAGCGAGCTGCGCCAGAACGCCATCGTTCCACAGCTTCTGTCGCGCGACCCGACGCTGATCTCGGCCCTGGCTACATCGGATTTCTCGCAATCCTCGCAACGGCTTATCTCCTTCAACGAAGAGATTTCGGCGGCCTCGCTCACGCTTTTGGGCAATGATGGCAGGGTGGTCGCCTCGACCGACCGGGAAACGATCGGCCAGTCCTACCGCGAGTCGCCCGTGTTCATCGAGGCGACGCGCTCGAAAGACAACATTTTCAACATCCTGCGCGACGACGCTGGCCGCTTCCGGTTCTTCTACTCTCGCCGGGTGGAGACACAGGCGGGGCTGGCGGGCGTGATCCTCGTCGAGGTGGGCTTGGGCAAATACGAACGCGCCTGGGCCGGGATATCCGACGCCGTGCTCGTGACCGACAGCGAGGGGCGGATCATCCTTGCGACCGAACCCCGCTGGCGCGGCCTGACCGAGGAAGAGGCGCTCGCCAAGGAGCCGCCATCCAGCGCCATCCAGCGCGCCCTTCAGGCCACCGCCGACTGGAACACCCTGCCGCCCGACGCCTACGTTCAGGGCGAGGCGGTGATGCGCGTGGGCGGCCGCGTGGCGTTTCGCGGGTGGCGCATCGCCAGCTTCACCACCTATGCCAGCGTGCGGGAAAAGGTGAACGGTTTCCTCGCGCTCGAGATCATGTGCTTCGCCATTCTGCTGGCGCTGGCCTTCTATTTCCTCAACCGCAAGGCCACCGTCCGGATGGCGCTGTTCCAGCGAGAGTCGGCGGAGCTTCGCGCATTGAACATGCGCCTGCAGCGAGAAATCGCCGAAAGACAGAGGGTTCAGGAAAACCTCGCGGTGGCCGAGCAGACCCTGGCGCAAAGTTCGAAACTGGCCGCTTTGGGCGAGATGTCGGCGGCCGTGAGCCACGAGCTGAACCAGCCGCTTGCGGCGATGAAAACCTATCTCGCCGGCGCGCGCCTGCTGCTCAACCGCAACCGCCCGGAGGAGGCCATCTCCTCCTTCCAGCGGATCGACGACCTGATCGAGCGGATGGGCGCGATCACCCGGCAGCTCAAATCCTATGCGCGGCAAAGCGGCGACGAGCTGGCCCCTGTAAACATGGCCGATGCGCTCAATTCCGCCCTTGCCATGATGGAGCCGCAGCTGCGTCAGCGGCAGGTCAAGATCACCCGCACCCTGCCGGACGGGCCGGTCATGGTGATGGGCGACCGGGTGCGCATCGAACAGGTGATGATCAACCTGCTGCGCAATGCGCTTGACGCCACCAGCACCGTGCCCGACGCCGCCATCGACATCATCCTCGCTGCGGGCGAGACTGCGGTGCTGACCGTTCGCGACAACGGCATCGGCATCGAGAACATCGAGAACCTGTTCGAGCCGTTCTATACGACCAAGCAGCCGGGCGAGGGGGTCGGGCTGGGCCTTGCCATTTCCTCGGGCATCGTGAACGACTTGGGCGGGCGCCTGACGGCACGCAACGCCGCCTCGGGCGGGGCTGTATTTGAAATGCAGCTACCTATCTTACCGGAAGACACGCAGGCGGCCAAACGGCCGGCCGCAGAATAATTGGCAGCGGAGAAGTACAAGATGCCAAGCGCCATGAAGATCGCGATCATCGACGACGAAAAGGACATGCGCCAGTCGATCAGCCAGTGGCTGGCCCTGTCCGGCTACGACACCGAGGCCTTTCCATCGGCCGAGGAGGCGCTGAAAGTGCTGGGCCCGGATTACCCCGGCATCGTCGTCACCGACATCAAGATGCCCGGCATGGACGGGATGCAATTCCTGAAAAAGCTCATGGGAACCGACTCGAGCCTGCCGGTGATCATGATCACCGGGCACGGCGACGTACCCATGGCGGTCGAGGCGATGCGGATGGGGGCGTTCGATTTCCTCGAAAAGCCCTTCAATCCCGACCGGATGAACGAGCTGGCCAAGAAGGCCGCCAACGCCCGCCGGATGACGCTCGACTCCCGCGCGCTGCGGCGAGAGCTGTCGGATGGCGGCCAGCTGATGAAAAAACTGATCGGCCAGAGCCCGGTGATGGAGCGTCTTAAGGAGGATATCCTCGACCTCGGACAGGCCGACAACCACGTCCTGATCGAGGGCGAGACCGGCACCGGCAAGACGCTGGTGGCGCACGCGCTGCACGCCGTGGGCGCGCGGGCGGGCAAGAAATTCGTGCTGATCTCCTGTGCCGCGATGGAACATGATGCGCTGGTCAAGCGCCTGCTGGGCCCGATGAACCCTGAGGACAACCAGCTTCCCGCGGTGGAAGAGGCCCGTGGCGGCACGCTGGTGCTCGAAGATATCGAGTCGCTCAGCGATGCGGCGCAGGCCAAGCTCTTGACCTTCATCAACGACGAGGGCGCGCCGCCGGAAACCCGGATCGTGGCCATCTGCAACCTGCAGGAACAGGACCGCACCTGTGAAGACGCGCTGCGGCCCGACCTGTTCTACCGCCTGGCCAGCTTGCGCATCACCGTGCCGCCACTGCGCCAGCGGGGCGAGGATATCCTGACGCTCTTCACCCGTTTTTCCGACCAGTTCGCCGAGGATTACGGCTGTGACGCGCCGCAGGTCAGCGCGCAGGAGGCCGCGCAGTTGCTTCAGGCACCGTGGCCCGGCAACGTGCGCCAGCTCATCAACGTGGCCGAGCGTGCCGTGCTTCAGGCCCGGCGCGGCAGCGGCACCATCGCCTCGCTCCTGATGTCGGATCACCAGGACATGCAGCCGGTTATGACCACCGAGGGCAAGCCGCTCAAGGAGTATGTCGAGGCGTTCGAGCGGATGCTGATCGACAACACGATGCGCCGGCACAAGGGATCAATCGCCTCGGTGATGGACGAACTGTGCCTGCCGCGCCGGACGCTGAACGAGAAAATGGCCAAGTACGGCCTGCAGCGGTCCGACTATCTCTGACGCGCCGGAACAAGGCCGCGGACCACGCGTTTCTCCTGCAACACGAAAAGGAGAGAGCAGCATGACCCGCACCGCTATCATCACCGGCGCCGGTTCCGGTATCGGCGCCGCCACGGCCCGGCGGTTTGCAAATGACGGCTGGAACGTCGTCCTCAACGGTCGGACGAAGGATAAGCTTCAGAACGCCGCCAAGGAGCTGCCCGAGATGCAGCGCCATATCGTGTCGGGAGACGTGTCTTCTCCGGCCGACGCCGAAAGGCTGGTCGAGGAAACGGTCGCAACTTTCGGGGGCCTGACCTGTCTGGTCAACAATGCCGGCATTGCCGTTGGCGGCGTGCCGGGCGAGTTGTCCCATAGCGACTTCGAGGACACCATGCGCATCAATGTCGGCGGCGTTTTCAACTGCATGACCGCCGCGCTTCCGCATCTTCAAAAGGCGGACGGCGCTTCTATCGTCAACACCTCCTCGGTTTCTGGCGAAGGCGGCGACTGGAAAATGTTCGGCTACAACGCGTCCAAGGGCGCGGTCAGCAACATGACCCGCGCCATGGCGCTCGACCTTGCGCCGGATATCCGCGTCAATGCCGTGGCACCGTCGATGACCGAAACCGACATGTCCAAAGGGATCCGCGAGGATGAGGCGCTGTTGGAGCGTTTCAAGGACCGCATCCCCATGGGCCGCGGCGCCCAACCGGACGAGGTGGCCAGCGTGATCGCGTTTCTCGCCTCTGCCGACGCGGGTTTCGTCAACGGCGTGGTCCTGCCTGTCGATGGCGGGCTCATGGCGTCGAACGGACAGCCCAACTTCTCGGCCTGACCAACCGAAACCGGCGCGGCCCATGCGCCGCGCGGGCGAAACTTTCCTGCGCATTTTTATCCGGCCAGTCCACGCGCGCGCTCGCGAATTCCTGCGCTGGCACAATTACCCATTGTGTTTTGCCGCCGTCCGCCGTTATTTAGGACATATGCTCCACGACTTGTGGACCATTCCAGAGTTTCGCTGCCTCGGCCCGGAATACGGAACGCGAGGCAACCGATTGGGTCCTTTGACGGACCACGAGACGCCGGCACATCCCAAATGATGATGCGGCACATGAACGGGGGCAGGGGCCGAGGTCCCACAGCCCTGGAGAAGAACCGCGATGACGCGCGCGAGAACATCGACGTTCCACAGAAAGACCCGATCCGGTCGGGCCTTCCGCGCGTTGCATATCGCTCAGAAAAGACATGACCAACGCCCGCTCGCCCCCCCAGGGGGCAGGCGGCCTTTGTCGTGCAACGGACATACATGGCTAAGAAAATGCTTATCGATGCCACCCACGCGGAAGAGACCCGCGTCGTGGTGGTCGACGGAAACAAGGTCGAGGAGTTCGATTTTGAATCCGAGAACAAACGGCAACTCGCCGGAAACATCTACCTCGCAAAGGTAACGCGCGTCGAACCGTCGCTTCAGGCGGCCTTTGTCGATTACGGCGGCAACCGGCACGGGTTCCTCGCCTTTTCGGAAATCCACCCGGATTACTACCAGATCCCGGTGGCCGACCGCGAGGCGCTGCTCGAAGAAGAGCGCGCCTATGCCGAGGCACAGCGCGCTCGCGAGGATGACGACGAGAAGCCCAAGAAATCGTCGCGGCGCTCGTCGTCGCGCTCGAAGGCTGCGAAGTCGAAATCCGACGATGCGGTGACCACGTCCGAGGAAATCTCCGGCATGGAGACGATCGAACTGGACGAGGGCGCCGAAGCCGGGGAAGAAGGCGAAGGCCTGTCGCCCATGGAAACCGTGGCGGAAACGCCCGTCGAGGAACCGACAGAGGATGCGTCGGCTTCGGATAGCTCCGAAGACACGTCCAAGGCAGAGCAGTCCGCCGAAGACGACAGCAAGTCGGACGGCGATGCCAATCACGACGACCACAGCCACGACGACAATGGCAATGGCAGCAAGGGGCGGTCTTCGTCCCGCCGGTCCGACGCCTCGGCCAAGGACGACACCATCGAGTCGGTCGCCGATGACGACGACAGCGACGATATCCGCCCGCCGCGCAAACCCCGCCCGCGCCGCTACAAGATTCAAGAGGTCGTCAAGGTCCGCCAGATCCTGCTGGTGCAGGTCGTCAAGGAAGAGCGCGGCAACAAGGGCGCCGCACTGACCACCTACCTGTCGCTGGCCGGCCGGTATTGCGTGCTGATGCCCAACACCGCCCGGGGCGGCGGCATTTCCCGCAAGATAACCAACGCCGCCGACCGCAAGAAGCTGAAGGAAATCGCCTCGGAAATCGACGTGCCCAAGGGCGCCGGCCTGATCGTCCGCACCGCCGGGGCTAAGCGCACCAAGTCGGAGATCAAGCGCGATTACGAATACCTCCAGCGCCTGTGGGAGCAGATCCGCGAACTGACGCTGAAATCCATCGCGCCGGCCAAGATCTACGAGGAAGGCAACCTGATCAAGCGCTCGATCCGCGACCTCTACAACCGCGATATCGACGAGGTGCATGTCGAGGGCGAGGCCGGCTATCGCGTGGCCAAAGACTTCATGAAGATGATCATGCCGTCCCACGCCAAGAACGTGAAGCAATACGTCGACCCGATGCCGCTTTTCGCGCGTTATCAGGTGGAAAGCTATCTCTCCTCGATGTTCAACCCGACGGTTCAGCTCAAGTCGGGCGGCTACATCGTGATCGGCGTGACCGAGGCGCTGGTGGCGATCGACGTGAACTCCGGCCGGGCCACGAAGGAAGGCTCGATCGAGGAAACGGCGACCAAGACCAACCTCGAGGCCGCCGAGGAAGTGGCCCGTCAGCTGCGCCTGCGCGACCTTGCCGGCCTGATCGTGATCGACTTCATCGACATGGACGAGCGCAAGAACAACAACGCCGTCGAGAAGAAGCTGAAGGACAAGCTCAAATCCGACCGCGCGCGCATTCAGGTCGGCCGCATCTCGGGCTTCGGCCTTCTGGAGATGAGCCGTCAGCGTCTGCGCCCCGGCATGATCGAGGCGACGACGCAGGGCTGCCCGGCCTGTCACGGCACCGGTCTGATCCGGTCGGATGACAACCTTGCCCTGTCGATCCTGCGCCAGATCGAGGAGGAGGGCGTGCGCCGCCGGTCGCGCGAAGTTCTGGTGAAATGCCCGGTGGGCATCGCCAACTTCCTGATGAACCAGAAGCGCGAGCATGTCGCCCAGATCGAGATGCGCTATGGCCTGTCCGTGCGGATCGAGGGCGACCCGGCTCTGATCAGCCCCGATTTCAGCATCGACAAGTTCAATACCGCCACCCGCCACGTGCCCGAGGCCGCGCCGGTGGTATCGGTCGACAGCTCGCTGATGGATGACATCGACGAAGAGGAAGAGAGCACCGAAGAGGAACAGACCCAAGCCGAGGAAGCCGCGCCGGCCGCCGGCAATGGCGAGGATGACGGCAAGCCCAAGAAGCGCCGCCGCCGTCGCCGTCGCCGGTCCAAGTCGCGCTCGGGCAATGGCGAGGATCAGAAGGCCGAGGACGCATCGGAAGACGAAAATTCCGGTTCCGAGGCCGACGACAAGGTCGAGCCTGAGGCCGAAACCGCCGGTGAGGGCCAGGCAGAAAAGGCCGAAACGGCAGATGAGACGGCCGAACAGCCGGCGCCTGCCGAGAAGCGCAAGGTGACACGCAAGCCGCGCAGCTCGTCTAGATCCAAGGCCAAGACCGAAGCGGCCGAGGCAACGCCGGAAAGCGCGGAGGCCACCGAGGCCAAACCCGAACCGGAGGCTGTCGAGGCCACTGGCGAGGAGGCCAAGCCCGACGCGGTCGCGGCCGAGGCATCGGACAGCGCGAAAGAGGAGACCGCCAAGAAGCCGGCGCCCAAGAGGAGCACGCGCTCGCGGGCGAAGAAGGCCGAACCGGCACCTGAGCCGGTACCCGAGCCCGAAACCGCACCGGAGGCCGCCTCAGACCCGGCCCCGGCCGAGCCTGCCGCCGAGCCGGAACCCGAACCCGAGCGTCAGCCTGAACCGGCCAACGCCACGGCGGAACCGGCAGAGGAAGACAACAAGCCGAAACGTCGCGGCTGGTGGTCGATCGGGCGATAAGTCCGGTCAGAGCAACGATTGATCCCGGCCCCTTGTGGCCGGGATTTTCATTTCCGGGCGTCTCAGCCCGCCTTGCGCACGCGGTAGGCGGTAAAGCCGTCCTGTTCGTCCATCCCGAGGAAGTCATGGCCGGATTCGCTGCAGTAATGCTGCACGTCGATCACCGCTGCCGGGTCGTCGGCCCACAGCTCCAGCACCGCGCCAATCTTCAGCGACTTCAGGCGTTTGCGCAGCTTCAGCACCGGCAGGGGGCAGAGCAATCCGCGCGCGTCGAGGGTAAGATCGGCATCCATGCGCGCGGGATAATCCACGCATCACGGCAAGTCTACAGGGTTGTGACACAAGGCCCCGTGACCCGGCGATGTGAATGGTCTATGTGAGCGTCATGTTCGGAATCGAAATCATCGACGCGGCCCTCCTTCCGGCCATGACCGTGGCGCTTGTCGCGGGGATTATTTCGTTTCTCAGCCCCTGTGTGCTGCCCGTGGTGCCGCCATACCTTGCCTATATGAGCGGGATCACCGTGAATGACCTCTCGGCGGCGGGGCAGCCGCGCTCGCGCGCGGTTCTGCCGGCGCTTTTCTTCGTGCTGGGGCTGTCGACCGTGTTCCTTCTGCTGGGCTTCGCGGCCTCGGCGGCGGGCATGGTTTTTCTGCAATACCAAGGTTATTTCAACACCTTGGCGGGCGTCGTTGTGATGATTTTCGGGGCGCATTTCGTGGGCGTCTACCGGATCGGTTTCCTCGACCGTGAGGCGCGGATGGATGCGGGTGACCGGGGCGGATCATCCTTTGGGGCCTACGTGCTGGGCCTTGCCTTCGCCTTTGGCTGGACGCCCTGCATCGGACCGCAACTGGGCGCGATCCTGTCTCTGGCGGCGTCCGAGGGGTCTGTCACGCGCGGCACGGCGCTTCTGGCGGTCTACGCGATCGGGCTGGGCGTGCCGTTTCTGCTGGTGGCGGCCTTCCTGCCGCGGCTGGGCGGGTTGATGGCGTGGATGAAGCGACACATGGAGCAGATCGAGCGGATCATGGGCCTGCTGCTCTGGACGATTGGCCTGTTGATGCTGACCGGGGGGTTTTCGGCCTTTTCCTTCTGGCTTCTCGAGACATTTCCGGCGCTTGCCACCCTCGGTTAGGTCTTACTCTTGCCCAAAAGCTGCGCTAGACTTTCGCCCAACAGAGGTGAGGTATGAGCAGCTTGCCCCAGCAAACCGTGCGCCGCCGGCGTGTATTCTACATCCCGGGCTATGACCCGATCCATCCCCGCCGCTATCGCGAACTCTATCGGAAAGAGGGCGCGGAGCAGGCGGAGGTTTCGGGCTATGCCATCGACCTGCAGGCCAAGCGTGGAAAGAAGCGCTATGGCTGGAGCGTGCGTGGCGAGATGGATGGCGCGACGGTCGAGGCTGAGTTCGACGTGCTGGTCTGGTCCGATATTGTGCGCGACAGCATGGAGCGGGGGATCGTTGGGACCTACCTGCTGATGATCCGCACGGCGTGGGTCTATATCGCGTCGGGCGCGCTCTTTCGGCTGATGCGGCTGCGCAAGGGGCCGGTGATCGCGGCGCTTTACCCGGTGGGATTCCTGCTGGTGCAATTGGTGATTGCGCTCTTGCTGGCATGGGGGATCGGTAGCCTGCTGGCGGCGTATGTGCATCCATGGCTGTTCTGGGCGGGGCTGGTCGTGGTGCCGTTCGCGTTGGAGTGGTTCCGGCGGAAGGACAACAAGTTTTTCGCGTATTATCTGATGCATGACTATGCTTATTCCGCCCGCCACCGGGGGGCCGAGCCGCCGGAGCTTGAGACGCGGATGGCGAAGTTCACCGCCGAGATTGCCGAGGCGATGACGTCGGATGTGGACGAGGTTCTGGTGGTGGGGCATTCCTCGGGGGCGCATCTGGCGGTGTCGGTGCTGGCCGATCTGGTCCGGCTGGGTTACGTGCCGGCGAACGGGCCGACCCTGTCGTTCCTGTCGCTGGGGCAGGTGGTGCCGATGGTGTCTTTTCTGCCGGATGCCAAGAGGTTACGGCGCGATCTTGCGTTTCTGTCTACCCGGAACGAGCTGACTTGGGTGGACGTGACCGCACCCGGCGATGGCTGTGCCTTTGCGCTGTGTGACCCGGTTTCGGTGTCGGGTGTGGCGCCGGAGGAGGGCAAGCGCTGGCCGCTGATCCTGTCGGCGGCGTTCACGCAGACGTTGAGCCCCGAGCGGTGGAAGGCGCTGCGCTGGCGGTTTTTTAGGCTGCATTTTCAATACCTTTGCGCCTTCGATCAGCCGGGCGATTATGACTATTTCCGCATCACCGCCGGGCCGATGACCCTGTCCGAGCGGTTCGAGGATCGCCCGCCATCGCCCAGCCGGATCGAAATCGCGGCCTCGAAATACACGAGCACGGCGGCATGACCCTGCCGCCCAAGCCCCCCGCGCGGGAGGGTGCGGTGTCGCTCAGGCGGTATATGCGGTTGTTTCGACAGGATATTCTGTCGGCCCAGCCGGCAAGGCTGTACCGAGCGTGGATGGCGGAATATCGGACGCCGTTTTTCCGGTCATTCCTGTGCAATCAGCCGGAGCTGGTCGACCTGATCCTGAAGGAACGGCCCGACGATTTTCCCAAATCCGACCGTATTCGCGAGGGGTTGAGGCCGCTGTTGGGGAACTCGGTTTTCGTCACCAATGGCGAGGTCTGGAAGCGGCAGCGGCGGATCATCGACCCGTCTTTCGAGGGTGGGCGGCTGCGCGATACCTATGCGGCGATGCTGGAGGCGGGGCAGGGTGCGGTGGCGCGGGTCAGGGCGAAGGCCGATGGCGAACCCCTTGAAATCGAAGAGGAAACGAGCCACGCGGCGGCGGATGTGATCTTTCGCACGCTGTTCTCGATCCCGATCGAGCATGAGGTGGCGAGGGAGGTTTTTGCCGAGTTCCGGGAGCATCAGCGGAGCCAGCCGGTGCTGAACCTTGGGGCGCTGATCCCCTTGCCACGTTGGTTTCCGCGGTTTCATCGGCGGCGGACGAAGGCCACGGCGGCGACGATCCGGCGGTTGATCACCAAGCTGACCGCAGACCGGATGGCGGAGATCGAAAGGGGCGAGGCGCCGGATGATCTGGCCACGAAGATCATGACCACGGCGGACCCGCAGACGGGGGAGAAGTTTGACACCGAGGAGATGGTCGATCAGGTGGCGATTTTCTTCCTTGCGGGGCATGAGACGAGCGCCTCGGCGCTGGCTTGGGCGTTGTATATGGTGGCGCTTTATCCCGAGTGGCAGGAGCGGCTGGCGGCGGAGGCGGTGGAGGTCTATGGCGACGGCGCGCCGGGGTTTTCCGAGGTGGGAAAGCTGCGGGTGGCGCGGGATATTTTCCGTGAAACTCTAAGGCTTTACCCGCCGGTGCCGATGATGGTGAGAGAGGCCGCGTGCCCCGAGCATTTCCGGGACAGGGACGTGCCCAAGGGCAGCCAGATCGTGCTGAGCCCGTGGCATTTGCAGCGCCATGAGCGGCTGTGGGAGAGGCCCGATGAATTCGATCCGGCGAGGTTTGGGACGGAGAACGGGCGGGCGTGCCTGCGCAGTGCTTATATGCCGTTCTCGACCGGGCAGAGGGTGTGTCCGGGGGCGGGGTTTGCGATGATCGAGGGGCCGCTGATCCTATCGTTGCTGGTGAGGGCGTTTCGGTTCGAGGTGGTGCCGGAGAGGCCGGCGATGCCGGTGGCGCATCTGACGGTGCGGGGCAAGGACGGGATCTGGCTGAAGGTGGTGCCGCGGTGATTTTGCGGCTGTCGGCAGCGTTTCGGGGCGAATCAGGTTAACGGCCATATTTTGAAGGAATGCCGACGTCGGTAACACGTCGGTATTACGTCGGTATCGCGTCGGTGTTGGGGTCCGTGAGGCGGGGGGTTGATGCGGCGTACAGGCCGCAACAGCCAAGATGTTGTGTCGCGCGCAACAGGGGCTTGGGGCCAGTTGGTCAGCCCTGTTGACCTATGCGGTCGAGCGTGGCTTTCAGCTCGCCCAGTTCCATGGTCTCGAAATTCATGTCGAGCAGCGCCAGCGCGCGGGCCTCAAGCCTGTCATAGGCCGCGTTGAAGGCGGCCTCCCATTCGGCCTCGGGGGCAGCGGCGGGGTCTTCCACGCCCCAGTGCGAGCGGACCGGCGCGCCGGGCCACATGGGGCAGGTTTCGCCCGCGGCCGAGCCGCAGACGGTGATCACGATATCCATCAGCGGCGCGTCGTCGGCGGCGAACTCGTCCCAGCTTTTGGAGCGGGCATGGGTGAGGTCGTGGCCCTTTTCCTCGAGCAGCTTGAGCGACTGGGGATGCACCTGACCGGCGGGCTGCGAGCCTGCGGAGAACGCGCGGACGCGGCCGACGCTCTCGGTGTTCAGGATGGATTCAAGCAGGATCGACCGGGCGGAATTGCCGGTGCAGAGCACAAGGATATTCATGCCTCGCGCCTTAGCGGAAGCATGTAAAAATCAGATGACGCTGGAATCAGAACCAGCTTTGAACGCCGCGTGCTGCGCCTGAAATGTCGCGACCGACGCCATCAACCGTTGCACAGCCCGTCAGAGCCGCCGTGATCAGCGCCAAAGCAATCAGCCTCTTCATTGGTCCACCCTCGTGGTTTCTTGTTTTGCCTGTTATTGGTCTTCTGCCTCGTACCACCAGACCTGCGGGAGGAACCAAACCCCGTCCCCGTAGACCGGCAGATGGTCCTGTGGATAACTCAATTCCTTCACATGCGCAATCCGGCCCTCGGAATACTGATGTATCGGAATGACATAGCGGCCTGAAATCAACACCCGGTCGAGGGCGCGGACGGCGGCGAGGAAGTCGTCGCGCGTGCGGGCGGAGAGCATTTCGCCGATCATCGCGTCGGCGGCGTCGGATTTCATCCCCATCAGGTTGCGCCCGCCGGGCTGATCGGCGGTGTCGGAGCCCCAGTAGAGGCGTTGCTCGTTGCCGGGGGAGAGCGAGAGGTCGCGGCGCATGAAGGTGATGTCGAAATCGTATTCGGCCTCGCGGGCGAGATACTGGGCGTTGTCGATGGTTTCGATCCGCAGGGCGATGCCAAGCCGTTCGAGCGCCTGTTTGTAGATCTCCATATAGGTGGTGACCTGACTGAGGAGCGCGTCTTGGCGCAGGAGGACGTGCAGCACCATGGGGCGGCCTTCGGCGTTCTTGAGCACGCCGTTCTCGACGGTCCAGCCGGCCTCGTTCAGGAGGTTCATGGCGGCGCGGATGTTGCCGCGGTTGCGCTTGGTGCCGTCGCCTTCGGGGAGGCTGTAGCCGTCGATCGTGCCCGGCGGCAGGGTTTCGGCGAAGGGCTCGAGCAGCTCGCGCACGCGGCCCTTGGCGGGCCCTTGCTGCATGGCGAGGTCGGAGTTGGAGAAATAAGAGGTGATGCGCGGCTGGCGCCCGCCGGTGAGCGTGTCGTTGACATACTCGAAATTGAAGGCGCGGATCAGCGCCTCGCGGACGCGCCAGTCATCAAGCGGGGGGCGGCGGGTGTTGAAGACGAAGCCGGTGATGCCCGAGGGTTTCTGATGCGGGATTTCCGACAGAACGATATCGCCGCGTTCGACGGCGGGGAAGTTGTATTGCGTGGCCCAGCGTTCGGCGTTGAATTCGCGCAGGTAGGAGACGGCCTGGGCCTTGAAGGCCTCTTGCAGGACGGTGTTGTCGCCGTAGAACTCGATGCGGATCTCATCGAAATTCATGGTGCCGCGGCGGAATGCCAAATCGTTGCCCCAGTAATCGGGGTTGCGGCGGAGGGTGACGTGGCGGCCGATCTCGTGGTTCTCGACCGTATAGGGGCCGGTGCCGAGGGGGATGTCCTCGAGCCGGGAGGCGGCGAAATCGAGGTCGTCCCATTGCGATTTCTTGAGGATCGGGCGGAGGCCGGCGAGGAGGGCCAGTTCACGGTCCTCGGTGGTGAAGGTGAGGCGAACGGTACGCGGCCCGGTGGCCGTGATCTCGCCCACCTGGCTCCAGAAGGAGCGGTATTTGGGGTGCCCTTCCTCGCCAAGGGTGCGGTAGGACCAGATGACATCCTCGACCGTGACGGGCGAGCCGTCGGAGAAGCGGGCGTTCTCGCGGAGGGTGAATTCGACCCAGTTTCGATTCGGGCCGGTTTCGACCGATTCGGCGAGAAGGCCGTAAAGCGTGAAGGGTTCGTCATAGGATCGGCCCATCAGCGTTTCATGTGTGAGGTAGGGTAATTGCCACGGCGCCTCGCCCTTGAGGGTGAAGGGATTGAGGGTGTCGAAGCCGCCGACATTGCCGGTCACGACCTTGCCGCCCTTGGGGGCGTCGGGGTTGGCGTAGGGGAGAGACACAAAATCCGGGGGGAGGGCGGGTTCGCCATACATAGCTATGCCATGGGCGGGCTCTGCGCGGGCCGTGGAGGTGGCGAGAACGAGGGCGGCGGAGGCGACGCAAAGCCGGGCGTGCCTGAAAAAATCTGATCTCATTTCGGCAACAATCCCGTTGTATCGTTGTGTGGTTGGCGCGGACGGTAAAGACGGATTCACGTCTTTTCAAACTTTTAGCTTGGATCGTGGCGCCAGATTGCTTATAAAGGAGTCACTGCTCGATAGGTTTCTTGCCTGTATGAAACCTGCCTCAATAACTTAACGCCGGCTTCGTGCCGGCGTTTTTTTTGGTTTGCGGCCTGGGTCAATCGGCTTCCCCTCATAACGAAGGGGCGCCGAAGCGCCCCAGCATCGCCGCCCGTGTCGGGCCGGTCAGTACTTCTGTGGAACGTAGAGGTCGTCGGGTAGCACGCGGCGTTCGTAATCGGAATTGTAGACGCGGTCGGGCAGGGTCACTTCCTCGTGTTCGACGGGTCCGTAGGGGATGAGGCCCAGAAGGTGGTCGATGCAGTTGAGGCGGGCGCGTTTCTTGTCGTTGCCCTGGACGATGTACCACGGCGCCTCGGGGATGTTGGTGCGCTCCAGCATCTCTTCCTTGGCCTTGGTGTAGGCCTCCCACTTGACGCGGCTTTGGAGGTCCATCGGCGAGAGCTTCCACTGTTTCATCGGGTCGTGGATGCGCATGAGGAAGCGGAGCTGCTGTTCCTCGTCGGTGATGGAGAACCAGAACTTTACCAGCCGGATGCCGGAGCGGACGAGCATGCGCTCGAACTCGGGGACGTCGTGGAAGAAATCCTCGACCTGATCCTCGGAGGCGAAGCCCATTACCCGCTCGACGCCGGCGCGGTTGTACCATGAGCGGTCGAAGAGCACGATTTCGCCGGCGCCTGGGAGGTGGGGGACGTAGCGCTGGAAATACCATTGCGTCTTTTCCCGGTCGGAGGGGGCGGGCAGGGCCGCGACGCGCACGATGCGGGGGTTGAGGCGCTGGGTGATGCGCTTGATGACGCCGCCCTTGCCGGCGCTGTCGCGGCCCTCGAAGATCACCACGATTTTTTCGCCGGTGGCCTGTACCCAATCCTGCAGCTTGATGAGTTCGGATTGCAGGGTGAGCAGCTTGACGAAGTAGTCCTTGCGCTCGAGCGAGGGGGGGTGCGCCTCGCGGTAGATGCGGCGGATTTCCATCGACAGGGCGGGTTCGGACATCTCGAGTTCGAAATCCTCGTCCAGCGTGTCGGCCAGTTCGGCGGCGAGCCAGTCGGCCGGGCCCTCGTCTTGTTCGTGGTCGTGCATGGCACCCTCTTTCTTTGGTCTTTTGCGTTCGGTCCTGCCGCTTAAACACGGTGAAATCAACAAAACTGTGAAATCCGGCCGATCCCGGGGCAATCGCGTTTATTTTGCAGGTGCAGCATGGCAGGTTACCTGTGCAAGGCTTATGTGGGGCCTGAAGATATCTTGAAACCGTTTCCGGAGGGAAAAAACATGTCAGTATCGGGCAAGACGGCCATTGTGACGGGGTCGAATTCGGGGATCGGGCTTGGCGTGGCAAGGGAGCTTGCGAAGGCCGGGGCCGACGTGGTGCTGAACTCGTTCACCGACAACGAGGAAGACCACAAGCTGGCCAGCGACATGGGCAAGGAGTTCGGCGTGAACGTGCGCTATATCCAGGCCGACATGTCCAAGGCGGAGGCGTGCCGCAAGCTGGTCGAGCAGGCCGGGCGTTGTGACATCCTCGTGAACAACGCGGGCATTCAGCATGTGGCGCCGATCCAGGATTTTCCGACGGAGAAATGGGACGCGATCATCGCGATCAACCTGAGCTCGGCCTTTCACACCACGGCGGCCGCGCTGCCGATGATGCGCAAGGCGGGCTGGGGCCGGGTGGTGAATATCGCCTCGGCGCATGGTCTGACGGCGAGCCCGTACAAATCGGCCTATGTGGCGGCCAAGCACGGGATCGTGGGCTTTACCAAGGTCACCGCGCTGGAGACAGCCGAGGAGCCGATCACGGCCAATGCGATCTGTCCCGGCTATGTGCTGACACCGCTGGTGGAGGCGCAGATTCCGGACACGATGAAGGAATATGACATGGGCCGCGAAGAGGTGATCAAGAACGTGATGCTGCAGCGCCAGCCCTCGAAGGAGTTCGCCACGGTCGAACAGCTTGGCGGTACGGCGCTGTACCTGTGTTCGGACGCGGCGGCGCAGGTGACGGGCACGACGATCAGCGTGGATGGCGGCTGGACGGCATTGTAGGTGGCCGGGGGCGTCCGGCCCGGCCTGATTGGGGGTGACGAATGACCAAGCGGATCAACCTTGCCCTTCAGGGCGGGGGCGCGCATGGCGCGTTCACCTGGGGCGTGCTGGACCGGCTGCTTGACGAGGAAGATATCGAGGTGGCGGCGATCACCGGCACCTCGGCGGGCGCGCTGAACGGGGCGGCGTTCAAGTCGGGCTGGCTGGATGGCGGGCGCGAGGGGGCACGGGCCAGCCTCGACTGGCTGTGGCGGCAGATGGGGGCGCTGAACGATCTGCGGCTGCCGGGCTGGATGGCGGGCAACCCGATGATCCCCGGGCAGGTGGCCACCGCGCTGGAAGCCTCGCCGCAATTCCTTGTGGCGGATGCGATGACGCGGGTGGTGTCGCCCTATGCCTATGGCCCGTTCTACAACAACCCGCTGGAGCGGATCGCGCGGAGGTTTTCCTTTGACAAGGTCTGTGCCCATGAGGGGCCGTACCTGTTCGTGGGGGCCACCAATGTGCATTCCGGCAAGATCCGGATCTTTTCGGGCGACGATATCAGCCCCGAGAGCCTGCTTGCGTCGGCCTGTCTGCCGACGCTGTTTCAGGCGGTGGAGATCGACGGGGCGCATTACTGGGACGGCGGCTATACCGGCAACCCGGCGCTGTTCCCGCTGTTCCGGGCCGAGCTTCCGGCGGATATCGTGATCGTCAACATCAACCCGCTCGACCGGCCCGAAGTGCCGCGCTCGCCGCAGGAAATCCAGAACCGGATCAACGAGATCAGCTTTAACAGCTCGCTTCTGCGGGAGCTCAGGGCGATCAATTTCGCCCAGCGGCTTCTGGAGGCGGGAACGGTCAGTGAAGAGGCGATGAAGCGCATCCATGTGCATATGATCGCCGATGACAAGCTGATGCGCGACATGTCGGTGGCGACCAAGCTGATGCCGACGCCGCTGACGCTGGGACGGCTGAAGGCGGCCGGGCGCAGGGCGGCGGACGGGTTCCTTGCCAGCCATGGTGACGATATCGGGCAGCGGGGCACGGTCGATCTGGCCGATGCCTATACCTGACGGCTCAGGCGGCGCGGTCGCGTTTGGTGGTGGGGGTGCCCTCGCCGGGGGTGGGCATGTTGGGATAGACGAGGCCGGCGGAGATCACCAGCTTGGCGGCATCCTCGATCGTCATTTCGAGCTCGATCACGTCCTCCTTGGGGAAGAACAGCAGGAAGCCCGAGGTCGGGTTGGGCGTGGTCGGCACGAAGACCGACATCAATTCACCGCCGGTTTCGGCCTTGTCGGCCACTTCGCCCTTGGTCGAGGTCGAGATGAAGCCGATGGCCCAGATGCCCTTGCGCGGGTACTGGATCAGGCAGGCCTTTTCGAAGCTGCGCTCGGTCTGGGCGAAGACGGTTTCGGCGATCTGCTTGACGCCGGAATAGATCGAACGGACCACCGGCATACGGTCGACGAAGGATTCCCCGAACCTTATCAATGATTTGCCGATCAGCCCCTTGGCGATCCAGCCGACGATGATGGTGAAGAGCAGGAAGATGATGACGCCCACGCCGCGCAGGTTGATGCCGATATAATTCTCGGGGCGCATGTTGTAGGGCACGAGCGGCAGGACGACGCTGTCGACCCAGCCCATCAGGGTCCAGATCAGCCAGATGGTCAGGCCCACCGGCGCGATCACCACGATACCGGTGAGGAAGCTGGCCCTCAGCCCGGCGAAAAGGCCGGGGCGCTTGGGGCTGTCGTCGTCAAATGGCGTATTCATTTCAGTTTTTTCTGCCGCAGGTGGACAGAGATTAACTAAGGCCTTCTGCCATCGGCCACAATGGGAATTCCTGTCACGGCTGGCGGGTCCGGTGTTTGGCGATTTCGGTGGCGATGGCGCCGGCGAGGGCCGCATTATTGAGCACCAGCGCGATGTTGGCCTTGAGCGAGCGCCCGTGGGTCAGCTCGAACAGGCGGTCGAGCAGGAAGGGGGTGACGGCCTTGCCGGTGATGCCTTGTTCGGTGGCGTCCTGTGTGGCGCGGGCGATGATGGGGTCGATCTCCTCGGGCGGGATTTCGACATGGGTCGGGATGGGGTTGGCGACAAGCTGGCCGCCGGGGATGGCGAGGGCGGCGCGGGCGAGGTGGGAGGCGGCGATCTGGGAGGGCGTGTCGAGGCGCAGGGGCGCGGGCAGGGGGGAGGTGCGCGACCAGAAGGCGGGGAAGCTGTCCTGCCCGTAGGCGATGACGGGCACGCCGAGGGTTTCGAGCACTTCCAGCGTTTTGGGCAGGTCGAGGATGGCCTTGGCCCCGGCGCAGACCACGGTGACGGGGGTTTGTGCCAGTTCCTGAAGGTCGGCGGAGATGTCGAAGCTGTGTTCCACCCCGCGATGGACGCCGCCGATGCCGCCGGTGGCGAAGGTGGCGATGCCGGCGTGCCGGGCCGCGATCATGGTGGCGGCGACGGTGGTGGCGCCGGTGCCGCCGCGGGCGATGCAGACGGCGAGGTCGGCGCGGGAGAGCTTGGCGACGTCCTTGGCCTGTGCCAGCGTTTCGAGCTGGGCCTCGGTGAGGCCAATGTGCAGCGTGCCGTTGAGCACGGCGATGGTGGCAGGGGTGGCGCCGCTGTCGCGGACGGTCTGTTCGACCTGGCGCGCGGTCGAGAGGTTGTCGGGCCAGGGCATGCCGTGGGTGATGATGGTGCTTTCGAGCGCCACGACCGGGGCGCCGTCGGAGAGCGCGGTGGCGACTTCGGGGGAAAAGGTGATGTCGGTCAAAGGGGTGTATCTCCGGAAACGTGGTGGGCTGCGGCGTCGAGGGCGCGGGTGAGGGCGGCGGGGCGGTCGGCGCCGGAGGTTTCGGCGGCAATATGGGCGGCCATGAAGGTGTCGCCCGCACCGGTGACGCGGGTGACGAGCACCTGTGGCGGCTGGCCGGTGAGCACGCTGTCGCCCAGCCCGTCGGCGGCGGGGTTGCCGCCATCGGTGACGATGGCCCGGCGGGCGCCGCGTTTGAGAAGGCCGTGGGCGGCCTCGGGGGCGGTGGCGAAGGGGCGCTGGCAGAGGAGGCCGGCCTCCTCGAGGTTGACGTAGAGCGTGCCGCGCGCGTGCTGGAGGAAGGGCAGGAGGCGTTCGGCCTTGCCCGGAGAGGCGGGGGCGACGCGCAGGTCGGCGGCGGCGAAGAGGGGGCTTTGGGCGATTTCGGCCAGAAGGTCCGACGTTAGGTTGCCGTCGAGCGCCACGGGGCCGTCGAAGGGTTTGTCTTGCTGGCCGAGGCGGCCGTCGGAGAGAGGCTGGAGGATGCGGGGGCCGGCGGCTTCGAGCGTGTGGGCGTCGGCGATGGCGGCAACGAGGCCGCCCGCGCCTTCGATGGCCATGTAGCGGTCGGTGGGCAGGTCGTCGGAGCGGTAGACATGGCCTGTGTCGATGCCCATGGAGGTGCAGCGGGCGAGCAGTTCCTCGCCCTGACGGTCGCGACCGACGGCGCTGAGCAGTACGGGGCGGAGGCCGAAGCGCAGCAGGGTCATGGCGATGTTGAGGGCGACGCCACCGGGTTGCCGGGTGATGCGGCCCGGCACGTCGGAGCCCTGCCGCATGACGCTGGCGGAGCGGCCGATCACGTCCCACAGGACGGAGCCGATGCAGAGGATGTCTGTCATGGGGTCCATGTTGCGTGTCGGGAAAGCGGGTGCAAGGCGGATTCCGGGGCCGGGCGGGTGCGACGCCGGGTTAACGTTGGTTTCGGGCGGTGCGGTTCGGGGCTTGAGGCCGGGGAAGGGGTGGGGGATACCGGGGCAGGGATGAACGGGGCGATGAGTGTGAAGCAGCTTCTGCGGAGATATCGGTTTTATCTATTGGGCCTGCTGGTGGTGGCGGGGCTGGCGGCGAACCTGCCGCGATCGTGGCTGACCGGGCAGGACGAGGCGGCAAGGCGGAGCGAGGTGATCTCGGATTTCCTCAACCTGTCGGTCGATCCCGGCGCCGGGGGATTGTCGGGTGTGCGGATGGATTGGCTGGTGCAGTCGCGGCAGTTGCGGGACCGGCGCGAGGCGCGGCTGGCGCATGTGCCGGAGGCGGTGCTGGTGGGGTATGCCGGGCGGATGGGGATGACGCAGGCGGCGCTGCGGGCGGTGCTGACCGATCCGGAGCAGGCCGACCCGTTCGAGATCACGGGCCACGATTTCGGCCATGTGAAGGATATCGCGCATGGTACGGAAGGGCGCTGGCGCTGGGGGCTGGTCACGGCCGAGCGCGAGGACGAGGTGACGGGGCCGGGGCCGGGGCCGGAGATGGCGGGCTGTGGCATGTGGCTGGTGTTCTGGGATGACAGCGCTTGGTTCTATGCGCCGGTGGGGAGCCGGGAGTTGAACGCCGTGCTGGAGGAGGCGGTGCCGGACCTCGCGGGGGTGGCGCCGGGCGGCGTGGACCGCTGCTGACGGGGCGGTCAGGCGATCAGGTCGGCGAGGTGTGAAAGCGCCTTCTTGAAAAGAAGGCGGATCGAAATCTTTTGAAGATTTCGACGCCGCGGGATCAGAGGAGGCCGGAGCGTTGCAGGCGCCAGCCGATCAGGGCCAGCGCGGCGATGGCGACGATATAGCCCTTGGGCCCCATCAGCACCCGCATCAGCCAGTTGAGCAGCACGAAGCCCAGCATGATGCCGGCCACCAGCAGCGACTTTGCGATGGAATGCCCGGCGAGGCGGATGACGATGAAGGTGGCCAGCGTCATCAGCGCCGCCGTCATCGGCATGATGCGTTTGAGATGGGCGAATTGTTCCTCTTGGGTGCGGCGGGGCATGGCGCAGTCTCCTCTGGCGGGGTCAGCATAGCACGGATCGCATGATGGGGCTTGCGCCGGGGGTCAGGCGTGTTTATATGCGCGCCATTCAATCCCGCAGGCATGGGCGGGCTGATCGGGGGAGACATCCCCGGCGGTCCACCGGTTGAAGCATCCCGCTTCTCTTCCCGTGCCGAGGCGTAAACCGGAAAGGAAAAAGACCATGGCTCTTC
>JAVJTX010000038.1:0-77646 GCA_040220035.1 Roseovarius sp. | reverse complement strand
CTCGGCCTGCTTCATCCGCTTGCCGCCCTCGAACTGGAACGGCTTGGTCACGACGCCCACGGTCAGCACGCCCAGCTCGCGGGCGGCCTGCGCGATGATCGGCGCGGCCCCGGTGCCGGTGCCCCCGCCCATGCCGGCGGTGATAAAGCACATATGCGCGCCGGCCAGATGGTCGACGATCTGTTCGATATTCTCCTCGGCGGCGGCCGCCCCGATCGAGGCCTTGGCCCCCGCGCCCAGCCCCTCGGTTACCTTCACGCCAAGCTGGATACGGCTCTCCGCGTTCGACTGGCTCAGCGCTTGCGCATCCGTGTTGGCAACGACGAAATCAACGCCTTCGAGCTGCTTCTCGATCATGTTGTTGACCGCGTTGCCGCCTGCCCCGCCAACGCCGAAAACGGTGATCCGGGGTTTCAATTCTTCCTGACCTGGCATCGTGAGGTTCAATGTCATTAGCTCTGTCCGCCTGCTGTTTTGCCCGTATACCGGGCTTTTTCCGCCTATATTGCACCGATATTAACGATGCCGGGGCTTTTCGTCACCCAAAAAACACCCCAAAAACACAAAATATGGCTGATTTCTTTGGTCCAAACGCGGGATTTCGCCGATTCAGCCACATCTTGCGGTTACCAGTTGTCTTTGAACCATTTAACGGCCCGTTTGAGCGACCGCGCCGGGTAGCGATCCACCGGGATTTCGAAGTCCCACCATTCGTCCTGCGGGTTGGCCGCAAACAGGCACATGCCCACCGCGCTGGCAAAACCCGGACCCGTGGCCGCCTGCGGCAGCCCATGTACCCTGAGCGGCCGGCCCAGCCGCACCTGCTGGCCGAGAATCCGGCTCGCCAGCCCGTCGAGGCCGGGGATCTGGCTACCCCCGCCGGTCAGCACGATCTGCTGGCTCGGCAGATAGCTGAACCCGGCCGCATCCAGCCTTGCCCGCACCTCCTCGAGGATCTCCTCGATCCGGGGCCGCATGATGCCGATCAGCTCCGCCCGCGAAATCTTGCGCCGGTCATGTTCCCAGTCACCGGTCTCGCCGCCGATCTCGATCACCTCGCGGTCATCCATGCCGGTAGCCACCGCCCCGCCATAGAATGTCTTGATCCGCTCGGCGATGGTCTTGGGCACCTGAAGGCCCATGGAAATGTCGCCGGTCACATGCTCGCCGCCGATCCGCACGCTGTCGGAATATATCATGTGCTTCTTCATGAAGATCGAGATGCCCGCGCTGCCACCGCCCAGATCGATGCACGCCGCGCCCAGCTCCTGCTCGTCCTCGACCAGCGCCGAGATGGCCGACACGTAGGAAGAAGACGCCAGCCCGGCCAACTCCAGATCGCACCGCTTCACGCAATGGGCAAGGTTCTGAATGGAATCGGAATCCACCGTCAGCATATGCATGTCGGTCGACAGCGATTGCCCCATCTGGCCGCGCGGGTCCGACAGGCCCGACCGATGGTCGAGTGCGAAATTCACCGGCTGCGCATGCAGCACCTCGCGCCCCTCGCCATAATCCGGCACGTCACAGGCCGACAGCACCCGACTGATATCCTGCTCGCTCACCGTGTTGGTCTCGAGGTCCACCTGCCCCGCCAACCCATAGGACCGCGGGTTCGCGCCCGAAAAACAGGCGATCACATGATCGACCCGGATATTCGCCATCTTCTGCGCCGCCTGAAGCGCGGTGCGGATGGCCCGTTCGGTTTCCTGCATCGCGGCGATCTCGCCGAACCGTACCCCGCGCGAGCGCGTCGTCGCCGCCCCGATCACCCGGAACCCGGCCTGCCCGGCCATCGCGCCGATCCCGTCCTGATCCTGCAACCGCTCGGTGCCGTCGAACCGCAGCACGAGGCAGGCGATCTTCGACGTGCCCACGTCCAGCACGGCGACCACGCCCCGCTGAATGGCCGCCTTGCGCATGTTCCGCATTGCCCGTTGGGAATCGTAAAGCTCGATCATCAGTTATCCGTCCCTGCCATCATCTCGGTTACCCGCCACCATTCTTCTACCGCGTGTTCGTTCATCCGCACGGTCGGCCGTTCGGCCAGCCGCATGTCCACGACGACCACATCGCGCTCCAGCATGTCCTGCACTTCGTCCAGCACGATCACCCGCTCCAGCGCCCGCACCGGGTTCTCCTCGGGCAGCAGGATGCGCTGGCCACGATCCATGACCACGTCCCACCGCCGCTCGCCCATCCGCACGAGGCCCTTCACACGATCCCCCAGCGGCGACGCCGCCTGCAGGAGCGCCAGCGCACCGGTCACATCCTTCGAACCACCCTTGCCGGCAATCACCGGAAGGTCCGCCCGTTCCAGCCGCGACGCGATCTCCGACACCACGTAGCCGTCCCGGTCGACCAGCCCCAGCCCGTCCCATGTGCGCCACACGACGACCGGCTCGCGCTCCTTCACCTGCGCCACCAGCACCCCGCCCTGCCGCACGCGCACGCTGGCTTCCGCCACGGCGGGCAGCCCGACGATCATGTTGCGCACATGCTCGAGGTCGATATCGAACGAGCTCGACGGCAGGTCGAAGGGAAAGATTTCGCGGATATCGTCCTCGATCCCCGCGCTCGCGCCCTCGACGGTCAATTCGTTGACCATGAACTCGGGCCGCGTTTCGACCTGCTTGCGCAGATCGGCAATGGTCGTGCGGATCGCCTCCTGCCGACCGGTATCGGACAGGTAAACCGTCCCCACCGTAAAGGTCAGGCAGAACGGCACGCCCACCCGCAGCAGCACCCGAAACAGCGGCGTCAGCATCAGCCGCTGCAAGCGATAGGTCAGCCGCGACGGCGCCGGGTCGTTCCGTGTCGTCACCTGTTGCACGACGCATCCTCCACAAGCCAGCGGCACAGCTCCGGGAACGAGATCCCCACCTTCTGCGCCTGCTCGGGCGACAGCGACGTGGGCGTCATGCCCGGCTGCGTATTGGTTTCCAGAAGCACGAGCCCCTCGAACCCCTTGCTTTCATCCCAGCGGAAATCCGTCCGGCTCAGCCCGCGACAACCCAGTACCTCGTGGGCGCGCAGCGCATAGTCCATGCAGGCATCGAAAATCTCCTGCGGCACCTGCGCCGGCACCTCGTGGCGCGAGCCGCCGTCGGCATATTTTGCGTGATAGTCGTACCAGCCCTCGGTGATGATATCCGTCACCGTCAGCGCCCGGTCACCCATCACCGACGCGGTCAACTCCCGCCCGGCCACGTATTGCTCGACCATCACCTGCGCGGGCATGTCGTCGGACAATTGCGGTGGCGAATTCGCAGCCTCACGCACAAGGTAGACGCCCACCGACGACCCCTCGTTGTTCGGCTTGACCACGTAAGGAGGCGCCATCACGTGCCGCGCCTTCACCTCTTCGGCGGGCGCGATGACACTGTCGACCACCGGCAGCCCGGCGGCGACATAGGCCGCTTTGGTCTTCTGCTTGTCCATCGCCAGCGCCGAGGCCAGCACGCCCGAATGGGTATAGGGGATCTGCAGCCATTCCAGCAGCCCCTGCACACAGCCATCCTCGCCCCACCGGCCATGCAGCGCGTTGAAGACGACATCGGGGGAAATCTCGATCAGACGTTCGGAAAGATCGTGGCCGGCATCGACCTCGATCACGTTACATTCCGCTTCCCGCAACGCGGCGGCGCATTCCCGCCCTGTCGACAGCGAAACCTCTCGCTCGGCCGACGGACCGCCCATGATTACCGCCACTTTCGGGGGTGTCCTGCTCGACATACCCACCTTGGTGCCTCAATGTCCCGGGCCGTTCTTCGGCCCTTTTTCGTTAAACCGCCTTATCGGCTATCCGGGGTCGGTTCGCCGACCCTCATGATTTCCCAATGTAACTCTATTCCGCTGGATTGAAAAACCTTTTTTCGCACTTCCTCGCCCAAACCTTCCAGATCGGCGGCGGTGGCCTCCCCGGTATTGATCAGGAAGTTGGAATGTTTCTCGCTCATCTGCGCCCCGCCGCGCCGCGCGCCGCGCATACCCGCCTCGTCGATCACCTTCCACGCCTTCAGGTCATGCACGTCATCGGCGCGCCCCGTGCTGGAAAACCCGGCCGGGTTGCGAAAGGTCGAGCCGGCGGTGCGGTCCTTCGTCGGCTGCGTCTCGTCGCGCTTCTGCAACTGAGCGGCCATCCGCTCGTGCAACTCCTCCGCCTCGCCCCCCGGCCCCTCGAACGTGGCTTCCGTGATCACCCAACCCTCGGGCAGGTCGGTCTGCCGATAGCGGAAATTCAGCTCATCGGCGGTCAGCGTCACCACCTCCCCCGCCCGCGTCACCGCCTTTGCGTTCACGAACACATCCGCCGTATAGGTGCCGTAACAGCCGGCATTCATCCGAACCGCCCCGCCCACGGCACCGGGAATGGTCCGCAGGAAGGTCAGGTCGACCCCCGCATCTGCGGCCTTCCTTGCCACATGCGCATCAAGCGCACCCGCCCCCGCCGTCACCCGGCGGCCCTCGACCGCGATCCCGTTGAACCCCCGGCCCAGCCGGATCACCACCGCACGCAAGCCGCCATCCCGCACAATCAGGTTGCTGCCCACCCCCATAGGGAAGACCACCACACCCGGGTCGAGCGCCTTGAGAAACGCCGCAAGGTCCTCGGTATCGGCAGGCTGGAACAGGTAATCCGCCGGCCCGCCCACGCGCAGCCATGTCAGGTCGGAAAGCGGTCGGCCGGGCGTCAGTTTCCCGCGAGGTTCTGGCATATCTGTCATGAAATCCTGCTACTGGCCCGCGCCCCCCGCCGCAAGCCCCTAGCTCTCGACCTGACGGTTCCGCCTCCGCAGAATCCACCCGATCCCGCCACCGGCCAACGCCCCGGCCAAGCCCGGCCCGAGGATCAGCAGCACGGCCATGCCCCATGCCAGCCCGTCATCCTGCCCGGCCCTCGACACCGCCCACAGGATCAGGCCAAGAAACACCCCCGCCATCGCCAGCACCCACCGGCCCGCGCCGCGCCGTGCCACCCAAAGGCCGATCAGCCCGGGCACCCCGGCGCTGCCCATGATGACGAACCAGACCACGTGTCAGCCCTGCAGGCGCTTCCGCCGCGCCTGCCACCAGCCCAACGCACTGCCCACAAGCAGCCCGAGAATACCCGGCGCGCACATCAGCATGGCCACGATCGCATAGCCGATCCCGTCCCACCCCGTTGTCTGCCGACCCTTCCAGATCGCCCAGGCCAATAGCGCCGCAAGCAGCAGGACCAGCACCGCCACGATCACGCCCCGCCCGGCGCGCAACAGCACCGCGCCGACAATCAGCAGAATGACGAAACAAAGCAGGGGTATGACATAAACCATGCGACAGCATAGGGCCCTCGCGGCCCGGCTGGCAAGCGCCTGTCAGGGCGCGCAGACAGGCCCGGGCCGGCGTGACGACCGCCCGACCGCCCCGCTCATCTCACGATACCGCGCAGCCACCGGCCCAGGTAGATCACCGGCCAGCGCAGGATGCTCATCCCCGCCACCAGCACGGCCACACCCCACCAGGGCCCGTTCTGATAGGTCACGTAGCCCAGTATCGGGATCCCCACCACGATCAGCACATAGGCCCGGCCCCAATGATTGTCGCGGCTCGGCACCATCGCCGCGAGGTTCGCGGCCACCGCCCAGGCACAGGCCAGCAATAGCGAAAGGTTCATTCCGACACCTCCGTCTTTCGGCCCAGGGCCCGCCTCGCGTAATACTGCAACGGCCTGCGGAACATCGACAGCACCGCCAATACCGCGACAAGCGCGGCCAGCCAGCCATACTCGACCGCCAGCCGCCAGATCAGCACCGGCGCCCCCAGCAAAAGCGCGATACCGGGCGCGAATTGCCAGCGCATCGGCAGCATCGCCACCAGCGTGGCCGCGATGCCCCAGAGACAGGCCAGGACGAGTGTCACCGTCGTCATCGGCCCACACCCTCGATCTCGTGATACCGCTCCACCTGGCGTGCCGGCCCCCGGAAAACCCTCGTTTTCCGGATCGGAATTTCCGAAAATTCCGACGCCGCCCTGCCCATCAGCCCGCCTTCCGCTGCAACCGGCCGGGCAGGTTGTTGGCCCAGCCGCTGATCGTGCCGGCGCCGAGACAGACCACCATGTCCCCCGGCCCCGCCTGTTCGCGCACCAGCCGCTCCAGATCGTCCTCGTCGCGAATGGCCCGCGCATGCCGGTGTCCGTGCCGGATCAGCCCGGCCACCAGATCGTCGCGGCTTGCGCCCGGGATCGGATCCTCTCCCGCGGCATAGACATCGGCAATCGCCACCACGTCGGCATCGTTGAAACAGGCGCAGAAATCGTCGAACAGGCTCGACAGCCGCGAATACCGGTGCGGCTGATGCACCGCGATTACCCGCCCCGAAGAGGCCTGCCTGGCCGCCTTCAGCACGGCGGCAATCTCGACCGGGTGATGGCCGTAATCGTCGATCACCGCCACGCCGTCCACCTCACCCACGCGGGTGAACCGCCGGTTCACCCCACCAAAATTCGCCAGCGCCTCGCGGATCTCGTCGCGTTTCATGCCCAGATGCCGCGCCACGGCCACCGCCGACAGCGCGTTCGACACGTTGTGATCGCCCGGCATCGGCAGGGTGCAGCCCTCGATCATCTGGCCCTCGGCCTGCAGCGCGATGTCGAAATGCGCCACGCCCGCCTCGTATGTCAGGTTCACCGCCCGCACATCGGCCTGCGCGTTGAATCCGAAGGTCACGACGCGGCGGTCGGTGATCCGCCCGACCAGCGCCTGCACCTCCGGGTGATCGGTGCAGCACACGGCCAGCCCGTAAAACGGAATGTTGCTGACGAAGTCATGAAACCCTTGCCGCAGCGTCTCGAAATCGCCCCAGTGATCCATGTGCTCGGGGTCGATATTCGTGACGATCGCAATCGTCGCGGGCAGCCGGTTGAACGTCCCGTCGCTCTCGTCGGCCTCGACCACCATCCATTCGCCATCGCCCACCCGGGCGTTGCTGCCATAGGCGTGGATGATCCCGCCATTGATCACCGTGGGATCGTACTTGCCATGATCCAGCAGCGCGGCCACCATCGTCGTCGTGGTCGTCTTGCCATGGGTTCCGCCCACCGCCACGTTCGATTTCAGCCGCATCAACTCGGCCAGCATCTCGGCCCGGCGCACCACCGGCAGCCCCCGCACCCGCGCCTCGATCAGTTCCGGATTATCCGGCTTGATCGCCGTGGAGATGACCACCACCTCGGCATCCTCGAGGTTCTCGGCCCTCTGCCCCTCGAACACCATCGCGCCCAGTTCGACCAGCCGTTCCGTGATCTTCGAGCTTTTCAGGTCCGACCCCTGCACCACGTAGCCGTGATTCAGTAGCACCTCGGCAATGCCCGACATCCCGATACCCCCGATCCCCACGAAATGGATCGGCCCGACATCACCGGGAAGCTTGGTGGCTGAATTCATGTCTTTCGTCCTTTCTCGGCCAGCGCCGCGACCATGTCGGCCAGATCACCCGGCGCGTCTGGCTTGCCCACGCTCAGCGCGGCCTGCGACATCTGCAACGCACCTTGCGGGTTGGTCAGGATGCTCTCGATCTGCTCGGCCAGCACCTCGACCCCCAGTTTCGATTCCGGGATCACCACCGCGGCCCCGGCCTCGGCCAGCCCGCGGGCATTAGCGTTCTGGTGATCGGCGGCGGCATAAGGGTACGGGATCAGGATCGAGGGCCGCCCGATGATGCTGATATCCGCCACCGACGAGGCACCGGCGCGGCTGATCACCAGCTGCGCCTCGCTCATCCGGCGCGGCACGTCGCGAAAGAACGGCTCGACATCCGCGTCGATCCCGTTCTCGGCATAGAAACTCGCCACCCGCTCGCCATCCTCCTCGCGCGCCTGATGGCTGACGCGAACGTTCCGCAAAACCTCCATCGGCAGGCTGGCAATCGCCGGCGGCACCACGTCCGACAGCGCCCTCGCGCCTTGGCTCCCGCCGATGACCAGCACCGACATCGGGTAATCGCCCGGCGGAATATACCCCGCGCCTTCCCGCTCAAGCACGGCCGCGCGCACCGGGTTGCCCACATGCACGCCCTCGACCCCTTCGGGAAGCTCGGTCGGCCACGTCCCACAGGCCACGGCGTCCACCTTCTTCGAAAAAATCCGGTTCACCCGGCCCAGAACACCATTCTGCTCATGGATCATCCGCGGCAGCCGCAAGACCCACGCCGCCGACAGCGCGGGTATCGTCGGATAGCCGCCGAACCCCACCACGATGTCGGGCTTGTCCCGCATCATCCGCAGGCTCGCACCGATCACCCCGCCCAGCACGTGAAACGGCACCAGCAGCTTGTTGAAAATACCGCCCCGGGCAAAGGTCGAACTCGACACCTGCTCGATCTCGGTCGAATGCGGAAAACCGCCGACATAGCGCGCGCCCCGCGCATCCGTCGACAGTTTCACCCGCCAGCCCCGGCGCAACATCACCTCGGCCAGCGCCTGCGCGGGGAACATGTGCCCGCCGGTGCCGCCCGCCGCGATAACCAGTAAAGGCTTGCGTTCACTCACTGCCAGAGACCTTTCCATCCTGTGGCACCCGCTTGTCGCATGTCGGTGCCCGGTTTTCTAGCGCCCGCGGCCCCGCAGGATATCGCGGATCTCGCCCTGCGGCCGGTTCCGCGTGAAGGCAAACAGCATCCCCACGGCAATCCCGCCCGCAATCAGCGACGAGCCGCCATAGCTCACGAAAGGCAGCGTCATGCCCTTCGCCGGCAAAAGCCGCACCGCCACGCCGATATTGATCATCGCCTGCACGCCGAACATCGCCACCAGCCCGGTACCGGCCAGCCGGATGAACGGGTCCCGCTCGCGCATCAGCCGCGACAGCGACCGCAGGACGATAAGCGTGTAAAGCGCGATGATGCACAGAACAAGGATCAGCCCGTATTCCTCGGCGGCAACCGCGATGATAAAGTCGGTATGCGCATCCGGCAGGCTCCATTTCACCTCGCCCTCACCCACGCCCACGCCAAAGAACCCGCCCTCGCGGATGGCGTTTGTGGCAAAGCCAAGCTGCGTATTGGGGTCGACATCGGGGCTCAGGAACCCGTCGATCCGCCGCGCAAAGTGTTCCGAGTTGGAATAGGCAAAGCTGCCCACCGCGACGACACAGGCCGCCATGCCGACAAGCAGCACGATCGGCGCGCCACCCACGAAATACATCACGCCCCAGCCGAACAGCACCAGACAGGCCTGCCCGAAATCGGGCTGCATCGCCAGAAACGCCACGATCACCAGCGCCAGCAGGAAAGACCAGCTCTTGCCCGGCGGCCCGTTGATTTCCTGGCTCGCGGCCATCAGCCACGCGGCCACGACCACGAAACCGGGCTTGAGAAACTCCGAAGGCTGCAGGCTGCCGAACCCAAGGCTGTACCACCGCACCGCCCCCTTGCCGAAATCGGTGCCGAAAAAGGGCAGCATCGCCAGCGCGGCAAAGGCCAGAACGAAGCCGATCACCGCCAGCCGCCGGACTAGCTGCGGCGTCATCATCGAGGTGACGAACATCGCCACCAGCGCGGCGAACCCAAAGACGGCCTGCCGTTCGACATAGTGAAAGGGTTGAAAGCCGTTCTTCTCGGCCAGCGGCGGCGAGGCCGCAAGACCCAGAAGGATACCGATGCTGAACAGGATAAGGATGCAGGACATCGACCACTTGTCGATCGTCCGCCACCACCTGGGAAGTACCGGGTCGCCATCCCTCGCCGGGACGGCCCCATAGACCATTTCCGTCATGACACTGCCGCTCTGCCTTTTACCGGCCCCTCTTTCAACGGGGGCTCTCCGGACAGTCTAGCAGTAGTTCGTCCCGGTGGGAAGCATTCTCGCCCCCACCGGGATGGGTTTAGCCGGTCAGTTTGCCGGAAACCGCGTCGATCGCCTCGGGCGTCTCGCGGTTGGCCAGGAAATCCGGCCGCGACGCTTTGGCGGCATAAGGCGCCGTCAGCGCGTTCGACATCGCGTTATAGACGAAGAACGCATTGGCGCGCGGATCGGGCGTGATGTTCCCGTTCGAGCCATGCAACGTGTTGCACTCGAAGAAGATCACCGTGCCGGTCGCGCCCTCCGCCGAGGCGATGCCCCCGGCCTGACGGGCCAGCCGTTCGATCGTCGTCGGTTGCGGCACACCCACCTTCTGCTCCTTGAGCGAGGTCTCGTGGTTGTCCTCTGGCGTCTCGCCGACGCACGAGATGAACACACCCTGCGAGCCGGGCACCAGCAGCAGCGGCCCGTTATGCGGCCCGTTCGGCGTGAGCAGAACCGAGGCCGACACCGCCCGCATCCGGGGCATCCCGTCCTCGGCGTGCCACGTCTCGAAATCCGAGTGCCAGTAGAACTCCTTGCCGGCAAAGCCCGGCTTGTAGTTCAGGCGCGACTGGTGAAGGTAAACCTGATCGCCCAGAAGGAACTCGGCCACTCCAGCCAGCCGCGTGTCGCAGGCCAGTCGGCGGAATGCCTTGGAATGACGATCGAGACGGAAGACCGTCCGCACCGCGTCGCTGTCAGGCTCGCGGATCAGGTCGTCGTCGGGAATGCCCGCGCCGCCATTGCGCAGCTCGTCCGCGGTATCGGTCAGGATCTTCAGCTCGTCTTCGTCGAACACGTCGCGGCGCACGAGAAAGCCGTTCTCGGCATAATGCTCCGCTTCGTCCTTGGCGATCGGCGCGTTCTCGGACCATTCCGACCACAGAACCGGGTCCTTCCGCGGCATCAGCGTTTCCTTGCCCGGCACCCGGGTGCGGTATTCGTCCTGAGCCGTAAGCGCGTCAGGTCGTGTCTGGATATTCATGGTGACGCCTCCTTTGTCTTGCGTTGTGCATAGAGAACGGAAGCAGGCGCCCCGAGTTCCAAGCCCAAACGCCTGACGCGGCGGAAATTACTGTACGATATCCGACACAAATCAAATACTTGACGGCCACGCACCGCTCGGGCAGGTGGCTGGCATGGACGTCGAAACCCTGATCCTCGGCGCCGGCGCGGCCGGCATGATGTGCGCGGCCCATGCCGGCCCCGGCACCCTGCTGATCGACCACGCGAAATTCCCCGGCGAAAAGATCCGCATCTCGGGCGGCGGGCGGTGCAATTTCACCAACCTCCATGCCGGTCCCGGAAATTTCCTCTCCGCCAATCCGCATTTCTGCAAATCCGCCCTCAAGCGTTACACCCAGTGGGATTTCCTCGACCTCGTCGCCCGCCACGGCATCACCTGGCATGAAAAGACGCTGGGCCAGCTCTTCTGCGACGGCAAATCCCCCCAGATCATCGCCATGCTGCGCGACGAACTGACAAAGGCGGGCGCCGACCTCTGGCTGCAGACCTCCGTCGCCGGCGTATCGCACGATGGCACCGATTTCCGCATTGCCCTCGACCGCGAAGGCCAGCGCATCTCCCTCCGCGCCCGCAACCTCGTGCTGGCCACCGGCGGCAAGTCGATCCCGGCCATGGGCGCCACTGGCCTCGCCTACGACATCGCCCGCCAGTTCGGCCACGCCGTGACCGACACCCGCCCCGCGCTCGTCCCCCTCACCTTCTCTGACAAGCGCTTCGCCCCCCTCTCCGGCACCGCCCTGCCCGGCCGCGCCACCTGTGGCGACACCAGCTTCGACGAGGCGATCCTCTTCACCCATCGCGGCCTCTCGGGTCCCGCCATCCTGCAAATCTCCTCCTACTGGCACGAAGGGGACGAGATCACCCTCGACCTCGACCCCGCCGCCAGCCTCCTCGACACCCTCCGCGACCAGCGCCAGCGCGAGGGGCGCCGCAACCTCACCACCGAACTCGCCCGCCACCTGCCCGCCCGGCTGGTCGACCACCTCGCGCCCGAGCTGCACCTCACCGGCAACCTCGCCGATCAGTCCGACGCGCGGCTCACCGAAATCACCGACACCTTGCGCAACTGGCGCCTGAAACCCACCGGCTCCGAAGGCTACCGCACCGCCGAGGTCACCTTGGGCGGCATCGACACCGCCGGGCTCTCCTCGAAGACCATGATGTCCGCCAACCTCCCCGGCCTCTACATCATCGGCGAGGCGGTCGATGTCACCGGCTGGCTCGGCGGCTACAACTTCCAATGGGCATGGTCCTCGGGCTGGGCCGCCGGTCAGGCCATCCGCAACCGCACCTGACCGACAAAGATTTTTCCCGACCGGCAAGGAACACCATTTCCCTCACTTCGTTGAATCTTCAGCACAAAGCAAAGAAGGAGATTCACCATGAACCGCCTGACAACATCCACCCTCGCCCTGATCGTCGCCGCCTCCGGCGCCGTCGCCCAGAGCGACGAGGAAACGACCGGCTCCAGCCTCGGCAATGACGGCCAGATGGACCAGAGCGCCGAGATGAACGGCGACAACACCGACACCAACCTGTCCGACAACGTCGATAGCGCCGACATGAGCGGCAACAAAGACGCGGACGAAAACGTGTCGATGAGCGGCAACACCGCCTCGAGCGAGGTCGCAAGCGCCGACATGAACGGCATGCAGGGCGACCTGATCCGCACACGCGACATCACCGGCGGCAACATCTACACCGTCAACGAAGCCAATGACGAAGGCTGGGATTCGACCAACGTGCATAACGAGGTCGGCGCCGACTGGAACACCATCGGCGAGATCGAAGACGTGGTCCTGTCGCAGGACGGCCAGGTCACCGGCATCGTGGCCGAGATCGGCGGCTTCCTCGACATCGCCGACAAGCACGTGCTGATTTCCGTCGACGACCTGAACCTCGTCGCGGTCGACGACGCCACCTATGGCTACGTCACCCGCCAGAACGAGGAAGACCTCGAGGCGATGGAAAGCGTCGACGAAGGCTTCTGGAATTGATCTCGCGCCCATAGCGCCCGATCCGGCCGCCGCCCCTTGGGGCGGCGGTTTTCTTTTGCCGGATTGGGGGCCAGCCCCCAAACCCCCGGAGTATTTTCAGAAAGATGAAGACAGGCACACCCCTGCCGTTTCTTCTTGGCCCAAATATCCCCGCCGGAGGCATCCGACAGACAGGGCAAGCATCTCCGGCCAAAATTAAAGCCGCGCTTGAACCTCGGCGATGAAATCCTCGCCCCGCTTCTCAAAATTGTCATACTGGTCAAAGCTCGCCGCCGCCGGCGCCAGCAGAACCGTATCCCCCGGCTCGGCCTCGTCCATCGCCTGCGCCACCGCCGCCGCCATCGTGGTGCAGACCTCGGCGCTCACGCCGTCGAGCTGCATGGCAAACTCTGCCGCCTCGCGCCCGATGACATAGGCCTTCACCACGTTCGCCAGCCCCGGCTTCAGCCCGGCCACCCCGCCTTCCTTCTCCAGCCCCCCACAAATCCAGCGGATATGCGAAAACGCCTCCAGCGCCTTCAGCGCGGAATCCACGTTGGTCGCCTTGCTGTCATTGACGAAGGTCACGCCATCCTTCTCGCCAATCACCTGGCTGCGATGCGGCAGGCCCTCGAAACTGTGAAACCCCTGCTCGATCACCTTGGGCGACAGCCCCAGCGCCCGGCAGGCCGCATAGGCCGCACAGGCGTTCTGATGATTATGCCGCCCCGGCAGCCCCTTGACGGGCCGCAGGTCGATCGCGCCGGTCTGCTTGCCCTTCCGGTACTCGCTCAGATACCCCTTCTTCGCGAATACCGACCAGCCCGGCCCGGAAAGCTTGCCCTCGACCGACACCCGGATCACCCGCGCATCATCCGGCCCTTCCGACAATTGCCCGGCCAGAAACAACCCCTCCGGCTCGTCCACGCCAATCACCGCCCGGTCCGGCCCGCCCTCGGCAAAGAGCCGCCGCTTGGCCGCGAAATACCCGCCAAGGCCGCCATGCCGGTCAAGATGATCCGGCGACAGGTTGGTGAACACCGCCACATCCGGCGTCAGCGCACGGGCCAGCTCCGTCTGGTACGAGCTCAGCTCCAGCACCACCACGCCGCCATCCTCCGGCGGATCGATATCCAGAACCCCCCGCCCGATATTCCCGGCCAGCTGCACAGGCTTGCCCGCATGTTCCAGCACATGATGAATGAGCGCCGAGGTGGTCGATTTCCCATTACTTCCGGTCACCGCGATCACCTTGGGCGGGTCGTCGAAATCGGCCCACTTGTCGGTGCCCAGCGACAGGAAGAACAGCCCGATATCGTTGTCCACCGGCACGCCGGCCCGGAGCGCGTTCGCCACCACCTTGTTGGGACCCGGGTAAAGATGCGGAATGCCGGGCGACACGATCAGCCGCGCAATCGCGTCGAACGCCCCCTCCCGCGACAGGTCGCCCACGTCGAACCCTTCGGTCTCGGCCACCTCGCGCGCGCCCGGGTTGTCGTCCCAGCAGACCGGATGCGCGCCACCCGCGCGCAACGCCCTTGCCGCCGACAGCCCCGACCGCCCCAGCCCGAGGATACCTACCCGCGCAGTCTCGAAACCGGTTACAGGAATCATGTCGCCTCACCCGTAGGGTGGGTGCCAACCCACCATTGCACGCGGCACCTCACCGAATCTTCAGCGTCGCCAGCCCGATCATCGCGAGGATCAGCGCGATGATCCAGAACCGGATCACGATGGTCGGCTCGGCCCAGCCCTTCTTCTCGTAATGGTGATGGATCGGCGCCATCAGGAACACCCGCTTGCCGGTGCGCTTGAAATAGATCACCTGAATGATCACGCTCAACGCCTCAACCACGAACAGCCCGCCGACGATGCCCAGCACGATCTCGTGCTTGGTCACCACCGCGATCGCCCCCAGCGCGCCGCCAAGGGCCAGCGACCCGGTATCGCCCATGAACACCGCCGCCGGCGGCGCGTTGTACCACAGGAACCCCAGCCCGCCACCGACAAGCCCCGCCACGAAGATCAGGATCTCGCCCGATCCGGGCACGTAATGCACCTCGAGGTATTCCGAAAAATCGACCCGTCCCACCGCGTAGGCGATGATCCCCAGCGCGCCCGCCGCGATCATCACCGGCATGATCGCCAGCCCATCCAGCCCGTCGGTCAGGTTCACGGCATTGGCCGCGCCCACCACCACGAACATCGCGAAGGGAATGAAAAAGACCCCCATGTTCACCAGCACATCCTTGAAGAACGGCACGGCCATCTGAAACTGCAACTCCGCCGGATGGTGCAGCGCCGCCCAATAGGCCGCGACCCCGGCAATGGCGAACCCCAGCAACAGCCGCACCTTGCCCGGCACGCCCTTGGTGTTCTGCTTCGACACCTTGGAATAATCGTCCCAGAACCCAATCAGCCCGAAGGCCAGCGTCACGAACAGCACCAGCCACACATAGACGTTGTCGAGCCGTGCCCAGAGCAGCGAGGACGTCATCAGCGCCCCCACGATCAGCAGCCCGCCCATCGTCGGCGTGCCCGACTTGGTGATATGCCCCTCCGGCCCGTCCGTCCGGATCGGCTGGCCCTTGCCCTGCCGCTTGCGCAGCACAAGGATCAGCGGCCGCCCGAAGATGAAGCCGAAGACAAGCGCGGTCATGAACGCCCCGCCCGACCGAAAGGTGATATAGCGGAACAGGTTGAAGAAATCGCCGCCATCCGAAAACAGGGTCAGCCAGTACAGCATTCAGTCGTCCTCTTCTTCCCGCCGAAGCGCCCGGCCCGCCTTGCGCAGCGCGTCAACCACAAGGCTGACACGGCTGCCCTTCGATCCCTTGACCAGCACCACGTCGCCCGCATCGACCAGCCGGTGCGCCCGCTCGGCCAATTTCTCGGCGCGGCCCACGCAATGGCCCCGCTGATCTTCCGGCAGGGCCTCCCACAGGGCCTTCATCCGTTCGCCCACGCAATGCACCTCGTCTATATCGCGCATCTGCGGAAGCTCCGCCAGCGCGGCGTGCAGCGCAAGCTCGCCCTCGCCCAGCTCCAGCATGTCGCCCAGAATGGCGATCCGCCGGCCCCGGGCGATGCGTCCGATATCGTCGCGCGGCTTCGCCGCCGCCAGTATGTCGAGCGAGGCCGCCATCGACGCGGGGTTGGCGTTGAACGCATCGTCGATCAGGTCAAGCGTCCACGTCTCGTCTCCGCTATCGAGCTGCAGCACATCCCGCGTGCCCCGCCCCGACGGCGGATGCCAGCGCGCCAGATCGGTGATCGCCACCCCCCGGTCCGCGCCCATCTGCCAGACAGCGGCCAGCACGGCCAGCGCGTTCTCCGCGAAATGCCGCCCCGCCACGCCGACCTTGTAGACCACCGGCGTCCGCCAGATCCGTGCATGGCCCACGGTCACCCGCTCGTGCATCTCGGTCTTCAGCAGCCGGTGATGGTTGCCCGGCGCCGTCCCGAAGGTCACGATCTTGCCCGCACGGCGCTTTGCCGCCTCGATCAGGATCGGCGTCGTCGCCAGATCCCCCTTCAGCACAGCCACCCCGCCGGGCTCCAGCCCCTCGAAGATCGCCGCCTTCTCCCGCGCGATCCCCTCGATCGACTCGAACGCCTCCAGATGCGCCGGCGCCACCGTGGTGATCACCGCCACATGCGGCCGCGCCATCCGCGCCAGCGGGGCGATCTCGCCGGGATGGTTCATGCCGATCTCGATCACGGCATATTCGGCATCCCTCGGCAGCCGTGCCAGCGTCAGCGGCACGCCCCAGTGATTGTTGTAACTCGCCTCGGCCGCATGGGTGGCCCCCTGCGCCGACAGAACATGCCGCAGCATCTCCTTGGTCGAGGTCTTGCCGACCGACCCGGTCACCGCCACGACCTTCGCCTTGGCCCTCGCACGCCCCGCGCGCCCCAGCGCCTCCAGCCCCGCCTGCACATCCTCCACGATCAGAAGCGGCGCATCCTCGGCCACGCCCTCCGGCACATGGGTCACCATCGCCGCCGCCGCGCCGCCTTCCAGCGCCGCCTGCACGAAATCATGCCCGTCGCGCGCCACCTTCAGCGCCACGAACAGATCGCCCGGCATCAAACTGCGCGTGTCGATCGACACGCCCGTCGCCCGCCAGTCCCCGATCGCCCGACCGCCAGTGGCGTCAACCGCCTCTGCCGCCGTCCACAGCGTCATGCCAGCCCGCCGTCAAGCGCCGCCACCGCGACGCTGGCCTGCTCGCTGTCATCGAAGGGAAAGATGTTGTCGCCCACGATCTGGCCCGTTTCATGTCCCTTGCCGGTGATCAGCAGGGCATCGCCCGGCCCCAGCGCATCGACGCCCCGCAAGATCGCCTCGGCCCGATCGCCCACTTCCAGCGCGTCGGGACAGCCCAGCATCACCGCGGCGCGAATCGCCGCCGGGTCCTCGCTGCGCGGATTGTCGTCGGCCACGATCACCAGATCGGCATGTTCCGCCGCCGCCTGCCCCATCAGCGGGCGCTTGGTCCGGTCCCGGTCGCCGCCCGCGCCCACGATCACCAGCAGCCGGCCCATCACATGCGGCCGCAACGCCTTGATCGCCGTCTCCACCGCGCCCGGCGTATGTGCGTAATCCACGAAGACCGACGCGCCGTTCACCCGCCGCGCGGCCAGTTGCATACGCCCCCGCACGGTCTCCATCCGCGGGAGCGTATCGAACACCTGATCGGGGTCGGCGCCCGCGCCGATCACCAGCCCGGCCGCCAACAGCACGTTCTCCGACTGGAACCCGCCAATCAGGCCAAGCTCCGCCTGCCCCACGCGGCCATGCCACTGGAACCGCAGCACCTGCCCCGTCGGCGCGAAACTCCGCGCGATGATCTGCAGATCGGCCCCGTCACGCCGCCCCACGCTCAGCACCTCCTGCCCGCGCGAGCGTGCCACCGCGGCCATGTCCCGGCCGCGTGGATCGTCCACATTGATCACCGCCACCCCATCCTCGGACAGAACGCGCGTGAACAACCCCGCCTTGGCGTTGAAATAATCATCAAGATCAGTGTGATAGTCGAGGTGATCCTGCGTCAGGTTGGTAAACCCCGCCGCCGCGATCCTGACCCCGTCCAGCCGCCTTTGCGCCAGCCCGTGGCTCGACGCCTCCATCGCGGCATGGGTCACGCCAACGGCCTCGCTCTCCGACAAAACCCGGTGCAGCGTGATCGGCTCCGGCGTGGTGTGCTTCAGCGGCACCTCATAGGCGCCCTCGACCCCGGTCGTGCCGATGCTCACCGCCTCCAGCCCCATCGCCGCCCAGATCTGCCGGGTAAAGCTCGCCACGGACGTCTTGCCATTGGTCCCGGTCACGGCCACCACCGTCTCGGGCTGCGCCCCGAACCACAGCGCGGCGCAATAGGACAGCGCCTGCCGCGGGTCTTCGGTAATCACCACCGCCGCATCGCTCTCGGCCAATTCCGCCTCGGCGATCCGCGCGCCCTCGGCATCGGTCAGCACCGCCGCCGCGCCCATCCGCAACGCATAGGAAATGAATTCGCCCCCATGCACCCGCGTGCCCGGCAGCGCGGCGAACAGGAACCCGTCCTTCACCTCGCGGCTGTCCACCGCCAGACCGGTGATCTCGGCCTTCCTGCCGCCCTGCGCCGTCAGACCCAGTTCGGCCAATGATTTTCTGTGCCCCACCGATATTCGCCTCGTCATGCCGCCCGTCCGGACTAGTTCGATGTCAGCGTTATACCAGCCAGTTCACCGGGTTCAATCTCGGGTCTGAGCCCCAGAAGCGGCGCGACGCGGCGTATGATCTCGGCGGCCACCGGCACGGCGGTCCAGCCGGCGGTGCGCCGCGGGATGTCGCCCGAGGTTTCCACCGGCTCGTCCAGCGACACCACAAGCACGTATTTCGGATCATGCGCCGGAAACGCGCTGGCGAAGGTAGCGATCACCCGGTCCTCGTAATAGCCCCGGCCGTTCTCCTTCGGCTTGTCGGCGGTGCCGGTCTTGCCGGCCACCGCATAGCCCTTCACATCGCCCAGCGACGCGGTGCCCTCGCTGACCACCTTGCGCAGCATCGCCATCGACTTGGCCGCCGTCTTCTCCGACATCACCGCCTCCCCAAGCTGCCCCTTGGGCTGGCGTAGCAGCGTCGGCGTCACCCGGTGCCCGCCATTGGCGATCGTCGCATAGGCCGAGGCCAGATGCAGCGGGCTCGCCGACAGCCCGTGACCATAGGAAATCGTCATCGTCGAAAGCTCCGACCATTTCGGCGGCAACAGCGGTTTGGCCCCCGCCGCCTCCACAAGCTCCACGCCCGTCGGCTCGAAAAAGCCCATCGATTTCAGGAACTCCTGCTGCCGCGGCGCCCCGATCATCTGCGCGATCCTTGCCGTGCCGATATTCGACGACTTCACGATCACCTTGGTCGCCGTCAATTGCGAGCCGTAATCGTGGAAATCCCGGATGCGGAACCGGCCCCATGTTAGCGGCCCCTGCGTATCGACCATGGTCTCCGGGTTCACCAGCCCCAGCTCCAGCGCCTGCGCCATGGCAAAGATCTTGAAGGTCGAGCCCAGCTCGTACACCCCCTGCACCGCCCGGTTGAACAGCGGGCTGTCCGAGGCATTGCCCTCCGTTGGCGGGCGCGGCCGGTCGTTCGGGTCGAAATCCGGCAGCGAGGCCAGCGTGATCAGCTCGCCGGTCTGAACATCCATCAGGATCGCCGCCGCACCCTTGGCATTCATCAGCTTCATGCCGCCGAACAGCACCCGCTCGACCGCCGCCTGCACCGACAGGTCCAGCGACAGCGTCAGCGGCTCATGCCCGTTCGCCGGATCGCGCAGGCGGTCGTCATAGAACTTCTCGATCCCGGCCACGCCGATCACTTCCGCCGAATGGACCCCCTCGCGCCCGAAGCTCGCACCGCCCAGCACATGCGCGGCCAGCTTGCCATTGGGATAAAGCCGCATCTCGCGCGGCCCGAACAGCAAGCCCGGCTCGCCGATATCATGCACCGCCTGCTTCTGCTCGGGGCTCAGTTTCTTCTTGATCCACAGGAACTTGCGCTTGCCGGTGAAATCCTTGATCAGCCTTTCCCGCTCGAGATCGGGAAAGATCTTCACCAGCTCGTCCGCCGTCCGCTCCGGCTCAATCATCTGCTGCGGCTGGGCATACAGGCTGTGCGTCTCGAAATTGGTGGCCAGAATCCGGCCCTTCCGGTCAACGATATCCGCCCGCTGCGCAAGGATGTCGGCCCCCGCCACGCTGGTGCGCGGCTCGCTCGGCTCGGAATTGGCCAGCACGCCCATCCGCCCGCCGATCACGGCAAAGGCGCACAGGAAAAACAGCCCCAGCACCAAAAGCCGCCCCTCGGCCCGGGTCCGCGCGCGGTCGCGCATCTCCTCGTGCCGGGCACGGATATTCTCGCGCTCGATCGCGTCGGGGTTCTCGCCCCGGTCACGGGCCTGAAGGATTCGCGCCAGCGGGCGCAGCGGCGTGCGGATCATGGCTGACCCTCCATGTTCATCACATCCACCGGGTCGGTGATCGGCAGCGGGTCCCGCTCGGGATAGGAAACCTGATCGATCTTGCCGAACTGGTAGGGCTGCAGCGGCAACAGCCCCAGCCGGTCGAAATTGATCTCGGCCAGATCGCGCAGCCGCTCGGGCCGGTTGAGATAGGCCCACTCGGCCCGCAGCATGCGCAGACGCTGGCGCTCCAGCCCGATCTGCTGCTGCAGATGCTCGGCCCGCGACTGCGCTTCCTGCGTCTTGTAATTCTCGTGATAGGCCCAAAAGGCCAGCCCGATGACCGACAGCGCGGTCAGAACATAGAACAGGCTGCGCATCACACTCCCCTCTTCAATTGCGGCATACCGAGCGATTTGCGCTCCGCCGGCGCCGGCGCCGCATCCGTGCGCACCGCCACCCGCAGCTTGGCACTGCGCGACCGCGGATTGACGGCCAGCTCGTCCTTGTCCGGCCCGATCGCCTTGCGATGCTTCAGCGTGAATTGCGGCTCACGCTCGGCCTCGGCCGGGGCATGGCGGCTGCCACCCCCGCCGCTGTCCGACTTCATCTGCAGAAAGCGCTTCACGATCCGGTCCTCGATGGAATGAAAGGTCACGACCGCCAGCTGCCCGCCGGGGCGCAGGGCCCGCTCGGCGGCCTCCAGCCCCTCGACCAGTTCGGCATATTCATCATTCACGGCGATCCGCAAGGCCTGAAACGTCCGCGTCGCAGGGTGCGCCTGCCCCGGCTTGGACCGCGGCAGGCTCCGCTCGCAGATCCCGGCCAACGCGCCCGTGGTGGTGATCGGCTCCACCTCCCGCGCCTTCACGATCGACTTTGCGATCCGCCGGCTGGCCCGCTCCTCGCCATACAGATACAGGATATCCGCCAGCGCCGCCTCTTCCGCCCCGTTCACAAGGTCGGCGGCACTCGGCCCCTCCTGGCTCATCCGCATATCCAGCGGGCCGTCCTTCATGAAAGAAAACCCCCGCTCGGCCCGGTCCAACTGCATCGAGGACACGCCAAGATCCAGCACGACGCCATCCACGGCGTTGCCGGCCTCATCCATATGCGAAAACGTGGTCTGCACCAGCTTCACCCGGTCGCCATACGCCCCGGCCCAGTCCCGCGCCATATCCAGCGCCAGCGGATCGCGGTCGATGCCGATAACGCTCTCCGCCCCCGCCTCCAAAAGCCCGCGCGCATAGCCGCCCGCGCCCAGCGTGCCATCGATCCAGACGCCCTCCACCGGCGCCACGGCGTCCAGCAAAGGACGCAGAAGAACAGGGATATGCGGATCGGGACTGGCGGCCTTGGCAGCAGCAGCCATGCCTCACCCCCCTCGCGGACCGTCGAGATAGACCAGCGGGTCGAAATCCTCGGGCAGCTCGTCCAGCCACGCCTCGGTCTTCGACAGCTCCTCTTCCTCGTAGGTTTCGGGTTTCCAGATCTGAAAGGTATCGCCGGCGGCAATAAAGAACGCCTTGTCATCAAGGCCGATCTTCTTGCGCAGCTTCGCCGGCAGCACCAGCCGCCCGGTCTCGTCCACGCTGGTGGGGTGCGACTGGCCGTGAAACAGACGTTGCAGCATCTTGCGCTCCATCGAGCCGCGCGGCAGGCCGGCGATCTGCTCGTCGACCTCCTCAATGGCTTCGATGGTATAGCATTCAAGGTATTTGCGGCGGTGATCGCCATAGACGATGACCAGTTCGGGGTTCAAACCGTCGGTCCAGTTCGGGTCCGAGGCCTCCAGCACACGCCGAAAAGAGGCTGGGATCGAAATCCGCCCCTTGGCGTCCACCTTGAAGGTGTCCTCACCTCTGAACCTGCGAACCACTGTCCCCTGGCCCTCTCGCAAACCCCCCGTTTTGAAAAAATGACCCCTGAGAAACGAAACGGCGGATTGAGCTGCTGCCAGTGCCCAATCCGCCGCCCTCGTCCCGCTGAGCGGGTGTCCGACTGCGCGCGCCACCTGGGGGGATGTCTGCTCGCCCGCGCGCCGGATCTCTTCGTTCGATGAAAGCGGGTGCCTGTATGAAACCTGACTTGGGATTTTTATTCGGGGTCTTTGTAGCGCCCCTGTGTTCCCGTCCTCATCGTGTTACTAGGGATGCCATGGGAATTCATGGATAGCAACAACTTTCTGCGCCGATTTCCTACAGGATGTTGATTTTGCCCCCTCCTCAAAACAACATAATGTGGTGAATTCGGCGGATACCACCCCTTCCCTAGCTACACACCCTCACATGAACACAAGATATTGTGATATCTACGTCTGGGCGAAATTTCCCCCGAATTCCCAGAATTTTTTGCAATTTCGCGCCCAGACCGCCGGATTCCTATCGAATCCCCGGTGAACCGGCAAGGAACCGGCCATGAATTGCCCCTATCCCATGGGCGATTCGGCAAAATCGCGCGTAATATCCCCCGATTTCCCATGCCGGGCCCCGTCCCCATTGAAAAACGGCCACCCGTTCCCACGGATGGCCGTCCAGATCAGCTAAGACGCGTCAGGTCAGGCGTTCACGTCCACCACGACGCGCCCTTTCACCTGCCCCTTCAGGATATCGCGGCCCAGCTGCGGCAGGTCCGACAGCGTCGCGCTCTGCACCATTGCCTCAAGCTTGTCCATCGGCAGGTCCTTCGCGATCCGCTCCCATGCGCGCACGCGGTTCTCATAGGGCTGCATCACGCTATCGATGCCCAAGAGGTTCACCCCCCGCAGGATAAACGGCGTGATCAACGCCCCCTCGATGGCCGCCCCACCGGCCAGCCCGATCGCCGCGACCGAACTGCCATATTCCATCTGCTTGAGCACCCGGCCCAGCAAGGACCCCGCCACGGCATCGACACAGCCGCCCCAGGCCTCCGCCTCCAGTGGCTTCTTCGTCACCTCGGTCAGCTCCTCGCGCGGCACGATCCGGCTGGCGCCCAGCCCTTTCAGGTAATCCTCCTGCTCCGGCCGCCCGGTGACCGCCGCCACCTCGTGCCCCAGCTTGGCGAGGATCGCCGTCGCGACCGAGCCCACGCCGCCCGCAGCCCCGGTCACCAGCACCGGCCCGCTCTTCAGCCCCTGATCCTCCAGCGCCATCACCGCCAGCATCGCGGTAAACCCGGCGGTGCCCACCGCCATCGCCTGCCGCGTATCGAGGCCATCGGGCAGCGGCACCAGCCAATCGGCCTTCACCCGCGCCTTCTGGGCATAGCCGCCCCAATGCGCCTCGCCCACGCGCCAGCCGGTCAGAACCACCTTGTCGCCCGGCTTGTAGCGGTCATCGTCACTCGCCTCGACCGTCCCGGCAAAATCGATCCCCGGCACATGCGGATATTTCCGCACCAATCCACCGCCCGGCCCGATGCACAGCCCGTCCTTGTAGTTCACCGTGGAATACTCCACCGCCACCGTCACCTCGGCCTCCGGCAAATCCTCCTCGCCGATCTGCTTCACCTCTGCGGAGGTCTTGCCGCTTTCCTCGTCCTTCTCGACGACCAGTGCGTTGAACATGTCTCGCTCCTTTCCGTGACAGGGCCGGCGGCCCCGCTTCATCTTTCCAAAAATACTCCGGGGGAGGCGTTGAAGGCCCACCGGGACTTCAACGGCGGGGGCAGCGCCCCCTCCCCGGCCTCAGTTCCAGAACGCGGCCTGCACCTCGGCCTGCCGCACCCCGTCGGGCGTATGCACCTCTACCGTGTCGCCCGCATCCCAATGGGTCAGCCGCACCATGCCGATGGCCACGTTGGTGCCGAAATCCGGGCTCCACGCGGCGGAACTCACTCGCCCCACCGTCTTGCCGCCCGCCGTCACCGGCCACCACTTGTCGCAAACCGGCACCTTCGGCCCCACGATCGCCAAGGCCCTAATCTGCTGCACCGGCCCTTCCTTGGCCACCCGCAGCAGCGCATCGCGCCCGATACACCCCACCGCCGACTGGGTGTTACAGAACCGCCCCAGCCCGCATTCATGCGGCGTGTTGTCGTCGGTCATGTCATTGCCATAGCTCAGCAAGCCGCTCTCGATCCGCTCGATCAGGTTCGGACAGCCCGCATGCACGTCCAGATCCTTCCCCGCCTCCATCAGCGCATTCCAAAGCGGCATCCCGGCATCGCCGCCCTCCACGTAAATCTCGTACCCGCCCTGCTTGGAATAGCCCGAGCGCGCCACGATATGCGACCGCCCCTGAAACTCCAGCGGCGCGAACCGGAAAAACCGGATATCCCGCGCCTGCTCGCCGAACACCCGCGCCATCAGCTCATCCGCCTTCGGCCCCTGCACCGCCAGGGGCGAGACATCCGGCTCGTCGATCAGCACATCCAACCGCCAGCCCTGCGCCACCCCGTTGACCCAAAATAAAAGGTCGCTATCGGCAATCGAAATCCAGAACCGGTCCTCCGCCAGCTTCACCGCTACCGGATCGTTCAGCATGCCACCCGTCTCGTCAACAATGGGCATGTAATAGCACTGCCCCGGCAGCATCCCCCGCAAATCCCGCGGCGTCAGCATCTGCATCAGCCGCCCGGCATCCGGCCCGCGCAGCTCCACCTGCCGCTCACAGGCCACGTCCCAGACCTGCACCGCCTCCTTCAGGTGGCGGTAATCCTCCTCGACCGACCGGAACACCGTCGGCAGCAGCATGTGATTATAGACCGTATAGGCCTTCACCCCCGCCGCCTCGACGCCCTCCGAGAACGGCGTCCGGCGCAACCGGCGTGACGGCGACAAAAGCGGCGCACCCATCGGGCTCACTCCTCGTCCGGCATGATGAAAAGGTCGGTGACCGGCGCCTTCAGCCCGGTCTTCGTCATCATCGCGTGTATCTGCCCGCGATGATGGGTCTGGTGGTTGAACATATGCACCACGCAGGGCGCGATCTGGCGCGTCACCTCACAGCCCATCGCGCCCGAATAGAACGTGAAACTCCCGGTCAGCGCGACGGAATGCAGATCCGCCGCCCAGCGCGAGATCACCCCATCGACCCGGAACCGCTCGGCACTCCACGCGCCCAGCGTCGGAAACAGGGCGGTGCTCTCCCTGATCCCGCCCTCGGGCTTCTCGCAGGCCGGGTCGAACCGGCTCATCCACATCCGGTCGCCCCAGACAAGATGGTTCAGCGTGCCCAGGATCGACCCGAAATACGCCCCGTGATCCGCCTTCAGATCCTCCAGCGACACGCCCTCCAGCGCCTTCTCGATCTGGCGGTTCTGCCAAGCGTTGTAACGCGCCATCAGGCGGCAATACTCCGGTGTGATCATGCCCGCCGCTCCTTACTTCGGACCGCCCCAGTCGATCGGGCAGATCTCGGCCGACTTGCCACCGAAATCCCAAATCCGCCCGTAATCGCGCACCCGCGACTTCAGCCCGCGCGCGGCGATGATGTCGGGGCCCATCCAGTATTTCGAATTCGAGATCATCACCGGATGATCCGGGCTCGCCCCATCGATCATCTCGATCTCGCCCTGTATCTTGCGCCCGATATAAAGGCCCCGCCGCTTGCCCTCGCGCACGATCTCGACCTTCTCGCGCTCGGCCCCCACGATATCGCTCACCAGCATGGTGAACAGGCCCGTCGTGCCGCCCGCCGCACCGGAAAAGATCTGCAACAAGCCGTTATACGCCTTCCCGCTCGCCCGCTCGTCCACATAGGCCGCCACCTTCCAGCCACCCTCGGCCATCCGCCCGGGGATCTCCACCATCAGGCCCACGTTCAAGCCCGACAGGTCCTCGCCCTCGTAATGCCCCTCGTCGATGGCAATCGCCATCCACGCCTTGCAATCGCCCTCCGTCGGCGGGTGCTTGCCAAGGCTCACCACGCACGGGCAGAACAACTCGCACGAGCAGTTCAGGAACAGCTCGCCCTTGATCTTCCACTCGGTCGGAGTCATCTTCCGCCGCTTGGGGTTCGCCATCCGGTTATCGATCCGCTGCGAAATCGGCAGCTTGTCGGCATCCTGCCTGCGTGTCAGAGCCATCTGTCCTATCCTCCCGTCACATAAGGCCAGACCAGAACCACCAGCCCGCCCGCCATCAATATCACGCCCATCGGCCTCACCACACGGTGGCCGATCTCGGGCAATTTTTCCAGAACCATGAACAACGTCGCCAGCCCCATCCACAACAGGCTCATCACCCCGCCGACAAAGCCCAGCGCCATGAACCCCCAGCAACAGACGGCACAGAACCCGCCCAGCCCCAGCCCCATCCTCAGCCCGCCCAGCGCGCCGGGGCGCCAGTGGCCAAGGTAATAGCTCATCGGGCTGTGACAGACCCCGTGGCACACCTCCTTGGTGCGGGTGAACTGAAACGCCCCCACCACGATCAGCAGCCCGCCGGAGATCAGCAGCGATTTCGGAATACCCAGCATGTCGATCACACCGCCGTACAGCAGCGCAAGCTGCACGCCGGTGATCGCGGCCGCAAAGCCAATCCATACGATGGCGTATCCCGCAACCAGCCCCAGCCAGCCACCCCAGCTTCCATCGGCCGACACCATCAGGTCTTCATAGGCGCGCAGCGTCGGCACCAGCGTCGGCAGCATCATCGCCGCCATCATCACCGCCCACATGGCAAACAGCGGCCAGAATTCTGCCATCGGCATGTACATGTCCATGCGCGGGTCCATCGCAGCCATCCGCCGACCCATCTCGCCGGGCCGCCCGATCAGGTCGAGATCCATGCCCATCGCCATCTGGTACAGCCACCACCACGCGGCCAGAATACTGGCGAAAAAGGCCAGCCATAAAAGGCTGCGAAGCGGCATGGCAAATGTGTCGCGCATGGGCCTCCCTTCCCGACTCGTCCCTTGCGCGGAAAATGTCAGACATTTAAATGTATGACAAATGGAAACTGCAAAACCCCAACCCGCCAAACCCCAGAAGGCCGACCTCTCGGCCCAGATCGCCACCGCGATCCGCGACGCCATCGTCGAGGGGCGGATGATCACCGGCGAACGCCTCCCCTCCGAGGCCGAGCTCGCCGAGCAGTTCAACGTCTCCCGCCCCACCGTGCGCGAGGCGCTCAAGCGGCTGGCCGCCCAATCCCTCATCCGCACCCAGCGCGGCGCCTTCGGCGGCGCCTTCGTCAATCGCCTCTCCTATGAAGAGGCCTATGGGCAGCAGATCACCACCTCCACCCTGCTCCTGTCGATGAACGGCGTCAGTTTCGAGACGGCCTGCGAGGCCCGCTACGCGCTCGAACGCGCCTGCACGCCCTTGGCCGCCGCCCGCCGCACCCCCGACCACCTCGCCACCATGCGCGCCGAAATCCACCGGCAGGGCCAGCCCGGCCTGTCGGATGAGAGCTTCTGCGCCTCCGATGTCACCTTCCACCGCGCGCTGGTCGACGCGGCCGGCAACCCGGTGCTCAGCTACCAGCTCGCCGGCGCGGTCGAGGCCATGCAGCCGCTGATGAACATGATCACCTTCACCGCCCGCTCCCGCGAGGCGATCGTCGCCTTCCACACAGGCATCGCCGACGCCATCGAGGCGGGCGACAGCACCACCGCCGAAACCGCCCTCGAAGAACTGGCCGCCTACACGCTGGAACTCGGCCGCGACGTCATGCAGGCCCGCGCGGCCAGATGATTGGGGGCCAGCCCCCAAACCCCCGGGATATTTACCCCAAGAAGAAGCAGGCGCGGCACCCCAAGCGTCTTCTGCCCGAAAATATCCCCGCCGGAGGCTCCCCAACTTTCAGCCTATAACAGGTGGCCCGACTTCTTCGCCTTGGTCGCCAGATACGCTCGGTTATGCGCCGTCTCGCCCACTTTCAGCGGCACGCGCTCGGCCACCTCGATGCCGTTCTGCTGCATCATCGCGATTTTCGCCGGGTTGTTGGTCAGAAGCCTGACCGCCGAAAACCCCATCCGGGAAAGGATATCCGCCCCGATCCGGAAATCGCGCTCGTCATCCTCGAAGCCCAGCCGGTGATTGGCCTCCACCGTGTCGAAGCCCTGATCCTGCAAGCTGTAGGCGCGCATCTTGTTGGCAAGGCCAATCCCCCGCCCTTCCTGATTGAGGTAGAGCAGCACGCCCGCCCCCTCTTCACCCATCTGCGCAAGCGCCCCGCGCAACTGTGGGCCGCAATCGCATTTCAGGCTGCCCATCAGGTCGCCCGTGAAACAGGCCGAATGCAGCCGCGCCAGCACCGGCGCATCCCGCGCGGGCTGGCCGATCTCGATGGCGTAATGCTCCTCGCCGCCATCCTCGGGCCGGAAGATATGCAGCTTGCCCGCCTCCGACACCTCCAGCGGCAGCCGGGCGCTCACCACCGGATGCAGCGGGCTGGCCGCCTCCAGCAGCGGCGCCGCCGCGATGCCATCCACCACCGTCAGCCGACGTTCCTGCGAAAACGACGCGGCATTCTTCAACGGCAGCACCAGCACCGCCGGCAACAGCCGCGCCGTCTTGGCAAGCTTCAGCGCCAGCCGGTGCAATTCCACGCCGCCGCCCCGTTCCGACACCAGCGGCCCCTTCATCGGCGTGCGCAAATCATCCGCCGGATCCGCCACCCCCAGCACCCAAGTCAGCCCCGCATCCGGCGGCAGCACGATCCTTGCCAGATCGCCATCATAGGGCCGCGCCTTCAGCGTCTCCGCCCGCCGCGCGCTGATCACCACCACCGGCGGCCCGCCCAGCGCCCGGATATCCGCCAGCCGCCCCGCGTCCAGCGTCTCCGCCGCCAGCACCAGCAGCGCCCCCTCCGGCCCGGTCAGCACCACCGGCACCCCCATGCGCAGATCACTGCGCGCCCGCGCGAGGATTTCGGTCAGGTCAGGGGCAAGGCTCATTCGGTCACATCCCGGCGCGTGAAAGTTGAGAAACGGATGTAGCCTCTTTTGCAACGAATTGAAACAATTGGCCACATGGCAACACTTGGCCGTGAACGCCCTGTCACAGTTCTTGCCCCGCGCGGCCCGTCGGCACACATCTGCCGAAAGCAAACGAGGATACCCAACCATGGCACAGCTCAAGAAAATCCTGCTGGTCGACGACGACGAGGACCTGCGCGAGGCGCTCGGCGAACAGCTCGTGATGACCGAGGATTTCGACGTCTTCGAAGCCGGCAACGGCGCCGAGGCGATGCAGCGCGTAAAGGACACGATCTACGACCTCGTGATCCTCGACGTGGGCCTGCCCGACACTGACGGGCGAGAGCTCTGCCGGCTGATGCGCAAACAGGGCGTCAAGGCGCCGATCCTGATGCTGACGGGCCATGACGGCGATGCCGACACCATCCTTGGCCTCGACGCCGGCGCCAACGACTACATCACCAAGCCCTTCAAGTTCCCCGTCCTCCTGGCCCGCATCCGCGCCCAGCTCCGCCAGCACGAGCAATCCGAGGATGCCGTGTTCCAGCTCGGGCCGTACACTTTCAAGCCCGCCATGAAGATGCTCCAGACCGAGGACGACAAGAAGATCCGCCTCACCGAGAAAGAGACGAACATCCTCAAGTTCCTCTACCGCTCGACCGAGGGCGTGGTCCCTCGCGACGTGCTCCTGCACGAGGTCTGGGGCTACAATGCCGGCGTCACCACCCACACGCTGGAAACCCACATCTACCGCCTGCGGCAAAAGATCGAGCCCGACCCCTCGAACGCGCGCCTGCTGGTGACCGAATCCGGCGGCTATCGGCTGCTGGCCTGAACGAAACCCTAGGGGGCCATTGAACACGCCGCAATCGGCGCATAGATGATCTCCACGCCGTTACATGTGCGGTAAATCACATGTACCTCCCTGTTGGACTGCCCCGGCCTTTGCGCCGGGGCTTTTTTTTGGTCGCCCCCGCCGTTTTCACGCAGCTGCCCCAGAACGTTGCTTCACCGGGTTAATTCCCCGCGCCGCGCCGGTCCGACGGCGGCAGCCGTCCCCCCTCCCGCCGCGTCACCATTTGGCGTTTCCGCCCCAAGCCCCAATATCGGGACCAGCAACCAAAGGAGCCTCCCGATGAAACAGGTGATCCACGAAGAATTCGGCGACCCGGCCAAGGTCCTGCGCTGCGTCGAAACCGAAAACGCGGTCCTCGGCGCCAGCGACGTCCGGGTCGAAGTCCTCCGCGCCCCCATCAACCCTTCCGACCTGATCCAGATCGCCGGGCAATACGGCGTCCGCCCCGACCTGCCCGCCACCCCCGGCAACGAGGGGCTGGGCCGCGTCACCGACGCCAATGGCACCGACCTGAAAGAGGGCCAGCTTGTACTCCTGCCCGCCGGCAGCGGCACATGGGCCACCGAGATCGTCGCCGGCGCGGGCAATTTCGTGCCCCTCCCCGATGGCGACCTCGACCAGCTTGCGATGCTCGCCATCAACCCCGCCACCGCCTACCTGCTGCTCGACGATTTCGCCCGGCTGGCCGAGGGCGACTGGGTCATCCAGTCCGCCGCCAATTCCGCCGTGGGCGCCTACGTGATCCAGCTCGCCCATGCGCGCGGGCTCAAGGTCGCCTGCGTCGTCCGCCGAGAAAGCGCCGTGGCCGGGCTCAAGGAGATGGGCGCCGACGCCGTGCTCGTCGATGACGAGACCCTGCCCCGCGACGTGGCCCAGGCCACCGACGACGCCCCCGTCCGCCTTGCCCTCGACGCGGTGGCGGGCGACACCATGGCACGCCTCGCCGCCTGCCTCGCCCCCGGCGGCACGCTGGTCAGCTACGGCGCCATGTCCATGGCCCCCGCCCCGCTCGACGCCAAGGTGCTGATCTTCTCAAGCATCACCCTGCGCGGCTTCTGGCTGGCCCAGTGGTTCGAGGAGGCGACGCCCGAGCGCCGGAGCCAAGTCTATGGCGAACTCACCGCGCTTGTGGCCTCCGGCAAACTCAGCGCGCCGGTCGACCGCCACTTCGCCCTCGAAGACATCGCCGAGGCGGCCACCTACACCGCCGCCGGTGAACGCTCCGGCAAGGTGCTGCTGACGCCGAACGGCACCTGACCGGGCTCAGCCGTCGATGCAGGAAAAGTTGAACCGGTGCAGGCCGGTGTCGTCCTGCGGGCCGAGATAGCTGATGCTCACGCTGTCGCCTTGCCCGTTCAGCCGCACCGCCTGACCCGGAATGACATTGGCGGCGTTGGATTGCCCGTCCTGCGACACGGTCATGTAAACATGACCGGGAGAGGAAGACCGGACCACCCCGAAGGTGAACCGCGAGGGGCAGAGCGTCATCCCGCCGGTGAGCGGCAACACGAAATCCGCCTGCGCGCTCTGCCCCGTGCTGGCCAGCTCGCTCGCCTTCGCACTGGCCAGCCGCGCGGTATAGCGGTCCGCCTCGTTCGCCAGCTGCGAAATCTCGGGCCGCAGGCTTTCCAGTTCGCGCATCACCGTCTCGGCGGCGGCCAGGAACACCCGCGCCTCCTCGCCATCGCTGCCCACCTTCGACAGGTTCGCCTCCATGACCTCCAGCTTGGCGCCGATCGTGTCGGTCTTGCTGTTGATCTGCTCCCGCAGCACCTGCGCCCGGATCAGGTTCTGATCCGGAAAGACGGCGCGATACACATTGTCCAGCGCAAGATTGCCGAACCACCCCACGAGGAACAGCAACACCCCGCTCAGGATCGACAGCAGCGGGTTCGCCTCCACCAGCGCCTTCACGCCATGCAGAAAGGCGTTGATGCCGCCCTTGCGGGGCTTTGACGGCGGGGCGTCCGGTGTTTGGGTGGGTGCCGTGTCGACCATGCGCTGCTCTCCGAATGACTTGTCTGAAATACCGCCGCAAATCTATTGCGCCTTCGGCAGAGCGGTCAATTCCAAAGCGCCCCGCCGCACCCGTTTCCACCGTGCCCCGCCCCCGAAAATTCCCTCCCGCACCGGGCTGGACGTTTCCCGCCCCGGCCTTTACCTCTCGCGCGACTGACACCGGAGACCCCCATGCCTTTCACCCTCGCCACATGGAACATCAACTCGGTCCGCCTGCGCGCGCCCATCGTCTGCAAGCTCCTGAAAGAGGAAGCGCCGGACGTGCTCTGCCTGCAGGAATGCAAGAGCCCGGTGGAAAAGATCCCCGCCGAGATGTTCGCGAATCTGGGCTACACCCACATGATCGCCCGCGGGCAAAAGGGCTATAACGGCGTCGCCATCCTGTCCAAGCAGCCGATCGAGGAGGTCGGCGCGCATGACTTCGCCAAGCTCGGCCACGCCCGCCACATCGCCGGCCGCCTCGAAAACGGCACCGTCATCCACAATTTCTACGTCCCCGCCGGCGGCGACGTGCCCGACCGCGAGGTCAACGACAAGTTCGGCCAAAAGCTCGACTACCTCACCGAGATGCGCGACTGGTGCCGCGACGACGCGCCGGCGAAATCCATCCTCGTGGGCGACCTCAACATCGCCCCGCGCGAGGATGACGTCTGGTCGCACAAGCAGCTCCTCAAGGTGGTCAGCCACACCCCCGTCGAGGTCGATCACCTCAACGACGTGATGGAGGCCGGCCGCTGGGCCGACGTCACCCGCCGGGACATCCCCGAGGGGCAACTCTACAGCTGGTGGTCCTACCGCGCCCGCGACTGGGACGCCGCCGACAAGGGCCGCCGGCTCGACCATATCTGGGCCAGCGCCGACATCGCCGAGGCCGGCCATTCCAGCCGTGTCCTCCGCCCGGCCCGCGGCTGGGAGAAACCCAGCGACCACGCGCCGGTTTTCGCAAGCTTTGACCTTTGACTTCACGGCCCCCGTCCACATATAGGGGCAAGACCAATCCGATGGAGACGACAATGCTGGAACTGGGCCAAAACCAGAATTCACCCGCCGCCGGCGACCTGATCAAGGATGTCTCCGAGGCCGACTTCATGGCCGAGGTGATCGAAGCCAGCCAGACCGTGCCGGTGATCGTTGATTTCTGGGCGCCGTGGTGCGGACCGTGCAAGACCCTCACCCCCGCGCTCGAGGCCGCGGTGACCAAGGCCAAGGGCGCGGTGAAACTCGCCAAGGTCAATGTCGACGAGAATCAGGCCATCGCCGGTCAACTGCGGGTACAGTCCATACCCACCGTCTATGCCTTCTGGCAGGGCCAGCCGATCGACGGCTTTCAGGGCGCGGTGCCCCAATCCGAGCTCGACGCCTTTGTCGACCGTATCGTCGGCCAGTCCGGCGGCGACGCCAGCGGCGGGCTCGACGACGCGCTCGACGCGGCCGAGGAAATGCTCGATCAGGGCGCGGCCACCGACGCCGCCCAGACCTTCGCCGCCATACTGCAGGAAGACGACAAGAGCGCCCGCGCCTATGCCGGGCTCGTCCGCGCCCATATCGCGCTCGACGATCTCGAACAGGCCGAGGCAATTCTCAACGGCGCCCCGGCCGAGATTTCCAAGGCGCCAGAGCTGGAAGCCGCCAATGCCGCGCTCGACCTCGCAAAACAGGCGGCGGGCGCCGGCCCCGTGGGCGAACTGACCGCCGCGGTCGAGGCCAACCCCGACGACCACCAGGCCCGCTTCGACCTCGCCCAGGCCCTGCACGCCAACGGCCGAACGCAGGAAGCGGTCGATCAGCTACTCGACCTCTTCCAGCGCGACCGCGAGTGGAACGACGAGGCCGCCAAGCAACAGCTTTTCACCATTTTCGACGCCCTGAAACCGAACGATCCCATCGTTCTTCACGGGCGTAGAAAACTGAGCTCGATGATATTTGCCTGAACCGCTGAACAGGCTAGGTTGAGGATCATGTTCAACCAGGCCGATCTTCCTGACGTGATCCCGGTCTTTCCATTGACCGGGGCACTCCTCCTGCCCCGCTCGCGGCTGCCTTTGCACCTGTTCGAGCCGCGCTACCTCGCCATGCTCGACGACGCCCTGAAATCGCCCGGGCGGCTCATCGGCATGGTCCAGCCCAGCATGTCGCCGGGGCAAAAGTCTCCGGGTCAGAAGGATTGCGACCGGCTACAGGCGATCGGCTGCGTCGGCCGGGTGACCCAGATGTCGGAAACCGAGGACGGGCGCTACATGATCACGCTCACCGGCATTTCCCGCTACCGCCTGCTGGAAGAGATCGACGGCTTCACCCCCTACCGCCGCGCCCGCATCTCGTGGGACGGGTTCGACCGCGACCTCGGCCCCACCGACACCGATACCGGCTTCGACCGCGAGGCCTTCATGAACCTGCTCTCCCGCTACTTCGACTCGCGCGAGCTGCAGACCGACTGGGACACCCTGAAAGAGGCCGATGACGAGCTGCTGATCAACTCGCTCTCGATGCTGCTGGGGTTTGAGCCCGAGGACAAGCAGGCCCTGCTCGAGGCGCCCTCCCTCACCACCCGCCGCGAAACGCTGGTGACGCTGCTCGAATACGCCCTGCGCGGCGGCGACGACAAGGAAATCCTGCAATGACCGACACGCCCGGCCCCTCCGGCAAATCCGCCACCGACCGCCGCATGCTCGAGGCGCTGGTCTGCCCCCAGACCCACACCACCCTGCGCTACGACGCCGAGGCACAGGAACTCGTCAGCCCCTCCGCCGGCCTCGCCTTCCCCATCCGGGGCGGCATTCCGGTGATGCTCATCGACGAGGCCCGAAAACTCGACTGACAGCGCCTCGTGGCAGCTGCAGGAGCCTCCGGCGGGGATATTTTCACCAAGAAGAAGCCGGTCATTCGCCCCTGCTTCTTCTTGGTCGCAAATATCCCGGGGGAGGCGTTGAAATCCTTCGGGATTTCAACGTCGGGGGCAGCGCCCCCTCCCTACCCGTCCTTATCCGGGTCTTCCTTGCCCACTCCGAGGAACACGAACCGGAAAGGCAGCATCCACAAGAACCCCAGAACCACGAAAACCAGCAACTCCACCAGAACCGGCATTCCCTCGTACCGCGCCCGCAGCCAGTCGGTGAAACTCACCGCCACCACGATATACAGCGGCAGCCCGATCAGCAGCAGCACCAGCGACCAACGCCGCCGCGCCTTGTAGCTCAGCTTCGGCATATCCCCGCGCCTCAGTCCGCGAACGGGTCGGTCACGAGGATCGTGTCTTCCCGCTCGGGCGATGTCGACAAAAGCGCGACCGGGCAGTCGATCAATTCCTCGACCCGCCGCACATACTTGATCGCGTTGGCCGGCAGGTCCGCCCAGCTCCGCGCGCCTTCCGTCGACTCGCTCCAGCCCGGCATCTCCTCGTAGACCGGCGTGCAGCGCGCCTGCGCATCCGCCGCCGTCGGCAGGTAATCCAGCCGCTGCCCGTCCAGCTCGTAGCCCACGCAGATCTTCAGCACCTCGAACCCGTCCAGCACGTCAAGCTTGGTCAGCGCGATGCCCTTCACGCCAGAGGTGGCACAGGTCTGCCGCACGAGGCAGGCGTCGAACCACCCGCAGCGCCGCTTGCGCCCGGTCACGGTGCCGAATTCCCGGCCCCGCTCGCCCAGCCGCTGGCCATCCTCGTCATCCAGCTCGGTCGGGAACGGCCCCTCGCCCACGCGGGTGGTATAGGCCTTCACGATCCCCAGAACATAATCGATCGACCCCGGCCCGATCCCGGTGCCGGTGGCCGCCTGCCCGGCGATCACGTTCGACGAGGTCACATAAGGATAGGTGCCGAAATCGATATCCAGCAGCGCCCCCTGCGCGCCTTCGAACAGGATCCGCCGGCCTGCCTTGCGCTTGTCGTTCATCACCTTCCACACCGGTCCGGCATATTGCAGGATCTCCGGCGCGATCTCCTTCAGCTTGGCGATCAGACCGTCGCGGTCGATCTCGCCCAGCCCAAGCCCCCGGCGCATCGCGTTGTGATGGATAAGCGCCCGGTCCACCCGCAACTCCAGCGTCGCGTCGTCGCCCAGATCGGCCACCCGGATCACCCGGCGCCCCACCTTGTCCTCATAGGCCGGCCCGATGCCGCGCCCGGTGGTGCCGATCTTGGCCACCGAATTCTGCGACTCGCGCGCCCGGTCCAGCTCGCCATGGAACGGCAGGATAAGCGGCGTGTTCTCGGCGATCATCAGCGTCTCGGGCGTGATCGTCACGCCCTGCGCCCGAATCGTCTCGATCTCCTGCACGAGATGCCACGGGTCCAGCACCACGCCATTGCCGATCACCGACAGCTTGCCACCCCGCACCACGCCCGAAGGCAGCGCATTCAGCTTGTAGACCTCGCCGTCGATCACCAGCGTGTGGCCGGCATTGTGCCCGCCCTGAAACCGCGCGATCACATCGGCCCGCTCGCTCAGCCAGTCGACGATCTTGCCTTTGCCCTCGTCACCCCACTGGGCGCCCACGACAACCACGTTGGCCATGTCAGTCCTTTCGGTAGGAAATCCCGCGCCCGTATATCCCCGCCCGCGCGCCGTTGAAACCGCAAATTCGCAGGGCTCCCCGGCCCCTCGGGGCTGGACAGATGCGCCCCGTTGGGCGAAGGAAAGAGAAAACAAGGGGACGGGGGACACAAATGACCGGCTTTATCTGGCGCCTCGTGGCGGCGTTTCTTCTGCTCGTCGCCACCTTCAACCCGACGGAATGGAACTACGTCACCTGGGTCCGGGCCAATTTCTACGACCAGATGCCGCTCGCGGTGCTGCTGGGGCTGCTCTTGGCGGTGGGCTATATCATCTACCTGCGCGCCACTTTGCGCTCGATCGGGGCGTTCGGCATGTTCATGGTGATCGCCATCGTCGCCGCAGTGGTCTGGGTGCTTTACGATTACGGCCTGCTCACGCTCCGCGACACCTCCCAGATGGTTTGGCTCGCGCTGATCGCACTAGCCTTCGTCCTCGGTATCGGCCTCAGCTGGAGCCATGTGCGCCGCCGGCTGTCGGGTCAGGCCGACATGGACGACGTGGATGAATAGGTTTGCACCTCCGCCCGACAACCTCCGCCATTTTGCTCTATTCTGCGAAAACTGCCATCAGGATGTCGGTGAAGAGTTCGGCTATGACACGCGCCTGATCGCCTATGGCGTTTCGTGGTTCTTCTACAGCGACCCGCATGAGGCCAAGACCATCCTCGACGAACTGAAGGCCCTGAAAACAGATACCGATTTTCATGCTGCCCAGGAAATCTCCACCCGCAGCGATATATACATGGTCACCGAAGGCCGCGAGCGCGAAGGTATCGACAAAATCACCGAGGCCATCGAAAGGCGGCTGAAGGATGATCCCCAAAACTACATCGAAGCCAACCGGGGTCTGGCCAGATACAAGCGTGACATCAGGGAAAGCGCCCGAAAATGACCCGCCGCATTCGAAAGCACCACCTCCCCCCGTTCACGATGAAATCCTTCGCCGCGTTCTGTGGCGAGTTCGGCCCCGAAGACGAGGCCTATTACCTCGAAGGCGACGACAGCTTCTTTCACCTCGACAGAGCATCCCAGATCAGGGATGTCGCTGAAAGGTCATTCGCGAAGTCTCACCTCCTTCACCCCAAGCAAACCGTCATGAACGCCCTGCGCAATCTGAAAACCTATGCCGACAACGGCGACTTCATAACGCCCCGCATCGTGGCAGAAGGCACCGACATGATCCGCGAAAGCCACGAGGAAGAAGACGTCCGAATGGTCATCCGCGTGCTGGAAGACTATCTTGCAGAATACGAAGCCGGGCGGCAAAACCGCTGAGGAGGTCACCCATGCCCAACCCCGACCACGACTTCCGCAAATTCTACTACACCAAGGTGGGCCTTGGCGAAGGCTGCGGCTGTGCCGAACGGGTGATCGACATCCACGAGGCCGACCGCAAATCTGCCACGCCGCACACCCGCGCCATCCGGCACCGCATGGCCCTTTCCATCCGCATCCGCCACGCGCTCGCCGCCCTTGGCCTCACCCGCCGCCGCTAACACCGCATCCCCAATTGGCGGGTTGCAGCCCAAGCCCGAAACGCATAGATAGCGCCTGTTCCGAACCGCAAGGCAGTCCGCATGGAAAACGTCATCCTCCTCATCCATTTGCTCCTGACGCTCACGCTGATCGTCGTGGTGCTTCTGCAGCGTTCCGAAGGGGGCGGCCTCGGCATGGGTGGCGGCGGCGGCGGTGCAACGGCGGGCCGTTCGGCGGCCACGGCACTGGGCAAGATGACTTGGGTGCTGGGCATCGGTCTTTTCGTCACCTCCATGGCGCTCACCATCATCGCGGCACAGACCTCCTCGGGCTCCTCCGTCCTTGACCGGATCACCGACAGGCCGGCCGCACAGGAAGAATCCGCGCCCGACCTTCCGGCCACCAGCGACGACCTCCTTCCGCCCGCGGACGGGGACGACGCCCCGCTGACACCCACCGCCGACTGACCACAACCGATTGAGACAGGCCAGAACGCCGCAACAGCATCTTGCGGTCAGCTTGCGCCATTGGCGTGAATGCTTTATGAATTGAGTCCCGTGGTGCTGCGGCCGAATCGGCCGTGCGGGCCCGTTTTGAAACGAGCAGAGTCACGGGGGTTCCGGCGCATGGCGCGGTATGTCTTCATTACAGGCGGCGTTGTATCATCACTGGGCAAGGGGCTCGCCTCGGCGGCGCTCGGCGCGCTTCTGCAGGCCCGCGGCTTCTCGGTCCGGTTGCGCAAGCTCGACCCCTATCTCAACGTCGATCCCGGCACCATGTCGCCCTTTGAGCATGGCGAGGTCTTCGTCACCGACGATGGCGCCGAAACCGATCTCGACCTCGGCCATTACGAGCGCTTCACCGGTGTCCCTGCCCGCATGACCGACTCGGTCTCCTCGGGCCGCATCTACTCCGACGTGCTCGAAAAGGAACGCCGCGGCGACTATCTCGGCAAGACCATTCAGGTCGTCCCCCACGTGACCAACCAGATCAAGGAGTTCATCGATATCGGCGATGACGAGGTCGATTTCATGCTCTGCGAAATCGGCGGCACCGTGGGCGACATCGAGGGCCTGCCCTTCTTCGAGGCAATCCGCCAGTTCAGCCACGACCGCCCGCGCGGGCAATGCATCTTCATGCACCTCACCCTGCTGCCCTATCTCGCCGCCAGCGGAGAGCTGAAGACCAAGCCGACCCAGCACTCCGTCAAGGAACTGCAATCCATCGGCATCGCCCCCGATATCCTCGTCTGCCGCTCCGAACAGCCGATCCCCGAGAAAGAACGCGAGAAGATCGCGCTTTTCTGCAACGTCCGTACCGAGGCGGTGGTCGCGGCCTATGACCTGAAATCCATCTACGAGGCCCCCCTCGCCTATCACCGCGAAGGGCTCGATCAGGCGGTGCTCGACGCCTTCGCCATCTCGCCCGCGCCGAAACCGGAAATGGCCAAGTGGCAGGATGTCGAAGACCGCATCCACCGCACCGATGGCGAGGTAAAGGTCGCCATCGTCGGCAAATACACCCAGCTTGAAGACGCCTACAAATCCATCAAGGAGGCGCTCACCCATGGCGGCATGGCCAACCGGGTGAAGGTCAGCGTCGAATGGGTCGATGCCGAGATCTTCGACACCGAAGACCCGGCCGTGCATCTCGAAGGCTTCCACGCCATCCTCGTGCCCGGCGGCTTCGGCGAGCGCGGCACCGAGGGCAAGATCAAGGCCGCCCAGTTCGCCCGCGAACGCAAGATCCCCTATCTCGGCATCTGCCTCGGCATGCAGATGGCGGTGATCGAAGCGGCCCGCAACCTCGCCGGTCTCACCGATGCAGGCTCCGAGGAGTTCGACCACGAGGCAGGGCGCAAACGCTTCACCCCCGTCGTCTACCACCTCAAGGAATGGGTACAAGGCAACGAGAAGGTCAAGCGCAACGTCTCCGACGACAAGGGCGGCACCATGCGCCTCGGCGCCTATGACGCGGTGCTGAAAGAGGGCTCAAAGGTCGCTCAGGTCTACGGCACCACCGCCATCGACGAACGCCACCGCCACCGCTACGAGGTCGACATCAAGTACCGCGAAAAGCTGGAAGAGGTGGGCCTGTGCTTCTCCGGCATGTCCCCCGACGGGCGCCTGCCGGAAATCGTCGAATGGTCCGATCACCCGTGGTTCATCGGCGTCCAGTTCCACCCCGAGCTCAAGTCGAAGCCCTTCCGGCCCCACCCGCTATTCGCCGATTTCGTCAAGGCGGCGGTGGAAACCTCGCGGCTGGTCTGACCGGCCTACCGCAGCCAGTCACCACCCCGCCGCATCATCACCCGCTGCAACCGCGCGCCAAACGCCGGCCCCAGCAGCTCCGCCAGAAACCCCTGCACCGCGCCCGGCCCCAGCAAGGGCCGCAGCGCGCCGATATCGGCCGTCTCCTCGGCCATCGCCGGCTGCCGCTTGCCGCGCAGCGCCGCCTCGATGATCCCCTCGTCCAGAATCCACCGCCCCCGGCGCCCTGCCTCACGGTCAGCCCGCTGGAAATCCAGCCACGCATCCAACCGCCCCCGCGCCGGAAGCTTCTGCCCCGCCCGCGCCCGGTAGAACCCGCTGTTCACCCGCAAACAGATATTGTCCAGCACCCGCGCCGCGCCGCGAAACTCCTGTGGCACCTCGCGTTTCGACAGGTAGTTGAACCGCCCCGGATCGCCGTTGAAGAACACCACCAGCGCGCTCGACAGGTCCATCCCCTTCTGCGCCATCATCCAGCCCAGCACCGCCTCGGGATTGCGCGACCAGTCAAAGCTGCGCGCCATCCGCCGCAACTCGTCGGCGGTCGCGGCCCGGGCCCGTTTCATCTGTTCGTCCTTGTTACTCATCGACCAGTCACACTTGTCAAAAGGCGGCATCCACAGCTCCGTCTTCGCGCGTTGCGCCGCGCAGCTTGATTGGCCGGCAACCTCGCCTGCGAAAGCGCAAATAGTTGGGAGCAATTGTGGCCCTGCTGCGACGTTTGAACCACGCCCTTGCCAAACCCGCCTCTGCCCGGATTGTCATTCTCCCCACGGGCGATAAGAGTGCGGCAAAACACCCCGGTCCCCGCGGGACGGACAAAAGCCAGCACGCCGACGCGACACCGCGCCCCGACCGGGCGCCGCGCCCCGGCCGCACCGGCCCTTGCCCCCACCCCGCGCCCGGCACGGACGGAGCCCTCCGATGGAAGCCAAAGCCCTGCTAAACCGCTTGATTCACGCGTTTTCCGCGCCCAAACCCGAGCCCCTGCCCGAGCCCGACGAAAAGCTCGCGCTCGGTGCCCTGATGGTCCGCGTCGCCATGTCCGACCACGATTACCGCGTCGACGAGATCAGCCGCATCGACCGCCTCCTCTCCCGCCTCTACGGCCTCAACCCGGTCGAGGCGGCCAAGATGCGCGCCACCTCCGAAAAGCTCGAAAAGCAGGCCCCGGAAACGGACCGTTTCGCGCATGTCATCCGGGAAACAGTCAGTTTCGAAGCCCGCGTCGACGCGCTCGAGGTGCTGTGGGAAATCGTCCTCGCCGACGGTGACATCGACGAGGCCGAACTCAAGGTCATCGAACAGGCCCGCGCCGCCCTCGGCCTTTCCGAAGACGACAGCGCCCGCGCCCGCGAAACCGCCTTCCTCAGTTAGTGATTGGCGCGGGCCCTCACCGCGCCTATATCTCCCCCCATGTTTGCAGATTTCCTGAACAAGCTCATCCAGCCCGAGCCCGAGCAGCTAGACGATGCCGACGCGCGTCTGGCGCTCACCGCCCTCCTCGTCCGCATCGCCCGCTCCGACGGGTTCTACGACGCCCAAGAGGTCGCCCATATCGAGCGAATCGCCGCCCGGCGGTACAATCTCGACCCCACCGGCGCGCAGCAATTGCGCGCCGATGCCGAACAGCTCGAATCCGAGGCGCCCGACACCGTCCGCTTCACCCGCGCGATCAAGGATTCCGTGCCTTACGAACAGCGCACCGCGGTGATCGAGGCGCTCTGGCAAGTGGCGCTGGCCGACGGCGAACGCGACGCCGACGAGGATGCGCTCATTCGCATGGCCTCCAACTTCCTCGGCATCAGCGACCGCGACAGCGCGCTCGCCCGCCAGAAAGTGGCCAAGGGGTGAGCCTCGCCAGCCTGCCGATGTACGACCGGCCCGAAACTGCGGCCGCGAATGACAGGTATTGGCAGGCGATCCGCGCCCATCTCGGCCACGGCCCCGACACCCTCACCCGCACGGGCGATCTGTGGGACCACTGGCTCGCCCCCGACCTCCTGCTGTCGCAGACCTGCGGCTACCCCTACCGCGCCGAACTCCACGGCAAGGTGAATCTCGTCGGCACCCCCGACTATGGCCTCAAGGGCTGCCCCCCCGGCCATTACTGCTCCGTCTTTGTCGCACGCGCCGACGACCCCCGCACCACCCCCGCCGAATTCGCCGACACCCCCTTCGCCTATAACGAACCCCTCTCCCAAAGCGGCTGGGCCGCGCCCCAGAACCACGCGTCCGCCAAGGGTTTCACCTTCACCAACACCCTCCAGACCGGCGGTCACACCCTCTCCGCCCGCGCCGTGGCCGAGGGCAAGGCGGATTTCGCCGCGCTCGACGCCCTCACCTGGCACCTCATCCAGCGCCACGACCCCTTCGCCACCAACCTCCGCGAGATCGCCCGCACCGAGCCCACCCCGGTCCTGCCCTACATCACCGCCCGCACCCGCGATCCCGGGCCCCTCTTCGACGCCCTCACCGCCGCCATCGCCGACCTCTCCCCGGACGACCGCGACACCCTCTCCCTCCACGGCCTCGTCCGCATCCCGCCAGAGGCCTACCTCGCCATCCCCAACCCAGCCCCGCCGGGCTGACCTCTCTGCCCGCACCGGCGCCATAACGGCGTGACGAGACGTCAATTCGCCCGTCCCGGCGGATAATGTTCCGTTTTGGACGTTGCATTGGCCCGGATTTTCCGCCCTACTGCACGGCAGCCAAACCGTTGAAACCTTGAGGGATGCTGCCCTTGGCCAAAGCCACGCCCGTCATCGAGATCCGCAACCTGCACAAGGCCTATGGCCCGCTCGAAGTGATCAAGGGCGTCGACATCACCGCCCACAAGGGCGACGTGGTCTCGCTGATCGGCTCCTCCGGCTCGGGCAAATCCACCATCCTGCGCTGCGCCAACCTGCTCGAGGACAGCCAGCAGGGCGATATCATCTTCAAAGGCGAGCCCGTCACATGGCGCGGCACCGGCCTGAACCGCCACCCCGCCGACGCCAAACAGGTGCTCCGCATCCGCACCAACCTTTCCATGGTCTTCCAGCAGTTCAACCTCTGGGCCCACCTGACCATCCTGCAAAACGTGATGGAGGCGCCCGTCACCGTCCTCGGCCGCGACCGCGCCGAGGTCGAAGACGCCGCCCGCGGCTATCTCGACAAGGTCGGCATCGGCGACAAGGCCGATGTCTACCCCGCCCAGCTCTCCGGCGGCCAGCAACAGCGCGCCGCCATCGCCCGCGCGCTCTGCATGGAGCCCGAGGCGCTTCTCTTCGACGAGCCCACCTCCGCCCTCGACCCCGAGCTCGAACAGGAGGTCGTCCGCGTCATCAAGGATCTTGCTTCCGAAGGGCGCACCATGATGATCGTCACCCATGACATGAGAATGTCCCGTGACGTCTCCGATCACGTCATCTTCCTCCACCAAGGCCTGATCGAGGAAGAGGGCACGCCCGACACACTCTTCGGACAACCGAAATCAGAGCGGCTGAGGCAGTTTCTCAGCTCCACCATGGCCGCCTGAAAAACCACCAACCAAGGGAGAAACCTATGAAAACATTCATTCTTTCCGTCGCGGCACTGGCCACATCGGCCAGCTTCGCCATGGCGCAGGACGTCGTCCGCCTCGGCACCGAGGGCGCCTACCCCCCGTGGAACTTCCTCAATGATTCCGGCGAAGTCGACGGGTTCGAACGCGAACTGGGCGACGAGATCTGCACCCGCGCCGAACTCACCTGCGAATGGGTGACCAACGACTGGGATTCGATCATCCCCAACCTCGTCTCGGGCAACTACGATGTCATCATCGCCGGCATGTCCATCACCGACGAGCGCGACGAGGTGATCGACTTCACCCAGAACTACACCCCGCCGGATCCCTCCGCCTACCTCGCCATGTCCGAGGATCTCGATCTGGAAAACGCCATCATCGCGGCCCAGACCGGCACGATTCAGGCGGCCTTCGTCGCCGACAAGGACTGGACGCTGGTGGAATTCGCCACGCCCGAGGAAACCATCGCCGCCGTCCGCAACGGCGAGGCTGACGCGGTGCTGGCCGACAAATCCTACCTCGCGCCCGTCGCGGCCGAAGAGGACGGGCTGATGCTCCTCTCGCAAGAAGAGGAAATCGGCGGCGGCGTCGGCCTCGGCGTCCGCGAAAGCGATACCGAGCTGAAGGAAACGCTCGACGCGGCCATCCAGTCGATGAAAGACGACGGCTCGCTCAACGAGATGATCACCAAATGGGAGGTCGCCACGACCTTCTGATCGCATGCAAGGGGGCGGGCCTGACCGGGGCCGCCCCCTTCACCAACGGGCGCCAAGACCCGTGGATGGGGGACACCGGCCATATTCGCCTTCTGCACAGATCCCGAGACACTCGGCAATTTCCAGTGGCTTGCCTGCTACATGACCACGGGCAAGCACATGTCGCTTTACGTGTCGGTCTTCGTGGTGCTGGCCCTCTTGGGCATCACCGCCCCTGCCGCCTTGGCCTTCGGCTTCGGCGGCGCGGTCGCCGCGCGGTCTCGCATCGCGCCCATAAGCTGGCTGGGCAAAGCCTATATCGCCATCGTGCGCGGCGTGCCCGACATCGCCTTTTTCCTCTTCTTCGTCATCGCCCTCGACCAATTCTTCGAATGGATCCGCCATCAGGTGAAATGCCCCGGCTGGGATCAGCCGATCCGCCAGGGCAATGATTTCATCGTCTGCGCACAGGCCAAGCTGCCGCTGTCGACCTCGCCGCAATGGGTGCATGAAACCTACGGCTTCTTCCTCGCGGTGCTGACCTTCGCCATCGTTTTCGGCGCCTTCGCGGCCAACGTGCTCTATGGCGCGATGCGTGCCGTGCCCCGCGCCCAGCTCGAAACCGCCGAGGCCTACGGCCTGTCCCGCCGCCAGACCTTCCGGCGCATCCTCGTGCCGCAAATGTGGGTCTACGCCCTGCCGGGGCTGTCGAACCTCTGGATGGTACTCATCAAGGCCACGCCGCTTCTCTTCCTCTTGGGCGTCGAGGATATCGTCTACTGGGCCCGCGAACTGGGCGGCACCGCCAACCCCCGCTTCACCAGCTACCCGCATGGCGACTGGCGCATGTGGTACTTCCTCGCGCTGCTGGTCTTCTACCTCGGCTTCACCCGCGTCTCGGAAATCTTCCTCGAGAAACTGATGGTGAAACTCTCCCACGGACAAGCCACCTCCGGCGGCGAAGCCCAGCGGAGGGCGGGGGCTTGAGCTGCTTCCAAACCATCCAGGACTACGCCCTCCGCTCCGTCGGCATCGGCGAACGGCTCCTGCCGCGCGAAGGCTACACGCTCTGCGAACACTTCACCCTGATCGGCTCAGGCCTGATATGGAACGTCTATTTCGGCACAGTGGCGCTTCTGGCGGGCTTCTTCCTCGCCACCGCCGTGGCGGTCGGCAAATCCTCCCGCATCAGGGCGATCCGCAAAAGCTCGGAATGGTTCATCTTCCTCTTCCGCGGCTCGCCCCTCTTCATCCAGTTCTTCTTCGCGTATTTCCTCTTCCTGTCGCTAAAATCGGTCTCACCATGGTTTGACCCGTTCACCTCGGCCTGGCTCGGGGCGCTGATCGTGCTGTTCCTGAACACCGCCGCTTATTCGGGAGAGATCTTCTACGGCGCCCTGCGCGCCATCCCCAAGGGCGATATCGAGGCGGCCGACGCCTATGGCTTCACCGGCCTCACCCGCTTCCGCCGCATCGTCTGGCCCACCATGCTGCGGCTGGCGTGGCCCGCCTATACGAACGAGGCGATCTTCCTCTTCCACGCCACCACGCTCGTGTTCTTCTCGGCCTTCCCGGCCTGGGGCCAGCGCGGCGACGCACTCTACTACGCCAAGTTCTTCGCCGACAAGACCTTCAACCCCTTCGTGCCCTACCCGATCCTCGCGGGCTACTTCATCCTGCTGACACTGGTGATCATCGGCCTCTTCGGCCTGATCAACCGCCGCCTCAACCGCCACCTGCCCCAAGAGGCGCGCCGCGGCCTGAAACTGCGCATGAACCTGATCCGGTAGAATTGGGGGCCAGCCCCCAAACCCCCGGGATATTTTCCGCCAGAAGAAGCCCAAGACACCCAAGCTTCTTCTGGCCCGAAATATCCCCGCCGGAGGCATGAAATCTCTTAAGCGCCCCCGCCCCGACCCTTCTCATAGTCGTCATAGGCCACTTCCCACCGCCGCGCCCGCAACACCTTGCGAAAGGCATGCTCCAGCACCGCCATCCCGTCATGCGGCACCCAGCGCCCATGGGCCATGATCACCCGGCGCGGCCGCCACTTGATCATCACCTCCACATCATCCGCCAGCGCCACCTTGTCCTCGCGCTTCAGCGACCAGCGGTAGCCCGGGCGCATATGCGGGGCCAAATGATCCGTCCCCGCCAGCCAGACAACAGGCCGCAGGTAAACCGGCATATGCTGCGTCTCGATCGCCTCGATCAGGTCGGTCAGGATCAGGCTGCGCGAGGCGCGATGAAAGAAACACGCCTCCCGCAGTTTCCGCCCCGCCCGCACCGTGATCTGGTCGATCTGCCCATCCCAAGCCGCCTCGGCCCCCGCAGGCTGCAAATCGCGCGCGCCCTCTACCCCCGCCTCCGGCGGCGCCCAGCACAGGGCCTCGGGATAGGCTTCCGACCAGTCGCCCAGATGCGCCACATGCGCATGGTTCGGCGCCACCAGATGCGCCACCGGCCCCAGCGTATCCACCTCGGCCCGCAGCCGCTTGGTCAGCGGCGTAGGCGAATGCACCCACAGCCCGCCATCCTCCAGCCGCACCACCGAGGCGCGCGTCGGATAGGGGATGCGCCCGTGCCGATGCGCCGGCCCGTCGATCAGCCACAGCCCCTCGGCCACGGGTTTGGGCGTATCGAGCGGCTCGTATCCGGTCGGGCGGTATGGGTTCATCTATCGGGCATCCGGGAATGACACGCGCGGGCACCGCCGGCGCGGGGAATGGGCGGCAAGGCGCATTCGGATGAAGTTGTAATGGGGAAGCAACCCTGTCCCCGGCCGGTCCCGGCCAGGGTGGTCTCGGCGCAATTCAGGCGGGCGATCTTGGTCGCGAACGGGGCGCGCATGGGGTCGTCTGGCTCTCCTCGCGGGCGACCCTATGGCGAAGCCGGGCCGCCCGCAAGGGCAGTTGTTCAAGGCGCGTCACGGCCTAGTCGGTCACGGTCACGCTGGTCATCACGTCCGGCTCTCCGATCACGGCGCCGTTCGGGCCATCGCCCCGCTTGATGGCATCGACCACGTCCATGCCATCCGTCACCCGGCCCACCACGGTGTATTGCCCGTTCAAATGCGGCGCCGGGGCGAACATGATGAAGAACTGGCTGTTGCCGCTGTCGGGGTTCTGGCTGCGGGCCATGCCCAGCACACCACGCTCGAAGGGCTCGTCGCTGAACTCGGCCTCGAGATCGGGCATATCGCTCGCCCCCGTGCCGGCCCGGCTCATATTGCCGCCCTCCAGCTTGCCGAACTCCACGTCGCCGGTCTGCGCCATGAACCGGTCGATCACCCGGTGAAAGACAACGCCATCATAGGCGCCCTGCTCCGCCAGCGTGGTGATCCGCTCCACATGCCCCGGTGCCACGTCCTCGAAAAGGTCGATGGTCACGGTGCCATTGGCCTCTCCCGACACCTCGATCTGCAGCCCCGTCGCCAAGGCAGGCGAGGCCAGCAGGCTGAACGCTATAGCAAGCCTATGCATCGGCGGCCACCTTCATGCTGATCATCCGGTCAGGATTCTGCGGCGGCTCGCCGCGGGTGATGGCGTCGACATGCTCCATCCCGTCGATCACCCGGCCATAGACCGTGTATTGCCCGTTCAGGAAATGGTTGTCCTTGAAGTTGATGAAGAACTGGCTGTTGGCGCTGTCCGGGTTCTGGCTCCGCGCCGCGCCGATCGTGCCGCGGTCATGCGGGATACGGCTGAACTCGGCCTTCAGGTTGGGCTTGTCGCTACCGCCCGTGCCCGCCAGCCGCAGGTTGAAATCCTGCTCCATGTTGCCGTTCTTCACGTCGCCCGTCTGGGCCATGAAGCCGTCGATCACCCGGTGAAAGGCCACGTTGTCATAGGCGCCGGCGCGTGCCAGCTCCTTCATCCGCTCGCAATGGCCGGGGGCCACGTCGGGCATGAGCTCGATCGTCACGGTGCCATCCTTCAGCTCGATCAGAATGGTGTTGTCCGGGTCTGTAATTTCGGCCATCGGGCCCTCCTCGTAGGTCGCTGTCCGCGGAACCTAAGACCTATCCCCGCGAATGCCAAGCCGCGCCGGCCCGGGCCGCTCGGCATTCCTCCGCAGGCCAGAGGTTGACGCCCCAGCCGCAAGCCGCCAATACAGGCCCGAGTTTTTCCCAACCGAAAGAGATTGCGGGCCATGAGCTGGAAATCCCTCGACGATATGGACCTCAATGGCAAGACGGTCCTGACCCGGGTCGACATCAACGTGCCGGTGGAAAACGGACAGGTCACCGACACCACGCGCATCGACCGGATCGTGCCCACCGTGCAGGCCATTCTCGACAAGGGCGGCAAGCCGATGCTGCTCGCGCATTTCGGCCGGCCCAAGGGCAAGGTCGTCGAAAGCCTGACCCTGCGCCAGCTCGTGCCCGCGCTGGAAGCGGCGCTCGGGCATTCCGTGCAGTTCATCGAAACCCTCGACGGCGCCGAAAACCCGACAGAGGAAGCCCGCCGGGCCGAGGTGCTGCTGCTGGAAAACATCCGCTTCAACCCCGGCGAAGAGGCCAATGACGAAGGCTTCGCCCGCCGCATCGCCGCCCTCGGCGACATCTACTGCAACGATGCCTTCTCCGCCGCCCACCGCGCCCATGCCTCGACCGAGGCGCTGGCCCGCCTGCTGCCCGCCTGTGCCGGTCGGCTGATGCAGTCGGAACTCGAGGCGCTGGAAAACGCCCTCGGCAATCCCCACCGCCCGCTGATGGCCGTGGTCGGCGGCTCGAAGGTCTCGACCAAGCTCGACCTGCTGTCCAACCTGATCGAGAAGGTCGATATCCTCGTGATCGGCGGCGCCATGGCCAACACCTTCCTCGCCGCGCAGGGGATCGACGTGGGCCGCTCGCTGTGTGAACACGACATGGCCGACACCGCCCGCGCCATCGCCCTGAAGGCAGCGACCACCGGCTGCGAGGTCATCCTGCCCCGCGACGTGGTGGTGGCCGAGGAACTGCGCGAAGGCGCGCCCTTTGAAATCCTCCGTACCGAGGATTGCCCCGAAGACGCGATGATCCTCGACGCCGGCCCCGACAGCGTCTTCCATGTCACCCAAGCCATGGACCGCGCGGCGACACTGATCTGGAACGGCCCGCTCGGCGCCTTCGAAACCCCGCCCTTCGACGGCGCCACCAACGCGGCGGCGGCCCATGCGGCGGGGCTTTGCCGCTCGGGCAAGCTGATCGCGGTGGCCGGTGGCGGCGACACCGTGGCGGCACTGAACCAAGCCGACGCGGCCACGTATTTCAGCTACATCTCCACCGCGGGCGGCGCCTTCCTCGAATGGATGGAAGGCAAGACTTTGCCGGGCGTCGCGGCGCTGGAAGGGTAAGCTCTTCCGAACCACACACCCCGCCCGGAATCAAGCCGCGCCAAAGCGCGGCGCCGGGCAGCGCCCGTCCGCCCCCCGGGCGGGCGCTTCTGCACCGTATCCATGCAGAGCGGACGTAAGATGAAGGCGGCACCATAAATCAACCAACACCCACGGCAGCGCGCCCACCCGCGGACGGCCGCTGCCCGGCATCCTTCCTCCAAAACGCGTACACCCACCTCTGACGCCCTCCCCCACAATACCTGCTGCATCCCCCCGCACGCCCCCCTACACTCCCGCCCATGTTCGATGTGCTCGCCTCCTTCCTGATCGCCGCCTTCGCCCTCACCGGCAGCCCCGGCCCCAACACGCTCAGCGTCGCCGCCGTCGGCGCCTCCTTCGGGCGCCTCAAGGGCTTCAACTACATGCTCGGCCTCAGCGCCGGTGTCGGCCTCGTCATCGCCATCGTCGGCACCGGCATCTCCGGCGCCATCCTCGCCATCCCCGGCCTCGCCCCCGTCATCACCGCCGCGGCCGTCCTCTACTTCCTCTACCTCGCATGGCGCATCGCCACCGCCCCGCCGCTCTCGTCCCTGCCCGACGAAAACCGCCCCCGAGCGCCCCGCTGGTACGCGGGCGTGCTCCTGTCGCTGTCGAACCCCAAGGCCTATGCCGCGATGGGCGCGCTCTTCTCGGGCTACACGCTCCTGCCCGGCACCCCGGTCGAGGACGGGCTCCTCAAGGCCGCGATCGTCATGGGCGTGATCCTGATCGTCAACTTCCTCTGGCTCTCGGTCGGCGCCATTCTCGCCCGAACCCTGCAGAACCCGAAGGCCTCCCGCGCCGTAAACATCGCTTTCGCCGTCCTGCTGCTGGCCTCTGTGGCGCTCGTCGCCCTCGGATAAGGCCCGCCCGCCCGTCTCCGCGCCGATTCTCGCGCACGACCCCTGCAACGCCAGTATGTTAGCGCCACCATAATTGCAACGCTCCCGACCCTCGCCTAAGAGGGGCACGCACGGCGAAACAGCCGCAAATCACCATTTTCAGGGCGGAGCATTTCCATGTCGAAAAAAGATCAAGCAGCCAGAATGCGCGAGGGCAACGGCTTCATCGCGGCCCTCGACCAGTCGGGCGGCTCCACCCCCAAGGCCCTGCGCCTCTACGGTATCGAGGAAGACCGCTACTCGAACGAGGACGAGATGTTCGATCTCATCCACCAGATGCGCAGCCGGATCATCAAGTCGCCCGCCTTCACCGGCGACAACATTCTCGGCGCCATCCTCTTCGAACAGACGATGGAGCGCGAGATCGACGGCAAGCCCACCGCCGCCTACCTCTGGGAAGAGCGCGGCGTCGTCCCCTTCCTCAAGGTCGACAAGGGGCTCGAGGACGAAACCGACGGCGTGCGCCTGATGAAACCGATGCCGGGCCTCAAGGACCTGCTGGCACGCGCCAACGCCCACGGCATCTTCGGCACCAAGATGCGCTCGGTGATCGACGCGGCCTCCCCCTCGGGCATCGCCGCCGTCGTGGATCAGCAATTCGCCATCGGCGCCGAGATCCTCGACGCGGGCCTCGTGCCCATCATCGAGCCCGAGGTCACCATCTCGATCTCCGACAAGGCCGAGGCCGAATCCATCCTGCGCGACGAGATCGCCAAGCATCTCGACAAACTGCCCAGCAATCGCGAAGTCATGCTCAAGCTCACCCTGCCCGAGGCCGCCAACCACTACAAACCGCTGATCGACCATGACCGCGTGCTGCGCGTCGTGGCCCTCTCGGGCGGCTATGCGCGGGACGAGGCCAACGCCCGCCTCGCACAGAACACCGGCATGATCGCCAGCTTCTCCCGTGCGCTGACCGAAGGCCTCTCCGACCAGCAATCCGACGACGCATTCGACGGTCAGCTCAAAGAGTCGATCGACGGCATCTACAAGGCCTCCGTCGCGGGCTGAAAGCGTCACCTCCGCCAGCGCCAACCGGCGCTGGCACCGACGTAATACCGACCAAATACCGACGTGATACCGACGTTGCGAAACGGCGGTTTCCCGCCCTCTCATTTTTTGATCAAATTATCTTGGCAGACCCCCGGCATTCCCTTTAGATTGGCCCCGACACCACCAACGGAGCCCCATCATGGAGCTAGCAGAGTACCAGACAATCCGCGTCGCCGCCTGCGACCTCAACGGCCAGATGCGCGGCAAACGCGTGCCCGGAAGCTATGCTGGAAAGCTCGATGACGGCGCGGTGCGGATGCCGCTATCGGCCCTGAACCTCGACATTTTTGGCGCCGATATCGACGATTCGCCCTTGGTGTTCGAAACCGGCGATGCCGACGGCCTGCTTCGCCCCACCGGCCGCGGGCCCGTGCCCCTGCCATGGCTCGACACGCCCCAGCCGCTGGTTCCAATGTCGATGTATCACGACGATGGCCGTCCCTTCGAGGGCGACCCCCGCCACGCCCTCACCGCCGTGCTCGACCGCTACGCCCAACGCGGCTGGCAGGTCATGGCTGCCACCGAACTGGAATTCACCCTCGTGGACGACAGCGGCAAATCCCTCCGCCCCGTCCGCAACCCCCAAACCGGCCGCCGCACCGGCGCCCCCGGCATCCTGTCGCTCACCCATATGGACGCCTTCGACGGGTTCCTCTCGGCCCTCTACGACGGCTGCGCCGCCATGGGCATCCCGGCCCAGACCACCACCAGCGAAAGCGGGCTGGGCCAGTTCGAGGTCACCCTCAACCATCAGGACGCCCTGCGCGCCGCCGACGATACATGGCTCTTCAAGGCGCTGATCCGCGGCCTCGCCCGGCGCCAAGGCATGTCCGCCACCTTCATGGCCAAACCCTTCGGTGACGATGCGGGCAACGGCATGCACATGCATTTCTCGGTGCTCGATGCCGACGGCAACAACGCCTTCGACGATGGCGGCCCCAAGGGCTCTGACACCCTGCTCTCCGCCGTCGCGGGCTGCCTTCAGGCCATGCAGGCCAGCACGCTGATCTTCGCGCCGCATGCCAACAGCTACACCCGCCTCGTGCCCGGCGCCCATGCGCCCACCTCGGTCTGCTGGGCCTATGAGAACCGCACCGCCGCCCTGCGCATCCCCGGCGGCGCGCCCGCCGCGCGCCGCATCGAACACCGCGTCGCGGGCGGCGACATCAACCCTTACCTGATGTTCGCCGCCATCCTCGGCGCTGCCATCACCGGCATCGACGACGCCCTCTCTCCGCCCGCGCCGATCACCGGCAACGCCTATGACCAGAGCCTGCCCCAGCTCGCACCCGACTGGGACACCGCCATCGACCTCTTCGAGGCCGACCCCTTCATCGCCCGCGCCTTCCCCAAAGGGCTGATCCGCAACCTCTGCATGACCAAACGTCAGGAGGTGCGGCTGATGGCGGATATCCCGGAATCGCAACACTGGAAAACCTATCTCGGTACGGTGTAGTCGGGGCTTGCCCAGGGGTGGCCTGCTGCGCTATCCTTAATTTGATCAAATTACAGGTGAGAGATGAAAATCGGCATCCTGATGACCGGCCACGCCGTTCCGGAACTGCTGGAACGGACGGGGGATTATGACGCCATGTTCGCCCGTCTGCTGGCGGGGCGCGGCTTTGAATTCGAAACCTATGACGTGGTTGGTGAAGAATATCCTGACGCACCGGACGCCTGCGACGGCTGGCTCATCACCGGCTCCAAGCACGGCGCTTATGAGGACCACCCCTGGATCCCCCCGCTCGAGGAATTCATCCGCGCCGTCCATGCCTCCGGTCAACCGATGATCGGCGTCTGCTTCGGCCACCAGATCATCGCCCAGGCGCTTGGCGGCAAGGTCATCAAATACCCCGGCGGCTGGTCCGTCGGGCGCACCGAATACGACCTCGACGGCGAAACCCTCGCGCTCAACGCCTGGCACCAGGATCAGGTGGTCGAACTCCCTCAAGGCGCCGAAGTCATTGGCAAATCCGATTTCTGCGCCAATGCCGCCTTGGTCTATGGCGACCGCATCCTCACGATCCAGCCGCACCCCGAATTCAGCCCCGACATCGTCGCGGACCTGATCCGCCTGCGCGGCAAGGGCGTTGTGCCCGACGACCTGCTCGAGGGCGCCACGGCCCGCCTCGACGCCTCCACCGATGCCGACCGCTTCGCCGACCGCATGGCGGCGTTCTTCAAGAAGGGAGCCTGAGATGGCCGACTGGACCGCAAACTTGCCCGAGGCCGCGCAGGCCTATCTCGAAGGCCGGCGGCTCGACGAGGTGGAATGCATCATCTCCGACCTGCCCGGCATTGCCCGGGGCAAGGCCGTGCCCGCCTCGAAATTCGCCCGGCAGAAACATTTCCACCTGCCCGATTCGATCTTCTTCCAGACCATCACCGGCGACTGGGGCGAAGCGGCCGGCGACGAGGGCTTCATCGAGCGCGACATGATCCTCAAACCGGACATGAGCACCGCCACCGCCGCGCCATGGACCGGCGACTGGACCCTTCAGGTGATCCACGACGCCTTTGACCGCGAGGACGCGCCGATCCCCTTCTCGCCCCGTAACGTGCTGAAACGGGTGGTCGATCTCTACCGCAAGAAGGGCCTCGAACCGGTCGTGGCCCCGGAAATGGAGTTCTTTCTGGTCGCCCGTAACCTCGACCCGGCCAAGGCGATCGAGCCGATGATGGGCCGCTCCGGCCGGCCCGCCGCGGCGCGCCAGGCCTATTCCATGACCGCCGTCGACGAGTTCGGCCCCGTCATCGACGACATCTACGACTTCGCCGAGGCGCAGGGCTTCGAGATCGACGGCATCACCCAGGAAGGCGGCGCCGGGCAGCTTGAAATCAACCTCCGCCACGGCGACCCGGTCAAGCTCGCCGACGAGGTCTTCTACTTCAAGCGCCTGATCCGCGAGGCCGCCATCCGCCACGACTGCTTCGCCACCTTCATGGCCAAACCGATCGAGGACGAACCCGGCAGCGCCATGCATATCCACCACTCGATCATGGACACCGAGACCGGCAAGAACGTCTTCGTCGGCCCTCAAGGCGGCGAAACGGATGCCTTCTACCACTTCATCGGCGGCTTGCAGAAACACCTGCCCTCGGCCATCGCCATCCTTGCGCCTTACGTCAATTCCTACCGCCGCTACGTCAAGGATCACGCCGCGCCCATCAACCTCGCATGGGCCCGCGACAACCGCACCACCGGCATCCGCGTCCCCCTCTCCCCGCCCGAGGCGCGGCGGATCGAGAACCGGCTGGCGGGCATGGATTGCAACCCCTATCTCGGCATCGCCGCCTCGCTGGCCTGCGGCCTACTGGGCCTGATGGAAGAGGTGCGCCCCGACGCCCAATTCCGCGGCGACGCCTATGCCGGCGACTCGGACATCCCCGACGTGCTGGGCAACGCGCTCGACGTGTTCGAAGAGGCCGAGGCCCTGCACGGGATCCTCGGGCCGGATTTCGCCCGCGTCTTCTCGATCGTCAAACGCGCCGAGTACGAGGAGTTCCTGCAGGTCATCAGCCCGTGGGAGCGCGAGCATCTCCTCCTCAACGTCTGACCCCGTGGCAAGCGGCGCGCAGTGAGTATTTGGGGAAAAGTGAAAGCATGAACCTGCTCTACTCCAACGACCGTCCGGGCGAATACCCGCCAAGCTGGTACGCCGCCTCCGTGGACCCGCTGGCGCCCTTCGCGCCGCTAGAGGGCGAAACGCGGGCCGATGTCTGCGTGGTGGGCGCGGGCTATACCGGGCTGTCGGCGGCGCTGCATCTTGCCGAACAGGGGCTCGACGTGGTCCTGCTCGAGGCGCACCGCGTGGGCTTCGGCGCCTCGGGGCGCAATGGCGGCCAGCTGGGCAGCGGCCAGCGGATGGATCAGCATTTCGTCGAGAAACAGGTAGGCCGCGACGACGCCGCGAAGCTCTGGGATCTGGCAGAGGATGCCAAGGATCTGGTCAAGTCCCTGATCGCAAAGCACGATATCGACTGCCACCTGAAACCCGGCATCGCCCACATGGCCTTTTCCAACCGCGAGGTCGAGGAAGAGCACGCCTATGCCGACATGCTGGCGGAACGCTACAACTACCCCCATCTCGAGAAACTCGACCGCGACGCCGCTCAGGCGCTCTGCCCCTCGCCGAAATACGTGGGCGGCACGCTCGACATGAGCGCCGCGCATCTGCACCCGCTGGCCTATGCGTTGGGGCTGGCCCGCGCCGCCCACGCCGCCGGCGTCCGCATCTTCGAGCGCACCGAGGTGCAGCGCATCTCTGAGGGCACGCCCGCCAAGCTCACCACCGCCAAGGGCACCGTCACCGCCGATCACGTCATCCTCGCCTGCAACGGCTATCTGGGCGGCCTCAATGGCAAGGTCGCGGCCCGCGTCATGCCGATCAACAATTTCATCGCCGCCACCGAACCGCTGGGCGAGGACGCCGCCCGCGTCCTGACCCGCGATGTGGCCGTGGCCGACACCAAGTTCGTGGTCAACTACTTCCGTCTCAGCCACGACAAGCGCCTGCTTTTCGGCGGCGGCGAAAGCTATGGCTACCGCTTCCCCGCCGACATCGCCGCCAAGGTGCGCAAACCGATGACCGAGATCTTCCCGCATCTGAAGGACATCCCCATAGACCACGCCTGGGGCGGTACGCTGGCCATCACCATGAAACGCCTGCCCTACCTTGCCCGCGTGGCGCCCAATATCCTGTCGGCCTCGGGCTATTCCGGCCACGGCGTCGGCAACGCCACACAGGCTGGCAAGCTCATGGCTGACGCCATCGCCGGCCACGCCGCGGGCTTCGACACCATGGCCCGCATCCCCACCACGCCCTTCCCCGGCGGCACCGCACTGCGCTCGCCGCTTCTGGTGCTGGCAATGACGTGGTTCTCGCTCCGCGACCGGCTCGGTATCTGACGCCAACCTCCTGAAACAACGTCAATTTCGGCACAGTCCCGCCCCCGGCGGGCTGTTGCAAAAATTTTGCTTTGGGCCGGCGCCCTCTTGGTGTAGGAGTTTCGGAAAACCCGAAGACCAGTTTCAGGAAAGCCGAAGACATGACCCTGCCCCCCAACGTCTACGACGCCGAGCCCATTCCCGAAGCCGCCCGCGCCGAGATCGAGCAGATGCTCCAGTCGGGCGATCTCTTCCGCTACACCGCCCCGGAAAACGCCCCCGTCACCCTTCTGGAGCGGGACTTCGCCAGCCACATGGGCTCGAAATACGCGCTCGCCGTCAGCAGCTGTTCGGCGGCCCTCTTCCTGTCGCTTAAGGCGCTCGGCCTGCCGCGCGACGCCCGTGTCCTGATCCCCGCCTTCACCTTCGCCGCCGTGCCCTCCTCGGTCATCCATGCCGATTGCATCCCCGTGCTCTGCGAGGTGGCCGACAATTACCGCATCGACATGGCCGATTTCGAAGCCCGGCTCGACACCGACATCAGCGCCGTCATCATCAGCCACATGCGCGGCCACACCTCCGACATGGACGCGATCATGCGGCTCTGCGACGCGCGGGGCATCCCCGTGGTCGAGGACGCGGCCCACTCGCTGGGCACCACATGGCACGGCCGCAACATCGGCACTTTGGGCCGCGTCGGCTGTTTCAGCTTCCAATCCTACAAGCTGGTCAATGCCGGCGAGGGCGGGATCCTGATCACCGACGATGCCGACCTCGTGGCGCGCGCCGTCATCATGTCGGGCGCCTATGAGCATAACTGGGCCAAGCACATGACCGGCGCCGATGCGGAACTCGACGCCGCCTTCGCCCGCTGGCAGAACCAACTGCCGCTCTATAACCTGCGCATGAACAACCTCTCCGCCGCCATCATCCGCCCGCAGCTGGGCGAGGTTGCCCGCCGCGTCCGCGACGGCCGCGCCAACCACGACCATGTCGCCGCCCGCCTCAACACCTCGCCTTGGCTGCAAGTGCCCGACAAGCTCGCGCCTGAAGACCGCGCCCCGGATTCGATCCAGTTCAACACCGTGAACATGGACGAGGCCGAAACCCGCGCCTTCGCCGCCGCCGCCGCCGACCGGGGCGTCAAGGTACAGGTCTTCGGCCTTTCCACCGACAACGCCCGCGCCTTCTGGAACTGGCAATTCCTGCCGGGCGAGCGCCCCGACCTGCCGAAAACCCGCGCCATGCTGATGAAAGCCTGCGACGCCCGCCTCCCCGCCCGCCTGACACGGCCCGAACTCGACGTGATCGCCGATGCGCTGCTGCTGGCCGCGCAGGATGTCATGGGCGAGGATCGCGCCTACGGGACTTGACCAACGCGCCGGCCCGCTCTCTCATGGCGCCATGAGCAAGGATTTCACCCAAGGCGCGGCATGGATCAGGGGCGAAATCCTCCCCATCGCCGAGGCCACCATCGGCGTCACCGACTGGGCCCTGACCCATTCCGACGTCACCTATGACGTGGTCCCCGTGTGGGAGGGCGCCTTCTTCCGCCTCCCCGACTATCTCGACCGGTTCGAGGCGTCGATGCAGGCCTGCCGCATGGAAGTGGGCCTGACCCGAACCGACATCGAAACCGCGCTCAACGCCATGGTCGCCCGCTCCGGCCTGCGCGCCGCCTATTGCGCCATGGTTGCGGCCCGCGGCGCACCCCTCATCCCCGGAAGCCGCGATCCGCGGGAGTGCGCCAACCATTTCTACGCTTGGTGCGTGCCTTACGTGCATGTCCTGACGCCGCAGGTGGCCGAGGCCGGCGCGAAGCTCCTCCTGCCCGACGACATCCGCCGCATCCCCGAGGACAGCGTCGATCCTCGCGCCAAGAACTACCACTGGGGCGACTTCACCCAAGGCCTCTTCGCCGCCAAGGACCGTGGGCTCGACAATGTCGTCCTCGCCGATCACGCCGGCAACGTCACCGAAGGCCCCGGCTTCAACATCTTCGCCCTGAAAAACGGCACCGTCATCACCCCCGACCGGGGCGTGCTAGAGGGCATCACCCGCTGCACCGTGCTCGACCTCGCCCGCGAGGCCGGCTTGCAAACCGAGGAACGCCCCCTCCCCGTCGCCGAACTCATGCAGGCCGACGAGGTCTTCCTCTCCACCTCCGGCGGCGGCGTCGTCCCGGTGGCCCAGATCAACGATCGCAGCTTCAGCAATGGTTGCCCCGGCCCGATCGGCACCAGCCTGCGAAAAAGCTACTTCGAACGCCTGCAAGACCCCGCTTTCCGCACGGAAATCACCTACGACACCGCCTAGATCACCGTCAGCGCATCCTTCAAAAACGGATAGCGCGCCAGCGCCGGCTCCACCACGCTCTTGCGCAGGATCGGCCGCAGCGTTTCCGCCACCCGGCCCGGCATGTCCTGCAAGATCCCCTTGCGCGCCGTCAGGCTGATGGTCCGCGACAAGGGCTCCATCGGCAATTCCATCACGTCCAGCTGATCCGCGAACCTCCGCGCCCTCATCAGCGCCAGCGGCGTCAGGATCGTCCACCCCGCCCCCTGCCCCACAAGCGCACAAATCGCGTGATAGCTGTCCAGCTCGAACCGATGCGGCAGGCTGATATTCTTCCGTGCCAGATGCGCCGTCAGCAACCGCCCCATGTAATGCCGCTGCGTATACTGCACCAGCGGCAGCCGCTTGAGCTGCCGCAGCACATCCTTCGACGGGTCGACCACCCCCTTCGGCGCGGCCACAAGGAACCCCTCGCGCAAAAGCGGATGCACCTCGACCCAGTCATCCTCGGCCCCCAGTTCCGCCGCCACGATCACGTCGAGCGCGCGGGAATCCAGCAATTCGTACAGATAATGGCTCGCCCCGGTTTCCAGCAGAAACTGGCACCCCGTCAACTCCCCCGCCATATGGGTCAGCAATTGCGGCGTCACATCCGCCTCGAAATCCTCGATCATCCCCAACCGGAACCGCGTCAGCAACGACAGGTCCGACATCGCCAGCTCCGCCCGCGCCTGCGCCGCCTCGTTCAGGATCACCTGCGCCCGCCGCTTGAGAATCTCCCCGGCGGGCGTCAGCCGCACGGGCCGCGCGTTGCGCTGCAACAGGGTCGCCCCCACCGCGCTTTCAAGATTGGTCAGCTGCTGGCTCACCGCCGAAGGGCTGGCCCCCAAACGCTTGGCGGCGGCGGAAATCGAGCGTTCGTCGGCCGTAGCCATGAACACCTCGATGCCCCACAGGGTGATCCGTCCGGGGCTGTCGACCATGATCCGGGCCCTGCCCTATTTGCCCATCTTCGACAGCTTGTCCTGCAGATCGGCGAGCTGTTTCTTGATCTCGTCGAGATCTTCCGAACTCTCGCCCTCATCGCCGCCCGCCACCGGCCCCGACGGCATGCCCGGCATCTTCATCTGCCCGGTCATCGCCTTCAGAAACGCCTCCTGCTGGGCGCGCATCGCGTCCATCCCCGGCATCCCCAGCGGCGCGGCAAGCGGATTGGCCTTGGTCATGTTCTCCATCATCTTCGACTGGCCCTCGCGCAGCATGTCGAAACTGGCAGCCAGGAATTCCGGCACCATCGACGTGGCCTGCGTGGTATAGCTGCGGACAAGATCGTTGAGCACGTTGATCGGCAGCACGTTCTCGCCCCGGCTTTCATGCTCGGCGATGATCTGCAAAAGGTACTGCCGCGTCAGGTCGTCGCCCGACTTGAGGTCGATGATCTGAACGTCTCGACCATCGCGGATGAACTCGGCGATATCTTCGAGCGTCACGTAATCCGACGTCTCGGTATTGTACAGCCGACGGCTGGCGTACCGCTTGATCAGCAAAGGTTTTTCGGATTCGGCCACGGCGAGTTCTCCCATCATGCAGCACTGCAGCGAAGCTTAGACCGCTGCAATGCAAAATGAAAGGGTTGGCCGTTGGGGCGTCGCGGTTTGCTTGGCGTGGGGTGGAGGGGCGGTTCGTAGGTTGGACATCGACACAAGCGCCTGCGCGAAACAAGGGCGAAGCCCTCCGTCAGGACTGAACACCCGCGCCGTCCGCCACCCCCAAACAGCAAAGGGCGAGCCTGGCGGCCCGCCCTTCAAAATCATACCCGTCTGGGAGGGTCAGGGTATGAAACCCGTAAGCCTTACTTGGCCGCGGTGGCTTTCTTGGTCGCCGCGGACATGTCGTCGGTGGCTTTCTTGACGGCTTTGGATGCATCTTCCTGCATGTCCTTGCCGGCAGCCATCATCAGTTCGACGGTGTCCATCTGAACTTTCTTGGCGACTTCAGCGAAGGCAGCCATGTTCTCGGCGGCCACTTCGGCATTGGCCGATGCGAAATCGGTCATCGCCTTGGCATAGTCGGCCGGCTCGGTTTTCGCCTTGGAAACTTCCGCCAGTTTCGACAGGGTTTCCTTGGTCCACTTGCTCGAGATCTCGGCCGATTTCTCGGCGGCGTCCAGCGCCACGCCCGACAGTTTCTCGTTCAGGGCGGCCTGGTTCTTGAATGCGTCTTCCATCGCCTTGGTGTCGACGGGGAAAGAGCCCATGATGTCTTTCATCATGGTGTTGATGTCTTGTGCTTTTGCCATGGTTCTGGTCCTTAGGTTTGCTGTGCTCCCGGAACCGTGCCGGGCTTTTTGCGTCTGCAACCTATATACGTGCTGCACTGCAGCATTTCAAGCATTTTTTCTGCACTGCAGCGAAACCATCATGGACCGGCAAAAAGCAAACTGCGTCAGAGACTTGCTTTCTTCCTGACATATGTCCCCGGTGCCGGCGCCAGCGCGGGATGCTCCGAATCGCCCGGTTCCCTAGCGGCAACCTTCTTCCCCGACCGCTTCCTCAGCCACTTCTCCCACAGCGGCCACCACGACCCTTCGTGATAGGTCGCGCCCTCCAGCCACTCTTCCGCCGTCTGGGTATGATCACCGTTCGTATAATGCCCGTATTTCTTCTTCGACGGCGGGTTCACGATGCCCGCGATATGCCCCGATTCCGACAGGATGAAGGTCCGGTCCTTCGATCCGGTCTGCCGGAACCCGCGATAGCAATCCTTCCACGCCGCGATATGGTCGCTATGACAGGTGACGGCGGTGATCGGCACGTCCACGTCGCTGACATGCACCGTCTCCCCCAACAGGGGAAACCCGCTGGTCACGAACTCGTTGCGCTGGCACAGCCCCCGCAAATATTGCATCGCCATCTTCCCCGGCAGGTTCGAACCATCCCCGTTCCAGTACAGCAGATCGAACGCCGGCGGCGTCTCCCCCATCATATAGCTCTTGACGGCGGGCGTGTAGACAAGGTCGTTCGACCGCAGGAAAGACATGGTCCGCGACATGATGAACGACCGCATCAACCCCTGCGCCGCCACCTCCTGCTCGATCCCGTCGATGAAATCATCCTGCAGGAACGGCGTGAACTCTCCCTGCTCGCCGAAATCCGTAAGCGCGGTAAAGAACGTCGCCGACTTGATCGACTTGTCCCCCCGCTTTTTCAGCAGCGACAGCACCATGTGCAACGTCGTCCCGGCGATACAGTAGCCTACCGCGTTCACCTGTTTCTGCCCGGTGATCGCCTTGATCTCCCGCAGCGCGGCCAGAAAACCGTCCTCGACATACGCGTCCATGCCCGTGTCGGCAAAGCTCGCATCCGGGTTGACCCACGACACCACGAACAGCGTATAGCCCTGCTCGGTGATCCACTTGATCAGGCTGTTCTGGGTCTTGAGATCGAGAATGTAGAACTTGTTGATCCACGGCGGAAAGATCACCAGCGGGGTGGCATGGACCTCCTCGGTCGCCGGCGCATACTGGATCAGCTCCATCATCCGGTTGCGATAGACCACCTCGCCCGGCGTCGTGGCGATATTCTCGCCCAGCTCGAACGCGCTCTCATCGGCCAGCCGCACCACCATCTCGCCATGGTTCGCCTCCAGATCGGCCACGAGGTTCTCAAGCCCCTTCACAAGGCTCTCCCCCTCCGTCGCCACCGCCTTTTCCAGTGCATCCGGATTGGTGCCGAGGAAATTCGTCGGGCTCATCATGTCGACGATCTGACGCGAGAAATATTCCAGCCGCCGCTTCTCCGTCGGCTCCAGGTCGTCGAGCTCGGACACCGCCTGCTCCACGGCCTGCTTGTTCAGCGCGTATTGCTGCTTGACGTAATGGAAATACGGGTTCGTCTCCCACAGCGGGTTGGAAAACCGCTTGTCCCCCTTCAGCGGATCCTCCGCCGCCTCGCCCTCCTCATGGGCCACCTTGCCCTGCGCCATCGCCTGCTGCGCCTCAAGGAAATGACGCACGGACTTGCCCCAATATTCCAGCTGCTGCTCATAGATCCGGCCCGGATTCTCGAACATTTCCTGCCAATAGGACGTGGCGGCCTTGGTGAACAGCTCCTGCGAGGGCGCATTCAGGCCGGGATTGGGCGGGCGCCGCGACGCCAGCGCCTGCACAAGCCGCTGCGACAGCTCCTCGACCCGCTCGAGGTTCTGGTTGAGCCGATCGAGATTTTGTCCCGTCACGTCCTCTTGCGTTGCCATCTTGGCGAATCCCCCCTAAGTTTCTGCTACGCAGCATATCGTCGTCTGATCGGAGGGGCAGTGCGGCGAAACATACCGGCAAGTCCGGGTTAGGAGACGACGATGCGCCACATGATGACCTACGATCTGATGGAAGCCCTCCGGAACACAAATCAATGGCTGGGCGCCACTGCACTCTCAATGTCATCCTATCCAATTTTCAGCATGGTGCCAAACCCTGCGTTTCAATGGATGGCCGCTTGGGGCGAAGTCACCGAACGCACGTTTCAGCGCATGGTCGCCAAGCCCGACTGGGGCATCGACTCGATCACCGGCGAAGACGGGCGCGATCACCTGATCAGTATCGAGACCGTGGTCGAACGGCCCTTTGGCGACCTGATTCACTTCAACGTGCAGGGCCGCGACGAAATGGACCGCCGCGTTCTGCTGGTGGCGCCGATGTCGGGGCACTATTCCACGCTCCTGCGCTCGACCGTCCGCTCGCTCCTGCCCGACTGCGAGGTCTACATCACCGACTGGCACAACGCCCGCGACATTCCCGTGTCCGAAGGCAAGTTCGACGTCGAGGATTACACCCTCTACCTCGCCGATTTCATGCGCGAACTCGGTGCCGACCTGCACGTGATCGCCGTCTGCCAGCCCGCACCGCTGACACTGGCCGCCACCGCCTACCTGGCCGAGCAGGAGCCCGAGGCACAGCCGCGCTCGCTGACCCTGATCGGCGGCCCGATCGACCCCGATGCCGCGCCCACCGACGTCACCGATTTCGGCAGCCGCGTCACCATGGGCCAGCTCGAGGAAACGATGATCCAGCAGGTCGGCTTCAAGTACAAGGGCGTCGGCCGCATGGTCTATCCCGGCCTGCTTCAGCTTGCCTCGTTCATGTCGATGAACGGCGACCGGCACAGCTCGGCCTTCCTGAACCAGATCACGCGCGTGGCCCAGGGCGAGGCCAGCGACCGCGACCCGCACAACAAGTTCTACGACGAATACCTCGCCGTGATGGACATGACGGCCGAATTCTACCTCTCGACCGTCGAGCGCATCTTCAAGGAGTGCGAGATCGCCAAGAACACCTTCACCGTCGAGGGGCGCAAGGTGGATATCGGCGCCATCACCCGCGTCGCGGTCAAGACGGTCGAAGGCGGCAAGGACGACATTTCCGCCCCGGGCCAGTGCGTTGCCGCGCTCGACCTGCTGACCGGCCTGCCGGATGACAAAAAGGCCAGCCATCTCGAACCCGACGCTGGCCATTACGGCATCTTCGCCGGCCGCTCGTGGCGCAACAACATCCGCCCGCTCGTCCTCGATTTCATCGACGCCAACTCCGAGGCTCCGGCGGTGCGCGCCCGCACCAAGCCGAAGAACCGCAAGAAGAACGTCACCAAGCTGAGCGCCGTCTGACCGCCCCTTGACGGGCGGCGGCGGCGCGGCGCCTACATCGGAATGCGCAGCCTGACGCAGGTGCCCGTCTCGGTCGCCGGATACTCCAGCTCGCCCTCGGCGCTCTCCGCGAAATTCTGCAACAGCCCCTGCCCGAGGCTTCCCTCGCGGGTCTCCGCCCCGTCCATGCCGACGCCGTCATCGGCCACGGTCACCACCAATGCGCTGCCCTCCTGGTCCAGCAGAACGCGGATTTCCCCGCTCTCCCGGCCCTTGAAGGCGTGTTTCACGGCGTTGGTGAACAGCTCGTTCACCACCAGCCCCACGGCAATCGCCTTGTCCCGCGGCAGGTCGACCGGCCGCAGGTCGGTCACCACCTGGATGCCATCCTGCGTCACCACCCCGTCGCGCAGCGAATTGCACAGCAACGACAGGTAGGCCCGCATGTCGACCCGGCTGTCGCCATCCTCGTCACGGTAGAGCGCCTCGTGGACCTTGGCGATGCTGTCGACCCGGCCCAGCAACCGGTTGAGCGCCTGACGCGCCTCGTCAGACCCGGCACTCCGCGCCTCGATCCGCACCAGCCCCGCGACCATGGCGAACTTGTTCTTCACCCGGTGGTCGATCTCCTGCAACAGCAGCTTGCGGTCCTCGGCCAGCGTGTCCCGCGTCGACACCGCCTGCCGCACGACCCGTCGGTAATATTCCGCCAGCGCGACGATGGCAAAACCCGACAGCACGTTGACGAACACGCGCGGCCCATCCGACCCGATCTCGAAGGTAAAGGACTGGTTGACCGGAAGCACGAAGTACCACGCGAACAAGGCGCTCAGCAGCATGGTGATGACGCCCGCCGTCCACCGCGCGAACAGCGTCGCGAACAGCACGAACGGGAAGGTCAGCGCGAACGGCCCCGCCCCCGCCGGCAAAATCAGATCCGTCATTTCCCGCACGACGATCGCGCCCAGCGTACACAGCACAGCCACCAGAATCTGACCGCCAAAGGCGGACAGCTTCGATGACATCCGCGACGAGATCCGATCCGACAGATCGAATTCGACTGGCACGTCCTGGACCACGGTTTTCAGCGGCGGAGGGTCATTCGACACTGGCAGACTCCCAAACAAAGCCCAGAGCCATAATGAGACGATCTGCACCGAAATGGCAAAAGGAATTTCATGCCCCGCACCCGCCCCTCCTCCTGCCTTCGGGTCACTCTAGCGCCGCACCGGGCCGCGCAAACGACGCCAGACCGGCACCACGTCCAGCGCCGCGATCGCCACCCCCAGCGGCAGCATCCAGAAGCCCAGGATCGGCAGGAATCCCAGCAGACCGCCGATCATCAGCAACACCCCCACCACCAGCCGCCCCCCCGGCGGAAGCCGCCGGCTGGCCCAGACCTGCACCCGCCGCCGGGCCCGCCTTGTCCGGCCCCGCACGGTCACCCGGCGCTCAGACATCGGCGCGGGGTCGCGTCCCGGCGGGCTGCTGCATCCACTCGGACAGCGCCGCGTTCACCGCTTCCGGCTGTTCCAGCAGCGGCAGATGCCCGGCCTCCGCCAGCACCTCCAGCCGCGCCCCCTCGATCAGCGCGGCCATCAGCTCGTGCCGCTTCACCGGCGTCAGGCTGTCATGCGCGCCGCACAGTACCAGCGTCGGCAGCTTCGCCTTGCGCAGCACCGCCTGATAATCGCGCCGCCGCTGCATCGCCCGGATCTGCCGGACGATCCCCTCGGCCCCCACCGTCCGGGCCATGTCATGTAGCTGATTCGTCACCGCTGCCCGCCCCGGTCCCGGCGCAAGGCTCTCGGGCCGGATCAGCGCGTCCACGGCCTCCTCCAGCCGCCCCGATTTCAGCTTGATGATCGTGGGCTCCATATCCGCCGCCATCTGCGGTGTCTCGGCCAGCGAATGCGTGCTCATCAACGCGATCCGGCTGATCCGGTCCGGCGCCCGCCGGAGCAGCTCCATCGCCACCACCGCCCCCATGTCATGCCCCGCCAGCGCGAACCGCCGCGGCAGCACATCCAGAAGGCGCGAGGCGATCTCCTCGATCCGGTCACCGCCCGCCACCGGCGCCACCGTGATCGCCAATGCCGTGCTGAAGGCCGTGATCTGCGGCCCGAACACCCGCGCGTCACACATCATGCCCGGCAGCAATACCAAGGGGTCGCGCATCTCTTCCGGTGTCCTTTTTGCCGTCGGTGCCTCGCCATCAGACTTGCCCGCTGGCCCGCCCGAAATCAAGGACCGCCCGGATAGGCAATCCCCCGATAGGCGGGAAAATCCCGATACCGCGCCTGCCGCTCCACCAAACCCTCCCCCGGCTCCGCCCCGGCCGCCAGCAACTGACCCCTCGGCGCGATATAGCTCGAAATCACCCGCCGCGGCCGCTCCCGCCAACTCAGGTTCATGGCGCAGAGCTTGGGAAAGAAACACAGGTCCGAATAGGGCAGATGATCGTGAAGCCACCACGCCAGATCGCGCCAGTCGCGCCCCCGCTCATACCGGTCGGCAAACCACGGGATCACCAGCGACGTGCCCGCCCCCGCGCCCCCCTCGCCCACCCGGTCCCAGATGTGATGGCCGTAATTCGCATCATTGCCGGCACAGTTGAGCCTGTTCTCGTTGCCGAACCGGTTCAACTCCGCACTGCGATAGCCCGACCGGATGGCGATCCGCCCGAACGTCTCCTGCAACGGGTCCAGCAACTCCTCGCACAACCGCCGCCCATGGGCGATGGCCATATCCGGATCATCCGGGATATTCGGCACCCGGTGAAAACTGCCTATCTCGGAATACAGGAAATCGCGCATATAGAAATGCCGGCCCAGCCTGACCCGCCCCAGCGTCTCGAGGCTCCACATGCTCCCCGGCCGCCGCATCAGGGCAAGCCCCCGATCCAGTCGAGGATCAGCGTCACCGCCGCCTCGGTATTGCCCGGCGACAGGATAGCGCCCGCGATCACATGCGCCGCAGGGTCCACCCCCGGCCCAAGCTCCGGCGCGGCATGACGCACCGGCCCGCCCCAATCCGCCCGAACCTCGTCAGTCGCGCTTGTGTCCAGCACGGCATCCGCATCGGAATAGTAAAACAGCGCCGGCACGCTGACCGCCCCGTAATCCAGCCCCGCCGCATGTTTCACCAGCGCCGCCAGCGGCATCACGGCCTCCATCGGATAGCTCGTCGTCCACTCCCGCGCATGGCCCTCGTTCTGCGGCTCGAACGACCGGGTCCGCCCGCCCACCAGCGGCACCCAGTACCGCGCCCCCGGCATGGTCAGCAGCGGCGCCAGCGCATTGTTGATCCCGAAATTGGGCGAGATGAACGCAATCCCCTTCACATCCCGCATCAACTCGCGGTCATGCGCGGCAATCGCCGCCACCGTACCCCCGGTCGAGGTGGCGATCACCACCACCTCGCGCCCGACTTTCCGCCCGATGGCCAGCGCCTCGGCGGCATCCTCGATCCAGTCGCCCGCCGTGGCCTCCGCCATCGCCTCGCCGTCGCGCCCATGCCCCCGAAACCGCGTAAAGACAAGGTTCGCGCCCAGCGCACGCGCCACGTCATCGGGCACCGGTCGGATTTCCCCGGAACTGGCGGAAAACCCGTGCAGGTAAACGATGGCCAGATCGGTCGGCACCTCCTCCAGCCCGTACCAGATCACCCGCTTCTCATTGCCGGGCCGGATATCGTCGAACCGCGCCTCCTGCGCCCGCAGATACGGATCGACCCCCTCGGCCAGCACCCGCCGGTCGAACGCCACCTCCGTCTCCACCGGCTCATACGGCCCGATGACCCACAACAAAACAACGACCGCCCCCAGCCCCGCCAGAACCCGCAGGGGCCAGCGCGCCCGCCTCTTGCGCCTCATCCCCGTCCGGCCCGGGCGATCACCTCCTCGACCGCGCTTTCAATCAGCGCCAGACAATCCGGCTCCGAAAACCGGTGATCGGCCCCGTCAACCAGCGTCAGCCGCATATCCGGCCCCTCGGCATGTTCCAGCAGCCGCAGCGCCACCGACATCTCCACATCCGCATCCGCCGTGCCTTGCAAAAACCGCACCGGGAACGGCAGGGCCAGCGGTGCCCGCAGCACAAGGTTCTCCCGCCCCTCCTCGATCAGCCGCCTTGTGATCACATAAGGCTCGCCATACTCGCTCGGCAACGCCACCTGCCCCTTTTCGAACAGCGCATCGCGCTGGCTGTCGTCAAACCCGGCCCACATGGAATCTTCCGTGAAATCCGGCGCGGCGGCGACCGTCACAAGCCCCGCCACCCGCTCCGGCATCGCCCGCGCGCACAGCAGCGAAATCCACCCGCCCATGCTCGACCCCACCAGAACCTGCGGGCCTTGGGCCAGCGCGCCAATCGCCGCCATCGCATCCGCCGCCCAATCGCCGATCGCCCCGTCGGTGAACGCCTCCGACGATTGCCCGTGCCCGGAATAATCGAACCGCAAAAACGCCCGGCCCGTCCGCCGCGCCCAGTCTTCCAGATGCACCGCCTTGGTGCCCTCCATGTCCGACTTGAACCCGCCAAGGAACACCACGCCGGGCGCCGCTCCCTCGCTCCGGTGATAGGCAATCTTGCGGCCCTGCGCTGTCGTCAGATACTCTGGTGTGCTCATGTCCCCGTCCTTTCCGGCGCGCATCCTGCACCGGACACCTTTTGCATTCAAACCGTTTTCCCCCGGCTATTGACTTGGCCCCCGCCCCGCGCCAAAACCCCCGCACACAACATAACCCGCAACCGGGCGTTCCGTGGGCGCCAAACCGACGAGGAGTTCAGCCTGATGGCCCAGATTTCCCTTACCTTTCCCGATGGCAATGCACGCTCCTACGACAAGGGCGTGACCCCCGCCGACGTCGCCGCGTCAATCTCCAACTCACTGGCGAAAAAGGCCATCTCGGCCCATGTCGACGGCAAGCACTGGGACCTGCAATGGCCCATCGAGTCCGACGCCGCCATCTCCATCAACACCATGAAGGACGAGGCCGCCGCCAACGAGCTGGTCCGCCACGACCTCGCCCATGTCATGGCCCGCGCCGTGCAGGAGATCTGGCCCGAAACCAAGGTCACCATCGGCCCGGTGATCGAGAACGGCTGGTATTACGATTTCGACCGCGCCGAACCCTTCACGCCCGAAGACCTGTCGCAGATCGAAAAGCGGATGAAGGACATCATCAACCTCCGCGACCCCGTCAAAACCGAAGTGTGGGAGCGTGACCGCGCCATCGCGCATTACAAAGAGACGGGCGAGCCCTACAAGATCGAACTGATCGAGGCGATCCCGGGCGACGAGCCCCTGCGCATGTACTGGCACGGCGACTGGCAGGATCTCTGCCGCGGCCCCCACCTCCAGCATACCGGCCAGCTTCCCGCCGACGCCTTCCGCCTGATGTCCATCGCCGGTGCCTACTGGCGTGGCGATTCCAGCCGCCAGATGCTGCAGCGCATCTACGGCGTGGCCTTCACCGGCAAGGAAAAGCTGAAATCCTACCTCAACTTCCTCGAAGAGGCCGAGAAACGCGACCACCGCCGCCTTGGCCGCGAGATGAACCTCTTCCACATGCAGGAAGAGGCCCCCGGTCAGGTCTTCTGGCACCCCAACGGCTGGACCATCTACACCGCCCTGCAGGACTACATGCGCCGCAAACAACGCGCCGGCGGCTATCACGAGATCAACACGCCCCAGGTCGTCGACCGCAAACTGTGGGAGGCGTCGGGCCACTGGGACAAGTACCAGCACCACATGTTCATCGTCGAAGTCGACGAAAGCCGCGATGGCGAACATGACGATGCCGAGGCCAAGAACAAGGACCAGACCCGCATCAACGCCCTCAAGCCGATGAACTGCCCCTGCCACGTGCAGGTCTTCAATCAAGGTTTGAAATCCTACCGCGACCTGCCCCTCCGGCTGGCCGAATTCGGCTCCTGCGCGCGGTTCGAACCCTCGGCCGCGCTCCACGGCATCATGCGCGTGCGCGGCTTCACCCAGGACGACGCCCACATCTTCTGCACCGAGGACCAGATCCAGGCCGAATGCGCCCGCTTCATCGACTTCCTCGCCGATATCTACCGCGAACTGGGCTTCCCCGACTTCGAAATCCGCTTCGCCACCCGCCCCGAAAAGCGTGTCGGCACCGATGAAAGCTGGGATTATGTCGAAGGCGCGCTGGAAAACGCCATCAAGGCCGTGGGCCGCGATTACGTGCTCGAACCGGGCGACGGCGCCTTCTACGGGCCGAAGCTCGATTTCTACCTCACCGACGCGATCGGCCGGGTCTGGCAATGCGGCACCTTTCAGGTCGACCCCAACCTGCCCGAACGCCTCGGCGCCACCTACATCGCGCCAAACGGCGAAAAGACCCGCCCCTTCATGCTCCACCGCGCCACGCTCGGCAGCTTCGAGCGTTTCATCGGCATCCTGATCGAGGAACACGCCGGCAAGCTGCCCTTCTGGCTCGCCCCCCGTCAGGTCGTCGTCGCCTCCATCACCTCCGAGGCCGACGATTACGTGCACGAGGTGGTGGCCAACCTCCGTGCCGAAGGCGTGAGGGCCGAGGCCGACATCCGCAACGAAAAGATCAACTACAAGGTCCGCGAACATTCCGTGGGCAAGGTGCCGGTCATTCTCGCCTGCGGCATGAAAGAGGTGGAGGAGCGCACCGTCTCCCTCCGCCGCCTCGGCGAAAAGGCCACCTCCGTTCAACCGCTCGACGATGTAACAAAGGCCTTGGCGAAAGAGGCGACCCCGCCCGACCTTCTGTAACATCTGCCAATTCACGCGGCCGGGGTTTGAAACATTCCGTAATATCCCGGCCGCGCCTTCAAATTTTTCCCAACAAATTCAACCCCCTGCTCGCGCCACCTTGCTGACGCGACCTGACACGCCCGTGTCTGACGCGTTCGTGAGTCGCGCTTGTCGCGTCCGCCGCCCTATTCTTTCCCCATCGCCGGATCGACACGCCGCGGCCAGCACACCCGCCCAAGGGAGGAGAGGCCGCAAAGCACTGAAACGGTGACATAACGTCATACACCAAGGGAGACATTTCATGTCCACAGCAGCCAAAACCTTCGCCATCGCCGGTGCCGTCACCGCAGCACTTGCCTCCTACACCACCACCGCCACCGCCGCCGAGCAGGAAAAATGCTACGGCGTCTCGATGGCCGGTGAAAACGACTGCGCCGCCGGCGCCGGCACCACCTGCGCCGGCTCCTCGACCGTCGACTATCAGGGCAACGCCTGGACCCTCGTCGACGCCGGCACCTGCGAAACCATGGAACTGCCCGACGACCGCATGGGCAGCCTCGAGCCGCTCGACCGCGACCTGCCGGAATCCTGAAGCCAACCGGTCTGTGCGGGATCACCCCGCACAGGCCACCCCTGACCAGACCAACAGGTGACGCCATGCTGGATACCACAAGCTTCCCCACGCTGCCCGCCGGCCCCGGCATCGGCTACAAGCCCCAGCATTTCCCCGACCTCACCACCGACGCCGCGCCCGTCACATGGCTCGAAATCCACGCCGAGAACTACATGGGCGACGGCGGCCGCCCGCTGACCCAGCTCCGCCACCTCGCCCAGCACTTCCCCATTTCCGTCCACGGCGTCGGCCTCTCCATCGGCGGCGAAGGCCGGCTCGACCCCGACCACCTCGCCCGCCTGCGCAAGCTCTGCGACTGGCTCAACCCCGCCAGCTTTTCCGAACACCTCGCATGGTCCACCCATGACAGCCACTTCCTGAACGACCTCCTCCCCCTGCCCTACACGGCCCAGACCCTCACCCGCGTCGCCGCCCATATCGACGAGGTTCAGGAGACATTGGGCCGCCCCATGCTGCTGGAAAACCCCTCCAGCTATCTCGCCTTCGTTGAGAGCACCTATACAGAGACCGATTTCCTCGACGAACTCGCCCGCCGCACCGGCTGCGGCCTGCTGCTCGACGTCAACAACGTCTTCGTCTCGGCCACCAATCTCGCCACGGACCCCCGCGCCTATATCGACGCCTTCCCGCTCGACCGCGTGGGCGAAATCCACTTGGGCGGCCATGACGAGGACCACGACGACCACGGCGCGCCCCTGCTGATCGACAGCCATGGCCGCGAAGTGGCCGACCCGGTCTGGGCCCTTCTCGACTACACGCTCGACCGCACAGGCCCCCGCCCGCTGCTCATCGAATGGGACACCGACGTGCCCGACTGGCCCACCCTCGCCACCGAGGCACGCCGGGCCGAGGCCGCTTTGGCCAAGGTGCCCGCATGACCGTCCCGCAAACCACCTTCCGCGCCGCCCTCCTCGACAGCACCCGGCCCGTCCCCGACGGCCTCTCCGACGGTCAGGGCCGCCCCGCCGGCCGCCGCTTCGCCGTCTACCGCAACAACGTCGCCGCCAGCCTGACCGACGCGCTCGCCACAAGCTTCCCCGCCATCGCCAAGCTGATCGGTGACGAGAACTTCCGGAAACTCGCCGGCACCTTCCTGCGCCAGCACCCGCCGCGCAACCCGATGATGATGACCTACGGCGCCGACTTCCCCGCCTTCCTCGAAACCTTCGCGCCCTTGCAGCACCTCGGCTACCTCCCCGACGTTGCCCGCCTCGAACAGGCACGGCGCACCGCCTACCACGCCGCCGACGCTACACCTGCCGATCCCGCCATCCTGCAGACGCTCGACCCGGACACGCTGGCCGGCACCCGCTTCACCCTCGCCCCCGCGACACAGCTCATCCGCTCCGGATGGCCCATCCACGCCATCTGGGCCTTCAACATGCAAGACGGCCCCAAGCCGCAACCCGGCCCCCAGACCGTCCTCATCACCCGGCCCGAGTTCGACCCCCAGATGACCCCCGTCACCCCCGGCACCGCCGCCTTCATCACCGCCCTGCAAACCGGTGCGACCCTCTCCGGGGCCACCGACACGGCCACCACAACCGACCCCGAATTCGACCTCACCCCTGCGCTCTCGCTCCTCCTCGGGACGCAGGCGATCACCGACATCAGGAGGGGAGAGACCTAGATGACCGCCCTTGTTTCCATCCACACCGCGCTCTTTTCCCGGATCGAGCGCGCCGACCGGGTCTTGCACACCCTCGCCCGCTTCCTCTTCGCGGCGATCCTGCTGGTCTATTACTGGAATTCCGGCCTCACCAAGCTGGGCGACGGCCTCACCGGCCTCTTCAACCCCGCCGTCGGCGCCTATGCCCAGATCTTCCCCAAGGCCGCCGAGGCCGTCACCTACGATATCTCCAAGCTCTCGCTCTTCCACCACCTCACCGTGCTGGCGGGCACTTGGGCCGAGTTCATCCTGCCCGCGCTGATCGTCCTCGGCCTGCTGGCGCGGCTGGCGTCTCTCGGCATGGCAGGCTTCATCGTGGTCCAGTCGCTCACCGACCTTTTCGGCCATGGCGGCCTCGCCCACGAGGGCACGCTGGGCGCATGGTTCGACACCGCCCCCGATGCCATCATCCTAGATCAGCGCGCGCTCTGGATCTTCCTGCTGCTGGTGATCGTGGTCAAGGGCGCGGGGCCGCTGTCCCTCGACCGGCTGCTCTCGCGCGCCGTTGCGCCCGCAACAACATCTCGTGGCTGAGACCACCGAACGCCACATCAACCAACGGCCTTACCGCCCCCGATACCGACGCAATACCGACGTAATACCGACGCGATACCGACGTTCCATTCCCAGCAAAACAAGGCCGTTAACCTGATTCGCCCCGAACCGCTGCCGACAACGGAAAATCGCGCGGTCAGAAATGCGCCTTCGGCTCGTCCGGCCGGCCCGCCGCGATGGCCATCAGCCCGGCCAGCCCGGTCATGCCAATCGGGAACATGGTGAACACACCAAAGTCGAACGCGTAAAGCATCATACCGGCCGAGACGAGCAACAAGACCCCGCCCCACAACGCACGGGCCCGCGCCATGCCGCCGCCCGCAATCGCCAGCAACGGCGCCAGAAACGCCACGGTACGAACCAGCCCCAGCCGTTCGACCTGATGGGCCATCCCATCGAACTCGCCAAACTCGTCGATAAACACCGTATAGCCAAAGATGAAAAAGCCTATGATCAGGGCCCAAATCCCCCCGATCACACCAAGAATCAGCGCCGCGTTACGCATGTATGTCCTCCGGTTACTACAAGCCAGATAGGCATTCCGCCCCGTTATCCAAGAAGCGCCGCCTGCACGTCAGGTCCCCATCCCAGGTGCATCTCGCCCCTCTCCACGATCAGCGGCCGCTTCATCAGCGTCGGATGCGCCACCAGCAGCGCCAGCGGATCACCTGCCCGCTCCGCCTCCTCCAGCCCCCGCCACGTGGTCGACCGCGTGTTGAGCAGGGAGGCGCCGAACCGGACATGGGCCTTTTCAAGAACCTCCCCCGGCACGCCGTCCGCCCGGACATCGCGAAACTCGGCATCTGGCAGTGATTTCAACGCCTTGCGGCAGGTATCGCAGGTCTTCAATCCGTAAACTATCATGTCGCCTCGCCCATTTTTTCACCTGATAGCCCGCCCCGCCCCGAAGATCACGTGGGTTTTGCTTGCTTTTTACAATGCCGGTGCAATCATCATCAACGTGACGCTGACCTGACAGCCTCCGACTTCGCATTTTCGTGGCCGGTCTGTCCTGTCTGCGCATGCCAAGACCCGGCGCAACCCCGGGAAAGTGAAGACACGGAAGGAGATACGGCATGCCAACCGGCACCGTAAAATGGTTCAATACCACCAAAGGCTACGGGTTCATCGCCCCCGACGAAGGCGGTAAGGATGTGTTCGTCCACATTTCGGCCGTCGAACGCTCGGGCCTGACCGGCCTCGCCGACGACCAGAAGGTTGGCTACGAGTTGCAGGACGGGCGCGACGGGCGCCAGATGGCGGGTGACCTCACGCTGCTCTGATTTCGCCAAGCCTCTGTCACTCTTGACAAATCAGGCCGGGTCCTCGGCCTGGTGCCCCTCCCAGTTTTCCCCCATCGCGACGATGCAGGATGTGCCCGTCGCGTAGGAAACCACCATTGTCCAGTCACCGCGCTTGTCGGTCCAGACCTGCATGACCTGCTCGGGCCCGCGCGTTCCCCAACTGTGCAATTCTTCACCGAACTGCCGCGACAGCTTCTGCGTCATCCTCTCGGTCGGCTCACAGATCACCTCGGCAATCGGCGAATTCGCGTTCGCGCCACCGGCGATACAGGCCAGGGTGAAAGCCAGAACAACTCGCATGGGCCCTGAATCCTCTCCTCCACTGCTCTTTCGGGCAATGTAACAGAGTCATGACACATCTGTATATACCTTCAATATACAAAAGGCGCGAAGCCCACCGCTCCGCGCCTTTCGCCCACCCTTTTCGAAGGCAATATCGCCGTTACTGACAGCCCTTGCTGCCCACCGGGCAATCATACGACCGCGTATAGCTGGCCGCCCGGTAAACCGGCTGCCGCTTCATCTCGTTCCAAGTGACGTTGGTATTCGGCTGCCCGCAGCAGATCGCGCCGTTGATGGTGATCGGCTGCAGCCCGGCCGGGCAGTAATTGGCGGTTGTCGGCACCGCGTAAAGGCGCGGGCCGTCGGCCATCGCCGGCAAAGCGGTCAGCGCGGCCAGCGCGGCGGCTGTGAGAGAGAGGGAAATGCGCATATGGACCTCGTTTAAGGTTACTGAAAAGGCTTTGGAGGAACCTCTGGGTGGAATGGTACCGCTTCGGCGGGGGCTGTCAAAGTTTTTTGAGGGGAAACAGTGCGTTTCGGGCTGGTGGCGGGCGGCTACCATGGGAATTGCCATGTCGCAAAAACCCCGCCGGGCGAGCGCCGGCCCGTGGGTAGGCGCTGCAACGATCCTGGCTGCCGCTTTATGCTGCCGAATACATCCCAGATGGAAACGTCACGCTACACCGCCAAAGCGCCTGCCCGCCGGGACGGGCCGGCGCTCTCCCGGCGCCGCGCCAAGGCGCGGCTCTGTTCCGGGCGTGTGCCTGCCGTAGGGTGGGTGCCAAAGCCTTTTAAGGTGAAACAGTGCGCCTCTAAAACTTGAGTCGACCGGTATTCCATTCGCCGCACGCGGACGCTTCCAGTTGCAGGGTTTTAGAACGAATTCGGAGAAACCAGTTTCGCTAGCCGCTGAAGCCCAAACGTTGTGTTCTGACTAGGCCAACCTTCTAGCAACAATCCACTCAGCGACATTTCTTCCACGCGCTCTAGCCTAACTTCACCAGTTGGAACTTGGTCGTGCTCCAATTCAATCGAAGTGCCGTCAATGAACCAAACATACGACCCGTCTCGTTCGATGAGGCCTATGTCGATATCCGAAAAATCATACTGCTTGGAAGATGCAAGACTATCATCTGAAAAACTTTCAAAAAGGCGAGCACCTGCCAGTGCGAAGTTTACTCTATCGTATCGAAAGCCGGAGCTAATTTTCACGGACTGAATTGCCGGAAATCTACCCACGAAACCCTCGATTTGGTGCAAATCGAGTTGCACTTCGAAATCCGCCTCCTGACCAACCTCGAATTTGTCTGTTGTTTGTTGAGCAACCTGGGAGACAGCAAGATAGACTGCTCCACGCTGGTTGAGGAAATCTACTACTGCGCCGAAAGGAATATCGTAACTGAATATTGTGCATTCAAATTCGCAGATCGGGCGGACGAGCTCAATAAAGTAGACGCTAGCGACGGTTCGTTTGCCCCAAGAACGTACTTCCTCGTCCAAAACCGAGCCAAGTCTACGGAGGAGTATACCGAGTTCCTTAGCCTTTTTGATAGCAAGCTTTGTAAATCCACTGGATGAGACGCCAATCATTAGGTCACACTGGAGGCTAAGCTTGCGCCCGGCGAGTTCTTCAATCCACTGTACTGAGCTACTCCCCGTCTCTTGGACAGGATCTGGCGTAAATTAAGCTACTCTTTGCACCTGCTGATCGGGTTGGTTGATATCATTTCTCTGCCAATAGACCAGCGCCGGTGGCTTGCCGCCGAGGGCTGAGTGAGGACGC
>JAVJTX010000037.1:0-20411 GCA_040220035.1 Roseovarius sp. | reverse complement strand
GAGGAGAGGACCGATGAAGGTCAAGAACTCGCTCCGTTCGCTCAAGAACCGGCACCGCGATTGCCGCGTCGTGCGCCGCAAAGGCCGCGTCTACGTGATCAACAAGACCCAGCGGCGGTTCAAAGCCCGCCAGGGCTGAGCCTTTCCGGCAACGGATTATCCGGGAAACCCCGCCTTCGGGCGGGGTTTTTCGTCGTGGCGGGAAGAAGTGACCGGCTCAGGTCTGCCGCCCATGGCTCCGGTCGTACCCGTTCACCGCCGGGCTCTCCCACCCGTCAAGCGCCCCGGCCTTCGGCGCGAACACCTCCACCAAAAGCGGATGACACGCCGCCGTATCACTGGAATGCTCGGCCGAGCAATCCCCGCCCGGACAGGCCGACAGCGCCCCCAAAATGTCGATCTCGGCAAAGAACTCAAGGTAATCGCCCGGCCGCACCGGGCTTGCCTTCATGAAATACTGCCCCGTATCGCGGGTAAACCCGGTGCACATGAAGACGTTCAGGACGTCATGCACATGGCCCTCGGCCTCGTCCAGACTGACCCCCAGTTCATCGGCCAAGGCCCGCGTCAGGTTGGAATGGCAGCAATGGTGGTACTGCGACCCCGCCAGCAGGTTGCCCGTATACGGATCGCACCGCGTCCCAATCACGTCATGCACCGAGCCGCCGAACCCGTCGATCCCATACCAGCCCAGCGTATCCGTGGTGATCGTCGCCATCGGCCGCAAATACGGGAAAGACGACCACATCCTTTCCCCTTCCGTCAGATGCGTGCCATGCAGCGCCCGCGACTTGCCGGAATAGAACCGCTCCGACAGGTCATCCGCGTTCCACAGGTTCAGGTCCCCCACCTGCGGCCCCTCGATGCTGCTGATCCGAAAGAACTGCCCTGCCGCCGCCCGGAACGTCGCCGCCTCCCGCGGCTCGACTCTGACCTCGCCGATCTTCTCCGCCCCCTCCCGCGCCGTGGCATAAAGCTCCAGGTCAGGCACCGGCAGCGTCGCGTTCGGATAGCAGATCACCGGCTTCACCGCCCTGCGCGCCTCGGCATCCTTCGGTTCCCGCATCCTGTCACTCCCTCTTGTCCGGCTGGTTCACCCGGCAATGCAAAGGCTCCTTGCCCGTCGATGTAAAGACCACCGCCCCACAGGCCGAACACCGATACATCGCCTCGCCCTCCCGGTCGCCCGACCGCACGGCCCGCCAGCGACAGTTCCGCGTCGCCCGGTTCGAGAAGACAAGCACAAGCACGAAGGCGATGATGAGCCCGGCGACGATGATCACGTTGACAGCTCCCTCACGGTTACGCCCGGCACCCTATCAGCCCTGTCGAACAGGTTGTAGACCGCCGCCTAAGCCCCTCGCCCGGCCACACGCCCAGAAAAGATGCACCCGCCAAGGAACGTCCCCTCCAGCGCGTTATACCCGTGGTAGCCACCACCGCCGAACCCCGCGACCTCGCCCGCCGCATACAGCCCCTCGAACACCGACCCGTCCGCGCGAAGCACCCGCCCATCAAGCCCCGTGTGCAACCCGCCCAGCGATTTCCGCGTCAGGATATTCAGACGCACTGCAATCAACGGCCCCTTTGCCGGGTCCAGTATCGCATGCGGCTTCGCCGTCCTTATCAACCTATCGCCCCGATACGCCCGCGCCTGTCGGATCGCGATGATCTGCGCATCCTTGGCAAAGGCGTTCTCCAACTGCGCATCCCTCGCCTCGATCTGCCGCCGCAGATGTGCGGCGTCCAGCGGCACCTCCGGCGTGATCCGGTTCATGCCTTCCACCAGCTCGTCGAACCCATCCGCCACGACGAAATCCGCACCCTTCTCCTTGAACGCCTCCACCGCCCGCGTCGCCCCCTTGCCAAGCCGCTCCTTCAGAACCGCCCGCCACTTGCCGCTCGTCAGATCAGGGTTCTGCTCACTCCCCGACAGGGCAAATTCCTTCTCGATGATGCTCTGCGTCAGGATGAACCAGCTATGCCCGTGCCCGGTCGACAGGATACGCTTCAACGTCGCTAGCGTATCGAACCCCGGCAAACACGGCGCCTCCATCCGCTCGCCCAGCGCGTCGAACCACATCGACGACGGCCCCGGCAGAATACGAATCCCGTGATTGGGCCAGATCGGATCCCAGTTCTGCACGCCCTCTGTGTAATGCCACATCCGGTCTTCGTTGATCGCTGCAGCCCCGGCGCCCTTGACCACCTCCTGCATCGCGCCATCCACGTAATCCGGCACGCCTGAGATCATCCGCTCCGGCGCCTTGCCCAGCCGCGCCTCGGGCCAAAGCCTGCGCACCTTCTCATGATCGCCGCCAATCCCACCGCTCGCGACAATGACGCTCTCGGCCCTGATCGCGAAATCGTCCACAACCTCGCGGCTTGTCGACGCCCCGCGCCGTGCACCATCCTCGGCCAGTACATCGCCTCGCACACCCGTCACCCGGCCCGCTTGCGTCTCCAACGCCGTCACCCGATGCCGAAACCGGAACTCCAAAAGCCCCTTCGCCTCGGCGTCCCTAGCCTCCCGCACGAAGGGCGCCACGATCCCCTCGCCCGTCCCCCACGTGATATGAAACCGCGGCACCGAATTGCCGTGCCCGTCCGCCTTGCCGCCACCCCTTTCGGCCCAGCCCACCACCGGAAACCAACGCAGGCCCAGCCCATGCAGATACCCCCGCATTTCCCCGGCCGCGAAATCCAAGTAAGCCTCCGCCCACTTGCGCGGCATCGCATCCTCGACCCGATCGAACCCCGCACTGCCCATCCAGTCCTGCGCCGCCAGCGCATGGCTGTCGCGTATCCCCATCCGCCGTTGCTCCGGCGTGTCGATCATGAACAGCCCGCCAAGGCTCCAGAACGCCTGCCCACCCAGCGATTGCGGCCCTTCCTGATCCAGCAGCACAACCTTTCGGCCCCGCCGCACCGCCTCATGCGCCGCCACCAGCCCGGCCAGCCCGCCGCCTATGATGATAACATCCGTCTTTGCCATGCCGCGCCCTCCCTGTCTCGTCAGGTTAGGGACTCACCGGCCCCCGCGTCCACCAGAACGGCGCGTCAGTCCTTGTCGTAAAGCAGCCCGTAGAGATACGCGCGCCGCTCCTCGTCGTTCAGCACGCCCTTCTCCCAGCCATCGCCAAAGGCCTTGTGAATCTCCGGATCGCCGTAATGCTCGTCGAACACCCGGCCCAGCCGCGACAACAGATCCGCCACCTCCCAGGAGAACTTCTGCTCCCCCATGGCGACCCGGTTCAGGTAATGCATCCGCATCGCCAACCGGTGGCACACCGACCGGAACTCCTCCTTCGACTTGAAATCGAGCGAAGGGCGCTCCGGCGTGTCGGTCACACCGTGCGCTCCAGCATCAGCTTCTTGATCTCGGCAATCGCCTTGGCCGGGTTCAGCCCCTTGGGACAGGTCTTGGCACAGTTCATGATCGTATGACAGCGGTACAGCTTGAACGGATCTTCCAGATCGTCCAGCCGCTCGCCCGTCGCTTCATCGCGCGAGTCGATGATCCACCGATACGCATGCAAGAGCGCCGCCGGCCCAAGATATTTATCGCCGTTCCACCAATAGCTCGGGCACGCGGCCGAGCACGACGCGCACATCACGCATTCATACAAGCCATCCAGCTTCTCGCGGTCCTCGATCGACTGCTTCCACTCCTTCGCCGGGCGGTTCGTCTTGGTCTCGAGCCACGGCATGATGCTGGCATGCTGGGCATAGAAATGCGTGAGATCGGGTATCAGGTCCTTCACCACAGGCATATGCGGCAGCGGATAGATCTTCACGTCGCCCTTGATCTCATCCATGCCATAGATACAGGCCAGCGTGTTGATCCCGTCGATATTCATCGCGCACGACCCGCAAATCCCTTCGCGGCACGACCGGCGAAAGGTCAACGTCGGGTCGATCTCGTTCTTGATCTTGATCAGCGCGTCCAGAACCATCGGCCCGCATGTATCCATGTCGATGAAATAGGTGTCCACGCGCGGGTTCTGCCCGTCATCGGGGTTCCAGCGGTAAATCTGGAACTTGCGCACGTTCTTGGCACCCTCGGGCTTGGGCCACGTTTTGCCCGTCTTCATGCGCGAGTTCTTCGGCAGTGCCAGTTCGACCATGTCAATTCCTCCTGAGGATTTGCGCGGGCGCAGTGTCCTGCGCCGAATTGTTCTGCGGGGCCTTGCCCGCCGTCCCGCTCTGCCGCAGCCTCACTAACTGCGCCGCATCGCCGGGGTAAACCTTCGAAAGCTTGTCGCAAAGCGCCTCGTCCTGCGCCGCAAGCCACATCACGATCCGGTATTCCGGATCGTCCCTCATTTCCTTCCAGCGCTCGAGCGTGTTCAGCTCTTCCACCGCCCCCGCCTCCGCCTGAAAGGACGAACCGTTGCCATAGCGCTGCACCTCGCCAAGGCTATCGTCCCTCGGCTCAAACCCCAGCCTGTCCAACAGCCCGGCGCGATACCCGGCATCGGTCATCCACGGCTCATACCGGATCACCACGACACCCGTCTCCGCCTCGGCCATCGCCAGCTCCAGCATGCTGCGATACCCGTCCAGCGCCTTCAGAACGATCCCCACCCGCTGATGCGCGGCATAGGCCTCGTTCCCCTGCACCTTCTTCAACAACGACGCGGCCCAGTTCAGGAACCCCCGACAGATCACCACGTCATGGCCGATCGCCGCGTCATCGATACCCACCGAAACAGGCCGCTTGCGCCGCTCGTTAGGCATCGCATCCTCGTAAGACAGGATCAGCGCCGTGCCATCCCCCGCCCGGCCCGCCAGCTTCACCGGGTCACCCCCGTCACCGGCCACCTGCACGCCATCAATCTCGACGGCGCGATAGGTCTCGAACGGCTTCCGCCCCGGCGTACAGTTGTTGAAGAACAACGACCGCCCCCCCGGCGCATTCCTTGCCAGCCAGTTGATCACCGCATGGTTCCCCGACCGCCGCATCCCGAACACGCGCAGCACCGGCCCGGGTTTGATCCCAAGCTGCGGCCATGCGCTCATCACGGCGTATTCTGGTGCAGGGCCCATCCGGCCTCCGATGCTATGGCGATCCCGCCGGCCATCGCCCTTAGAACGTCCGTTCCTTCGGCGCGATTTTCTTCAGCGCGATGCCGCCTTCCTTCTCGGTGGTCAGCGGGTCCTCGATGATTGGCCGATAGCTCAGCTTCACATCCTTGCCCTCGACCTTCGCAATCGTATGCACCCGCCATTTGTCGTCGTCGCGCTTGGTGAAATCCTCATGGGCATGGGCGCCCCGGCTCTCCTGCCTCGCCTCGGCGCCGGTAATCGTCGCCAGCGCGTTGGGCATCAGGTTGGTCAGCTCCAGCGTCTCCATAAGGTCGCTGTTCCACACAAGGCTCCGGTCGGTCACCTTCAGATCACTCAGCTTCCCGGCAATCCCGTCCATCTTCTTGACCCCTTCCGACAGCGTCTTCGAGGTCCGGAACACGGCGGCGTCCTCCTGCATGGTCCGCTGCATCTCCAGCCTGAGCTCGGCCGTGGTCGTGCCGCCATCGGCATTGCGCAGCCCGTCGAACCGGTCGAACGCCTTCTCCACCTGCCCCGTATTCGTCGCCGGCACGGCGCTCTCGGCATCCACCACCTTGCCCGCCCGAATGGCCGCGGCCCGGCCGAACACGACAAGGTCGATCAGCGAATTCGACCCAAGCCGGTTCGCCCCATGAACAGAGGCACAGCCCGCCTCGCCCACGGCCATCAACCCCGGCACAATGGCGTGCGGGTCGCTCTCGGTGGGGTTCAGAACCTCGCCCCAGTAATTCGTGGGAATCCCGCCCATGTTGTAATGCACGGTCGGCAACACCGGGATCGGCTCCTTGGTCACGTCCACCCCGGCAAAGATCCTCGCCGATTCCGAAATCCCCGGCAGCCGCAGGTTCAGCGCCTCGGCGGGCAGGTGGCTGAGGTTCAGGTGAATATGATCGCCATTCTCGCCCACGCCCCGGCCTTCGCGGATCTCCATGGTCATCGACCGGCTGACATAGTCACGCGGCGCAAGGTCCTTGTAGTTGGGCGCATAGCGCTCCATGAACCGCTCGCCCTCGCTGTTGGTGAGGTATCCGCCCTCGCCCCGCGCGCCCTCGGTGATCAGGCAACCCGAGCCATAAATCCCCGTCGGGTGGAACTGCACGAACTCCATGTCCTGCAGCGGCAGACCGGCCCGCGCCACCATACCACCGCCATCGCCGGTGCAGGTATGCGCGCTCGTCGCGCTGAAATAGGCCCGGCCATAGCCGCCGGTCGCCAGCACCACCATCTTCGCGTTGAAGATATGCATCGTGCCGTCATCAAGCTTCCAGCACACCACGCCGGTGCATTGCCCGTCATCGCTCATGATCAGGTCGATGGCGAAATACTCGATATAGAATTCCGCCTTCTGCTTCAGGCTCTGACCGTAAAGCGTGTGCAGGATCGCATGCCCCGTCCGGTCGGCGGCGGCACAGGTGCGCTGCACCGGCGGGCCCTCCCCGAACTCGGTCGTGTGCCCGCCAAAGGGGCGCTGATAGATCTTGCCCTCTTCGGTGCGCGAAAACGGCACCCCGTAATGCTCCAGCTCGTACACCGCCTTGGGCGCCTCGCGGGCGAGATACTCCATCGCATCCGTATCGCCCAGCCAGTCCGACCCCTTCACCGTGTCGTACATATGCCATTGCCAGCTGTCGGGGCCCATATTGCCAAGGCTCGCGGCAATCCCGCCCTGCGCGGCCACGGTGTGCGACCGGGTCGGGAACACCTTCGTCACACAGGCCGTGCGCAGCCCCTGCTCGGCCATGCCCAGCGTCGCCCTCAGCCCGGCGCCGCCGGCGCCCACGACAACGACGTCATAATCATGCGTCTCGTATTCGTATGCAGCCATTCGTTCAGGTCTCCGGTCTTAAAGGGCGATCTTGGCGATGGCGAACAGGCCCGTCACCATCAGCCCATAGCTCACACAGGTCATCAGGATGATCGCGTATTTCCGCGCCCCGCCCAGTATGTAATCCTCGATCATCACCCGCACACCGTCGTTGAAATGCTTGAAGCCGACGATCAGCGTCAGCGCGGCGACGAGCGCCGGGAAGGGCCGCGCGAAATAGGCCACCACGGCCTCGTGCGGCTCGCCCAGCATCGGCCCAAAGGTGAACACGAACAGCGGGATCAGGATGAGCAGCGCCACCGAGGACACTTTCATCGCCCAGAAGTGATGCACCCCGGTCTTGGCCGAGCCAAGGCCGACGGCGCGCTTGCGGTCGGTCAGAAAACGCATCCCAGTCTCCTCAGATGATGATGACGGTGACAATGGTCAGGATCACCGAGCCGCCGATCGCGGCCCAGCCCAGCCTCTCGGCGCTCGGCACGTCCAGCATCGCGCCGCTGTCCCAGATCAGGTGCCGGATGCCCGCCAGCGTGTGATACCACAGCGCCCAGAGCGACAGGAACATGATCACATCACCGACAAAGCTGGTCACCAGCCCGTCGACCGTCGCGAAATACTCCGCCGAGGTCGCCGCCGCCAGAAACCACCACACCGTCAGGATCGCCGCCAGCAACAGCGCGTTGCCGGTGATCCGCGTCAGGATCGAGGTGATCGAGGTCAGCTGCGGGCGATAGATTGTCAGGTGGGGTGACAGCGGGCGGTCGCCGCGGTTCACGTCTGACATGGATCGGTCCCTTTCGTTTTTGCGTCGGGCGCAAGACAAAAGCCTGCCCGGCGCGTGGCCGGTCTGTCGGCTTCTTTCTCTTACGTTTTAACTTGTGTGTCACGTATGCATAGAGCGAAATCCCGGTTTTTGCAGGCATTTCGTCGCATTTGCCCCAAACGTGATCACAACCGCATACGTGTGATCACAAACGCCCTTCTGCCTCCCCATCCTGCCGCGCCGATATCTGCTTCGCCACTTCCCGCAGCAGTTTCCGCCGCATTCGCTCGGGATATTCCGCATAGCTGTTCGCTGTGATCACAAAGGCGCCCGGCCCGAGAATCACGTTCTCCCAGAAATACTCGGTCATCTTCGGCTCCGCCCCCTCGATCACCAGCGCGTTCACCACGATCCCCTCCGCCACCAGCGCCGCCCGCACCGCCACCGGCTCGATCCCCTCATTCGACGACCCGTCCCCGGAAATGTCGATCACCCGCCGCCCGCACGCCGGCCCCTCCGCCAGCCGGTTCCGCGCGAACAACAGCGCCTCGCCGATCGCGGTCGAGAAATTCCGCCACTGCCGCGGCGCCCGCTCCACCTCCCCGGCGAATCGCTCCAGCACGTCGAACCCGGTGATCCGCGTCCACGGCACCACCACCTCCTGCCGCGACGACCCGGTCCAGTGCATCACCATCACCGCCGCCTCGCCCGCCACCAGCGCCTCGCTCACCGATCCGTCGCGCAGCCCCTCGGCCAGCCCCTGCATCTGGATGCGATATTCCTCTCGGTCGACCGAGCCCGACACATCCACCGCCAGCACCAGCGCGATCTCGCAGGCCGCCGCCGGGGCAGCCGCGCATAACATCATGTGAAAAAGAAAACACCGGAGCCGCATTCCAGCAGCATGACCAATACCGCCCCACCTGCCCAGCGCGAAAAGGCCCCGCCAACCTCACACTGAAACGAACCGGCAGCGGCAAGCCGCTCCCCATGCTTCTTCTTGGCTCAAATATCCAAATCCGACACCCGCCAAAAGCGCCTCTACATCGGCATGAACGCCCAGTAATCCAGATCCAGCATCACATGCGGCAGGTATTTCCCGTCCTCGCCCTTCAGCGTGAACGGCTCGCCGCCCTTCGTGGCCACCAGCCGCAGCCGGATTGCGCCCACCCCAGGCACCCCGGTCTCAGCCTTGTCCAGAACCTCCGACCACGCATTGATCGTATCCCCCGCGAAACATGGGTTCGCATGCGCCCCCCCGTTCAGCCCGGCCACGATCTGCGCATTGGCCAGCCCGTTGAAGCTCAACGCCCGCGCCATCGAAATCACGTGCCCGCCATAGATCAGCCGCTTGCCATCCTCGCGCAGGCTCGCATCGAAATGCACCTTCGCGGTGTTCTGCCACAGGCGCGTCGCCATCATGTGCTCGGCCTCCTCGACGGTCACCCCGTCGACATGGTCGATCACCTCGCCCACCTCGTAATCGCCCAGCGCGTGCGGCTCGCCCGCCAGTGTGAAATCGTAGCCGGTGAAATCCAGCCCTTCCGGCACCACAAGGTCCGACGCCTCCAGCACCGGCTTCAACTCCGGGATCACCGTCTCCGGCGCCGGGGCATCCAGATCGAACTTCCGCACCATCGCCCAGCGCACATATTCGAGCACCACCTCGCCATGCTGGTTCACACCCTTCGTGCGCACCCAGACGACACCCGACTTGCCGTTCGAATTCTGCTTCACCCCGATCACCTCCGAGGTCGATCGCAGCGTATCCCCCGGCCACACGGGTTTCAGCCACCGCCCCTCGGCATAGCCCAAATTCGCCAGCGCGTTCAGCGAGATATCCGGCACCGTCTTGCCGAACACCACGTGAAACGCCGCCATGTCATCAATCGGCGCCCCCGGCAGCCCGCAGGCTTGCGCGAACGCATCCGAGGAATAGAGCGCATGCCTCGCCGGATAGAGCGCATGATAAAGCGCCCGCTCGCCCCCCGACACCGTCCGCGGCACTGCATGGTGGATCGTCTCACCCACCGTATAGTCCTCGAAAAACCGCCCCGGGTTGGTCTTCGCCATGCTCACTGCTCTCCCAGCTTGATGTCCGGGCTGTATTCGCCCTCCGCCTCTTTCACCACCGCCTGCCCACAGCGCATCACCCCGTTGGCGGCATCATAGGCATAGGTGGGCCCGCCATGCAGCGCCCAGCCCTTGTTCAGCGCCTCACTCACCTTGTGGCAAAAGGCCGACGTGTCATCGGCGCTCAGGAATCTGTAAAGTTTCATCGCTCTTTCACCCGAAAACAGGATAGCCCAACCAGCCATGGATCAGGGCGATCCCCCCGAACACCACCACCGTGCCCACCACGGCCATGATCTCCTTGCGCGCGGGCGCAGGCTCCGGCGGCACCCAGGGCTCGGACTTGTTGATCACGATCACCTCTATCACCGCCCAGGCCATCAGCCCGCCGAACAGCACGAAAGACGGCACATCGCCATTCACCAGCAAATGCGCCAGCGCCCATGTCTTCACCCCGATCAGCATCGGATGCCGCATCTTCCGCGCCACCGCCGTCTTCATCCCCGACGCGGCGAACAGATAGACCGCCACGATCATCAGCAGGTTGTTGATCCCCGCCGTCATCGGCGTCCGGCCCCAGAAAAACGCGCCCTCCGCCATCCGGTAGCCGATCACCATCAGCACGATGCCCGCGAGGCTGGCCACAGCAACCGCGCCCTTGCCGCCATCGCCCATCGCCGCGCGCTTGGCCGGTGCGATCCGTTTGAACAAATGTGCGAGGCTCCACAACAGAACCCCGAGGATAAGCCAGATCATGTGCCCTTACTCCGCTGCCAGTTCCGAAATCGCCCGCTGTTTCGCAAGGATGCGCTGCGCCGCCACCACGTGCAGGTTCTCGACGATCTGCCCGTCGACGACCGCAACGCCCTGCCCCGATTTCATGCTCTCTTCATAGGCCGCGATCTGCCGTTCGGCCAGATCGATCTCCGACTGCGTCGGCGCAAAGGCGGTGTTCGTCACCTCGATCTGCGCCGGGTGGATCAGCGTCTTGCCGTCAAACCCAAGGTCGCGCCCCTGCTCGCATTCCGCCTTCAGGCCGTCGCCATCGCGGAACCGGTTATAGACGCCATCAATCGCCACAACACCCCGCGCCGCCCGCGCCGCCATCACGATCATCTGCAACGCCGTCATCAGCGGCAGCCGGTCGGCCCGTGTCCGGCACCCCAGATCCTTGGTCAGGTCATTCGTCCCCGTCACCAGCCCCGTCACACGATGATGCGCCGCGATCTCTCGCGCGTTGAACACGCTCACCGGTGTCTCCATCATCACCCAGATCGGCATGTCCGGCGCCAGCATATCGGCCAGCGCATCCACATCCGTCGGCGTGTTCACCTTGGGCAGCAGGAAGATATCGGCGCCCGCATCCTTCAGCACCCGCACATCCTCGTTGCCCCATTCGGTGGTCAGCGCATTGATCCGCACGATCTTTGCCCGCTTGCCGAAATCGTTCTCGCTCAGGGCCTTCGCCAGCGTCTTGCGCGCCTCGGCCTTGGCATCCGGCGCCACGGCATCCTCGAGATCGAAGATGATCGCGTCGGTCGGCAGCGTCATCGCCTTCTCCAGCGCCCGCTCTTTTGATCCGGGAATATACAACACGGAACGATAGGGATGCGTCGTCAGGTCCATCTGCTGGTCCTCGCCTGGCAAGTGACGGAAATATTCTTGCGCAGTCCTGCCACTTTTCGCCCGAAAAGTTCAAGCGATTTCCCGCCGCATTGCAGCAAACCGGGCGCGCACGGTCCGTTAACCATTTTTTGGCAAGGTCGCCACAGGCTTTCGGCACACGCCCTCTCGGGGCCAGTTCCGGAAAGGATACGAAGATGATGAAGCCTCTTGTCATGGCGGTCGTCGCCGCCACTCTGGGCACCGCCGCGGCCGCCTCCACCTGCGCCCCGCGCGATGTCGTGGTCGACCGCCTGTCGGACCGCTACGGCGAATCCCGCCAATCCATCGGCCTCGGCGCCAACAATGCGATGGTCGAGGTGTTCGCCTCGCCCGATACCGGCACCTGGACGATCATCGTCACCACCGCACAGGGGCTCACCTGCATGATCGCCAGCGGTCAGGCGTTCGAGACATTGGCCGAAGTCCCGCCCGCCCCCGGCACCGACGCCTGACCGCTCAACTCAGCGCGTCCCAGATCAGCTTGCTGCCCGTCACCGTCAACAGCACGTACGTAATGGCAAAAAACAGGCCCTCCGGCACCAGCCGGTGCGCCTTGACCCCGATATAGGCGCCCAGCAACGCAAACGGCGCCATCGCGACATCGAAGACCAGCGTCTCCCGCGTGAAGATTCCCAGAAACGCATACGGGATGACTTTCGCCAGATTGATCAGCCCGAAGACCAGCACCGTGGTCGCCTGAAACGGTGTCTTGCCCACTTTCTTCGACAGCAAATACACCGCCACCGCCGGCCCGCCCGCGTGGCTGATGAAGCTGGTGAACCCGGCCACCACACCGGCCAGCGCCCCGCCCCATGGCGGCAACTCCCGTTTGCCGATCTGCAACAGCCCCAGCCGCCCCGAAAGCTGCCACCCCACGAATACCAGTGCCACCGCCCCGATCAGCAGGCGGAACAGGTCCGGCTCCGCCACCGTGTAAAGCGCCGCCCCCAGCGCCACCCCCGGCAACGCGCCAAGCACCAGAAGCCGCGCATCGGGCCAACTCCACTGCCGCCAATACGGCCGCAGGGTCGAGACATCGATCAGCATCAACAGCGGCAGCATGATCCCCAGCGCCATCCCCGGCGGCATCACCAGCGCCAGAATCGTGGCGCTGGCAAAGGCCGCGCCCGACCCGAACCCGCCCTTCGATATGCCCGCAAAACAGGCCGCGAACGCGCCGATAGCGTAAACTTCCCAGCCGAACCCGCCCATGCGTGCCGCCCCTAAATCACCAGATTTCCAAGGGATTATCCCACCAAGGCCAAAAGCAACAGCCCCCGCCGCCGCCCGCGCCGCATCGCAGCGCCCTTGCGTGGCTCACGCTTTGGGACTACGCCATTGCCAAATTCAAACCATCGGAGAGTTTTTCAATGGCCAGACCCAAAATTGCCCTCATCGGCGCCGGACAGATCGGCGGCACGCTTGCCCATCTCGCCGCCCTCAAGGAACTGGGCGATGTCGTCCTCTTCGACATCGCCGAAGGCACCCCCGAAGGCAAGGCGCTCGACATCGCCGAATCCGGCCCGGCCGAAGGCTTCGACGCCGCGCTCAAGGGCACACAGGACTATGCCGACATCGCCGGCGCCGACGTCTGCATCGTCACCGCCGGCGTTCCCCGCAAGCCGGGGATGAGCCGCGACGACCTCCTCGGCATCAACCTCAAGGTCATGAAGGCCGTCGGCGAAGGCATCAAGGCCAACGCGCCTGACGCCTTCGTCATCTGCATCACCAACCCGCTCGATGCGATGGTCTGGGCGCTTCAGAAATTCTCCGGCATGCCCGCCGAGAAGGTCTGCGGCATGGCCGGCGTGCTCGACAGCGCCCGCTTCCGCCACTTCCTCAGCCTCGAATTCGGTGTCTCGATGAAAGACGTCACCGCCTTCGTGCTCGGCGGCCACGGCGACACGATGGTGCCCTGCGTCCGCTACTCCACCGTCGCAGGCGTCCCGCTGCCCGACCTGATCGACATGGGCTGGACCACGCAGGACAAGCTCGACTCCATCGTTCAGCGCACCCGCGACGGCGGTGCCGAGATCGTCGGCCTGCTGAAAACCGGCTCCGCCTTCTACGCGCCGGCCACCTCGGCCATCGAAATGGCCGAAGCCTACCTGAAAGACCAGAAACGCGTCCTGCCCTGCGCCGCCTATTGCGACGGCGATCTTGGCGTGAAGCAGATGTATGTGGGCGTGCCCACCGTCATCGGCGCCGGCGGCATCGAGCGGATCATGAACATCAAGCTCAACTCCGAAGAACAGAAGATGTTCGACACCTCGGTCAAGGCCGTGAAGGGCCTCGTCGACGCCTGCAAGGAAATCGACAGCTCGCTCGCCTGAGCCGACACACGACCCGACAAAAGAAAACGCGCCCGGCTCGGCCCAGGCGCGTTTTTTCATGTCCGAAAAACGGGCGGGATCAATTCGACCCGCTTTCCTCTTCTTCCATCTCTTCCTCGGCCGGCTGGCTGTCCTCTGACGACCCGCTTTCGCTGTCTGCGCTGTCGCCTTCCTCGGCACTCCCGCTGTCCGACCCGCTTTCGGCGCCCTCTTCGGCCCCTTCACTGTCGGCATTGCCGGCATCCGTCGCGCTGCCGCTCTCGGCACCCTGCGCGTCACCGCTTTCAGCCGCGTCGCCTTCTGCGCTCTCATCGGTCGGGGCACTGCCCTCTTCCGTCGCGGATTCGCTGTCGGCGCCTTCCTCGGCCTGCCCGCTCTGCGCGCTGCCGCTCTCCGAACCACTCTGCGACTGGGTCGCCGCGCCGCTCTCGTCACCCGATGCCGCGCCATCCTGCTCCTCAGCCGCGTCGCCCTCAGCCGCGTCGCCGCTTTCCTCGCTGGTGTCGCTCTGTCCGGACTGGCCCGACTGGCCTGACTGATCCGACTGGTTCTCGCCGCTCTCGGCCGACTGGGCGGCATCGCTCTCTTCCGAACCGTTTTCTTCCGAACCGCTCTCTTCGCTCGCCGGCCCGATCTCCATCATCTGGCTCTCCGACTGGCTGTTCAGCTCGGTCATCCGCTGTTCGACCTCCAGCAGCTTGTTCGACCGCTCCTCGACCTGCTCGGTCAGCGTCGTCACCACCTGCTGCAACTCGGCCCGCTGCGCCTCGGCGGCGGTCACGTCCTCCTGCAGTCCGGCCTGCTTCTCGGTCAGCGTGTCGACCGCGTCATCCAGCTTGATCCGCTGGTCCTGCAGCCCCGACACATCGGCCTGCAGCGTCTCCATTTCCTTGCGCAGACTCGCTTCCTGTTCCACCGTCGCCTGCAGCGCCTCTTCCGCTGCGGCGGCCTCTTCCGACAGCTTCGCCACCTCTTCGGTCAGCCGCGCCTGCGTCTCGCGCAGTTCGGCCTCCTCGGCACGCGTCTCTTCCAACCGTTGGCCCACCTCGGCAAGCTGATCGCTCTGTTCGCTGATCTTCTGGCTCAGCTCGGTGCTGCGGCTCTCGTAATCATCCAGAACCTTCTGCAGCGGCTCCGCCTCGCTCTTCAGCTCCGCCAACTGGTCTTCCTGCGACGAAATCTCGCCCGCCAGTGCCTCGCTGCGCTCCGTGCGTTGCGCCACCTCGTCTTCCAGCGTGCCGACCTGCTCGCTCAGCGTCGTTTCCGACTCGCGCAGCTCGCCGACCCGCGGCTCCAGCTCGTCCAACTCCGTCCGCGCCTGCTGCAGTGACCCCACCACTTGCTCCTGCGCGTCATACTCGTTCTGCAATTGCGATTTCGCGGTCAGGGAGTAGATCCCGATGCCCCAGCCCACCAAGGCGACACACGCCACGGCCAGAACCTTGCCGCTCAACCATCCATTGCCATTGTCTGCCATAAATCAATTCCTCTCCTGTGCTGATCGTGATGATCTGTCCCGCGCGGCGCACAAGACGCCCTCGTGGGTCAACCGGGTTGTGCCCTCGAATGTTCCCTGCCGTACCATAAAAACCCCGGCTGTGACGAATCGATCCGAAACGCCCCACTTGTGATCACACGATTTATGCCTGTGATCACAAAGGGCGAAAAACCGCCGCAAATCGGGGGGCCGGGGCAGAAAGCCGTTTATCTTGCTGCCACCTTTATGTGACTAACTGTCTTTGAACGCAGCAAAACGGGACAGTTTCATGAATATCCATGAGTATCAGGCGAAGGCTCTGCTTCGCTCCTACGGCGCCCCCGTGTCGGAAGGCCGCATCGTCCTGCGGGCCGAAGAGGCCAAGACAGCCGCCGGCGCGCTCGACGGGCCGCTCTGGGTCGTCAAGGCCCAGATCCACGCGGGCGGCCGCGGCAAGGGCACCTTCAAGGAGACGGGCGCCGGCGAAGCGGGCGGCGTGCGCCTTGCCAAGTCGGTCGAGGAAGCGGCGGACGAAGCCAAGCGGATGCTCGGCCGGACACTCGTGACGAAACAGACCGGCCCCGCCGGCAAACAGGTCAACCGCATCTATATCGAGGATGGCTCGGGCATCGAGACAGAGATGTACCTCGCCCTTCTGGTCGACCGCAGCACCTCGCGCGTCAGCTTCGTCTGCTCCACCGAGGGCGGCATGGATATCGAGGAGGTCGCCGAAAAGACCCCCGACAAGATCCTCAGCTTTTCCGTCGATCCGGCCACCGGCTACCAGCCGTTCCACGGCCGCCGCATCGCCTTCATGCTCGAACTCGAAGGCAAGCAGATCAAGCAATGCGTCGCGCTGATGGGCACGCTCTACCAGATGTTCCTCGAGAAGGACATGGAGATGCTCGAGATCAACCCGCTGATCGTCACCGACGCGGGCGACCTCAAATGCCTCGACGCCAAGATGGGCTTCGATAGCAACGCTATCTACCGCCATTCCGACATCGCCGAGCTGCGCGACACGACCGAGGAAGACCCCAAGGAACTCGAAGCCTCCAAGTACGACCTCAACTATATCGCCCTCGACGGCGAGATCGGCTGCATGGTCAACGGCGCGGGCCTCGCGATGGCCACCATGGACATCATCAAGCTCTACGGCTCCGAACCCGCCAACTTCCTCGACGTGGGCGGCGGCGCCACCAAGGACAAGGTGACCGAGGCGTTCAAGATCATCACCTCCGACCCGAACGTCAAAGGCATCCTCGTCAACATCTTCGGCGGCATCATGCGCTGCGACGTCATCGCCGAGGGCGTGGTCGCCGCGGTCAAGGACGTGGGCCTCAAGGTGCCGCTCGTCGTCCGCCTCGAAGGCACCAATGTCGAAAAGGGCAAGGAGATCATCGAAACCTCCGGCCTCAACGTCATCGCCGCCGACGATCTCAAGGACGGCGCCGAGAAGATCGTGAAAGCCGTCAAAGGATAATCGTAGGGTGGGTGCCAACCCACCTTCCCCGCGAATTTATTAAGGAGAACGCCAAGATGGCAGTCCTCGTAGACGAAAACACCAAAGTGATCTGTCAGGGCCTCACCGGCTCGCAGGGCACCTTCCACACCGAACAAGCCATCGCCTACGGCACCAAGATGGTCGGCGGCGTCACCCCCGGCAAAGGGGGCCAGACCCACCTCGACCTGCCGGTCTACAACTCGGTCCACGAAGCGATCCACGAAACCGGCGCCAACGCCTCCGTGATCTACGTGCCGCCGCCCTTCGCGGCCGACTCGATCCTCGAGGCGATCGACGCCGAAATGCCCCTCATCGTCTGCATCACCGAAGGGATCCCGGTGCTCGACATGATGCGCGTCAAGCGGGCGCTGGAAACGTCGAAATCGGTGCTGATCGGCCCCAACTGCCCCGGCATTATCACCCCCGACGCCTGCAAGATCGGCATCATGCCCGGCCACATCCACAAACGCGGCTCCTGCGGCGTCGTCTCCCGCTCCGGCACGCTGACCTACGAGGCGGTCAAGCAGACCACCGATGTGGGCCTCGGCCAGTCGACCTGTGTCGGCATCGGCGGCGACCCGATCAAGGGCACCGAACATATCGACGTGCTCGAATGGTTCCTCGCCGACGATGAAACCGAGTCGATCATCATGATCGGCGAGATCGGTGGCTCGGCCGAGGAGGACGCGGCCCAGTTCCTCAAGGACGAGGCCAAGAAGGGCCGCAAGAAACCGGTCGCGGGCTTCATCGCCGGGCGCACCGCGCCTCCGGGCCGCCGCATGGGCCATGCCGGCGCCATCGTGGCGGGCGGCAAGGGCGGCGCCGACGACAAGATCGAGGCCATGCGCTCGGCCGGCATCACCGTCTCCGAAAGCCCCGCAGGCCTCGGCGAAGCGGTGCTGGAGGCGATCAAAAAATAAGGGCCAAGCAAATAGGGCCCGCCAAAATATAGGGAAGGGAAACAAAATGGATTTCGTGACAGCCGTAAAGACCTGCCTCACGCAGAAATACGCCACCTTCGCCGGCCGCGCCTCGCGGTCGGAATTCTGGTGGTTCATGCTGGCCTACATCATCGGCGCGATCATCGTGTCCTTCGTTCCCTTCCTGCCCATCATCTACACGCTGGCGCTCTTCGTGCCGGTGCTCGCGGCGGGGTTCCGCCGGATGCAGGATACCGGCCGCCCCGGCTGGTATTTCCTGATCCCCTCCGTCTACAACCTCGCCATGCGGCTCTTCGGCTTCGGCAGCTACGAGGTCGATCCGCAGACCGGCATGCCGCTGGAAATGCCCTCGGCGGGCGGCATGATGGTCAGCGCGGTGCTCGGCATCATCGGGCTCGTGATGGCCATCGTCTTCCTCTACTGGCTCACCCGCCCGTCGCAGCCGGAAACCAATGATTACGGCCCGCCGCCACAGGCCTAGGCCCGACAGGAAAGCGCGATTGATCCGCCATGTCCCACACGCAGCATATGCAGGACACCCCGGATGACCGGGCCACTCGCCAGCGTGACAACCTGTCTCCTGCGCAAGCCGGCAGGCCTTCGCGGCCGTGCCGCGCGACCGGAATTCTGGTGGTTCCTTCTGGCCTGTGTGCTGGGCGCGGCGGGCCTGCGCCTGACCGGCATCGCGCCGCTCTATCACCTCTACCTGCTGGCGATCACCCTGCCGCTTCTGGCGGCGGGGTGGCGGCGCCTGCAGGACACCGGCAAACCCGGCTGGCTCATCATGATCGTGCCCGCGCCCACCGCACTCGCCCTGCTGGCCACGACACCGGCCACCGGGCTGGGCGGCATGGGGGTCGTCTCGATCCTCAGCTTTGTCCAGCTGGCGGTGCTGATCCTCTACGGCTGGTGGCTCTCGCGCCCCTCGCAACCCGACCCCAACGCCTATGGTCCGCCGCCCGGCCCGGCCACGCCCGGTGCCGCCGCATGACCCGCCTCACTGCTTCTACCTCCGCCAGCCCACTTACGTCCTTCACTGTCCTTGCCTGCGCACAATCCCCCACGCGGCCCGGCAATTCGGAAACGGGAGTCCACCAATGACCGACCAATCCCCCAACGATCAGTTCCATGCCTCCTCCTTCATGCAGGGGCACAATGCCGAGTATCTCGAACAGCTCTACGCCCGCTACGCCAACGACCCTTCGGCAGTCGATCAGGCCTGGGCCGATTTCTTCTCGCAACTCGGCGACGGCGAGGTCGACGTCAAGAAAGAGGCCGCCGGCCCCTCATGGGCACGCGCCGACTGGCCGCCGCACCCCAATGACGAGCTGACCGGCGCCCTCACCGGCGAATGGCCGCCCGAGGCCGAGGCCAAGAAGGCCGGCGACAAGATCAAGGCCAAGGCCGACGAAAAGGGCGTCGAGATCTCCGACGACGCGGTCAAGCGCGCCGTGCTCGACTCGGTCCGCGCCCTGATGCTGATCCGCGCCTACCGGATCCGCGGCCACCTCGCCGCCACGCTCGACCCGCTCGGCCTGCGCGACCACGGCTTCCGCCCTGAACTCGACCCGCGCTCCTACGGCTTCACCGAATCCGACATGGACCGCCCGATCTTCATCGACAACGTGCTCGGCCTTCAGGTCGCCTCGATCCGCGAGATCGTCGATATCGTCAAACGCACCTATTGCGGCACCTTCGCCCTGCAATACATGCACATCTCCGACCCCGAGCAATCGGCGTGGCTCAAGGAACGGATCGAAGGCTACGACAAGGAAATCCGCTTCACCCGCGAGGGGCGCAAGGCGATCCTCAACAAGCTGGTCGAGGCCGAGGGCTTCGAGAAATACCTCCATGTGAAATACATGGGCACCAAGCGCTTCGGGCTGGACGGCGGCGAAAGCCTGATCCCGGCGATGGAGCAGATCATCAAGCGCGGCGGCAGCCTCGGCATCAAGGAAATCGTAATCGGCATGCCCCACCGCGGCCGGCTCTCGGTGCTCGCCAACGTCATGGGCAAGCCCTACCGCGCCATCTTCAACGAGTTTCAGGGCGGCTCCTTCAAACCCGAAGAGGTCGACGGCTCGGGCGACGTGAAATACCACCTCGGCGCCTCCTCCGACCGGGAATTCGACGGCAACTCCGTCCACCTCTCGCTGACCGCCAACCCCTCGCATCTCGAGGCGGTGAACCCGGTGGTCCTCGGCAAGGTCCGCGCCAAGCAGGACCAGTACAACGACAGCGACCGCACCTCGATCCTGCCGATCCTGCTGCACGGCAACGCGGCCTTCGCCGGGCAGGGCGTGGTGGCCGAATGTTTTGGCCTGTCCGGCCTTCGCGGCCACAAGACCGGCGGCACCATGCATATCGTGGTGAACAACCAGATCGGTTTCACCACCGCGCCGCACTTCTCGCGCTCCTCCCCCTACCCGACCGACATCGCGCTCATGGTTGAGGCGCCGATCTTCCACGTCAACGGCGACGACCCCGAAGCGGTGGTGCACGCCGCAAGGGTCGCCACGGAATTCCGCCAGAAGTTTCACAAGGACGTGGTGATCGACATCTTCTGTTATCGCCGCTTCGGCCATAACGAGGGCGATGAACCGATGTTCACCAACCCCCTCATGTACAACAAGATCAAGAAGCAGAAGACCACGCTGGCGCTCTACACCGACCGGCTGATCGCCGACGGGCTGATCCCCGAGGGCGAGATCGAGGACATGAAGGCCGCCTTCCAGTCCTACCTCGCCGACGAGTTCGAGG
>JAVJTX010000036.1:0-15533 GCA_040220035.1 Roseovarius sp. | reverse complement strand
CTGGTTCTCCAGGTCAGCGATCGCCTGATCGATGCCTTCACCCAGCGTGCCGGTCGTTCCACCGAGCCCGTCAATGGTCTCCCCAAGCACGCTCGCGTTGTCCGTAGGATCAGTCGGGTCCGTAGGATCAGTCGGGTCCGTAGGATCAGTCGGGTCCGTAGGATCAGTCGGGTCCGTCGGATCGGTCGGGTCCGTAGGATCGGTCGGGTCCGTAGGATCAGTCGGGTCCGTGGGATCGGTCGGGTCCGTGGGATCAGTCGGGTCCGTGGGATCAGTCGGGTCCGTAGGATCGGTCGGGTCCGTCGGATCGGTCGGGTCCGTCGGATCGGTCGGGTCCGTCGGATCGGTCGGGTCCGTCGGCAGCGTCGGGAATGACGGGTCACCGACGAAATCATTGCCGCCACCGTCAAGCAGCAAAATCGCACCGCCGGCGAGAAGCGCCGCGGCGCCGGCCATCAAAAGGTCTTCGTTGTCCCCCAGCAATCCAGTGCCTGCCGCACCATCATCTGTGCTCTCACCTGTGTCAGCCACCATTCCCGCTGCATCCAGCACGTAGGGACCATCGACGAGAAGCAGTTTGCTGACCGCGCCATCCGGCCCGACAACAAAGAAATCTCGGATTAGCACCTCGTCGCCATTGACCATGCGCACAACAAGATCATCCCCACGGCGGATGAAATTGTCGACGTCCGCCCTCCGGGCCGTGATCTGAAACTCCATCGGCTTTTCTGCCGTTAGCACCTTGGTCGCCATACAAGTCGCCCCCTGTCCATAAATTTCACCCGCGCACGCAAATAGGCAGGGGTGACACATCCATATGCATCGCTGCGTTATCCACCACGGTGCCGAACTGGCGCTCAATGGTGGCTCTATCCACCTCAGCCTAATCCATACTTTAGTATTTAACAATATACTTTTGAGTTGATTTCAACGCTTTGGCGCAGGAAGATTACGGCCGTCGTGCCGACAAAGGACGCTCTTCGCTGGTTGGCCCGGTAATCTTGCGGTTCGTTCTTGAAGCCTTGGTAAATAAGCCGTTGCGTAACACGGAGAAGATCGGGGCCATCAATACCGTTCACCTTCTCAACAAGCTGGAACGCCAAATCCGACTGTCCGAAAGTGCTCCTTCTCTTAGAAGCGTCGATTTTTTTTGCGCAAAGTGCTTTCATTACGACCATATTGCCGTAGTATACATACTTACGATATTATTTCGGAATGCGCGCCATGGGACGAAATATCAGCCAGTTGGATTTTCGCCGATCGCCGCTGTCCGAAGATGTTCGCGAATCCGAAGTCGATGCCGCGTTCCGGCGTGTTTCACGTCAACTGTACGACGCGCCGGCCCCGCATGAACAAGAGGGCATGGAAAACTCTGACCCCAACTACCTGAGGGTCGTCCAGTGTTCTTCAACGTCCGTGAGATCCTGGCCTGACTACCTGCTCGCAACCTGCGGAATCGCGTTCGTGACGATGGTTGCGATTCATCAGTACATGGATCAGCCCCTGTCCCTGTGTCTGGTGCTGATTTGCATCGGGGGTTTTTTGATCGCGGCCGCGGCCAAATCGTCGATCAAGAGAACGCGAATTCTTTTTCATTCCCATGAAGAATGGTTCGACTCTTGGCAGCACGGCGTAACAGCTGACATCATCACCGGGGTCGGCATTGCGATGGCCTCGTTCGGGCTAGGGCTGACATGCTTGACGCTCCTCAGCCCCTGACACGCCTGGGTCAGCAGTCCGTCAGTTGAAGATCATGTAGCCGATTGGTTTCCCGCTTTTGAAACGTCGCCGCATGTCCGCGTAACTGGCGAGAAGACTTTCGATCTCGCCGCTGCTCATTGTCCCTTCAAGCACCGCACGCGCCTCCCGCTCGCGTCCGTCGAGCGCATATGCAATCGCCATGTTTCCCCGTGCAGCTTCCCCGTTCTCCGGATCCCGAACCAACTCCTGCAGGATCTTGAGGCCGGCAGCCACCTGCCCAGACAAGGCAAGACTAAGAGCGTAATTGTTCAGTAGCACGAAATTCGTCGGGTAATGTTGCAACGCCTTCTGGTAGACGACTTGAGCTTCCGCGTGCCGCGACAGGAAATCGAGCGATACGCCCTTCCCCGTCAAGGCCGAAAGGTTCTTGCGGTCTCGGGACAGCGCCTGATCATAAAGTTCTATTGCCTCTTCCGGCCGAAGTTTCTGAAGCTTGAGCTCTGCCTGTGCATTGAAGACTTCCGGGTTCCGCCGGTCCAGAACGCGTGCCCGTTGAAGTGCGAAGTCCGCGCGTGAGTACTGACCCATGGCGATATAGGAACGGCCAAGCCCCAGATACGCCGTGGCGGAGCCGGGCGCTTCTTCAACGGCCCGCTCATACAACCGTGCGGCCTCGACATAGGAACCGCCGGCAAGCGCCGCTTCAGCCACGGCTTCCGTTTCAGATACTCTGGACTGCGAAGGTCCGACACCAAGGTTCAATCCGCCCTGACCTTCAGAGCACCCCGATACAAGGACGATCATCGCCGTGATCTTGCCGATCATTCGCAGTCTTGTCATGGTCCTGATGTCCTCGATATTAGGCCAATAGCCGTGCCTTAGAAGCGTGTCGAAATCGATATTCCGAAATTCTGTTCTTTGTCGCCCGGTTCCTTCGAAATCGGTTCGGCCACGTAGAGAGAGACCGGCACACGCCCGATTTCCAGAGTGAGACTGATACCAACCGCCGAACGCCACTCGAAATTATCGTCAATTGCGCCACCAAGGGTGTTGGTCAACCCCCACGCCGAGCCGACGTCCACAAATCCCCCGACCTGTGCGTTGGTCCCGAAAAGATCGCCGATCTCCTTCTTCAACTCCGCACTCAACACGACAAACGACTCACCACCGAGATTGTCTGCGCCGCTTCGAGCCCCCACGCCACGTGGTGCGAAGCCGCGGAATTCACTCCCACCGATCAGGAAACGATCGGTAATGCGCGGCGCCTCTCCCTTGAGCGAGGCGGCATGGCCACCCCTTGCACTGAACGTGAGAGCAAGATTGTCCGGCGCCAGTGCGAATGTCTTTTCTGCTTCCAATTGGGTCTGGCTCACGACATCGCCGCTTCCCAGCCCGAAGAAGTATTGCTTTGCCGAAAACCCCCAGTTGTCCGCCTCGTACGCGTAGCTCAACCTCAAATATGCGGCCCGGCGCGAGCCGGCCTCAGCCACAATATGGGGACTGGCAAGAAAGCTCACGTCCCGGATCACGTCACTTCGGTACCCGAGGCCGATCTCGACCCGGCTCTGATCGTCGATCTGACGGGCGATAAACGGTTCGATGGTGGCCCGGCGGTGCGTAAAGCTCTGATCGTCGAAATTCGACTCGCTGACATGCAGGTCGAGGCCGGCGTCCCATCCCCCGGCAAAGGCATCCTTGCGGTAAAGGCTGGCGTCCATGCCGTAATGCTCGTCGGAGAATGTCAATTCCAGAGCGCCGAACGTGCTGGGGAAGAGATTGTACCGCTCGAAGTAGATCGTGCCGATCGGCCCGGCCTCACTGTCGTATTTCAATCCAACTTCCACCCGGCCGGGTCGCGTATTCAACTCCTCGACCACGACGTTCATCGTGTCGCCCTCAGGGGCAAAGTCGACTTTCCTGAACTGGCCGGTCGACATCAGGCAGTCGCGCATCGCCGAAACCGCCGGATCGGAAAAAGACTGATCCGTCGTAATGCCACAAGCCGCAAGGATATCGCCGCCGCGCAGGAACTGGTTACCCTGAACTTTGACCTGAGAATAATACTGTGCCGAACTGACAATCGGGTTTGCCAAGATGAACGCTACAACGGCGCCAGCACATCCCCAGAACTTCTTCTTTAGCGCCATTCCCAGCACCTCCCCCAAGATGAGATCTCTCCTGCTTTTATGCACCCCGCAAACACACGGGCGAGACGCCAAGGCAGGCTATACTTGTTGACACACACTCAGAGGCAGCAAACCCCGATTCACTCATACTTAGGTGCGGCAGCAGCACCTGCGCCTTCATTCACCATGGAGGGTCACATGTATCCGTCACACAACGCAGCGCCCAACCGTTCCGTCTTCGTTCCGAATCGCCATGGCGCAATTTGAAAGAAGGCATGCTATCTCATGCATGGACCACACTTTTGGATCAACCGATTCCCAATGAAAAACTTTTGCAGTAACTTAAATTAACAAAAGTTGTGCTAAACCTCACTAGCTGACACGCAATAGCCCTTAGTATGTCAAAAAATCGCTTCGATAAGCTATAGTATTGGTAGCTACCCGGCCAATGGGAATGGCTGGGAGCCACGTAATTGATCAAAGGCCGGGACATGCGTTCATCATTTATTCGCCAGTCGTCGGTCGTCCCGTCAAGCAGCGGTTACAAAGGCGGGCTTTCCAGCCGGTTGTTACGTTCGGTGCAACGGTTTGTCCGCAGAGACAGTGGCACCATGTCCCTGCTGGTGCTTATTTTGTTTCCGGGCCTCGTTCTCCTCGGCGGGTTGGCCGTCGATGTGACGCAGCTGAATGCGCAGAAATCCTATGTTCAGGGTCAGGCCGACCTGGCAGCGCAAAGCGCGGCCGCCCATCTTCACGACCTCGACGAAGCCCGCGGAATCGCGCGCGCCGTGATGACGGGCAACAGCCAGTACGGGCAAGTCGCGCTTGCGGACGGCGATATCGTATTCGGCCGGTTCGAAGCCGAAGGCGGTTTCGTTGCCTCCGCCGACCAGACGGATCCGGCCGGGGTCAACGCAGTGGAAGTCACCGTGAAGACGCCATGGCGGACGTTGCTTTGGGCACCCATCATCGCGGAAGAGAACTATGTCGTGTCCCGCAGCGCGGTCGCCATCGGTGGACCGCCGATCGTTACCTTCACACTGAGGAACCGGCTGCTCAGCCTCGACACGCGGGAGTCCGCCCTGCTCGACCCGTTACTGGATTCACTTCTGGGCACCGACGCGCTGGGGCTCGACCTGTCAGTCCTGAGCTACGAGGGGCTCGTCGGCACGAATATCGAAATCGCGGATCTTCTCGACCTTGTCTCACTCGACACCGCGCTTGACGTGGTGACGTTCGAGGAGCTGCTCAATCTGACGCTCGCTCCGGGCGACCTTGTCGGCATGCTGATCGACGAAGGGGCACTGGACCCCGGCATTCTTGACGGAGCCGGCGTTCCGGGGGGGGCACTCGCACTGGACCAGATCCTTTCGGTTCAGCCCGCCCTGACCCAATTACGCGTCGGGAATGTCTTGCCCAATCTCACCGTCAATGCCGTGGATCTGCTGATGGTGACCGCCGGTCTTGCAGGGTTCACCCCGACGGAAAGACTTGAGGTCGATGCCGGGCTCGATCTGGCGCCGCTTTCGAATGTCGAGCTGGAAACCGGCCTGATCCGCGCGCCTTCCACCTTCGTGACGCAGTTCGAAGAAGACAACCTTTTCACGGCGGAAATTTCTCAGGCGGATATCGACCTTCACGCGGAGGTGGCCTCGCTGCTGGATTTGTCCCTGAGTCTGAGTGCGGCAACAGCCGCGGCCACGCTCACCGACCTGAATTGTGAGGCAACCGATCCGAACGATATTGTCGCGACGTTCTCAGTCGTAACGGCACCGGCCGCGCTCGGCATCAACCTTTCGTTGCTGTCCCCGATCCATGGCGACGACGCCGCCCAATCGCCCACGCCCATCGCCATTGCAGGTCACACCCAAGATATCCAGATTCGCCTGGCTCAGATTGGAGAGCCGGTGCCCGTGCCTGGCGTCATCTCGCTGGCAAACCTCTCTAGCTCGCTTTCCAGTGTGTTGAGCGACCTCGAATCCGATTTGCAGAGCCAGCGCCAGACGGCACAGAACAGTTGCGGGTTACTGGGTTGCCTTCTTGGCAGTCTGCTGGGGCAGGTCGTCAGTCTGCTGAACAACGTGATCACCCAGGTGGGGAGCTTGCTGGCTGCACCGGTTCTGGACGGTCTCGCCGAGGCTCTGCTCGACCTTCTCGGCATAGATACTGCCCGAGCGGAAATCATACTGGACGACTATTACTGCGCCGGGTCGGCCTCGACCTTGGTGAACTGACACCGGCGGCTCAGAGGTAAACGACGGCGCTTCTTTCTATTTGCACGAAGTCCAGGCCGACAAGGCTGCTCAAGCTGCTCAGTGTGCTTCCGGCCAAGTTGTAGACCAGCGTGATCGAGATACTGCCATCCGCCGCCGGCTGATCTGTGCAACTTGTCGGGAAGGTCAGTTTGTCGATGCTGAGAAACGCGGTCTGGTCGATCACGGCTTGCACCATGTTGGAACTGATGAGACGGGCGCAGACATCGACGTTCTCTTCTCCAGAGTTCAGGAGCGGAAGCGCCGCACGGGCCAGCGTCTGCGCCGCCTGCTGAACATCGCTGGCAGTTCCCAGATAAAGGCTGACGACAAAAATGAAGACAACGAACAACAGCAGGGCCGGAAGCAGAATCATGAACTCGACCGAGACGGCACCATCTTCTTCGCCCAGAAGACGGGAAAACGGAGCCGGAGGTGTTGCTCGGATCTTCATTGTCAATTCGCCGACCTCGTGTACCCGCCCGCCGCCGTCTGGGGCGGTATGAAGGTATCGCTGGGGTTGGCGATCATGGCGGCAAGGTTGCTTGCGTTGGTGCAGCCGTCAGGTGCCAAGCCCCGCGTGCAATCGGCTTCAACCGAGACAGTGCGGACGACTCGAATGATCCCCTCGCTATCCGACTTGCAGTTGTCGCGGAAATCTTTCGCCCCGATGAAGCGCTTCTGCGCGGGCACCGAGAACAGCAACGAAGCCATCGTTCTCCGGCGCTGAACATCGCGGGTCGTGTTTCGGCCTTTGGGCAACGTCACGATGAGAACATCCTGAGGCGTCAGCCACAGGTCATGCAGAAAGCGGCGGATCCGTTCCGCCTCACCCGGTGCGAGGTTGCCCGAGCAGTCATTGAATCTATAGGGTTCGATCGCTTCGACCAGATTGGGTTTGAGACGGCTCACGACGCTGGTCGGCGCTTCCTGCACCTCGCATGCTCCGAGCACGAAAGGCATGATCACGCAAAAAACCTTGATCCAACTTTTCATCATTGCAAACGAAAGCCCCCGTTGTTGGTTCGCACCCGCGACTTGCCCGTTCGGCTGGGCTTGAGAGGCCGCGTGAAATGCCCCACTCCCCATTGCTCGACACCGTTCACGGTGTCTATCTGATCCGTGGGAGCGTTGAGCTCTCGTGGGCTCGTTGGCTCTACCAGATACGGCGTCACGATGATCACGAGTTCGGTTTCGCCGCGAGAATATTCCGAAGATCGAAACAGGGCCCCGATAATCGGCAGGTTGACCAATCCGGGAACTCCCCCGAGGCTCTGGCGCGTGCCGCTTTGGAACATCCCGGCAATCGCAAAACTCTGGCCGGAACCGATTTCCACCGTGGTTGAGGCACTTCTTTCGGTCAGGGCCGGGCCGATTTCGGATGTCGTTGCTTGGGATGTATCCACTTCTCTGACGCTCGTGTTCAGTTCGATCTCGATGCGGCCCTTGGGGCGCACGACCGGAGTGAAATCCAGTTCGACACCGAAAGGCTGCAATTCGATCCGAGTATCTTCCGCGCTATCGCCAACCCGATACGGGATCTGGCCGCCGGCTAGGAAGTTCGCGGTTTCACCCGAGCGCGCGGTCAGGTTCGGTTCGGAAAGAATGCTGACCAGCCCCCTCTGAGACAGGGCGTCCAGCATGAGGTTCATGTTCGTTCCGGAGGGGGTCACGGAGACGCTGAAGCCGTTATCGATATCGCTGACCGGCGATGAAAAACTGCCACGAGGACCTGAGGCATTGATCCCGAAGCCAAGACTGTCGCCGACTGTTCGCGAGACTTCGGCAATTTTGACCTGCAGGTTCACTTGCGCCGACTGCTCCAGTTCCAGTCGATTGACGATCACAGCATTCGGGCCGGTCAGCGCCGCCAGCACGTCTTCGGCCGTGGCAATGTCATCCGGCGAGGGTACGACACCACGAAGGAAGATCGCGCCGTCGATAGAGGACACGGCAACATTGCCGCCACTCACCGATCGCGTCACGGCGCGCGTCAGCCGGTCGGCATCAACATCGACTGAAACCGTGGTGCGCAATATTGGCTCGTCATCTTCTCCGAGGACGAACAAGGTGCTTTCGCCCACAGACTTTCCGACAAGGTATATGTAGCTGGCCGATTGCAAATCGATTTCCGCAACACTCGGGTTGGACAGGAAGATGGCGTTGGCCGGTTGCGTCAGCCGAAGGAATTTTGCCTCATTGATGTTGATCGATATCTGCTTGTTGTCGACCGTGAGGATTTCCTGCGCCACAGCGCTTCTCGGCTGAAGCAGGGCAAAGAGCAAACAGGCCACGAGGAACAGACCGGCGCCGCACATGCGGACCGAGGGGCCGAATTGAAGATTTGGCCCTGTTTTTTGTCCTTCCGTCGGTGGTCGTGTCATATCGTTTTCCATTTCCATTCGCAGTCATCGTTTCGATGGTTGGAGGCTTTACGCCTCGATCGCTAACGCAGCTGCGCTCGCAACAAGGGCCGCAACAGGTAACTCAATACTGACCGTCGCCCGGTTTCTATGTCGACATCCGCCACCATGCCCGGGCGGATCGGATATTGCTCGGAGCCGGCTTCGAGATAGTTTTTCTCCGTGGTCACCATGACCCGATAGTAATCCTTCTTTCCGCTTGGAGTTTCTTCCTCCACGGTATCTTCACTGATCTGTGTCACCGTACCGCGCAGATCGCCGTAAACTGCGAAGTCATATGCCGTGATCTTGACACTTGCGCTCATTCCCGGTGTCACGAAGGCCACGTCGCGCGGCAAGACCTTGGTCTCGATCAGCAATTGGTCGTCGATCGGCGTAACCTCCATGATGGTTTCGCCCGGTTGAACGACCCCGCCTATCGTTGTGATGTTGACATCGTTGACCCGCCCGGAGACGCGGGCGCGGATGCTCGTCCGCTCGAGCTGGTCTTTGCGCTGCACCAGCACCTGTTGGAGCGAAACCTGCCGCGCGCGTTTGTCCACGAGATCGTCATAGGCATCCTGAACATACGTATTCCGCAGTTCGGTGATGCGGCCGGTCAGGGCTGCGGCCTGTTGCTGCAGCCTGTAGAGTTCCACCTTGCTCACGGAGCCGGACTCGACCAAGGGCGCGGTGACTTCGATCTGACTGTCGAGGATCGATTTCTCCTCGTTCAGAGCAGCTATCGATTCCTCGAGCTTGGTACGGCGCGCCTGGAAAAGCCGGGCTTCGTCGCGCTGTGCACTGTCGTCGGCGCCGGACCCGAACTCGATCGCGTCCTTCTCAAGCACCTCGGCTTCCAGCCGTGCTATTTCGGCCTGGAGCGTTGCAATCTCGGCTTCTGTTTCGCGGTAGGCCGACAGGAACTTGGTGCCATCGATCTTCGCCAGAACATCGCCTTCCGATACGATATCGCCTTCGTTGACCAGTAGCTCCGACAGGATCCCGCCTTCAAGGCTTTGAATGACCTGCATCCGGCGGATGGGAATGACTTCACCCGACCCGCGCGTGATCTCGTTGATCTTGGCGAGAGCGGCCCAGAGGACGGCAATGGCAAGGACGGCACATATTGTCCAGACCGTGTAACGGGCGGTGCGCAATGTCTGACGACGATAGTTCCCGTCGAGATCTGCGAGGAGGCGATCACTAGCGTTGGTCATTTGACTGCCTTGATCTTGTTCTCTTCCGCCGAGCGTCTTGCCAGCATCAGGATGTTGTCGAGCGAGTCGTCGTGGAGGATCTCGCCCTCGTTCAGGACGACGGCCCGTGGCGTCAAAGTCAGCAGTTCCTTCTTATGCGTCGAGATGATCGCGGTGCGCCCCACCAGCCATTTCGACATGAACCGGATCACGCGCTGTTCGTTCACGCTATCGAATGCCGATGTGGGTTCGTCCAGAATGACGACGCTCGGATCCTGAAGGATGATGCGCGCCAGCCCGATGGCTTGTTTCTGACCGCCCGACACGTTGCCGGACCCGAGTATCATCAGGTCAAGCCCGCGGACATGCTTGCGCACGTAGGGGCCAAGCCCGACCGCATCGAGGGCAGACAGCATTTCCTCGTCAGAGTGCAGGCCATGGTCGAGACACAGATTGTCACGCAACGTGCCCTGGAACAGGGCGACGTTCTGCGGCAGGTACCCGATCTGACGGCGCCGGTCGATCGGGTCGATCTGGGGCATCGACAGCCCGTCCACCCGCACCGAGCCCAGATAGGGATCGACCAGCCCGGCCATGAGGCGCAGGAGCGTTGACTTGCCTGCGCCATTGCTGCCCAAAAGCGCGACTTTCTGACCCGCCTCGATCTTGAGCGACCGTACCGCAAGCGCGTCGCCCTGTTCGCTTCCGTGGCTGAACTTCACGTCCTCCAGAACATACGCGCCTTTCAGATTGTTGGCACGGGCGTAGGTCTGACTTTCATCGCGCTCGATCGGCAACTTGATGATTTCGTCGAGCGATTCCATGGAGCTTCGGACGTACTGCCACTTGGCAAGGAGGCCACTGATCTGTGTTATGGGCGCAAGCGTCCGGCCCGTCAGGATGGAACATGCGATCAGGCCGCCTACCGTGAGATTGCCGGCGCTGATGAGGTAGACGCCAGTCACGATAACGAAGATATAGGCCAGTTGTTGGGCAGTGGTTGCCCCCTGGTTGAGCATCATCGTAACCTGGCGGGTGCGCACCGATGAGGCCGCAAGGGCGGCCGTCAGCTGAGTGTGGGCTTTTTCCATGCGCGTTTCCGCGCGTGCGGCCTTCACGGTCTCGAGGCTCGACACCGCTTCGAGCAACAGGCCGTTCAGCGCCGCGCCCTCGCGGGTATTCTGCCGGGCCATCTTGGCCAGATACTTCTGAAGGGCCAGGCCCGGAACGACAATCGCCACAGCCCCGGCCAGCACGACCAGCCCGATGGGGCCGCCGATATAGCTGAGCACGCCGAGGAACACGATTGCGAATGGCAGGTCACAAAGCATTCCAACGGTCGATGACGTGAAGAACTCCCGCACCGAGGAAAACTCGCGGACCTGGCTGGCGAATGCCCCGACGGATTGCGGCTGATGTTCCAGCTTCAGGTTCGCCACGCGGTGGAAGAGTTCCTTCGAAAGCCGCAGGTCCAGGTCACGCCCGGAGATATCGATCAGCCGACCACGCATCACCCTGAGACAGAACTCGAGCGCGACGGCCAGGACGACGCCGCTGGCAAGGATCCAAAGCGTGTCGAAAGCCTGATTGGGGACCACGCGATCATAGACCTGCATGGCAAAGATTGCCGTTACCACCGCCAGAAGGTTGGCCGTGAAGGAGGCTAGCAGCACGTCCTTGTAAATCGGCCAGTTGTCCAGAACGGAGCCGAGTATCCAGTGCCGGCTGTCCCGCTTCAGCAGGTCCCCCACACGGGCACTGACCACGTCGATTGGCTTGGCAACGATCACGCGACCGATGTATCGCGCCTCGATGTCGGCCCGCTTCACTTCTTTTCGGCCGCCACCGGTTTCCGGCAGGATGACCGTGACATAGTCGTCGCTCACGCTTTCCAGAACGAGGGTTTTGTCCTTGTCGAGCAACAAAAGAACGGGAAACGCGTAGTCCGCGAGATCATCAAGGTCCGTTTCAATGACCCGGCCTGCCAGATTGACACGTCGCAGGGCCTGCGAAACTGACCGGAGCGGAAGTTTTCCGTCATCCAGCGGAATGCCATCCGTCAACTTGGACGCTGTGGCGTCACCATCATATGCGCGGCAAAGCGCAATCAGGCCGGTGACAAGACTGTCTTCTTCGACTTGGATAGCCATAGTTCACTCTCCTCGCCCCCCGGCAGCAGACTAAATCTGCGATAATCTTGACTGAAGCTCGCCGGCTTCCCGAATACGTCCTACTCTCTATTTCTGAACAACAAGGAGCCAAGGAGCCCTAACGCCTCGGCCGCCTCGTATTCCTTGCGGCTGAGTTCGTCTTCGACATCGATCTGTTCCATTTGCGTTTCGTACAAATCCCGACCCGTGGTCAGAAGATCGATCAGATCCCGCTGACCAGCCCGGAATTGACCCTCGTATGCATCCAGTACGACACGCGCGTCGCCAACCTGGGCGCCAAGCGATTGCCTTGTCTGCGCCAGCGCTTGCAGGCGCTGGCGGTAATTGCGCATCTCGTTTTGCAGATTGCGCTCGACGGCGGTTCGCAGCTGCTGTGCGGCGCGCAGAGATTGCTCCGCCGCAGTAACCTCTCGTCCGCGGAAACTGCTGGAGTTCAGATCGACGCCGGCTGTGATGCCTACCGAGCTCGACCGGCCACGCCCGCCAGTCAGATCCTGGCGCAATTCGGCCTGAAGGCGGATGGTCGGCTTGCGCCCGGCCCTTGCCGCCTTAACCCCGGCCTCGGCTATGGCCACATCGGCGGTGGCGGAAATGTAATCGGGCGCGCCAACAACGGCGGCGATCACGTTCCGGCTCGAACTCAGCTGGGACAGGAAGGACAACCTCGGTGGAGGCGCAATCTGACCCGCGGTCTGGCCCAGCAGAAATTCCAACTCCGCCCGCGCAATCTCGCGGTCGATTTCGTGCTGGTACAACTGCTCTTCCGCCCGCGCGATCTCTAGCCGTGCCCTTGCGACTTCCGATGCATTGGCCAGACCGGCCTGCACACGCGCTCGTGAATACCCCTCAAGACGCCTTGCAAACGCAACATATTCGCGCGTCCGGGCAATGCGCAGCCGCGCGGCGTCGATCTCGAAGTAGAGCTCGGACATTCTCAACGTGAAGGTTTCGACTTCCGACTTCAGGTCGGCCACGACCTTTACGCGCACCGCTTCCGCCTCCGCGATCCGGCTCTTGGACAATCCCCAATCCGCCAAAAGCTGGCTGACGGTCACGTTCACGCCAAGGTTGTCACCGTCAAGGCCGGTATCCCCGGCCACGCTGAGCTGCGGGCGGCGGGCGTCCTTGCTGATCTCGACATTCGATGTCTCGCGGGCAACCTGCTGACGAAGTGCGGCAATCGACGGGTCGCGCTTGCTACCTATCATGACGGCCTGCGGCAGTGTTTGCGCCATTGCTGTCGCCGCAAGGCAAGCGACGATGAATGCAGTTCCCAGGCACAGGAGTATTCGTGTTCGATCGGACCAATTGCCAGTACCTTGCATCATTCAAACTTGCTTTGCCATTCCGGGACGTCTTCTCCCCCTGCGGGTACGTCTGTCTCAAATTGCGCCGTGTTCCCGACCATTCCTTTTCGAACGCCGATCCTTTCGTCCGTCCCGGGAAGTGTTCAGCGTACACCGTTCATCCCATCACTAGCAGCGGTTCACGAAAGACGCGCCATGCACCGGCCGAGCATCGAAAACCGGTGTCAGATCCGCTCAGGCCGTTTGACCGGGCTCTTCCCGCAATCATTCCGCGCTTCCTGACCCCAAAACATCCAACCCACTGAGAATGGCCATCGGGTCGTCCATTTCGGTCGAGACCGCGTTCCCAATACCGCCGCCAAGGAGCCCGGCAAGGTCCACCTGCGAACCGGTTCCGACTTCCGATGGTCCACCAGTGCCCGAGAACAGCAGATCAAGCTCCGCGTCATCCTCACCAGCGTTCATAGAAATTCCGCCCAGCAGTTCACCGAGGTAGTCCGAAGCCTCCGAACCCTCAGTTGCACTGCCCGTCGCCTCGGGTGCATCGTCACCCTCGTTTGCCCCACCTGGTGCAGTCTCGCTATTGCCGAGCAACGCCGCAATCGACGGTGTACCGGACTCGTCTTCTGCATCTGCTTCGGGCTCGCTGGTCTCCGTCGCGTCGGGTTCGTCCTCGTTGCCCTCGTCCGCCGCCGCGCGCGCAGCACGCACCGCCGCAGCGGAATCGTCGGAATCGCTCCAGCTGCCGAACGCCAGCGAACCGCCGGCGACCGTAGCGGCGCCCAGCACCAGCCGGTCGGTCGAAATCCCCATGAAACCAGAGTCCGATCCGGTCGATGCCTGGCCCGAAAGGCTTTCGCCCTCACCTTCGGAAACCTCGAAACCGTTATCCTCGGTCCAGCCGATTTCGACGACATCCATCGGCGCGACGTCCAGGTCAGTGTCACCCTCGGCGATCACCGTTTCGGTCGTCTGCTGGGGTGGCTGTTCCTCTTCCACCAAGGGGGGAGTGTCGGTCGAAAACGCGATCGGCTCCGGAGCGACAAGCCCTGTAATTTCTTCTGCACGATCAGCGCCAACCAGCAACCGGCTGTAGCTCCCGTCAGGCCCGATGACGAAAAAGTTCTTGATGACCACGTCAGTCCCGTCGAGGAGCGTGATGTTCAGGTCGGGCCCTATCTTTTCGTAAAATGCGATACCGGGGCTCGCGCTGCCAAAGAACACATCAGCCGGCTGAGACAAGGGCATTTCCGTTCCGACGAACCGTTCAGCCGTATCGCTCTGTCCCGGAGAAGATTTGAATATTTCAATCACTTTCCATCCCCCGATGGTACAAGCCCCCCAAACACCGCGATGCGGTTGTCATTTCTCCCTGCCAGACGAAGGTCGGCAGTTGCTCAAAGGGCGCAGCAACCCGGAGCAATCGAAGGAATCACTACCGCATTTGGTGTCTTAGTTCATTCCTATGCCAGCCTTTCGATGTCAACTGACAACACGAAGTAATCTTGCCATCGTAACGTTTGGGTTGACCGATCCTCGGTATGCATTTTTCGCCCAACCGGGCGAAATAGACGAGAAAAAGCCAGGCCGGGGGGACACCCCGGCCTGGCCCATTTTCTGTGTTAGCCGAGCAGGCCACCCTCGCCGCCGGTCAGACCGCCCAACAGGCCGTCGTCATCGGTCAGGCCGCCAAGCAGGCCGCCGTCGCCGCCGAGAAGACCGCCGACGATGCCATCCTCACCGAGAACCGGATCGAGCAGATCGCCCTCACCGCCGGTCAGGCCACCGACGATGCCGTCCTCACCAAGGACCGGGTCGAGCAGGCCGCCTTCCCCGCCGGTCAGGCCGCCCAGAAGGCCGTCCTCACCGGTCACGCCGTCGAGCAGACCGCCCTCGTCGCCGAGCAGGCCACCCACGATGCCGTCCTCACCAAGGACCGGGTCGAGCAGATCGCCCTCGCCGCCGGTCAGGCCACCGACGATGCCGTCCTCACCGAGAACCGGATCGAGCAGGCCCCCTTCCCCGCCGGTCAGGCCGCCCAGAAGGCCGTCCTCACCGGTCACGCCATCGAGCAGACCGCCCTCGTCGCCGAGCAGGCCACCCACGATGCCGTCCTCACCGAGAACCGGGTCAAGCAGGCCGCCTTCTCCACCGGTCAGACCGCCAACGATGCCGTCCTCACCGAGCACCGGATCGAGCAGGCCGCCCTCTCCGCCGGTCAGGCCACCCAGAAGGCCGTCCTCACCGGTCACGCCGTCGAGCAGTCCGCCCTCGCCGCCGATAAGGCCGCCCAGAAGGCCCACCTCACCGCAGAGCGGGTCGAGCAGGCCGCCGTCGCCTCCCAGGAGGCCGCCGAGCAGACCGTCATCGCCCAG
>JAVJTX010000035.1:0-82365 GCA_040220035.1 Roseovarius sp. | reverse complement strand
CTGGTTCTCCAGGTCAGCGATCGCCTGATCGATGCCTTCACCCAGCGTGCCGGTCGTTCCACCGAGCCCGTCAATGGTCTCCCCAAGCACGCTCGCGTTGTCCGTAGGATCAGTCGGGTCCGTAGGATCAGTCGGGTCCGTGGGATCGGTCGGGTCCGTGGGATCGGTCGGGTCCGTGGGATCAGTCGGGTCCGTCGGATCGGTCGGGTCCGTCGGATCGGTCGGGTCCGTGGGATCAGTCGGGTCCGTCGGATCTGTCGGGTCCGTGGGATCAGTCGGGTCCGTCGGATCTGTCGGGTCCGTGGGATCGGTCGGGTCCGTAGGATCGGTCGGGTCCGTAGGATCTGTCGGGTCGGTAGGATCAGTCGGGTCCGTGGGATCGGTCGGGTCCGTAGGATCAGTCGGGTCCGTGGGATCAGTCGGGTCCGTGGGATCGGTCGGGTCCGTAGGATCAGTCGGGTCCGTAGGATCGGTCGGGTCCGTAGGATCGGTCGGGTCCGTAGGATCTGTCGGGTCCGTAGGATCGGTCGGGTCCGTGGGCAATGTCGGCAAGGTGAAGTCCGTACCGCCGTTACCGCCCCCGCCGCCATCGGCCAGGAGCAGACCACCTCCGAGAAGGGCCGCCGCTCCCGCGATCAGAGCCCCGTCCTCGCCTCCAAGCATGGACCCGACACCGGAATCCGCAGCATTACCTTCTTCGGCAGCGAGCGTGCCTTCACCCGAAGTTGAATCGCCAAAGCCGAATGGTCCATCAATCAGGGTGACCGTACTCGTTTTGCCGTCCGCCCCCTTTATGAAAAAGTCTCGAATGACAACCTCGTCGCCATCGACTTTCTTCACGATCAGGTCGTCACCGACGCGAACGAACCTTTGAACCTCTTCCCTGGTAAGGCTGAGGTTAAATTCCATTGGCTTTTCAGCCGTCAACACAAGTCTCGCCATCTTTGTACCTCGTCTAAATTTGTTCCTTGCGGCAGGGCATCGGGACAGGCATTGCCGGCCGACCCAGCCAAGTGAATCGTTGGTTTTTTAGGCTTTCACCTCGCGTCGCCCCCGTGCGTACTGCCGGCTCTCGCCGACAGCCCAGTATTCAGCCACCAAAGATACTTTCGTTGCATCTTACAATCTTAAGTATGTATTGCCGACTTTTGACTGCCTCTGTCAACGAAACAGCGCAGGGGGCGGCCCAGAATCTTCAAGAAACGGCGCAACCATTTGAAATTAAACAAACATTAATGCAACGCGACGAAGATTAATCCATCCAGGGCTCGCAACATTTCGGACGAAACCGGCCTACTGGTTACAATTCGAAAACTATCGAAAGAAATTAGACTTTCATTGCCGATTTAATTGGCATTGATACATGCCTCGCAAACGAATCTGTGCAACGGTGTGCCCCAGGCATAAAAAGCTTGCCGTTTCTCTTGTCAGCCAGCGGTAACATCGCGGATACATGCTATGGGGCAGGAACCGACTAAGATGATGAACAATCAGTCAAAAGATTCCAGTTTTGCCGAAAGGGCGCATGAACAGGCAGTCACCGCGCACGATATCCGAAACGAGCTCCAGACCATTCTTGCTAGCGTTGATCTTTTTGCCGAAAGCACCGACCACGACGACGCTTCAGTCCGGCAATCCGTCGACAACATTAGAAATGCCACGGAAAGGGCACTGGACCTGGCCAATGGTCTCCTCACATCCGCACGCGCGGAACATGATCGCTCCAAAGAGACAAGTTCGGTTTTCCAGGTTGGCGCACGCGCCTCCGAGATCACCGAGAGGATGAGGGCCCTGGCCACCAAGAACGGAAACGAGATCAAGGTTGAGATCAATACTTTCGATAACCTTCTGACCGGCCATTCCGGATTAGTAGATACGATCGTCCAGAACCTACTCGGCAATGCGAACAAGTTTACGCGCAACGGCATGATTTGCCTGACGGTTTCCGAGGATATCGCTCCTGACAACCAACATTGCCGCGTAACCCTGTCCGTCGAGGATACCGGAGAAGGCATTGCGGAGGAGGATCTCCATCGCCTGTTCCTGCCTTACGAAAGTGGTTCAGCCAGAAACGGCGACGCTTCCGGCTTTGGCATCGGCACATACGCGGTGGCCGAAGCTGTCAAGGCAATGGGCGGGGACATCGAGGTAGATAGCAAACTTGGCATCGGCTCGCGGTTCACCGCAAACTTTTCCCTGCCCCTTGCCGAGAAGGACACAAGCATAGACGTCCACGAGCCCTCGGCCGGACGCAGGGACCGAACAACCAGAAAACCGAGACTGCTCGTTGTGGACGATAATCAGATCAACCTCGATCTGTTCGTAAAGGCGCTGTCAGTCGAGGCGGAAACCGTAACATCGGCGACCAGCGGCGATGCAGCGGTCGACTGCATAAGGAACGCAAACCCTCCCTATGATCTCGTTCTGACCGACCTGAACATGCCCGAGACCGATGGCCTTGCACTCGCTATTGATTTGATCCGCTCCGGAACATCGAAGCTTCCTCTGATTGCCGCTTTGACCGCCGAAGCCGATGATAGCTGCCTAGAGATCTGCAAAGCGCTCGGTATGGTGGACGTCATTCGAAAACCCGTGCGTCCTCATGACCTTCGCAAGCGGATCAGGAATATTTGGGACAGCGCCGAACTTACCCGTGCCGCAACGTCATGGATGGTTCTCGACACGAGCGTGACATACGAGCTTAACGAGGAGTTTGGCCAGCAAGTGGCAAACAAAATGATGCGTCGTGCGCTCGAAGAGGCTGAACGACTGCTTTCAAGCTTGACGGTGAACAAAGGAAAGCTGCCAGACAGAGGCGTGATACACTCCGCCGTTGGATCAGCAGGCATGACAGGCCTGTCACAGCTGGATCATGCTCTTAGGGTCGTACAGGCCGTGTCAAAGGTCCGCTCTGCCGAAAGCGCCGCATTTTCGGCGGCCTTCTATTTGCTGAAAGACGCGATCGACAAGACGGATCAGGTTTTGGGTTAATGCTTGGCATCCGCTACGCTACCGAAAATCCACACAGCGTGTATAAATGCGACTCCAGTAACAAGTCTGCGGAACACCGCCGAAAAAAATCGGTTAGATTGCAACACTGGTGATGTGAATTAAGTCGATCTTAATGAATCTTAACCAATGTAAATGTCGATAGCTTGGTAACTAGTACTAGCGGAACAGAGTGTCTGGAATGAACAAGAACCGAAATGGAAAGGTACGAGTGCTCGTGGCCGACGACCATGAGATGATTCTCGAGATGATAGAACTGTTTCTATCGCAAACTGGCGAATTCGAAGTTTTGACGGCCAGATCGCTGACGGACGCCGTCGAAGAAATCAAGAAGAATGGACCGTTTGACGTCGTCCTTCTTGATTTCGTCATGCCCGGAATGAAGGGCATTGTCGGTCTGAAAATGGCGATACAGGCCAATGAAGGCAAGCCCGTTGGTATCATTACGGGTAACCCGTCAGGAAGAAACGTAACCGATATCGTCAATGCCGGCGCGGCCGGAATCGTGTTAAAGACCACGCCGATGCGTACGCTCGCCAACGCATTGCAATTCATGGCGGCAGGAGAAATGTACCTCCCCCGTCAGATCACAATCGACCGTGAAAAAGAAATAGATGACGCGAACGCGCTGCTCTCCAGAAAAGAGAGCCAGGTCTTGGCGCAGCTGGTTGAGGGCTTGTCGAACCGGGAAATTGGCGAGGCACTGAAACTGGCAGAGCCAACCATAAAAATGCATGTGCGTTCGATCTGCGGCAAGCTTGAGGCGAAGAACCGAACGCAAGCCGTACTTCGTGCGAAAGAACTCGGGCTATCCTGAACCGACGAACCACGGTCGCTGAGGAACTACGACGATCACTGGTCCGGCGTTCAGTCGCCGGACCGTCCGGGCCACCGACTGAATCGTAAGGTCGGTCAGGGTATCGTTGGTGGTTCTTAAAAGCCACATGAAGGCAGCACTTAACCGGCCTTTGCACGTCGAGCAGATTTGCTTGACGATCCTGAACTTGCGCGCCCTCCCTATTTGCTGTTCTTTGGCGGCGCCCACATCAGGATGAGAGGCCGCCATGACAAGCCGGGATGAATTGAAGACGTTGTCCTTCGACGTTCTAAAGGTCCGCGCCAGAGCGTTTGCCGCTGACGGTGAGCATTTGAAAGCGGCGGTCGCCTACGAACTGGCCGCCCGCTTGAAACCGGAAAGTGATGTCAGGTTGTTCCAGGCGATCCAGTTGAAACACGCCGGCGAGATTGAAAAATCCGCTGTCGTATACAAAGCGTTTCTTCGTTCGAAACCTGATCATTTTGACGGATGGTGCAGCTATGGCGTCACCATGAAACAGAGCGAACAGTTCGAAGAAGCCGTCCAAGCGTTCGAGCGGGCTCTGACGCTAAAGGAAGACCCGGCCGCTCGCAACGCGTATGTGACCTCCCTGTGGCGAACAGGCCAGCATGAGAGGGCAGCTCAGGAAGGAATGGTAAACCTGAAGCTGAAGGACAAGATCGCCTTCGAGAAGTTCGCATCGTCTCCCTTCAACGAGATGTCGTTAAAGGACCGACGCCCCCAGTTCGATCCGAGCTGCACCAAGCGGAACATCATTGCATTTTCCCTTTGGGGTGACGATCCCACATACGTCACGGGGGCCATCGTGAACGCGCAAATCGCTCCACATATCTATGTGGGATGGACCGCTCGCTTTTATTGCGACGAGACTGTCCCGGCTGACGCGCGCGCCGAGTTGGAAAAGTATGGCGCGCAGGTGATCGTTCTTAAGGATCCGGAACTCAAAAAAATCCGGCCAATGTGGCGATTTCTTGTATCAGATGATCCCGACACCGATTTTTTCGTCTGCCGGGACGCGGACTCGCGTTTGAATGTGCAGGAGTTCATGGCGGTAGACGAATGGACAAGGTCGGGCAAACGGTTCCATGTCATGCGCGACCATATTTATCATATGGAACTTATCCTGGCAGGAATGTGGGGCGGCGTTTCCGGGGTGCTTCCAAACATGCGTGAAACCCTCGGAAACGCCACCGACTACTTCGAGAACCGGTTCGGTGACCAAGCCTTTCTGATGGACGTGGTCTGGCCGATGGTCAAATCCGAGCTTTGTACGCATGACAGTGTATACGGTTTCCCTGACGGGCGTGATTTTCCGGGAGAGTATCGGTTGCCGGGCATGATCCACGTGGGCGGCGCCATCAAATCGATGAAGCATTGGCGCACGCCCTGAACCGGCGTCGGGTTTTCAAGAACTTTTGTAAACGCACGGCAATAGCGACCCACATTGTTCCCAATTCAAGGACACAGTTATTCCAGCCGGCCGCGGCATGGGGTTTGAGATCCAAGGTATATAATGATACATACTTAAGTATATGTACTATCCTTGAGATACCCTCGCGGAGGAAACGAAGAATGCCGATTGAAGTGTTTTTTGCGGTCGCATCAGTAAGCTCTATCATGGCCTGCATGGCCCTGCGGCAGTTCAGGGAATACCGTAACTGGAATGAACGCATGCAAGCCTTGAAGTAAAGATACTAGATGACGGCCTCGTCAGATGATCGCGGGTTGAAACCGGATCGGGGGCCGTGTCGAAGCGATGAATTTGCGGTCCGCCGATCATGTCAGAAGAACCTGGCTTGAGGCCAGCCAAACCGGCCGCTACCTATTCCGGCTGTTCGCACCCGATCGACAAGGTGTCGGTGGAGGAGTGATGGTCGGTGCGTCATAGCGCGGTCTCGTCAAAAGAACGCGGCTTGAGACGGGTAGAGATTGCCCTAACCTGCTCGAATGACAGCATTCATGTCTGCTCCACAATAATAACTGATAGCACGTCGATGTCTGACGCCATTGAAGCGGTGATATCGAACCGCTATGTAACGCAGGTTGTGAACTGCTCTCCCTCAAGCTGCGGCCCAATGAAGCGGACCGGATTTGTAATGGAAAGGCGGCGGCATGACCCTTTCTTCCGAGATCGCAAACGTGTTTGCAGGGGCCGCGCAAGAGCGTTGGCCCGGGAAACCGCCTTCGGCCATCGGGAAACAGCCTGTAACGGGGCGTGTCAGCATCGGCACGCTGGGTCTCACCGTCGATGAACAGGCAGATCTGAAGGTGCATGGCGGCCCGGACAAGGCGCTGCACCACTACCCCGCCGATCATTACGCGATCTGGCGCGCGGAACTGGGGCGAGAGGACCTTCACCCCGGATCCTTCGGCGAGAACCTCACGACGACCGGCCTGACCGAGAAGACGGTCTGCATCGGTGACATCTTCACTCTCGGGACGGCCGAGATACAGGTCAGCCAGGGCCGCCAGCCCTGCTGGAAGCTCAATGCCCATGTGGATGAAGCGAGAATGGCCTATCTTTTCCAGAAGACCGGGCGAACGGGCTGGTATTACCGTGTCCTTTCGCCGGGAGCGGTCGCGCCGGGCGATACCCTCTCGCTGCTTGAACGGCTGCACCCCGACTGGAGTGTCGAACGCGTGACGGCCGCGCGCCTGACCCGCAAGGTGAGCCCCGAGGAGGCGGCGATCATGGCCGCCTTGCCCGAACTGGCCAAGGGCTGGCGGACAGCATTCGAGAAGATGGCAAGCGGTGTCACAACGGAAGATACGAGCAGCCGGCTAATTCACCCGTAGGGCAAATGCCGTCCTTGCCCATCGCCGAAACTGGCTGTTCCAGTTCCAAAGGCAGGGGGCAGATCATGCCACACAGAAGCGGGGCGATACTGGCCGCACCGGTTCGACCCTCTTCGCAACCACGATCAAGAGGCGCCGTGTGGGCGGAACGAAGTCCCCCTGGTAAACCGCCCCGACAGCACACAAGACGGATGATCTGTCGAATTCAGGCCCGAACTTCCGCTTTTGCCTCCTCCACGCGGGATGGTCCTGGTGGCAAAACCCGTTCAGTCCGCGGTCCAACCACCGTCGAGCATCACGGCACTGCCCGTCATCAGCGATGAGGCGTCAGAAGCGAGATACACGGCAGCCCCTGTGATATCCTCCAGCGTCCCAAGCCGCCCCAGCTTTATCTTCGAAAGGACGGCCTCGCGAAAAGCAGGGTCCTGAAAGAATGGCTTCGTCATTGGCGTCTCGATGAATGTCGGACAAATCGTGTTGACTCGAATGCCCTGCGCACCGACCTCCGAGGCCAGCGCCTTAGTAAAACCCTCGATTGCCCATTTCGACGCGCAATACAGCGTGCGGTCCGGCGCGCCGACATGTCCCATCTGCGACGAGACGTTGATGACAGAACCGGCCGTGCCATCCCGGATCATCCGCTGCACTGCGGCTTGGGTGCAAAACATGGCCGAGCGCATGTTGAGGCCCATGACGGCGTCATAATCCGCCTCTGTCACGTCGACGAGTGGCTTGGGCCGATTCGTGCCTGCATTGTTCACCAATATGTCCAGACCTGACAGCGCATCCACTGCCTCGCGGAAGGCGGCGACATCCGTCACGTCAAGGGTGATCGCCTCGGCCCGCAGGCCGGCCGCCCGCATGCTTTCGGCGGCGGCCTCGATCTCCGTTGTGGTGCGAGCGCAAAGATAAACCTCTGCGCCCATGGCCGCATATGCACCTGCAATGGCCAGACCTATGCCGCGCCCCGCGCCCGTGACGAGTGCCCGTTTGCCGTCAAGATCGAATGAAGGCGCTTTGAATGTCACTCCGCCGCCTCGCGATAGGGCGCCGGTTCGCCATAGGGCACGTTCAACCCGCCATAGCGGCGGACCCGAAGATTGCACTGCTCTGCATGCCCCACAAACCCTTCGAGAATGCAAAGCCGGGAGCCATATTCGCCCATGAGCGTCGCCGCTTCGTCCGTGGTGACCTTCTGATAGCTGTGCGTCTTAAGAAACTTGCCCACCCAGAGGCCTCCAGTGTACCGCCCGGCCTTCTTGGTCGGAAGCGTGTGGTTGGTGCCGATCACCTTGTCTCCGTTGGCCACGTTGGTGCGTGGACCAAGAAACAGCGCCCCGTAAGAGTGCATGTTATCCAGGAACCAGTCATCCCGGTCGGTCATGACCTGAACATGTTCGGATGCATACTCGTTGGCGACATAAAGCATCTCGTCATAGGTATCGCAAACAACGATATCCCCGTAGTCCTGCCAGCTAGCCCTTGCCGTATCCGCAGTCGGCAGAATTTCGAGAATGCGGTCGATTTCCTCCATGGTCTGCTCGGCCAGACGTTTGGAATTGGTCACCAGCACGGCGGGCGAGTTGTAACCATGTTCGGCTTGCCCGAGCAGATCCGTCGCGCACATTTCCGCGTCCACCGTTTCGTCGGCGATCACCATCGTCTCGGTGGGGCCCGCGAAAAGGTCGATGCCCACGCGCCCGTAAAGCTGGCGCTTGGCTTCGGCCACAAAGGCGTTGCCCGGCCCAACCAGCATGTGCACCGGGTCGATGGTATCCGTGCCGATCGCCATCGCACCGATGGCCTGAATGCCTCCCAGAACATAGATCTCGTGCGCGCCGCCGAAATGCATTGCCGCGATCACGCCGGGATTGGGCTTGCCCTGGAAAGGCGGCGTGCAGGCCAAGATGCGGGGCACGCCGGCAACCTTGGCCGTGGCAACCGACATATGCGCCGAGGCGACCATGGGGAACTTGCCACCCGGCACGTAGCAGCCGACCGATTGAACAGGGATGTTCTTGTGGCCCAGAATGACACCCGGCATGGTCTCGACCTCGAGATCGAGCATCGTGTCCCGCTGGGCTTGGGCAAAGTTGCGAACCTGCTCCTGCGCGAACTTGATATCCTCGATCTCACGATCCGAAAGCTCGCTGATCACGGCTTCGATTTCGGCCTCGCTGAGGCGAAAGCTGTCGGGCGTGTACTTGTCAAACTTGTCCGCCAGCTCCCGCACAGCCTCATCGCCGCGCGCCTCGATATCCTTGAGCGTGGCCTCGACCACGGAGCGCGTTTTCTGATCGTCCTCGGCGCGATCTGCATCTGTCTTACTGCGCTTGAGATAGGTAACAGACATCAAGTTTCCTTCCATATCTTGGTGTTGGGGGCAGGACGAGCACGGGCCTCATCCATCGAGCGACTGCGTCGCCTTGAAGGCTGCGAGCCGCCCCAGAATGGTGTCTCGCCAGGCCCGTCGCTTGGCCAGATCCTTGTCGGGAAGCGCCGCGCGGCGTTCCTCCGCAGCGCGGCGAATGACATGATCGGGCCATACGCCCGGCGGCGGTGTGCGGGTCATCCCGGCATAAAGATCACGCAGACGATGGGAATAATCCTCTATCCCGCCCGGCGCGTTGAGATCGATGGTTTCGAACGGCCCCATGAAAGACCACCGCAAGCCAAGCCCATGGGAAATCGTCGCGTCGATATCGGCAAGGCTGGCGATACCGTCCTCGTAGAGCGCCCATGCCTCATTGAGCAAAACACCCTGCAAACGATTGAGCACGAAACCGTCGATTTCGCGCGTAAGACTCACCGGCTTCTGCCCGACCCGGGTCATCAGCTCTGCCACGCAATCCAGAACGCCATCATCCGTCCAGGGGGCCGGCACAAGCTCCACCACCGGCACGAGATGCGGCGGATTGACCGGATGCGCGATAAGGAACCGGCCCCGGTTGCGGCAGTCCTCGGTAAAGCGTGAGGCCGGGATGCCGGACGACGAAGACCCCACGATGGTTTCCTCGCCGATGGCATCACCAAGCGCGCGGCTCACCTGCGCTTTTGCCTCGACCGTCTCGAACACCGATTCCTGTACGTATTCGGCGCCCTGGACCGCCGCCTCGAGCGTATCGAACACTGTGATCCGGCCAAGCGCCCCGTCGACATCCTCGATCAACCCTGTCGCTTTCAGGTCCTCAAGGCTCTCCCGTGACCAGTCCATCACACCTGCCCGGACCTCTTCCACCGGGTCGAATACGCGCACGGTGAACCCCGCGCGCGCAAAGACCAGCGCCCAGCCCGAGCCCACAAGGCCCGCGCCGATCACCGCGATTGTGCCCGACGTCGCCATCAGCTGACTTTCGAGCCTGCGCCATCGGCCAGGCAGATTTCCGTGATCCGCAATCCTTCCTTGGAAATGCGCGACGGAAAGGTATCGTTCAGACGCTCTTCGTGGATCGGGATCACCCGACGCGACTCGTAACCAACCTGAGACATCATCTCTTCCGTTGCGAGGATAAGGTTAGCCTGGCTTCCCACGGCGAGGCCAACGGGTGTGTACATCTCTTCGACATCCACGACCGCGCCATCATTCGTCAGGTTGTCGAACTGGTAAACAAGGTCACCGGCCAGAACCCATGTGTCCGAGGATTGTGCCTTGCCGTCGTTGCGCACCGTAACCCACATGGACCCCCAGGTGTGGCTGTCGGGTGCCGCATGCAGGTCGATCCCCGGCAGAACATCCTCCATCGCGCCATCAACCGTCACGAGGCGTTTGTCCCGCGCAAGGTCGACACCGCGGACAATGTCACCCGGATCGACGGCGATCATCATCCAACGCATGCGGTCAGGCAGCGACATCGCCCAGACCCATTTCGAGATCTCGCGTTCCTGGATGTAAAAGGTCGCGTTGGGGAAGTCCTCGACATTGCCGAAATGGTCGAAATGGGCATGGGTTACAAAGACGGTGTCCACGTCCTCCGGCGTCAGGCCGACTTCGGCCAGCACCTCCTTCGGATCACGCCAGTTCTCAACGCCGAAACGGTCCCCGAGGGTCTTGCCGTACTCCTTGTCATTGTACCCGACATCGACCATCGCGACGTGGTCGCGCCCTTTGATGACCACGTAGCAGTAAGGCAGCTTGACGTAGCCTTCATTATGGGCCCCGTAGAGCACGCCGCTTTTGTGGTAGTTCGGGACATAGCAGTACTCGAGTACCCAGATTGAATAGTCAGACATGTTTTCCTCCGTTTTTTCCGTCTTTCGGTGCCGGATCGGCATGTACGCCGCAGCAACAGGCATGCGAAAAATCCACCATTTCCAGACCGGCACGCGGCGCGGTCGCGGCGCTCAGATGCGCGTAGGCGCGCTTGATCGCGACTTCCGCCTCCCCCAACTTCTCCTCTGCCGATGCCGAGGGGACGAGCGAAGAGAACGTTCTCATCGCCCGTCGCGAAAAATCGAACGCCGCCTCAAGCTGGCGTTTGTGCGACTCGGCGCCCGGGGGCGCTGCAAGCGCGAAAAGCCTTTCGGACGTGGCCAGCGCGCGCTCTTCACAGCGCTTGAGTTCCGGTAGATCCGACAGGTTGCGGTGTCCCGCCACCCTTGCAAGGATGGCCAGCCCGGAAATTTGACCGATAATGCGCCGCAGATCCTCGTAGACCGGGCGGCACGCCTCAGCATAGCGCGCGACGGTGTCCGATCCCAGCGTACGGGCAAGCTCTTCCGGACGCGGTACGATCGCGGGCTCTGGTCCTGCAAGCGACAGCATGCAATCGGGTTTGTGGGATTGAGCGAGGCGGGTGAACAGGTGCTTTTGCTCAGTCATCGGAGGTTCTCCTGTCTCTCACGGTCATTCTCTCGACAAGCGGGCCGGGCGTTATCTTGAGCGTGCGCTCTTCAATATCCTTGGACTTGGCCAACTCGACGGCGAGAGAGACCGTCGCTGCATTCATCTCGTCTATGGGCTGTGCGATCGTGGTAAGCCTGTGCGACGGCCAGGCCGCCATGGCGATATCGTCATAACCGATGACGGAGATATCTTCCGGCACGCTCAGCCCAAGCCCTTCCTGAACTCCCTCGATGAAACCGATGGCCACGATATCGTTGGCGCAAAGCACGCCATCGGGGCGGCAGGGCAAATGCTGAACGGAAAGACCGGCCTCGTATCCCGCCTCGTAGGTAAAGCGGCCGGCCTCGATAACCTGCGGGGCATCCAGCCCACGCCGTTCGGCCTGCTCACAAAACCCCTGGCGCCGCTCGACATTGGTCGACGCGCCCGGAAAGGCCGAGACATAGAGCAACTTCCGATGCCCCCGATCCGCAAGGTAGTCCGCCGCGCGGCGTGCCCCCTCGACATTGTCGCAACTTACGCCGAAGCCGCGCCCGTCGGCCGAGAGGCGGTTGAAGAAGATGATCGGCGCCCCCGCCGCCTCGCAGCGCTCCATCGCGTGAGAGTCGAGCGGCGTGGCCAGAACGATCATCAGGTCCGGTTGATAGGTCAGAAGCAGATCCACCGCCTCGTCGACCCCTTCGGTGTTCGGGGCGGATACCAGCATCACGTTCATCCCCTGTTTCTGAAAAAGCTGTGTGAGGTTTGTCATGACTTCAGGGTAGAACGGGTTGGTCAGATCGGTCACGACCATCCCGATAATCTGTGTCTTCTTCGTGATCAGGCTTTGCGCGAAAGGATTCGGGCGATATCCGATTTCCCGCGCGCGTTGCAGCACGGTCTGGCGCGTGGCATCCGCGATCACGGCATCTGGATAAAAGGCCCGCGACACGGTTGAGACGGACATCCCCAGATCGCGCGCAAGGTCTTTGACCGTGATCCTGCTTTGTTTGGCTCTGGGCATGATATCTTCGCTTTGTTCCACCGTGTCAGCACGATCTACCCCGGTCGGGGATTCCGTTCCAGCCGCATGAAACGGGACTGGGATCTGGCGCCCGGGACAAGGGAGAAGACATCCCGGGCGCCTGCTTGTTGGCCTTATGGCTGTACCGTCGGCTCGACCTTGGTGAGCTTGTACAGATCTTCAGGCGCTTCGCAGCGGTTGCAGTTGATCCCCGGCTCGTTTCCGGCTTCGGCCACTTCGGCGGGCAGAGGCTGGATCGTGGCGCCTTCCACCGGCGTGCCGTCCAACGCGGATTCCACATTGACCTCTGGCAGCAGTTCCGGGTTCAGAACCTCCGACACGAAGGAAGACGGTACTTTTTCCGGCGGGAACACGTTGCAGCCATCTTCATAGCTGTCGCCGTCACAGACCTTGACCGCGTTGGCAGGCACCCAAGGCAGCGGATACTCGATGTTCATCGGCTCAAGCTCGCGCTCGCCGGTGAGGATTTCCATCGCCAGCTTGAATGCATAGCCCGACTGTGCCGGGGGCGACCCTGCGGACACGCCGCGCAGGCCCTTTTCCTGCATTTCCGGATCTGCCAGCGCGAGACGGAACCCGGCCGAGTTCTCGCCCGTCATCGGCACCAGTCTGTCACCCGCATCGAGCAACGCCTGGATCGCGCCATATTCCCCCGCCTGGGCCCAGATGCCGTCAACATCGGGGTGGGCGGTCAGCGCCTTTGCGGTTTCCTGCTGGGTCGTGCGGTCATCCCAGTAGGAATAGTATTCCGAAACGATCTCGATCTCGGGATACTGGTCGAAGATGTGCATCGCACCATCGGTGTGACGCTGATCGACCGAGTTGCCCGGCACTCCGCGCGAGAGGAAGATCTTGCCCTCTCCTTCCAGTGCATTGACCAGCGCCTGCGCCGTATTCTCGCCAAAGCCCGAGGACAGGTAGCTTACGTTATAGGCACAGCTTTCCGTGACCGTGGCATCATACATGAAGAACAGGACGCCCTCGTCGCAGCCCCGTTTGATCGTCCGGTTCAACGCGGTGGAAGAAATCGGGAAACTGATGATTGCGTCCGCGCCTGCATCAATCATGCTTTCATAGGCCGAAATCTGTGCCTGCGGGTCGGTGCCGGAAATCACTTCCTCCAGTTCGACCATCTGGTCGTAGGGAGGCGTGTTTGCCAATGCCTTGACGATATTGGCAGCCTCCGACTGCCAGGCGTTGCCCGAATAGGACAGGCTCAGATAAACCTTGAAGGGTTCATCGGCATGTGCGCCTCCGGCCATGGCCACGGACAGGGCAAGTCCCGCCGCAGTCGTTTTCAACTTTGATGTAGTCATATCAGGTTCTCCTCCTAGTTGAGTTAAATAGCGCCGGCATCATTTACCGAACGATCGCAATTTCTGAAAAAGTTCTTCGCGCAGCAGCAGCAGGGCGATGAGTATGATGGATCCCTCGACAATCGTGCGCAGACCGAACTCAAGCCCGAGCGCCGAGATGATTGTGCCCAGCACCGTCAAGAGAAGCGCGCCACCGACAGTGCCAAGGAACGTGCCCCGACCGCCAAGAATTGAGGAGCCACCGATCACGACTGCGGCGATCGAGGGCAGAAGATAGTCATCTCCCATCCGCAGGGTCGCGCCGCTGGAATAGCCCACCAGCGCAATTCCCACAAAACCGCCGCAAATGGCACTGATCACGTATGGAATTGTCTGCGTCGCGATAACCGGCACACCCGCATTACGAGCAGCGTCCACATTGGTGCCAACGGCGTAGATATAGCGTCCAAACACCGACCTGCTCTGAAAGAGCCAGCCCGTCAGGACGAAGATCACCAGTGCCACGATGGGAGTCGGAAGGCCCAGCACATCGCTTTTCATTAACGCGACGGCCACATCGGGCGCATAGCCGCGGGGCGTGCCCCTAGTGTATCCCAAAAGGGCCGAGGCCACGATGATCGACATTGCCATGGTCATGATAAAGGGCGGAACCCGGAGCCAAATGACACCGATGGCCGAAAGCAGGCCGACCGCGCCGCACACCGCAAGAACCGCAGGCAGGATGAACCATTGCGCGGCATCCCCGGTGCCCGCCCACGACGTGGCGAGGATACCGCCCAAGGTGATCGTGGCCGGCAGCGACAGGTCAAGGCCGCCAGTCAGGATCACGAGGCCTTGACCAAAGGACAGCACGACAAGGAAGAAGCCTAGGATCAGGACCGTCTCCACCTGAGACCACGAGCCCAGGGCGGGATTGATGAAGCGCGCGCCGAAAAGCAGCACGAGACAGAGCACCGCCACGCTGATTGCGCTGATCGTTTCGCGGCTGATTTTCGCCGAACCGCGTGAATCGGCATTCTTGGTGAAATCGGGATGCGACGAAGGCGCCTTGCTCGAAGTGGTCATCGGTCATCCCCCAGTCGGGCCAGCAGGCCACAGAATACAACCGCGAGGATAAGAACAACCCCCTGGAATACACCCGTGTAGAACGAGGAGATGCCGCTTGAAAAAAGGACCTTCTGTAGCAGCGTAAGCGTGGCTGCGCCCATCACCGTCGCGAACAGCCCGCCGCGTCCGCCGGCAAGGGAGGTCCCTCCCAATGCAACGGCTGCGAAAGAGAGCATCAGAAGCGGCGTGCCCGACGTCGGGTTGCCCGTCGCGGTCTGAGCACTCAGCATGAAACCCGCAAGACCATAGGCGCATCCCGCAAGGACATGGGCCAGAAAACGCACGCGCAAGGTGTTGATTCCGGATAGCGCGGCAGAGGTCTCATCGGCCCCGATGGCGTAAAGCGAAATCCCCCAGATGGAGCGTTTCAGGGCCAGCCAGATCAGAACGACCGCGCCCACCACAAGGCCCGAAACGGGTATGACCTGCCACACCCGGTCGGTCATCTCATAGGTGATCCATTCGGCGACGTACCCGCCCGGTGCCTTCAGGATGACAAGAGCAATTCCCTGGCAAATAATCATCGTGGCAAGAGTGGCGGCGATGGACTGAATCTTCAGTATCGCCACGAGATATCCGTTCACGAGGCCCACGACCGCCCCGATGGCAAGACAGATCGCCACAGAGGTCGCGGCCCCGCCCGGCCCTTCCAGCGGATAAACCGCCAGTGTCACATTGCAGATCGAGATTACCCCGGCCACCGAGAGATCAAACCCGCGGCTGATCACGATGATCGCCTGTCCGACCGCGGCCAGCGCCAGCGGGGCGGTGTTGTTCATCAGCGCGGCAATTGAATAGGAGGTCAGTGCGCGGGGTTGCTGAACGGCGTAGACCGTGTAGAGCGCCGCGTAGATGATCACGATCAGAACCGCGCCCGTCGCATAGCGCGACAGCCATTGCCCCAACGGATTGATCGGCGCCTGTGTATTGGCTGTGCTCATGCCACCGGCCCTTTGTCGTGTTCGTCCCTACCGTGTCCCAGCATCGCGGCGACGAGGTTCTGCTCGCTCAGTTCTTGCCCCGTGAAGCTGCGGAAAACGCGGCTGCCATAAAGAACCATGCAGCGGTCTGCCAACTGGACGATCTCGGGCAGTTCCGACGAATAGAACAGGACCGATCCCCCTTCGTCCGCAAATTTTCGGATGGCGGCATAGATGGATTGCTTGGTGCCCACATCGACCCCACGAGAGGGATCGAACAGCAAGAGTGTCTGTGCCCCGGTGCCAAGCGTTCGAGCGATGAGCGCCTTTTGCTGGTTGCCGCCCGACAGGTCCGCGATGTCAAAGCTCAGATACCGCTCGGACATGTCGACCCGCTGTGCCGCGGCCCGGGCGGCCTTCGTTTCCATACCGGGCGAGATCAGCGTCGACGCCGCGATCCGCGGCATGAAGGGTAAAACGATGTTCGTGGCCGCGCTCAACCCTCCGAGGATACCTTCCGTCTTGCGCTCTTCCGGCAGGTAGGCAATGCCCGAGCCGGATTTGAGCGCCTTGCGCGGTCCGGTCATTTTCACCGGCTTTCCGTCAACCTCGATCTGCCCGCCATTTGGCTTGGCAAGGCCGGCAAGCAATCGAAAGAGTTCGTGCTGCCCCTGCCCCTCCAGCCCCGCCACACCGAGCACCTCGCCCGGGCGCAGTTCGAATGTCACATCGCGAAGGTCGGTCCCGCAAAGCCCGTTGGCCCTAAGCCTCGGCGGACGGGTCGCCTCGACCTTTGTATCGCGCACAACACGCTTATGAGCCGCACGGTGCCCGACCATCATTTCGAAAATGTCGCCATCGGAAGCATCACTCAGCGCAACCGATGCGATGGAGGCCCCGTTGCGCAGAACGGTCGCCTGCATACAGATTTCCCGAACCTCGCTCAAACGGTGGGAAATATACAGCACCCCGACGCCCCGATCGGTCGTCTTCTTGATCTGTTTGAAAAGCCAGCTCGTTTCGGCCAGTGACGCCGTGGGCTCATCAAGGATAAGGACGCGGCCAGCATTCTTGAGAGCGCGGGCAATCTCGATGCGCTGGCGATCCGCTAGCGGAAGCGAACCCACCGTCGCGGAGGGATCTATCCAGTCCAGTTCGTATTTCGCAAGCCACTCCTTACCCGCTTCGGATGTCGCCCGCGCCGAGACCATGCCGCCGCGCCTCTTGGGAAGATCCGGCAGCAGGAAATTTTGCGCGACCGTCAGATTGGGGACAAGGCTCAATTCCTGAAACGCTGTCGCGACAGCACGCCCTCGGGCATCCATCAGGCTCGTCGGGCGGTAGGGGGTTCCATCCAGGTACATCTCGCCGGCATCCGGCTGCACTGCGCCGGCAAGGATTCGAACGAGCGTGGATTTGCCCGCCCCGTTTTCACCTAGAAGCGCGTGGACCTGTCCCGAGGTGAGAGAAATATCAGCTTTCTCAAGCGCGACCGTCGGACCATAGGTCTTACGCAGCCCGCTTGCGGCCAGGGTCAGGGCCCCTTCCGAACGAACGGATTTCGCCTGTTGCGATGCTGTAGATGACACGACTTCCTCCCAATGCCCCCGACTTTGAGAGCGTTATGCAAACGTTCTCTGAGAACGTTCCCACAATCAGGCTATTTGCGCCAATCCGTCAAGAATATTTTTGACTTCCTAAATTAAATATTATTTTCCATTGTGTTAATGTGGTCGATTCCGTTGCGCAGTTCTCAGGAACGATTCTGACCGGCTTAGAGGCGCGGCGATTCGAGAGGCGCTCTTGACCGCTGACAATCGGGAGAGGAGCCTTCCCCACTTACCATCCTTCGCCTCTCGGTCCGTCCGTCACCTCCGCCCGCCCTGCTATGCCGACAGGCGTTCAAAGAGCCGCGCCACCGCTTCGGCGCCCGGGTCCACATGGCCGCGCAGTTGCTCGGCGTTGATATAGGCGGAACGGCCCGCCTTGGCGGTCTCCATCTCCGCGGTGCGGTCGGCGCCCGCGCGGGCGGCGCGCGCGGCCTTGTCCATCCCGTCGGCCAGATTTTCGAGCGCGGGCTGGAGCGCGTCGATCATGGTGCGGTCTCCGGGGCGCGCCCCGCCTATTTCCTGCATACGCACGAGCCCCGCCTTGAGAGCCTCGCGCAGGGATTGCCCACTGGAGGCGGCATCGCCCGCCGCGGCGAAGAAGATCGCCAGCAGCACGCCCGAGGACCCGCCCATCGTCTGGCTGAGTTCCAGACCGATGGCGCGATAGAGCTGGGTGTGGTCCGCGAGCGGCAGTCGGTCCATCGCCCCGAGGAGCGCCCGCGAGGCCCCGCCGAGTGTGCTACCGGTATCGCCGTCGCCCGCTCGGGCGTCGAGCGCGTTGAGATCGTCCTCCGCCTCTATGAAGACCTCGCAGCAGCGGGTAACGAATTCTCGCGTGGCGGGATGATCCGAGGGCATCGGCCGGATCGGGCGCAGCCCGTCGGGCAGCTCGACCACTTCGACCGAACCAAAGGCCGAAAGCCCCGGCCACGCGGCGAGCGGCACAGGCGACTTGAGCGCCATGAGATCCTCGGTGTCGGCGGGATAGACCGAGACGGAAAACCCGCGCATCTCCAGCGAGGTCATCATCGGCGCCGGGCCAATGATGTACTTGAGCTGGCCGCCGATGGCGGAGTTGCGCAGCTCGTGCGCGAGGATCTGCATCTCGAGGACGGACGCGCCACCCAGATTGTTGAGCAGCGCGACATGCGGCTTGCCCGCCGCCATGCTGTCGCCGAGACGGTCGACCACCATAGCCATCGCGCCCCTGGCGCCTGCGTATTCCACCTGTTCGACGCCCGACTCGCCGTGGATGCCGAGACCGAGTTCCACCTTGCCGGGCTGGATGCGGTTATCCTTCGGGGCACCGGGAACGGTGCAGGTATCGAGTGACATGCCGATGGTTCGGGTCCCGGCAATGACGCGCTCGGCCGCGCCTTTCACCGCCTCGAGGCTGGCGCCGTTCTCGGCCAGCGCCCCGGCGATCTTGTGGACCAGCAGCGTGCCCGCCAGCCCGCGCGCCTGCGGCAGATGCGGCAGGGCGACGTCGTCATCGACGATGACCATGCTCACATTGAGGCCGAAGGCCCGGGCGCGCTCGGCGGCGAGGCCGAAATTGAGCCGGTCGCCGGTATAGTTCTTGACGATGAGCAGGCAGCCCGCCGGGCCCGTTACCGCGAGAATACCCGCCAGCACCGCGTCCACCGAGGGCGAGGCGAAGACATCGCCGCAGACCGCCGCCGTGAGCATGCCCTCGCCCACGAAACCGCCATGCGCGGGCTCGTGGCCGGAGCCCCCGCCGGAGACGAGCGCGACCCTGGACTTGTCCCAGTCGGTCCGCAGGACGACACGGATATGCGGGTAGCCATCCAGCCGCGCGAGGCGCCCACCCGAAGCCGCAACCACGCCATCCACCGCCTCGGCGACGATGTCTTCCTTCTTGTTGATGAACTGGTTCATAAGTGTCTCCTCAGTGGATACGGGCGCCGTGGGCGTCGAAAAAGAAGGGCTTCTCGGGGCTGATCTTAACCGTGTCGCCGGTGGTGAGCGGGGTGTGCGCATCGGTGACGGTGATCAGGTCGTGCTTGCGAAAATTGAGATGCAGGCGGGTCTGATCGCCCAGTCGCTCGACCCGGGTGACGGTGCTTTCAGCCCCCTCGCCCTGACGGATCTGCTCGGGGCGCAGGCCGATGGAGCGCGCGCCCGCAGGCGCGTTCGGAAAGAGGTCGGCGGGCAGGATGTTGATGCGCGGCAGGCCGAGGCGGCTGGCGGCATAGACACTCACGGGGTTCTCATAGATCTCCCGCGGGCTGCCGACCTGCACCAGCCGCCCCTCGTCGAGCACCCCGACGTGGCTGGCCATCGTCATCGCCTCGATCTGGTCGTGGGTGACATAGAGGAACGGCGCGCCGGACTGGGCCTGTATGTTCTTGAGCTCGACCCGGAGGTCCGAGCGCAGCTTGGCATCGAGCGAACTCAGCGGTTCGTCCATCAGGTAGACGGCCGGGTTGCGCACCAGCGCGCGGCCGATCGAGACGCGCTGCATCTCGCCGCCTGAAAGGTCCGTCGCCTTGTTGTCGAGCTTGTGGCCAATCTGGAGCATCTCGGCCGTCTCGGCGACTTTCCGTTCGATCTGCCCGGCCTCCATCCGCATCAGCGGCGACTTGAGCGGAAAGGCGAGGTTTTCGCGGACGGACATGTGCGGATAGAGCGAATACTGCTGAAAGACCATCGCCACATTGCGCTGTGCGGGCGTGAGATGGGTGACGGGTTGGCCGTCGATCGTGACCTCGCCGCGGTCGGGCCGGTCAAGCCCGGAGACGATGCGCAGCGTGGTCGTCTTGCCCGCCCCGGTGGGGCCGAGCAGGACGACGAAGGCGCCGTTCGGCACGGTCAGGTGCACATCGTCGAGCGCGACGGTGCTGCCATAGGTCTTGGTGATGCCGGTGAGCGTGATGTCAGACATGGCAAAGCACCTCCTCGTTGGCGGCCGAGCGCAGGGCCGACCCGCTGCCGGCCGCAAAGACGGTCAACGTGCCGGGGTGAAAGGCAAGGCCCGTGGTCTGCCCCTCGCGCACCGGGGTGCTGCTGGCCATGCGCACTTTCACTTCGCCATGCGCCGCTTGAAGGGTGATGATCTGGGTGGTGCCGAGATACTCCACCGCGTTGACCTTGGCGCGGTAATCCGAGCTGTCATCGAGCCGGATATGCTCGGGCCGGGCGCCAAGCGCGAGCTTGCCGGAATGACCTTCACGCAGCGCGGGCACCTCGATGGTGCTGTCGCCGAGCGCCACGGAGGTGTCGCCGGGCGCGGTCTGGCCATCGAATGCAAGGAAATTCATCGGGGGCGAGCCGAGGAAATTAGCGACGAACATCGTGGCGGGCCAGTCGTAGATGTCCTGCGGCTTGCCGAATTGCTCGACGACACCGTGGTTCATCACCACGATCTTGTCGCCCATCTGCATGGCCTCCAGCTGGTCGTGGGTGACATAGACCGTGGTAGAGCCCATCCGGTCGTGCAGGGCGCGCAGCTCTTCGGCCATGCGTTCGCGGAACTCGGCGTCGAGCGCGCCAAGGGGTTCGTCCATGAAGAAGGCCTTGGCGTCGCGCACGATCGCGCGGCCCAGCGCCACGCGCTGCCGATCGCCTCCCGACAGCCCGCCGACGGGTTTGTTGAGGATGTTTTCGATGCCCAGAATACGCGCGACCTCTTCGACCTTCCGTTTCGTTTCGCGCCGGTTCACGCCCTGGCTCACGAGCGGATAGGATATGTTCCGGCGCACGTTCATGTGCGGGTAGAGGGCGAACATCTGGAACACGAACGCGATGTCGCGCTGGCTGGCAGGGCGCTGGCCGACCTCCTCGCCGTCGATGTAGATCTGTCCGCTGGTGGGCAGTTCAAGCCCGGCCATCATCCGCAGTGTCGTCGTCTTGCCGCAGCCAGAGGGGCCGAGCAGCATGAAGAACTCGCCGTCCTCGACGGTGAAGCTGGAGGACTGGACGGCGGTGAACGCGCCGAAATCCTTGCGTAGGTTGTCTATCCGGATCTGCGCCATGGGTTACTCCGGGAAATGGCTGACGATGAGGAACATCACCGTACCCGTCAGCAATACGAGAAAGGACCAGCTATAGGCCCACAGAAAGAAGGGCTGCATGAGCATCACGACGCCCACGCCGATCAGGATCGAGGCCGCATTTTCCCAAGGGCCGCGCAGGAAGTAGCGGGCGGCGGGGTGAGCACGATACCCCTTGGCGGGCTCGCCCCGCGTGTCTTCCACTTCCGGCACGGGCGCGCGTTGCTCCTCGCGGGTTTTCTGCGCCTCGGTCAGGCTTTCGTCGGGGTTGAAGGGCGAGTTCGTCATTTGCGCACCGCTCCGAAGGTGATCCCGCGCAGCAGGTGTTTGCGCAGCAGGATGGTGAAGACCATGACCGGCATGAGGAAGAGCGTGGCCCCCGCCGCGACGGCGGGCCAGTCCTGTCCGCCCACGCCGATAATCGTGGGGATAAAGGGTGGCGCCGTCTGCGCCGTGCCGGAGGTGAGTAGAACCGCGAAGGCGTATTCGTTCCACGAGAAGATCAGGCAGAAGATGGCCGTGGATGCGATGCCCGTGGCCGCCTGCGGCAGCACGACCTTGTAGAAGGCCTGAAACCGCGTGTAGCCGTCGATGAGCGCGGCTTCCTCGTATTCGAGCGGGATCTCGTCGATGAAGCCCTTGAGCAGCCAGACCGAAAGAGAGAGATTGACCGCCGTATAGAGCAGGATCATGCCCAGGTGCGTGTCCGACAGGCCCAGCGAACGGAACATGAGGAAGATCGGGATCGCCACGGCAATGGGCGGCATCATCCGGGTGGACAGGATGAAGAATAGCAGGTCATCCTTGAGCGGCACACGGTAGCGCGAAAAGGCATGGCCGCGAGCGTGCCGAGAAAGACCGACAGGAAGGTCGAGCCGAAGCCGATGATCACCGAATTCATGAACCGCTCGCCAAAGCGCGACGGCCCCGCGATAGCCAGCCCCTTGTCGTGCACGATCTCCTCGTACCACGTCTCGGGCGGGTTGGCCTCGAAATACTCCGCGGATTGCCGCATCTGGGTGGTGAAGAGGTTCACATAGCCTTCCAGAGAGGGCTCGAAGGCGATCTTGGGAGGATAGGCGATGGCATCGGCGGAGGATTTGAAGCCCGTGGCGACGATCCAGATCAGTGGCAGGATGGTGATGAGCGCATAGGTCACCACGAGGATGCCCGCGATCCATTTCTGCCCGCGTGACGGATCGGAGATCGAGTAACCGCTCATCTTTCCTTCACCTTGTTCAGCGCCTTGACGTAGATCGAGGCGAGCCCGAAGACCGTGACGAAGAGCACGATGGCATAGGCCGAGGCGTAGCCGGTGCGCCACTTCTCGAAGGCCTCGCGCTTGAGGTTGATCGAGGTGAGCTCGGTGGTGGATCCGGGCCCGCCGCCGGTAAGCTGCACGACCAGATCGAACATCTTGAAGTTCTCGATCCCGCGAAAGAGCACCGCCAGCATCAGGAAGGGCAGCGTCATTGGCACGGTAATCGTCCAGAATTGCCGCCATTTCGAGGCGCGGTCACACTCCGCGGCCTCGTAGATCGAGCCGGGGATGGAGCGCAGCCCCGCAAGGCATATGAGCATCACGAAGGGTGTCCACATCCATGTATCGACGATCACGATGGACCACGGCGCGAGGTTTACGTCGCCGATCATGGAAAAGCTCGTGGGTTCGGTGCCGGTGAGAAAGGCCACCACGTAATTGAAGAGCCCGATCTGCGGCTGGTAGAGGAATGTCCAGAAATTGCCGACGACGGCGGGCGAGAGCATCATCGGCAGCACGATGATCGTCGTCCAGAGATCGTTGCCCTTGAACTTCCGGTTGATGAGCCATGCCAGCGTGAAGCCGATCAGCACCTGGAACAGGATCGTCCAGAACAGGAAATGCGCGGTGGCCTGCATCGTCAGCCAGATATCGCTGTCCGTGAGAATGCGCTCGTAGTTGCGCGTGCCGATCCATTGCACGTCCGCATTAGGACGGTTGGCGCGATAATTGGTAAAGCTCAGCCGGATCGTCCAGACCAGCGGGAAGATGTTCACCGCAAGCAGCAGGAAGATGGTGGGCGCCACGAAGAGCCAGGCGATCGTACGGTCGGAGAGGCCCTTGATCTTGCGCGCCATGCCCGGCGGCGTCGCTTGCGCGGCGCGGGTCATCACGGAGTTGGACATTGCGGGTGGTCCCTTCAGGTCTTTTTACTGGATGCGCGGAGCTTACTCCGAAAAGGTCGCCCCGCGCACCGGGCCGCTCATCCGGCAGGGAGTGGAGAGCGGCGGAGTGGTTCAGATCTTGCCTTCATCCTCGAAGACTTCCGTCCACTCTTCGACGAGGTTGTCGAGCGCTTCCTGTGCCGTGCCCTCACCGGCCACCACGTAGCTGTGCACGTGATCCTGCATCGCCAGAAGAAGCGAGGCATAGGCGGGTTCGGCCCAGAAATCTTTCACGATCGCCATGCTGTCGAGGAAGGTCTGCGCATAGGGCTGGCTGTCGGCAAAGCCCGGGTCTTCGACCACGGCCTTGAGCGCGGAGTAGCCGCCCAGCTCCCACCAGCGGGACTGGATCTCGGGCTGCGCGAACCACTCGATGTACTCGAGCGCGGCATCCTGGCTGTCGGTGTAGGAAACGACCGAGATCCCCTGCCCGCCCAGCTGCGCGAAATGCCCGCCGGGGCCCTTGGGATTGGGGAAATACCCGGACTTGCCGCCGCCCACGTTCGGGTCAGCCTCAACGCCGGGCCAGATGAAGGCAAAGTTCATCTGCAGCGCGACCTGCCCCGATTTGTAGGCGTCGATATTCTCGGACATGTACCAGTCCGACGAGCCCGGAGGCGTGCAGCAATCGTAGAACGCCTTGTAGTATTCCAGCCCCTCGACGGCGCCCTCGGAGTTCACAAAACCCTCCATCTGGTAGGGATTGTCGGGATCGTCGTACTTGAACCCGTAATTGTAGAGCGCGTTGGTGACGCCCATCGTGATGCCTTCCGAGCCGCGCTCGGTGTAGATGGCCGCGCCATAGACGGTGGTGCCATCGATCTCGCGGCCCTGAAAGAATTCCGCGACATCCTTGAGTTCGGCCAGCGTTTCGGGAGCGGCCAGCTTGCGGCCGTGCTTCTCCTCGAACTCGGCCTGCAGCTCTTCGCGCTCGAACCAGTCCTTGCGGTAGGTCCAGCCGACGACATCGCCGAAGGCCGGCAGCGCCCAGTAATTCGGGGTGCCCTTGGGCCATTCTGAATAGCCGGCGACGGTGGCGGGGATAAAGTCATCCATGGTGATGCCCCTATCCTCGAAGAAGTCGTTCAGCTTGACGTAGTGGCCCGCCTCGGCGCCAAGCCCGATCCACTGGCTGTCGCCGATCATCAGGTCGCAAAGCTGCCCGCCCGAGTTGAGCTCGTTGAGCATGCGGTCCGCGAAGTTGGGCCACGGCACGAACTCGAAGGACATTGAATGGCCGGATTGCGCCTCGAAATCCTTCGAGAGCTCGACCAGCGCGTTCGCCGGGTCCCACGCGGCCCAGCAAAGTGTGAGGTCATCGGCCTGGGCGGTGCCCGCGGCGGTCATCAGCGCAACCGCAGCCACAGAAACAGAGTAATTCACTTTCATTATTTTATTCCTCCCTGGAATACAGCCGACACTCCTCCTGCCGACTCGCTTGTTCCTTCTTGGACGGTATTTGAGGTACGTACCTCAGATCAAGCTATTTTTGAGGTACGTACCTCAAAAACGTTGCCTTCCGCCTGATAAACAAGCAAAACTCGGGAGGACTAGAGCTAGCGAAAGGCCCCCATGCGCCCGACGACCAAAGACCTCGCCAAGGCGGCCGGCGTCAGCCTTGCAACCGTTGACCGGGTGCTCAACGGTCGTCCCGGCGTGCGCAAGCAGACGGTAAAGGCGGTCAACGAAGCGATTGAAAGAATTGGATTTATCCGCAACCAATCCGCCGCCAACCTGGCCCGCGGGCGGCATTACAGGTTCCAGTTCCTTCTTCCCGAGACGGGCAACGACTTCCTCGCCACGGTCATCGAGCGGATCGAGGAAGCGGGCGCGGCCTTCCGCTCCGAATCGCTCGACATCTCGATGCGCCGGGCGCTCTCCAACGATCCCCACGTGACCGCGAAAATCCTCTCGCGGCTGTCGCCAAAGCGGGTCGACGGGGTGGCGATCATGGCGCCGGAGAGCCCGCAGGTGCGCGATGCAACGACCCGCCTGATCGAGCGCGGCGTCGAGGTGGTACAGTTCATCTCCGGCCAGCCCGGATTGCGCCCGCTCGATTTCATCGGGGTGGACAACCACGCCGCCGGGGCGACGGCCGGCCGCCTGCTCGGGCGCTTTCTGGGCGACCGCGAGGGCAAGGTCCTGATCGTCTCGGAAACCATGAACTCACTCGACAGCGTGGAGCGGCGCCTCGGCTTCGACACCGTGATGACGGCGGGCTTTCCCAACCTCTCCGCCCTGCCCTCGCTTGAGACCTATGGCGACCCCGAGCGCACGCGCAAGGTGGTTGCAAATTCATACGCCAACCACCCGGATATCGTGGGCGCCTACCTGCTCAGCTCCGAGGCGCGCCCGGCGCTTCAGGCGCTTTGCAAAGCCTCCGATCCGTCGGGACAGGTGATCCTCGCGCATGAGCGCACCGCGTACACGGAGGAAAAGCTGAGGGACGGCACGCTCGATGCGGTGATCGCGCAGAATCCGGGCCATTTGGTGCGCAGCGCCATACGCCTGCTGCGCGCCCGCTCCGATGGCCGCGAGCCGCTGGCGTCGCAAGAACAGATCAGGCTCGAAATCCTCATCAAGGAAAACTTGGGCCGCTACTGACCGGCACGGTCGCTTGCCCGTACCTTGCAGGATGCCGGTTTCACGTTCTCAATCGAGGTAGAGACCACTTTCGCCGCGGATCTTCTCGATTTCCCTGAGCCGGGCATCTGATCGTTCGTCGCCCACGGACGCTGCTGCCGCCAGAAGCGTTTCGATCATGAAGAGGACGGAAACCAGAGAGGGGTAATAATGCGGGCTCGTCGTCGGGGCGTAGAACGTCGTATCGGCGTAAGGGACGAGCGGTGAACTGGGCCGGTCGGTCACCGCGAATATATGCGCGCCCTTGGACCGGGCATATTCCATGGCGCGGATCGTCTGTGCCGCATAGGGGGCAACGGAGAATACCAGCATGCTGTCGGACCCGTCGATCACGGCAAGACGCTCGGTCAGATCCACAAGGCCCCCGTGCAACGCGACGAAGTTGGGAAGCGCCATGCTGCCGGTGACTTCCATCAGGCCCGAAAGCCAGTAGAGCGATCCGGCGGCCAGCAGATAGGTGTGCCTGCTGCGCTGTACCGATTTCGCGAACGCGTCGATGGCTTCGGGGTCGAGAAGGTCGGCCGTGGTCGCGAGGTTGCTCTGCACCGACTCCGTGAGGTCGTGGATCAGTTCGCTGCCAGACGCGCCGCCGAACGAATTGCGCAGCCTGCCCACGCGATCGCCGAAGCCGGTGGCGGCGAGGTTGGCCTGAAACGCGGATCGCATCGCGGCATAGCTGTCGTAGCCCAGCGCCTTGGCCATCCGCTGCATCGTTGCCGGAGATACGTCGCAATCTGACGCAATTGCGCGCATCGAATCGAAGGCCATTCTGTCAGGGTTATCCAGAGCGAAGCGGGCAACATGGGTCAGCTTTTTGGGCAGATCGGAGAGACGGTCGCGCAAAAGTTCAGTCGGATCGTCCACTCTCGGCCTCCCTCGGCGTCGAAAAATACAAAAGGATTTTTTCCACGCAAATTATGACATCTGTTTCATTAGAAGGGTAGACAAAACATGTGAAATCACCTTCAGTGATTCAAATGCCACGGATCAGACCGTGCTCAATAGCAACAGGAGGAACGTACAATGGGTCGTTTCATGACAACGACGCTTGCCAGCGCGGCGCTGGCTCTGGTCTGCGGTCAGGCGCAGGCAGATCAACTGGAAGACATCAAGGCGGACGGCGAGATCGTCGTCGGCGTCAAGCAGGACTACAAGCCCTGGGGCTATCTGACGTCGGATGGCGAACTGGCCGGGCTCGAAATCGACCTCGCGCGTGACGTGGCCGAGCGTCTTGGCGTCGAACTGGAACTGGTGCCCGTGGTTGCCTCGAACCGGATGCAGTTCCTCAGCCAGGGTCGCATCGACCTGATCATCGCCACGATGGGCGACAACGAGGATCGCCGCAAAATCGTAGGCATGATCCAGCCGAACTACTACGCCGGCGGGACCAACGTTCTGGCGCCAAAATCCGTCGAGCTCGAGGAATGGGCGGATCTGGACGGGCGCGATGTCTGTGCGCTTCAGGGTTCCTACTACAACAAGCGCGTGACCCAGCTTTATGGCCCCAATCTCGTGGCCTTCGCCGGTATCCCCGAGGTTACCTCTGCGCTGCAGAACGGCAACTGCGTGGCCTTCCTCTATGACAATACGTGGATCGAGTCACAGATCGCCTCGGACGAGCAATGGGCAGATTACGAGATGCCGTTCGAAACCGAAGATCCGCAAGCGTGGTCCATCGCTGTCCCGCTGGAAGAGCTGGACGGCCCCTATGGCCAGAAGATGAGCGAGATCGTCACGGACTGGCACAAGACCGGCTTCCTCATCGAGCGGAACGAGGCGAACGGCATCGCGGCCAGCCCGTTCCTTCAGGAAATGCACGAAAAGTTCAAGTAACCGCTTTCGTAAACTGACCTTGCCGGCGGCGACTGCATCGCCGCCGGTTCCATTTCAGGGCGACGACGTGCAATGGATTCAACAAGCCTCATAGAGTGGTTGCGACCGGACTGGTTCTTCGATCTGGCGGTCGTCAGCGACGAGTATAACCGTGGGCGGTATCTGGCGGGCTTGTGGATGACCATCCAGCTGTCGGTCATCTCGATTGTCCTGTCGCTGATCGTCGGCGCCGTGGGGGCCGCGGCGCAAGGCGCCCAATCCCGCACCTTGCGGGCGCTGGTCGGTTTCTTCGTGGCGTTCTTCCGCAACACGCCGCCGCTGGTGCAGCTCTATTTCTTCTACTTCGCCATCGGCACCGTCCTGCAGATCACGGGCGACAATGGCCGACCGGTGCCTCTGGTGAGCAATTTCGGTTGGGCGATCATTTCCCTGTCGCTATTTGCCGGGGCCTTGAACGTGGAGATATTCCGGGCCGGCATCGAGGCGGTTCCCAAGTCGACGGTCGAGGCGGCCGAGGCACTGGGATACAAGAGGTTGCAGATCTACAAGGACATCGTGCTGCCCTTGGCGGTGCGCATCTCCCTGCCCGCGCTCGGGACGAACCTGGTGAATCTGGTCAAGACGACCACGCTTGCCTATGCCATCGCGGTTCCGGAACTTCTTTATGTGGCGGCACAGATCTGGTCGGAAGACCTGAACGTGCAGGAAATGATGAACGTCCTGCTGCTCTCATACGTGGCCATTGTCGGTGTACTCGTCTGGGTGCTCCACCACTGGGAGAAGAAGCTGCGCATCCCGGGCTACGGGAGGTAATCATGCAGTTTTCAGTGAAACAGCCCGCCCCCGTCAAAGGCCACCTTCCGGTTCTTCTGCCGATGCGCAGCACCGGTGAAGCGATGCCGCTGACCGACAAGGTCTTCAATCTCTGGACGGCGGCACTCCTGTTTCTGGCCTGCGCCGCCGCGTTGGTCACACCGGCACTGGCCCAGCAGGATGGCGAAGGCCAGCGTACCATTCTCGATATTCTCATCGAGTGGACCCCGACGATAGGCTCCGGCTTCGCCTTCAACGTGCTGATCTCGGTCTGCTCGATGGCCGTCGGCACGGTGCTTGGCGTCGGGCTGGGGATTTTGCAGGTGTCCCCCCTGCGGATCGTGCGCCAGATCTCGTGGGTCATCACGCAGTTCTTCCGGAATTCCCCTTGGCTGGTGCTGTTGTTCTACTGCATCCTGCTGATCCCGTTTCAGATCGAGCTATTCGGCACCGAAGTGCCGTTCCCCGGATGGATCAAGGCGGTGCTGGGCCTTTCCCTTCCGGTCATGGCCTACATGTCGGAATATGTCCGCGGCGCGATCATGTCGATCCCGGTAGGACAGTGGGAATCGGCAGAGTCGCTCGGTTTCAACCGGGCCCAGACAATGCGCGAGATCATTCTTCCACAAACCGTAAAGCGGATCCTGCCGTCGTGGATGAACCTCTACGCGGTTCTGACCATGGCCACTCCGCTGGTTTCGATCGTAGGCGTGAACGACGTGATGGCGCTTACCCGCGCGGCGCTTAGCGCCGAGGGGCGCGTGGATCTGCTGATCCCGATGTATCTCTACATCCTGTGCTGGTTCTTTATCTATTGCTATCCGATCAGCGCATTGACGCGCCGGCTGGAACGCAAATTCTCCGTGCAACTCTGAAGCGAGGCACTCATGGCTTGGACGAGTGATCAACCGATCATTTCCCTGAAGGACGTTCACAAATCCTTCGGTAACACAGAAGTTCTTCGTGGGATCACCATGGAGGTCCAAAAGGGCGAAGTCGTCTGCATCATCGGGCCATCCGGCTCGGGCAAGTCGACCCTGATCCGTTGCATCAACGCGCTCAACGACATCCAGTCGGGCTCCATCACCGTCGAGGGACAGGAGGTCAGCGACCCGAAACTGGACAAGCTCGAGCTTCGCAAGAAGGTCGGCATGGTGTTCCAGCAATACAACCTGTTCCCGCACAAGACCGCGCTTCAGAACGTGATGATGGCGCCGGTGAAGGTGCTGAAACAGGATCGCAAGGATGTCGAGGAACGGGCGCGCGCCCTGCTCCGCAAGGTGCGCCTTGAAGGCAAGGAAGACAGCTATCCCGGCGAGCTTTCGGGGGGACAGCAGCAGCGGGTGGCAATCGCACGCTCGCTGGCCATGAACCCGGATGTGATGCTCTTTGACGAGGTCACAGCGGCATTGGACCCCGAGACCGTCAAAGAGGTGCTTCAGACCATCAAGACGCTCGCTTCGGAGGGGATGACCTGTATCCTCGTCACCCACGAAATGGGCTTTGCCCGCGAGATCGCGGACTGCATCTATTTCACCGACCGGGGCGTGATCGTCGAGTCCGGCCCCCCTGCCACCTTCTTCGACGAGGCCAAGGATCCGCGCACCCGCGAATTTCTGAGCCAGATACTCTGACGATCGATCAAACGGTGGAACGTGACGTGAAGATGAAAGAGGTCGCCGACAGTCTTGGTCGGCTCGAGGTGCCCGCCGATGCGCTTTACGGGGCGAACGCGGCGCGAGGGGCGGATAATTTTCGCGGGTTCGGGCCGGCCCCGTCGACCTATCCGGAATTCATATCCGCCATGGCCCAGGTCAAGCGCGCCGCCGCTCTGGCCAACCGCCGGGCCGGCGGCTTGCCCACGCGCGAGGCGGACGCCATCATCGCGGCCTGCGACGAGATCGCGACCGGAGAGCACTGGTCACACTTCGTGGTTCCCATGGCCGAAGGCTCTGGCGGCACGTCGCTGAACATGAACTTCAACGAGGTGATAGCGAGCCGCGCGAACCAGATCCTGGGCGACGAACGGCCCGGACCGGTCCGGTCCAACGATCACGTCAACCGCAGCCAGTCGACCAATGACGTGATCCCCACCGCGATCAAACTGGCCTGCGTCCTTCTGTTGCCGGATCTGAAATCCTCGGTGGACGAGCTGGTCACGGCGTTTCGCGCGCGGGCGGAGGTGTCACGGGACGTGCTGAGAACGGGCCGGACCTGTATGCAGGCCGCGCAACCGATGACATATGGCCAGTTGTTCGACGGCTATGCAGCGCTTCTGGAAGGCGCCCTGAAGACGCTGGAGCGTGCGGTCGACGATCTCCGGACGGTGCCCATGGGCGGCACGGCCATTGGCACGGGGCTAGGCCGCGTGGATGGCTTTGACGCGGAAATCATGCCCGCCCTCACGGAAAGCTTCGGCTTCGATGTCGACGGCGCGTCCGATCCTTTCGCTGCGATGCAGGGCACGGACGGGTTCCAGCGCCTGTCGGGTGAACTGGCAGGGCTTGCCACCAATCTCGGCCGCATCGCCGCCGATCTGATAGTCCTCAGCAGCGACGCAGCGTCGGGGATCGGCGAGATACACCTTCCACCGGTGCAGCCGGGGTCGTCCATCATGGCCGGAAAGGTCAACCCGGTCATCCCGATGCAGGTTCAGCAGGTCTCGTTCCAGGTGCACGGGTTGAACGGCACCATCACGATGGCCTGTCAGGCGGGGCAGATGGAAATCAACCATTTCGAGACGGTCATCGCGCAATCCCTGTTCGACCAGTTCGCACTTCTGAAACGCGCCAGCACGGTGTTCGCGCGCAAGTGCGTTTCCGGATTGAGCATCGACGAGGATCGCTCCTACGAAAACCTTGCCTCGTCTTTCGGCGTTTCAACCGTCTTCCTGCACCATCTTGGTTACGAAAAGGTGGCGCAACTTGCCAACCGCTCCCTGAAAGAAAGCAAGTCCTTGGCCCAGATCGCGATAGACGACGGCCTGTTGGCCGAAGGCCAGCTCAGAGACGTTCTGAGAGACGCAACTCGGCCCCGAAACGCGGTCTGAGGTCACCCCGCCAAACGACAGACGACGCGGAACCGTTTCAGCTAAGAGCAGATCGAAGATGCGCGCGGCATAAGACCACGATCAGGCCCTTTCAAAGCCCCGCGCGATCTCCCAGTCGGTCACGACCGCGTCGAACGCCTCCTGCTCGACTTCCGCGGCGCGCGTGTAGTGATCGACCACCCAGTCGCCCATCGTCTTGCGCAGCATGGCGGAGCCTCGCAGCTTCTCTGTCGCCATCCGCAATGTGTAGGGCAGCATGGGCACCTCCTCCATCTTGTAGACATCCCCCGACACCGGCGGCGACAGGTCCAGCCCTTCCTCGATGCCGCACAATCCCGCCGCCAGTTGGGCCGCGCAGGCAAGATAGGGATTGATGTCGGATCCCGGCGTCCGGCACTCGATCCTGACCCCCTTGGTTCCATCCCCCACCAGCCGGTAGCAGGCGGTGCGGTTGTCGATGCTCCAGGCGATCTTGGTTGGCGCGAAGGTGCCGGGTATCAGGCGCTTGTAGCTGTTGACGTAAGGTGCAAGGAAAAACGTCATGTCGGCCGAATACTTCATGAGACCGGCAACATAGCTTTTCAGCGTGGCCGACATCGTCAGCTCGGCGTCGGCGTCATAAAAGGCCGGCGCGCCGTCCTTGAGCAGTGACTGGTGGATATGTGCCGCCGAGCCGACCTTGTCGTGATGCCACTTCGGCAAGAAGGTCGCCGCGTGCCCCTGCTGGTTCGCGATTTCCTTGATGGCCTGCTTGGCGATCGTGTGGTGATCGGCGCAAAGCATCGCCTCGGCATAGCGGATATTGAGCTCTGCCTGACCGGTTTCCGCCTCGCCCTTGGTGTTCTCGACCGGCACGCCGGCCTCGAACAGCAGGTTGCGGATCGGGCGCATGACGTGTTCTTCCTTCGTGGTCTGAAGGATGTGGTAATCCTCGTTATACCCGCTGATCGGCGTCAGGTTCCTGAAGCTGTCGCGCCGGATATCGTCGAATGATTTCTCGAACAGGAAAAACTCCAGCTCGGTCGCCATCATCGGCGTGAAACCCATGGCCTCGGCGCGGGCGATCTGGGTTTTCAGGATCTCGCGCGGGGAATGCGGGACCGGCTTGTGCGTGTGATGATCCAGGACGTCGCACAGCACCAGCGCCGTACCTTCAAGCCATGGCACGCGACGCAGCGTGGCAAGGTCCGGCTTCATCACGTAGTCGCCATATCCTTTCGCCCACGACGTCGCGGCATAGCCATCGGGCGTCGCCATTTCCAGGTCCGTCGCCAACAGGTAATTGCAGAAATGCGTCTCTTCGTACGCGGAATCGAGGAAGTTCGAGACATGGAACCGCTTGCCCATGAGCCGGCCCTGCATGTCGACAAGGCAGACAAGAACGGTGTCGATCTCGCCCTTGCCGGCAAGGTCTTTCAGGGCGTCGAAGGTAAGGTTGGCGGTCATTCTCGCTCTCCCGTGAAATGAAAGGAGCGCCTTGGTAAAGGCGCTCCTTGGGTTTGGACTGGCTTACTCGAAATTGTAGGGCACGCCGGCTTGGTTGATGACCGAGTTATACTCGCGGAAGATACCGACGATCTTCTCGTGAACCTCGCCTTCCTGGGCGATCTCGTCCCAGAATTCCTTGGCCGCGTTCTCGACCTCGGCCCATTCGGACGCGGGCACCGAGCGCAGTTCCAGCTTCTCGCCGTTGGCGCGCAGTGCGGCCTCTCCGCCCCAATACCATTGGTTGCGATAGGTGTGCCCGGCTTCGACCCCGGCCATCACGACCGATTTCAGGTGATCGGGCAGTTCGGCCCAGCGTTCCTGGTTGGCGAACCACGATCCGATCCAAGCGCCCGAGATATTGTTGGTCAGGAAGTAGTCGGTCACGTCTGCCCAGCCCACCGTGTAGTCCTCGGTGATGCCCGACCATGCCATACCGTCAAGCTCGCCGGTCTGCACGGCAACTTCGGCGTCCTCGTAGGGGATGTTCACCGGCACCACGCCGAACTTGGCAAGGAAACGGCCCGCGGTCGGGAACGTATAGAGCTTCAGCCCGTCGAGATCACCGACGGACGTGATTTCCTTCTTGGTGTTGAAGTTGCACGGGTCCTGCCCCGCCGCCGACAGCCATTGCACGCCGACCTTGCCGTATTCCTCGCGCCAGATATCGGCGAGGCCGTACTGGTTGAACAGCACGGGCACGTCGAGGATATGCTTCGTGGCAAAGGGGAAATAGCCGCCGAAGACCCGGAGAGGGGTGGGAGACGCCATCGAGTCGTCATCCGAATGGACGCCGTCGATCGTGCCCCGCTGCAACGCCTGAAACAGTTCGCCGGTGGGAACGATCTGATCGGCATAGAACAGTTCGATCTCAAGCTCGCCATTGGAATTGGCGTTGATATAGTCGATGGCCGGTTTGGTCACCTGTTCGCCAAGGGCACTGCCGGCATAGGTCTGGAAGCGCCACTTGATCGCATTTTGCGCCCTGACGATCGCGGGCGTCGCCAGCGTCGCAGGCACGGCCACACCGGCCGCTCTCAGAAAATTGCGTCTTGTCGTCATCTTAAAACCCTCTCTGTTAGGTTCGGTTGCTCTTCCGCCTTGTGACCAAGGTCTCTTTGTTTAGTTTCCATAGACATACCCCGGCAGCCACAGCGCGATTTCCGGGAAGATCATGATCATCGACAGCGCCACCACCATCACCAGCACGAAGGGCAGGATCGAGCTGTAGATATCCTTCAGCGTGATCTCTGGCGGTGCCATCGCGCGCATCAAGAACAGGTTATAGCCGAACGGCGGCGTCATGTAGGCGATTTGCGTGGTGATCGTGTATAGCACACCATACCAGATAAGGTCGAAGCCCAAAGCCCCCACAAGCGGCACATAGAGCGGCGCCACGATGACCAGCATGGCGGTGTCGTCCAGAAACGTGCCCATGATGATGAATGACAACTGCATCAGGATCAGGATCATCCAGGGGCTGAGCCCCATCTTTTCCGTAAATAGGCTCTCGATCGCCTTGACCGCGCCCAGCCCGTCGAAGACCGAGCCGAACGCCAGCGCCGCAAGGATGATCCACATGAACATGCAGGAGATGCCAAGCGTCTTGCGTACCGATGTCTCGAACACCTGCCGCGTCATGCGGCCCTTGAGCACGGCGGCAAGCAAGGCGGCAATCGCACCGATGGCCGAGGACTCCACCAGCGACGTCCAGCCGTTCACAAAGGGCACCATCATGGCGAAGAAGATGAAGAGCGGCAAAAACCCGGCCCCCAGCAGCCGGATTTTTTCGCCCATCGGAATATCGCGATCTTCTTTCGGCAGGATCGGCCCAAGCTGAGGGTTCAGGCGGCAGCGGATCACGATATAGAGCACGAACATGCCCGCCATCATCAGGCCCGGCAGCACCCCGGCCAACCAGAGCTGGCCCACCGGCTGCCGCGCGATCATGGCATACAGCACCAGCACGACCGAAGGCGGCACGAGAATCCCAAGCGACGAGCCGGCCTGTATCACCCCGGTGACCATCCGCTTGTCATACCCCCGTTTCAGCAGCTCGGGCAGCGCGATGGTCGCGCCGATGGCCATCCCCGCGACCGATAGCCCGTTCATGGCAGAGATCAGCACCATCAGCCCGATCGTGCCCACGGCCAGACCGCCCGAGAGGCCCCCCATCCAGACATGGAACATGCGGTAAAGGTCATCGGCGATGCGGCTTTCCGACAGAATATAGCCCATGAAGATGAACATCGGCAGCGTCAGAAGCGGATACCAGTTCATCAGCTTGATCGCCGCCGAAAAGCCGAGATCATAGCCGCCCCTGTCACCCCAGAGGAAGAAAGCCGCGACCACGGCCACGAAACCAATGGCGCCGAACACACGCTGCCCGGTCAGCAGCATCAGCATCATCGAGGCGAACATCAGGGCGGCGATGGCTTCGTACGACATCAGGCGTTCGTTCCCGAGGCGCCGGGGGCGCTTTGATCCACGTCTTTTGGCCCCATGTCATGCCCCTTGAGCCTGAGAATGTCCTTGAAGAATTCGCTGGTCGCCTGAAGCAGCATCAGGAAGATGCCGATCACCATGATCGTCTTGATGGGCCACATATAGGGACGCCAGGCGCTTGAACTGCGCTCGCCGCCGTATTTGAAGGAATACATCAGGCTGTCCCATCCGCCCCAGAGCAGGAAACCCAGATAGACGATCAGGAAAAGCACGCTAAAGGCATCGACCTGCGCCTTGCGCCGCTCGCTCCACTCGCCATAGAGAAGGTCCATGCGCACGTTCGATCCCATCTGGATCGAATAGGGCCCACCGAGGATGAAATAGGCGACCATCGCGAATTGCGCCATCTCGAGCGTCCAGAGCGAGGGGTTGATCTGCACGCCCAGATCGCTTCCCACCTTGGTAAAGGTCGACCACAGCAGGATCGCCATCATCGCGAAGATCCCGTACATCACGATGCGCCCGATCCAGCGGTTCATGCGATCGACCCGCCTGACATATGCCAGCATCAAACCGGTCATGCGGATGCAGCCTGCAGGTCAAGAGACGCGGTCAGCATTTCGGCCAGAAGCGATGATATCCGCGCCACATCGCCCTCACGCCCAAGCAGATCGTTGCGCAGTTCGATCATCACATTGGGCAATCCGCGGGCGGTGGCATGGCGTTCCAGCGTGTGGGTGACCCCGTCGCGCGCCGAATAGGGCTCGTTCAGCCGCGTCACGAGCGTGTCGTCGGATAGTGCCATCATGGCCATCGCAAGGCGCGGATCGGCATCATGCAAAAGGCCAAGCTGCGTTTCGCGGTTCTGGCCGTCCCAGGTCGGGGTAAAACTGTGGATCGTGACGAAGGCAGGGGGCGTATCGAACCCGTCCAGAACTTCGGAAACCGTGGCATGGAAGGGCTCGTATACCTCTGACGTACGCAAGGCCCTGTCGGCATCCGACAGGTTCAGGTTTCCCGGCACATCGATCTCGCCGCTCCGGACAGGCATGGCTCCGGGCGCGCTTGGCGGGCGGTTCAGATCGTAGACCAGCCGCGAGACCCTTGCGACAACCAGAGGCGCGTCGAGCTTGCGCGACAGGTCCCGCGCCAAAAGCTCGGCCCCGATGTCCCAAACCGCATGAGAAAAGCGATCGTTCTCGGCCAATCCGAGCGAGCCGAGCGCAGCAGGGATGACGGAGCTGGCATGTTCACAGACAAGACAAACCGGTGCCGTCCCGCGTGCATTCAGGACCGCCGCGGGCGGTCCATCTTCGGGCGTCAGAATCTGGTATGATGTCGATCCATTCACACCGCCACTTTAGGGTGAGCCACGCAAAAACTGTCAAGAATTTTTTGTAGACGGTGCTACAGCGCTTATTTATTCTGTAACAAATGCTTCAATAGAGAGCGCGCGTGAAACGGTCCGAAATCCTGAAGGACAAGCTCAAGGACAAGGCCAGCCAGCTGACCCCGGCTGAACGGTTGCTGTCCGACACGCTTCTGAAAGATTACCCCATGTCCGGGCTGCAATCGATCACCAAGCTCGCGGATGCCGCAGGCGTATCGACCCCGAGCGTGATCCGGCTGGCGAGAAAACTGGGCTTTGACGGCTTCCCCGAGATGCAGACCGCGCTGCGCGAAGAAGCGTCAGCCCAGATAAAGAAGCCTATCCTGAAGCGAGAGGGCTGGCCGGAGGGGCGAAAGGATTCCCCTGCTTTCCGCAATTTCGCCGAGACGGTTTTCGAAAATCTCGATCAGACGATCGCGCGCCTTGATCCTGCAACCTTCGACGCCCTGGCCAAGGCGCTGGCGGATACACAGCGCAACGTCTTTCTTCTGGGCGGTCGCATCACGCGCTCGAACGCGGATTACTTCTTCAACCATCTGCAGATCATACGCCCCGGCGTCACGTTGCTGTCTCAATCCCCGAATGTCTGGCCACAGTATCTTATCGACATGGGCCCAAGCTCGGTTCTCGTGATCTTCGACATTCGCCGCTACGAGGCCGATCTCGCGCGGCTTGCGGATCTGGCCAAGCAGCGGGGCGTCGTCATCGTCCTGTTCACCGACCAGTGGGGGTCGCCTATCTCGAAATCGGCCGACCACGTGATCAACGCGCTGGTCGAGGTGCCCTCAAGCTGGGACTCGACGCTGGGAATAAACCTGATCGTGGAGGCGTTGATCGCCGCCATTCAGACACAACGTCTGGATAAGGCGCGCGACCGGATCGAAGCGCTGGAGGACATGTTCCGCTCCACCTGCATCTTCCGCAAGTGACCGGTCCGCAGGCGCCTGCTGGCCCTGCAGGGGGCTACCTTGTGTTTTCGCTCAACGCCTCCGGCAGCCATGTCACCAGATCGGGGAAGATCGCGAACAGGATCAGCACCACCACCTGTATCAGGAAGAACGGTATCACGCCGCGATAAACCTGGCCGATACCGATCCCCTCGGGCAGCACGCCCTTGAGATAAAACAGCGTATAGCCGAAGGGCGGCGTGATATAGGCCATCTGCGCGGTAATCATGAACAGCACCCCGAACCAGAGCGGATCGAATTCCAGCGCCGCAACAATCGGAAGGAAGACCGGCACGCAAAGCAGGATGATCCCGATCTCGTCCAGAAACAGCCCGAGAAAGATCAGCACGAGCACCATCGCCCCAAGGATCACCCAGCGCGACGCCTCGAGCGTTTCCACGAAGTTCAGAAGCGAATCCGCACCGCCCGTCGCCACGAAAACCGAAATGAAGGCCCGCGCGCCGATGGTGATCCACAGGATCATGGCGGTCACCCGCAAGGTATCGGTCGCCGCCTCGGACAGCATCGGCAGGGAGAGTTTGCGCGTCACGATGGCAGAGGCGGCTGCCCCCAGCACGCCGACCGCCGCCGCCTCTGTCGGGGTGGCGATGCCCGCATAGATCGACCCGAGCACGCCCACCACCACCAGCCCCGGCAGGATGAGCGCCTTGAGCTTGGACAGTTTGACCAGCACCGGCAGCGAGACCGTGTCGGCCGGCTTGGGCGCGAGCGCGGGGTTGAGCCATGTGCGGATCAGGACATAGGCGGCATAGCTTCCGGCAAGGATCAGGCCCGGCACGATCCCGGCGGCGAACATCTTGCCGATCGAGATCTGCGCCGTGATCGCATAGACGATCGTCACCACCGAGGGCGGGATCAGTATGCCGAGCGTGCCCCCCGCGCAGATCGCCCCCAGCGCCAGCGGCGGGTGATACCCGCGTGACAGCATGGATGGCAGGGCGAGGATGCCCATGGCCGCGACCGCCGCGCCGACGACGCCGGTCATGGCCGCAAGGATCGTGCAGATCGCGATCGTGCCCACCGCAAGCCCGCCATTGACGCCCGAGAACCACGCCTCCATCGCGTCGTAGAGGGCGTCGATGATTGCCGATTTCTGCAGGATCGAGGCCATCAGCACGTAAAGCGGTATCGCCATCAACGCCTCGGACGTCATCGTCTCGAAGGTGTTGAGCACCGCCACGATCAGGGCCTGCGGCCCCCAGAGCAGGATCGTCGAGATGAAGGCGATGGCCCCCAGCACAAAGGCCAGCCCCGCGCCGGACAGCATGAAGACCACCAGCGAGGTGAACATGAACAGCAGGATGAGCGAGCTTTCCATCACGCGGCTTCGGGCGTTTCGGAAATCTGAACGAGTTCGGCCAGCGCCTGAAGCAAAAGCATCAGCGAGGCCAGCGGCAGAAACGCCTTGGCGGGCCAGACGACCGGGTTCCACGCCGAATAGCTGGTTTCACCGTAGGTCCAGGATTGCAGCGCGAGAGGCACGCTGAACCAGAGCAGAATGGCCCCGAACGCGGCTGCCAGAAGAAAGCCGATGGTTTTCAGCACCGTGGCAAGCCGCCCGGTGGCCTTTTCCGACACGATATCGACCGCGACATGCCCGCCGAGATGCAACAGGTAAGGCCCGCCAAGAAGGAAGAACGGCCCGAAAAGGAGCGTCGCCAGTTCCGGGGCCCAGGATGTCGGGGTGTTCAGAAGATAGCGCGACAGCACCTCCCAGAGCATCAGCACGACGATGCCGTAAACCAGCCACTTGGCCAGTGAGAACATCAGCCGGTTCAGCGCGGTCACGCTCCGGGCGAGGGCAATCATGGGGTCATCTCCGAGGCTTGCTTGCAGGCGCCGCGCCCATGAAAGGGCGCGGCCACCTTTCGATATCAGAGCAGCCGAAGCTCTTCCATCAGCGACATCTGGCTTTCCATCATGCGCGTGGCGAGCGCGTCGTCGCCTGCGGCTTTCTTCCAGCTTTCTACGGCCGAGGCGCGGGCCTGGGTGACGTCGTCGGCTGCGAGATCGACGATCTCGACACCGGCTTCGCGGTACTTCTCCAGATACTCGCCGTTGTCGACGATGATGTTCTGGCGCAGCGCGCCGGACACTTCGCGGGCGGCGACTTCGAGGGCCGCCTTCTGCTGGTCGTCGAGCTGGTCGTAGGCGGACGTGTTGGCGACATAGGCCGTCGCAGTGGAGGGCTGATGCACGCCCGGCAGGACGAGGTACTTGGCGACCTCGTGCAGGCCTTCCTCGTAATTGGCCTTGATGTCGCCGCGATCGGCGAAATCGATCAGGCCCTTGTCGAGGGCCGAGTAGACCTCTGACGTGGGCAGCGGCGAGACGGAGACGCCGAAATCGGCCATCACGGCGGCGGCAAGGCCCACGAACCGGCCCTTGAGGCCATCCATGTCGGCGATGGTGCGGATCTCGACCTTGGAGTGAATCGGTTCCTCGCCATAGACGGTGGGGGCGACATAGGTGAGGCCGGCGGGGGCGTAGCTTTCGCGGGCCATCTCGAGACCGTCACGTTCGTAGAACCATGCCTCGTACTGGTCGGCCTCGGGAAAGCCGAAGGGGACGGTGGACGAGAATCCGTGCGCCTTGATCTTGCCGGCGGTGTAGCCGTCGAAGGTTTTCATCATCTGAAAGGCCCCGCCGCGCACGGCGTCGAACGCCTGTGCCGCCGGAACGATCTGCCCGCCGGCAAAGGGCGTGATCTCGAGCGAGCCGCCGGTCAGCTGCTTCACCCGTTCGCAGAACTTCTCCTCGTAGAGCATGGGCGTCGTGCCCCCGCCCCAGAGCGCCTGCATGCGCCATTGAGTGACGCCTTGCGCGCGCACGGCACTGGCCGAGACGATCGCGGGGGCCGCCAGCGCGCTGGCAGCGGTCAGACGCAACATGTGGCGCCGTGTGGTATTGGTCATGATGTGTATCCTCCCTTGGATGGTTTTAGGCGCTGCCGTCCAGCACCTGTTTTGCCCGACCGACACTGACGTCGCCCGCGGCTACGATGGCCTTGGCCACCCTGTCGATATCCGGCCCGCTGGCTCCGGCGGTGATTGCGATATTGCGGGCGTGCAGGGCCATGTGCCCGCGCTGTATCCCCTCCGTGGACAGCGCGCGCAACGCGGCCATGTTCTGTGCCAGCCCCACGGCGGCGATCACCTCGGCCAGTTGCTGCGCCGACGTGATCTGCATCAACTCGAGCGCCGCCTGCGCCGCCGGATGTGTCCGTGTCGCCCCGCCGACGATACCAACCGCCATGGGCATCTCCAGCGTCCCGACAAGCGTGCCGTTCCCCGCGATCTCCCACGTGGTGAGTGAACTGTAGCGACCTGACCGCGCAGCATAGGCATGTGCCCCGGCCTCGACCGCCCGCCAGTCATTGCCGGTGGCCACGACCACCGGGTCGATCCCGTTCATGATGCCCTTGTTATGGGTCGCCGCGCGATACGGATCGACGATGGCCAGCGCACAGGCCTCGACCATGCCTTGCGCCACCTCGGCCCCCTTGAGCGACTTGGTGTCCAGCACCTCGGGCGCAAGCCGCACGCTGGCGGTCACCAGCCGCCGGTCGGCAAGATTGGACAGGATGCGCAGCCGCACCTTGCCCTTGGAAATCTCCTCGATCCGGGGGGCCAGCATCTCGGCCATGGAATTGACCGTGTTGGCCCCCATCGCGTCGCGCACATCGACCAGAAGATGCAGGACAACCATCGGGCCAATCGGGCTTTCAAGAAAGACCTCGACCTCTATCCCCTTGCAGCCGCCGCCGAGCTCCACAAGCACGGTGTCGCGGGAGTTGGCCATCTCGATCAGTTCGTCCTCATGCGCCAGAAGCTCGGCGCGCGTGCCCCACGGGTCGGTCACACCGATGATCTGTACCTGCGCCCGCATGATGGGCGGGGTCGACCGGACGGTGAAACCGCCACCCGGACGCACCAGCTTGGCCATATAGGACGCCGCGGCCACGACCGAGGGTTCTTCGACCACCATCGGAACGAGGTAGTCCTTTCCATTGACGAGAAAATTCGTTGCCATCCCGAGCGGCAGCTCGAATTTACCGATGACATTCTCGATCATCCCGTTGGCCACATCGAGCCCGAGCGTGCCCTCACCCGCCAGCGCCGCTGCGCCGGCCTGATCCATCCCGGCGGCGGATACGACGGCCTTGCGCCGGTCGACGGGCTCCATATCGCGAAGTCCATCGATGCGGGAATCGATTGCGGACGCGGCGCCGCGGTTCGGGTCTTTCATGAATTCTCCTCCAACTTGGCCCCGACCTTCACGAAAAACATTTCAGATGTATTGGTACAGTTTGGGAAAATAATTGTATCTGTACCTGTTTGAGAATGGGTACAGATAGAGAATGACCCAAAGCAAGACCGAACGCATATTCCAGACCCTCCGCCAGAGGATCGAAAGCGGTGATCTCGCCGAAGGCACCAAGCTGATGTCGCTCCGGCAAGCCTCGGATCAGTTCGGCGCCTCGAAAAACGTGATTGTCACGGTCTATGACAAGCTGGTCGCGCATGGCCTGGCCCGCTCGCGTCGCGGCTCGGGCTTCTACGTGACGCGGCTCGCCCCCAGCATTGCCGAACCCACGAACCTGCGCGAGGCCAGCGATACAGTCTCGCTCCTGCACGTCCAGCTCGACCGCCCCTACACGGTTCTGGCCGGCGACGGGCGCCCGCCGGAATCCTGGATGATGACCAACATGCCCGCCGTCACCCTGCCCGCCGGCGAAGGTGGATACGGCTCGCCCCACGGTCTGCTGGCCCTTCGTGAATGCATTGCGGCCACCCAGGTCGCGGCGGGCATCATGGCCACCCCGTCGCAGATCGTCACTACCTTCGGCGCGAACAATGCGCTCGATCTCGTCATTCGCCGCTTCACCCGACCGGGGGACACCGTGCTCGTCGACGACCCGGGCTATTACCCCCTCTTCTCCAAGCTCAAGCTGTCGGAGGTGAATTTCGTCGGCATCCCCAGGCTTCCCACCGGCCCCGACCCGCAGGCCCTCCAAGCCGCGGCCGAGAAACACCGGGCGCGCCTGTTCTTTACCCAGTCGCTGGCCCAGAACCCCACCGGCTGTTCCATCGACTTGCCGACGGCGCATGCGGTACTGAAGGTCGCGGACCAGTGCGAGATGCTGGTGATCGACGACGATCCGTTCATCGACCTGCCCGGCGTCCGCGGCACGAGGCTCGCCGCCCTCGACCAGTTCCGCCGCGTGATCCAGATCGGCAGCTATTCCAAGATCCTGTCGCCCTCTCTCCGGTCCGGCTTTCTGATTGCCGAGCCGGAGATCGCGGCCAGCATGGCCGAGTTGAAGATGATCCTAGCCGTGAACAGTTCCAGCCACACCGAACGCCTGATTGCCGAAGCGATCCTCTCACGCCGGTTCGAAAAGGTCAGGACCTCTCTGCGCAAGCGGCTCGACCGCGAACGCAGGGTGGGCATGGAACAGATGGAAAGGCTCGGCTTCCACCTCTTCGCGCCCCCGGATGACGGTCTTTATGGCTATGTCCACCTTCCGGAGGGGCTCGACGACATAGAGGTCTCGCACGAAGCGGCGCATAAGGGCATCCTTCTTGCCCCGGGCAGTCTCTTCTGGGTCTCTGGCCGGTCGACCCGACCCTCCATGCGCGTCAACTGGAGCCGCGTGCAAGACAGCCGATTCTATTCGTTCCTGCGCACACTGACCTAGTCTCAAGAAGCCGCGCGATGCTGCGCTTCGGTCGGATGCGAAGTTTACAGAAACTCGCCGCCGGACACGCCTCGATCTATGACCTGTTCAACCTCGCCCCGGGGGGAGGTGCCGCTGGCGATCGGGGTGGAACAGCTACGGCCGAGATGTGTGTTTTCGATATGTTATCTGGTGGAATGCACATTGTGACAAGGCCCCGAGACGGTAAGATAGTGGAAAACACTACTGTACCAAACGAGATTCCAACCTGAGGAGGAGGAAAGAATGCGTAAAATGATAGGGCGTCTGCTGGCGTCATGTGCCTGTGTCACCGCCGCTGCGGCAGCACAGGCCGAGGTCTCGGACGATGTCGTCCGGATCGGTGTCCTGACCGACATGAGCGGCATCTACAGCGATCTCGCCGGGGAGGGCGCGGTCGAAGCCGTACGCATGGCAGCCGAGGATTTCGGCGGCGAAGTGCTGGGTGCCCCGATCGAGGTGATCTTCTCTGACCACCTCAATCAGGCCGACACCGCGGCCGCCAAGGCCCGTGAATGGTTCGACGTCGAAGGCGTCGACATGATCAACGACCTGTCCAACTCCGGTGCGGCACTGGCCGTCGCCGGGGTCGCTAAAGAGGCCAAGCGCCACATCATCGTCAACGGCGCTTCCAATATCGGCATCACCAACGACATGTGCTCGCCCTACGCGATCCACTACGCCTACGATGCCTATTCCCTGGCTCACGGCACCGGCAAGGCCGTGGTCGAGGATGGCGGGCTGTCCTGGTTCTTCCTGACCGTCGATTTCGCTTTCGGCATCGGGCTGGAAGAGCAGGTCACCGAGGTGGTCGAGAATGCCGGCGGCGAAGTGCTGGGTTCCGCCCGTCACCCGCTCTCGGCCAGCGATTTCTCGTCCTACATGCTCAACGCCCAGTCCTCGGGCGCCGAGATCATCGGGATCGCTTCGACAGGCGGCGACGCGGTCAACGCGATCAACGCGGCGGCTGAATTCGGCCTGACCCAGAACCAGACGCTGGCGGCCCTGCTGCTGTGGCTCAACGATGTCCATTCCATCGGGCTCGAGGCCGCGCAGGGGCTGATGCTCACCAACGCGTGGTACTGGGACATGAACGAAGGCTCGCGCGAATTCGCACAGCGGTACTTCGAGCGCGTCGGCTCGATGCCCAACATGAGCCAGGCGGCGAACTATTCGTCCACCATGCATTACCTCAAGGCGATCGAAGAGGCCGGCACCGACGACGCCGATGCCGTGTCGGAGGCGATGCGCTCCATGCCGATCAACGACTTCTTCGCCTCCAACGGCTCGGTTCGCGAAGATGGCCGCATGATGCATGACATGTATCTCTGGCAGGTCAAAACGCCCGAGGAATCCGAAGGCGAATGGGACTATCTCAAGCCGGTTTCGACCATCCCGGCAGAAGATGCGTTCCGCTCGCTCGATCAAAGCACCTGCTACCTCGTGACCGGCGACAACAGCTGATCACAGCCCCCGAAAGGCTGGCAAAGCCGGGCCGCCGCCGCGTGGCCCGGCATCCTCATTCCCTCGTGCGAGACCGCCCCATGACCGCCACCGTGCTAGAGGCGAAGGGCCTCACCAAGACTTTCGGCGCTTTTGCCGCCGTCGGCGGCGTCGACCTTACGCTCCGCCACGGCAGCATCCATGCCCTGATCGGCCCCAACGGGGCGGGCAAGACCACCTGTTTCAATCTTCTGACCAAGTTCCTGACGCCCAGTTCGGGCACCATCCATTTCCATGGCCGCGACATCACGGCGCTCGACCCCGGGACCATCGCGCGGATGGGGCTGGTGCGGTCGTTCCAGATCTCGGCCGTCTTCAACAGCATGACGGCGCAGGAAAACGTCATGCTCGCCCTCCAGCGCCGGCGTGGGGAATCCTATGATTTCTGGACCCGGAAATCCGCCCTCTCCGGCAATCGCGAGGCCGCGATGGAGCATCTCGACAGCGTCGGCATCGCCCACCTTTCCGGGGTGACGGCGGGCGATCTGTCCTATGGTCACAGGCGGGCGCTCGAAATCGCCACCACGCTTGCGCTGGAACCGGAGGTGATCCTGCTCGACGAACCCACCGCCGGCATGGGCATCGAGGATGTCGACCGCATCACCCGCCTGATCCACGACGCGGCCCAGGGCCGTTCCGTCCTGATGGTCGAGCACAATCTCGGCATCGTCTCGGAAATCTGCGACGAGGTGACAGTGCTCGCCCGGGGCCGTATCCTGGCGCAGGGCGATTATGCCAGCGTCGCTGCCAACGAAGAGGTGATCGAAGCCTACCTGGGGGGTGGCCATGTCTGAGGCACAAACCGATACCACACAAACCGATACCACGACGCGCACCGTTCTCGACATCTCCGACCTGCGGGCCTGGTACGGGCCAAGCCAGGCGCTGCACGATATCGCGCTGACCGTGCGCACCGGCGAGCTGGTGACGATGCTGGGCCGCAACGGCGCGGGCAAGACCACGACCCTGCGCTCCATCGTCGGCATGGTCCCCCGCCGGGCCGGCTCCATCATCATCAACGGGACCGAGACCGCCACCCTGCCCTCGCACCGGATCGCCCGCGCCGGCATCGCCTTCTGCCCCGAGGACAGGGGCATCTACGCCACCCTCACAGCCGAGGAAAACCTCGTCCTGCCGCCCGTCGTGGCCGAGGGCGGCATGAGCGTCGAGGAAATCCTGACGCTCTTCCCCGGTCTGCGCGACCGCATGAAAAGCCCCGGCACCAAGCTTTCGGGCGGCGAGCAGCAGATGCTTGCCATCGGCCGCATCCTGCGCACCGGCGCGCGCCTCCTGCTGCTGGACGAGCCGACCGAGGGGCTGGCCCCCGTGGTGGTTCAGCAGATCGGCGCCGCCATCGCCGGGCTCAAGTCGCGCGGCTACACCATCCTGATGGTCGAACAGAACGTGCGCTTCGCCTCCACCGTGGCCGACAGGCACTATGTCATCGACCGTGGCCATGTGGCCGAAACCTTCGACAACGCCACCCTGCTGGCCGATTTCGACCGGATCAGCGCGCGGCTCAGCGCCTGATCCGCCCCGCCCCCTGCTTCAGCCGTCCTTGGCCACCACCGGCGTGCGCCGTCGCTGAAACCGCGAGGGCCGGAACCCGGTCATCCGCTTGAAGGCGTTCGAAAAGGCGAACGGGTTCTGATAGCCCATCTCAAAGGCCACGTCCTCCACCCTCCTGTCCGTCGTCGCCAGCATCTGGGCCGCCTGCTGCACCCGCAAATAGGTCAGCTGCTGCATCGGACTGCGACCCAACCGGGTCTGGCACAGGCGGCGCAGGTGTTCGGCGCTCATCCCGGCAATCCCGGCCAGCTGCTCAAGGGTCCACGGATGGCCCAGATCGGCGGTGACCTTCCCCCACAGCCTGCTCAGCCGTTCCTCGTTGCGCAGCGGTTCGGTATAGCGCTTCACGTAATGTTCGATCAGGTCGATCCAAAGCGCCGTTGCCGCGATATCGCCGCCGCTGTTCACCTCGTGATACAAACCCATGATCGCGTCGGACAGCGGCTTGGGGTCCACCCGCGTAACCAGCGGCGTCATCCCCTCGATCGCGGACCGCGGCGATTGCGGCATGTAGCGGACCCAGCAATATTGCCACCGCTTGCCCTGCACCGCGTGAAAGGCGTGCAGCACATGGGCCGGGGCGAGGGTCACCATCCCCGCCCGGTGCGGCCGCCAGCGACCATCCAGCAGCATGCGCCCCTCGCCGCCCAGACAGGCGTGCAGGTAGGCCCCGCTGAGGTTCGTCCGGACCACCTGATAGGGCGGCGCGGCATCGCCCACGCCCACATGCGACAACAGCCGTCGGGCCAGCAACGGACAGTCTTCCGCGCGGACGATCTGCTGATGCGTGTCTTCGCCTACGATGTGGGTTTCAGATAGTTCATCGTGCATGGCGGCTATTGTTTCGACGTTTGCCGCAACAGTAAAGTGGGTAACAGTAAAAGTACGGCGCGCCGGGTCGCGCTGCCCAGAGGCGGTCGAGTGGGAGGGCCGATGATCGAGATTTTCGGCGTGCCGCTTGTCGCACTGACTGGGCAGATCATGCTCGGGATCGTCAATGGCGCCTTCTATGCTGTCCTGAGCCTCGGCCTCGCCATCATCTTCGGCATCGTCAAGGTCGTGAATTTCGCCCATGGCGCATTTTTCATGATGGGCGCGTTCCTGTCGTTCCTGCTGCTCGACACCCTCGGGGTTGGCTACTGGGGCGCGATCTTCATCGCCCCGCTCATCGTGGGCGCGCTGGGAATCGTCGCCGAACGGCTCCTGCTGCGCCGCATCTACGGGCTCGACCCGATCTACGGGCTGCTCCTGACCTTCGGGATGGTTCTGGTGATCGAGGGCGGATTCACCGTTGCCTTCGGATCCTCCGGCCAGATCTATACCGCGCCCGACCAACTGCGCGGAGCGGTGAATCTCGGGTTCATGTTCATGCCGATCTACCGGCTTTTCGTGATCGGCGCGGCGGTGGCGATCTGCGTGGCGACGTGGCTGGTGATCGAACGGACCTCCATGGGCGCCAAGCTGCGCGCAGCGACCGAACGACCGCACCTCACCCAGGCCTTCGGTATAAACGTGCCCCTGCTGATGACCCTGACATATGGTGCCGGCGTGGCGCTGGCCGCGCTCGCCGGAGTGCTGGCGGCGCCGATCCAGAATGTCAGCCCGTCGATGGGCTCCGAACTGGTGGTCATCGTCTTTGCGATCGTGGTGATCGGCGGGCTGGGCTCGGTCTCGGGCGCTGCGATCACGGGGCTGATGCTCGGCGTGATCGAGGGGCTGACCAAGGTGTACTATTCCGAGGCCTCGACGATTATCGTCTTCCTGATCATGGCCATCGTGCTGCTGGTCCGGCCCGCCGGCCTCTTCGGACGGGAGGAGGGCTGAGATGGGCCGCGCACTTCTTCTCGCGCTCGGCGCCGTGCTGCTGGTGGGCCTCATCCTCGTGCCCTTCTACCCGCATGTGATCTATCCGGTCTTCGTGATGCGGGTGTTGTGCCTGGCGCTCTTCGCCTGCGCCTTCAACATCCTGCTGGGCCATACCGGCATCCTCTCCTTCGGCCACGCGGCCTTTTTCGGCAGCGCCGCCTATTTCTGCGGCTACATGCTCAAGGAACAGGGCCTTTCGCCGGAAATCGGGCTGCTGACCGGGGTGGCCAGCGCGGCGCTGATGGGCGCGGTCTTCGGGGCATTGGCGACGCGGCGATCGGGGATCTACCTTGCCATGATCACGCTTGCGCTGTCGCAACTGGTCTATTTCCTCTTCCTGCGCCTGCCCTGGACCCATGCCGAGGATGGGATGCAGCAAATCCCGCGCGGGGTGCTGCTGGGGGTGTTCGACCTGCGCAACGACCTGACGCTCTACTTCGTGGTGATGGCGCTCACTCTGGCCGGGCTGGCCCTCGTCCACCGCATCGTGCACTCGCCCTTCGGCGAGGTGCTGCGCGCGATCCGCGAACATGAACCAAGGGCGAAATCGTTGGGCTTCCCGGTCGCACGCTACAAGATCCTCGCCTTCACGCTCTCGGCCGGGCTGGCCGGGCTGGCCGGGTCGCTCAAGGCCATCATCTATCAGGTCGCCTCCCTGCGTGACGTTCACTGGAGCATGTCCGGCGACGTCATCCTGATGACGTTGCTGGGCGGCATGAACTCGGTTCTCGGCCCGGCGCTCGGCGCGGCGCTCATCTCCTCGCTCTACCACTATTTCGACGCGCTCGGGGGATGGGTGACCATCATGGTCGGCGGCATCTTCATCGGCTGCGTCCTGCTCTTCCGCAGGGGGATCGTGGGCGAACTCGATGCGGCACTGGCGGCCCGCCGCTCTGCCAAGGTTTCACATGACGAAAAGGACAACGAAAATGCCACGAATTGACCGCTCCAAGATCCTGGAGCGCCTGAACAGGCAGATCGCGGACGGGGTGCCCATCGTGGGCGGCGGCGCGGGCACCGGCATTTCGGCCAAAAGCGAAGAGGCCGGCGGGATCGACCTGATCATCGTCTACAATTCCGGGCGCTACCGCATGGCGGGCCGGGCCTCTTCTGCCGGGCTGCTGGCCTATGGCAACGCCAACGAGATCGTCAAGGAAATGGCGCTCGAGGTGCTGCCCGTCTGCAAGACCACCCCGGTGATCGCCGGCGTCAACGGCACCGATCCCTTCGTCATCATGCCCAAATTCCTGCGCGAGTTGAAGGATCTGGGCTTTTCCGGCGTCCAGAACTTTCCAACCGTGGGCATCATCGACGGCACCTTCCGCATCAGCCTTGAAGAGACCGGCATCAACTACGCCTCCGAGGTCGACATGGTCCGGCAGGCGCGGGAAATCGACCTGCTGACCACGCCTTACGTCTTCGACCCGGATCAGGCGACCGACATGGCCAAGGCCGGGGCCGACATCATCGTGCCGCATATGGGCGTCACCACCGGCGGCACCATCGGCGCCACCACGTCCAAGACGCTGGAGGATTCCGTCCGCCTGATCGACGAATGCGCCGAAGCCGCCCGCAAGATCCGCAAGGAGATCATCATCATCGCCCATGGCGGCCCCATCGCCACGCCGGATGACGTGTCCTTCGTTCTCGAACACAGTGAGCATTGCAACGGCTTCTACGGCGCCTCCAGCGTCGAACGTCTGCCGGTCGAAACCGCGATCAAGTCGAATATCGAGGCGTTCAAGGCGCTGAAATTGAAATAGGTCATCAAGGGAGGAGACCATGGCGAGAGTATATATCAGCGCCGTCATCGACGCGCCGATCGAGGCCGCATGGGCGGTGCTGCGCGATTTCAACGCGCTGCCCCGCTATCACCGGTTCTTCAGCAAAAGCGAGATCGAGGGCGGCCTGCCCTCCGATCAGATCGGCTGTGTGCGCAATTTCCACACCCATGACGGCGGCCATATCCGCGAACAGCTGCTGACCCTGTCGGACCGCGACTACCGCTGCTGCTACTGCATTCTCGAGGCGACGTTGCCTGTGCAGAACTATGTCTCGGAAATGACCCTGAAACCGATCACCGAAAACGGCCAGACCTTCGGCGAATGGTGGGCGGAGTACGATGTGTCCGAGGCCGACGCGGCCGAGGTGCATCAGACCGTCTCCGACACGTTCCGCTTCGCCTTCGAGGGCACCGAGGACGTCATCCACGGCCGCGAGGTTCGGCGGTGACCAACGGCAGTGTCTTCGTCGTCGGCACCTTCGACACCAAGGCCGAGGAGCTTCTCTACGTCGCGCGACTGATCGGCGAGACAGGCCTCACCGTCACGACCGTCGATGTCGGCACCACTGCAAGCTCGACCGACGCCGACATCGCCGCGCAGCACGTGGCAACGCACCATCCGGAAGGCGCCGTCAGCGTCATGAAAGCGGGCGACCGCGGCAAGGCGGTCATGGCCATGTCCGAGGCGCTGACCCGCTTCGTCGCGTCGCGCACCGACATCGCGGGGATCATCGGGCTGGGCGGCTCGGGCGGCACGTCGCTGATCGCCCCGGCCATGCGCGCGCTGCCTCTGGGGGTTCCCAAGCTGATGGTTTCGACCGTCGCCTCCGGCGACACATCCGGCTATGTCGGCGTTTCCGATATGACGATGATGTTCCCGGTGACGGATATCGCCGGGCTGAACACGGTCTCCCGGCGCATCCTCGCAAACGCGGCGCACGCGATTGCCGGCATGGCCGCGGCGGCCGGGTCTGCTCCGGCGGAGGATACCCGCCCGGCGCTCGCCATGTCCATGTTCGGCGTGACTACAAAGGCCGTCGAGCAGCTTCGCACGCGGCTCGAAAACGATTTCGACTGCATCGTCTTTCATGCCAACGGCCCCGGCGGCAAGGCGCTCGAGGCCATCGGCGACAGCGGCATGGTCTCGGGCATCGTCGATGTGACCACCACCGAGGTCGCGGATCACCTGATGGGGGGCATATGTTCCGCCGGGCCGGAGCGCTTCGACGTGCTGGCGCGAACCGGCATTCCGTGGATCGGGTCCTGTGGCGCGCTCGACATGGTCAATTTCGGCCCGCGTGAGACGGTACCGGACCGATATCAAGACCGACAATTCTTCATCCACAATGCCAACATCACCCTGATGCGGACCACCCCGGACGAGAACGCGGAAATGGCGCGTTGGCTGGCGGCAAAGCTGAACGCCTCACCCGGTCCCGTGGATCTCGTCCTGCCGCTGGGCGGCGTTTCCGCGCTCGACGCCCCGGGCGAGGCCTTTTGGAACCCCGAGGCGGACGCCGCCCTGTTCGAGACGCTGGAAGCGGCGTTCGACCGGTCGGAGAGCCATCAACTCCACCGGCTCGACGCCCATATCAACGACGCGGCCTTCGCCGATTTCATCGAGGCTCTCGTGCGCGATCGCCGAAACCGATAGCCTCTGACCAATGCGGACCAATCCGGGTCGTGGCTTCCCCTGCCCCTGTTCCTGCCAGAGCTAATAAAGCTCAGGACGTCTGTCGGCGCGATAGGTGGCAAGGGCCCGCCATCTATCGAGATCCTCTTCCTGAAAGACGGCTTCGTGGGTTGCCGTCCCGATCGACCGACCAAGTGATGCCACGACCTTGCCCGAAGGGGCCACGATGCAGGAATGGCCGATGGAATCGAACTCCCACTCCGGCCCGACACAGCAGGACATCGCCAGCCACACCCCGTTCTCGAGCGCCCGCGTCTTCGCCAGCGCCGTGACGGTCGGCGCATCCCAGCCCCAGCGCTGACGCTGGAACTCGTTGGTGATCCAGTTCGTGCTGTTGATGATGAGATCGGCGCCCATATCGGTAAGCTTGCGCACGTATTCCGGAAAGATCAGGTCATAGCAGACCGTCAGGCCGATGCGCCCGATGGGCGTTCCGACGACGAGGGGCGTATCGCCTGCGGAAAACCACTCGCGCTCGGCGGAAAACAGGTGAGCCTTGCGATAGGTTGCGATGCGCTCGCCCTCCGCCGAGAACATCAGCTGCGCGTCGAAAAATTTCCCCTCCTCCCGGATCGGCGCCCCGACGACAAGATAGGCGCCGTGGCGCTTCGCGATCTCGCCAAGGCGGCGGGATGTCGGGCCGTCTTCCTCCTCGGCCAACTCGTTCAGCCGGTCACTGATGAAATAGCCGGTGGTCGCCATTTCCGGCAGGACGATCAGCTTTGCCCCCTCCTGCGCGGCAAGGGCCACGAGCTTTTCGATAATCCCGAGATTGGCCTCCACGTCGCCGGGAACACAGTGCATCTGCGCCACGGAAACCTTTAACGGGTCGGGAACCGAAACCGTGTTCTGCGTCATGTAGGACCTCCTTTCTGCTGGTCGCCGGATATGGCGAGAAGCAGTTGCGTTTCATCCGTATCGGCGGTGCGCATCTCTCCCGCCGTCCTGCCGTTCTTCATGATCACAAGCCTGTCCGTCAGGCTCAGAAGCTCCTCGTTTTCCGAGGAAACCACGATGATCGCAACACCCTGCCGGGCAAGGTCGCGCAGGATGCGGTGAATCTGGCCCTTGGCGGCGATATCGACGCCCCGGGTGGGTTCGTCGCAGATCAACAGCCTCGGGCGCGTCAGCAGGGCGCGGGCCAGCAACACCTTCTGCTGATTGCCGCCACTGAGGTCGGTGATCGGCATCCGGGGGCTGGCGGCCACGACCTTGAGTCGCTCCAGAAGCTCCGAGGCGGCGGCACGTTCCCGGCGGGGCCGCCGCAGGCCAAAGGCGGAAAAGGCACCGAGAGCCGAGGCGGTGGCGTTATCCGTCACGCTCAGGCCGGGGAACAGCCCCGTGCTCTTGCGATCTTCCGTAAGGTAGACCACCCCGTTCGAGATGGCCTTCGCGACACTGCCATAGCTCACCGAGAAATCGCCGTCCAAAAGGCGCACACGCGCGCCCCGGCGGCCCGCGCCGGCAAGCGTTCGGGCAAAGGCCGTCCGGCCCGACCCGCCAAGCCCGGCAATGCCAAGGATTTCGCCCGCGTTGATGCTCAACCGGGTGCTGTCTTCGCCCCGCTCGACGACGATATCGAGCCGTCGCGCGTCAGGCGATACGGCGGTGGGCTCCGGCGCCATGGCCTGCAACCCGGCCTCGCCCGTGATGTGATCGGCAAGGTTCTCGACGCTCATGCCCCGCGCGTCATGCACACCGACAAGCCGCCCGTCGCGCACGACCGTCACCCGGTCGGCGATCTCGATCACCTCACCAAGAAAATGCGACACGTAGATCACCAGTATCCCGTCGTCGCGCAGCCGCCGGATGATACGGAAAAGGTTCTGCTTCTCCGCCATCGACAGCACGGCGGTCGGCTCGTCGAGGATCAGAACGCGCGGCTCCATCGACAGGGCCCGCGCCAGTTCGATCAACTGCTGCTCGGCCACGCTCAGCGCCTCGGTCATGGCGTGGGGGTCCACGTTCAGCCCGAACCGGTCGAGAAGCGCGGCGGTCTGCTCGTAGAGGCGGCGAATGTCGACGGTGCCCCGCCCCGTGCGTGGTTCGCGACCCAGAAAGACATTGCGGGCCACATCAAGCTGGGGGACGAGGCTGAGCTCCTGATAGACACAGGCAATCCCCGCCGAAAGCGCGTCGGCCGGGCTGGCGAAGGCCCGCTCCCGCCCCGACAGCACGACACAGCCACCACTTGGCCGGGTGGCCCCGGACAGGATGTTCATCAGGGTCGATTTGCCGGCGCCATTGGCGCCGACAATCGCATGGACCTCTCCGCCCCTTGCCGAAAAGCACACGCCATCCAGCGCGGTGTTGCCCGGATACTGCTTGCACAGGTCGCGGGTCTCGAGAAGGGGCGGAGCGTCTTTCACCGTCATTGCTTCGGAAGGAACTCCTCGGGAAGCTCGGTCGACCACCAGTCATCCGGCGCGTCCGGCTCGACATGGTCACCGATGTCTTCCGGCGCGATGTACTCGGATTCGACCGCCGTGCCGCGTGTCACGTCCTCGCCCTTCAGGATCGAAAGGCCGATCTTCACGGCTTCCTGTCCCGCGCGGGTCGGAAAGGTGACGGCGCCGCCCTGCCCGTTCTCGGCAACCCATTTCAGCCAGCCATTATATTCATCGCCGGGCGACATGGTGACCTCTTCCAGCCGTCCGGCCTCCTCGAACGCTTCGGCCACGCCGATCGACATCTGGCCTGCGGGCGAAAAGACACCGTCGATCTGCGGAAAGCGCTGAAGCAGGTTCTCGGTGATCTGCTTGGCCTTCGCGCGGTTCCAGTCGCCATATTCGGCGCTGAGCAGTTCCACGTCGGGGTATTCCTCGAGGACGGTTTCAAGCGCGTCGAGCTGATCGACCGCGGCGGTCGTGCCCGCGATCGGCAGCATGGCGATGATCTTGCCCTCCCCGCCGAGGTCTTCCATCAGGTTGCGCGCGACCATCTCGCCAAGCCGCCACTGGCTGATATAGGCGTTCGAGACGGTGCCGGCATTGTCGGTGAAACCACCGCCCGCCTGCACTGTCGGAATGCCCGCCTCGACCGTGCGCTCCAGAACGCTGGCAATCGCGGCGTCATCCACCGGCCAGTAGATCAGCAGGTCGATATCCTGACGCATGAGGTCCTCGATATCCGAAATCTGCTTGGTGGGATTGAAGGCCGCGTCGGTGACGATGACCTTTTCGATCTCGTCATGCTCCGAGGCTTCCCAATGGATGTGCTGCAGGGCGAACACGACCCACGAGTTGGCCAGGTAACCGGCCGATACGCCGATCGTGTAAGGCCCCTCCTTGGCGAATTTCGACGTATCCACCGCCTCCTTCGCCGCGGCGGTCTGCCGCTCCTCGGTTTCCTTGTCCGCAAGGGCCGGCCCCGCGAGGCCGAGCGCGGCAAGGGCCGCCGCTGTCGTCATGAACAGTCTTTTCGTCAGTTTCATTTTCAGTCCACCTCTCCTTGTTGGGTCTTCATTGTGAACGGGCGTTGATCTGCCCGTACATTGCCGATGCCGCGATGATGATAAGGCCCATGACCACCATCTGCAGGTGGTACGGCAGGCCGCTGATGTTCACGATGTTGAAGGCGATGACCAACACGAGAACCCCGGCCAGCGTGCCCACGACACCGCCGCGCCCGCCTTCGAAGGTGGTGCCCCCCAAAACGATCGCGGCGAGGATCTGAAACTCGAGCCCCTGCCCGGACATCGTGCTTGAAACCCCTGAGCGCGCCAGCAGCGCAAGCCCGGCCAGAGCGCCGAACAGCCCCGAAAGCGCATAGGCCATGATGGTGACGCCCCGCACCGGAACCCCGCCAAGGACGGCCGCGCGCCGGTTCGAGCCGGTGAGAAAGACATACTGACCAAAGAGCGTCCGCTTCTGGATCAACACCCCCACCAGCACCGCGGCAAGGAAAGCCAGCGACAGCACCGGCACGATGCCCTCTATGCGATAGTTGAAGAACTCGCGGAAGCCCGGCGAAACGATGCCGCGCGCGGTCCCGCCCGAGAATATCTGGGTGATGCCGAGGATGGCGATACCGGTCGCCAGCGTCAGGATGAAGGGCGAGACGCGGGAGAAGGCAAGGACAATGCCGTTGAAGGCACCGGCCGCCATGCCGACAAGGCAGGTGACACCAATCGCCATCGGCAGGTTGGCCGCCTCGCCATTCATCAACACGGCACTCACCACCGCGCAAAGCGAGATGATGGCCCCGATCGAAAGGTCCACCCCGCCAAGGATCATCACGAAGGTGACGCCGACGGCGGCAATGCCCACGGGCGCGATCTGGCGGATCACGTTGAACAGGTACTTGGGCTGGAGAAAGGCATCGGAAATCAGCACCGCCAGCAAAAAGACAGCGGCAAGAACCGCGACGATCGCATAGGCCGAAAGAAAGCGCAGCACGCCGTCGCGGGTGGGCACAAGGGCGGTCATCGCGCCGCCCTCCGCGGCTGGTTGACCAGTATGGCGACCACGACGATAGCGCCCTTGGCGAACATCTGGACAAAGGCCGAGACACCAAAGAGGTTGAGCAGGTTCGACACCAGCGTCAGCGCGAGAACACCGGCAAGCGTATTCACGATACTGCCCCGCCCGCCGCTCAGCGCGGCACCGCCCAGCACCACGGCGACGATGGAATCGAGCTCCAGCCCGGTTCCCGCCAGCGGATAGCCGGTGCCCAGCCGCCCCGCCAGCACCAGCCCCCCCGCCGCCGCAAAGCCACCCGCGATGGCAAAGGCGGCCACCTGTAGGCCGCCGGCATTGATGCCGGCCTTGCGGGCGCTGTCGGGGCTGCCGCCCGCCGCCAGCAGGTGAAAGCCGAAATGCGTGCGCGACAGGATCGCCTGCGTCAGCACCACCAGCACGACGAGAAGGATGGCGGAGAGCGGCACGCCGAACAGCTCCCCGTTGGCCAGTTCCTTCAGCGCGTCGGAGGCACGCCCGACGCTGCGATCGGTGAAGGTAAAGATCAGCCCCTGCAGAACAGACAGCATCCCGAAGGTCAGGATCAGCGGATGCAGCTTCAGCCACCGGACAAGAGAGCCGTTGACCACGCCGATCGCCATGCCCAGCATGACCATCGCCGCGGCGACAGGAAGCGTGAAGGCGGGGTATATGTCCAGCAGCCAGCAGGACAGAACCACGACAAGGCCCGCCGTCATACCGACGCTCAGATCGATCATGCCCAGAAGGATCACAAAGGTCTGCCCGATGGCGATCAGGCCGAGAACCGCGGATTGCCGCAGGATGTTGGCGAGGTTCTCGAACGTGCGGAAATCCGGCAGGAAGAGCAAGGCAAAGCCGAACCCCGCCGCAAGGATCAGCCAGATGCCGGACTGACCGGCGCCAAGACGGGGACGCGACGCACCTACAGCCATGTCGACACATCCCCTGCGCCGGCGACCCAGCCGAACTTCATCGCAAAGTTTTCGAGCGTCGCGGCATGGAGGCCCGGCGCAAAGGACGAGACCCCGTCAGACACGATGGTCGTTCTGAACCCGTGGTGAAAGGCCTCGCGGGCGGTGTCCTCCACGCAGATCTGCGTCACGGTGCCGGTGATCACGAGGGACGTGACGGACAGGTAGCGCAGCCTCGCCGAAAGGTCGGTTCCATGAAACGCGCCATAGCCGCGCTTGTCGATGACGATGTCCTCGTCCTCCGGGCGCAGCTCTCCGATCACGTCGGCACAGTCGAGCGGGTCGTCGGCGTCCGCATAGCTTCGCATGTGACCGGGCCAGCAGCACTTCGTATCCGGCCGGCATTGCGGCGACCAGAGCCACATCAGCCCCGGCTCGGCCCCCGACACGAAGCGCGTGAAGACGACCGGCAACCCCTTTTCCCGGAACCGGCCGATCAGGCCCGCGATCACGGGAATCGTCGCCCGCGCGTCGGGCACCTCCAGCGGCGCACCCTTCCGCACGAAATCGTTCTGCATGTCCACAACAACCAATGCGGCATCCCGGACGCGCTCGACCGTCGGCACGTCATCTGCACTTGCTGCAAGTTCACCGGAATGGAGCACTGGCTATTCCCACCCTGCCGAAGTCTCGGACACCCGACCGCGACAATGACCGCGCGCCCGGACCTTTCGAGCGAGCATGAGTGAGATGTATTGCCTTGTCAATTGCAACCAACTATTTAGTTACAAGATTGAACCAGCCCGCCCCCACCGCCCGAAATACCGCCACCGAATTCGGGGCAAAGGGCACAAAGCGCCGCCGGCGGGTTTGTGAATGTCGAACGAACGGCTATAGGTAGAGCATGTCACTGTCAGACAACATATTGCCCAAGGCCCAGGGCCGGCACCGCCGGGACCCCGAAGCGACCCGCGCCTCGATTCTCGCCTCGGCCCAGATCGAGTTCGCCGAGCATGGCCTGAAAGGTGGCCGGATCGACCGGATCGCCGACCGGGCAAAGGCCAACAAACAGCTCGTCTATTACTATTTCGGCGGCAAGGAAGACCTCTACCGCGCCGCGCTGGAGGCCACCTATGCCGAGATACGCGAGCGTGAAACCGAACTCGACCTGAGCGCGCTTTCGCCTGTCGATGCGATGAAACGCCTTATCGAATTCTCGCTCGACTACCTGAATTCGCATCGCGAGTTCATCCGGCTTCTCGCCGACGAGAACGCCCAGGGCGCCAAGCACCTGCACGATTCGGAACTGGCCCAACGCACGAACTCGCCGCTCCTGCGCCTCGTCTCCGAAACGCTGGAACGCGGCGTCGAAGACGGCGTTTTCCGCAAGGGCATCGACCCGCTCAACCTTTATATTTCCATCGCGGGCATGACCTATTTCTACTTCGCGAACGGCGCCACGCTCTCGGCCATATTCGGCAGGAATCTCGACCGCACGGATTCCATCGTGGCCTATCGCGATCACATCGTCTCGATGACGATCAACGGGCTGAGAGCCTGACCCCCGGCACCCGCCCGCCCGCTTGAACCCGATGTTTTGGCTTGCCACGCGCCGACAGCTTCACTACACTTTCAACCAACTGGTTACATACAACGCGCGTCCAATCCTCGACGCAACCGACGGGAGTGGTGAATGCCGAGATCAGACATACAGACCGGACATGCCGGGCCTTCGCTGCCCGACCGATTCGAAAGCCCCGAGGCGCTGGACGAATTCCTGTCGCTTCCCGGCGACGACCTCGTCGCGGACATGCAGGACGTCGAGGGCGACATCATCATCCTCGGCGCCTCCGGCAAGATGGGCCCCACCCTCGCCCGCCTCGCCCGCAACGCGGCCCCCGGCAAGCGCGTCGTGGCGGTGGCCCGGTTCTCCGAGCCGGAAAGCCGGCAGCGGATGGAAGACTGGGGCATCGAGACCATTCAGGCCGACCTTCTGGACGAGCAACAGGTCAATGCCCTTCCCAAGCTCGAAAACGTCCTCTTCATGGCCGGCATGAAGTTCGGGGCAAGTGGTAACCAACCCCTGACATGGGCGATGAACACCTATTGCCCCGCGCTCGTGGCAACGGCCTTCCGGGCCTCGCGCATCGTCGCCTTCTCGACCGGGAACGTCTATCCGCTGATCGACGTGGCCCGTCAGGGCGCGACCGAGGACACCCCGCCGGGCCCGCGCGGGGAATACGCCCAATCCTGCCTCGGGCGCGAACGGATCTTCGAACATTTCTCGCGCTGCCATGGCACACCGGGCCGGCTTTACCGCCTGAACTACGCCATCGACCTGCGATACGGCGTCCTGCATGACCTCGCGACGCGGCTCAAGGGCGGGCAGACGATCGACCTTGCGCCGATGGCCCATGTCAACGTCATCTGGCAGGGCGATGCCAACGCCCAGGCGCTTCGCCTGCTCAAGCATTGCACCGCGCCCACCAGCCCGATCAATGTCAGCGGGCCGGAAACCCTCTCGGTGCGCTGGCTGGTCGAGGAGCTTTGCGAGCGCATGGGCATCGCGCCCAAGCTCACCGGCGAAGAAGCCGACAGCGCGTGGCTGTCCAACAGCGCCCGAGCGGCAAAGCTCTTCGGCTATCCGTCGGTTCCCGTCAGCGTGATGCTGGACTGGGTCGCGGAATGGGTGATGCGCGACATGCCAAGCCTCAACAAGCCGACCAAGTACGAGGTCCGCGATGGCGGATTCTGAGAGGCTGGAGCAGGTCAGGCTGGCCCCCGGAGACGAGGTCGAGGCAATGGCCCTCTCGCGCGAGGCGGGCTGGAACCAGCTGCCCGGCGACTGGCGCCACTTCATCCAAGAGGGCCAGACCCTCGGCCTGCGGGATCGCTCCGGCCGCCTCCTCGCGACGAGTGCCGCCCTGCCCTATGACGGCCCGTTCGGGTTTGTCAGCATGGTGATCGTTTCGAAAACCATGCGGCGGCGCGGGCTGGCGACGTCACTTGTGGCTCAATGCTCGGCCTACCTGCGCCAGCTCGGCCTCGTCCCAATCCTCGACGCCACCGAACAGGGGCAGCCTGTCTATGAAAAGCAGGGGTTTCTTCCGCAATTCCGCTATGACCGCTGGGAGATCACCGGCCACGGGCCAACGCCGACGGAAACCCCGGCAAACCCCGCCGGGCCGGAGGATGTCGCGCGGCTGGATGCCGGGGCGTTCGGCGCCCACCGGCCCGCGCTTCTGACGGCGTTTCTGTCCAGACCGGACACGATTATGGTTTCCGAAGAAAGCGGTTTCGCCCTCCTACGGCGCGGCACCCGCGCATGGCAGGCCGGCCCTGTCGTCGCAGGGTCGGAAGACGCGGCGCTGCGCCTGCTGGCGCGCCTGCCGATCGGCGCCATGCCTCTTTTCATCGACGTGCCGCAAAGATGGCAAAAGACCGGGGCTTGGCTGAAAGCGCAGGGCTTCGCGATCCAGCGCAGCTTCGCGCGCATGGGCTTGCATCGGCAGGCGCCGTTCGGCGCGCCCGACAGGCTTTTCGCAACCGCAGGACCGGAGTTCGGATGATGACAAATGATGGTGACACGCCCGGGCTGAAACTGCTCCGCGAGGGAACGGCCATCCCGGCACACCCGCTCGCGCTCGACGCCAGCCGAACGCTCGACGAGCGCCGGCAACGTGCGCTTTCGCGCTATTACATCGACGCCGGCGCCGGGGGCCTTGCGGTGGGGGTTCACACCACGCAGTTCGAGATAAGGCAGGCAGGGCTCTACGACCGGGTTCTGGAGTTGGCGGCAGACACCACGCGGCAATGGTCCGACCGCCCGCTGGCCATGGTGGCCGGGCTGGCCGGTGACACCCGGCAAGCCGTTTCCGAGGCGCGGACAGCCGTTTCGCTCGGCTACGATGCCGGGCTGCTCAGCCTCGCCGCCGTCTCGGCGCGCACGGCCGACGAAATGATCGAGCATTGCGAAGAGGTCGCGGCGCAGATACCGCTGATCGGCTTCTACCTTCAGCCCGCCGTGGGTGGCGCGCATCTGGACGCCGATTTCTGGGCGCGCTTCTGCGCCCTGCCCAACGTCATTGCGATCAAGATCGCGCCGTTCAACCGGTACAGGACACTGGATGTCATGCGCGGGCTGGTCGAGGCGGGGGCGGAAGACAGGATCACCCTCTATACCGGCAATGACGACCATATCGTGCTCGACCTGCTGCTGCCGTTCCAAATGATGCGCAAGGGACAGCCGGTGACCCTTCGGTTCAAGGGCGGTCTGCTGGGGCATTGGTCGGTTTGGACGGAAAAGGCGGTGCAATTCTACCAACACTGCAGGACTGCGGCCGAGGCGGGCGACATCCCGCAGGAGCTGCTGGCGCTCGACAGCCGGGTGACCGAATGCAACGCGGCGTTCTTCGACGTAGAGAACGGTTTCGCCGGATGCATTGCCGGCTGTCACGAGGTTCTGCGACGGCAGGGCCTGTTGGAAGGGCTTTGGTGTCTCGATCCGAATGAAGGGCTCGGGCCCGGCCAGCGCCAGCGCATCGACCGGGTTCTTCGCCATCATCCCGACCTTGCCGACGATGCTTTCGTTGCGGCCAACCTTGAGCGGTGGTTGGAGACGTAGGGCACGCGCCGTTGCGCCCGGCCCTGCATCTTGTGCCACGCCCCACCGGGCGCCACATTAACCCGCCTCCGCACCGTCCGGAACACCGACGCGATACCGACAAAATACCGACGTTATACCGACGTGCCAAACCCAGCAAAACAAGGGCGTTAACCATGATTCGCCGATTTGGGCGCCGCTAGGCCCGCCCCAGAATGGCGTCCGACAGCTTTTCCGCGATCATGATCGTGGTGATATTGATGTTGGCGCAGGGTATTCGCGGCATGACCGAAGCGTCTGCCACCCGCAGCCCCTCGACCCCGATGACCCGGCCCTTGGAATCGACGCCCGCCGCCGGGTCGCTTTCGGCCCCCATGGCCACCGTACCGCAGGCATGCCAGTTGCCCAGCACGGTGTCGCGGATGAACCGCTCCAACTCGGCATCGTCATCGCGCATCCGCGCGATGTCATACCCTCGCACCGCCATGCCGATCATCGCCTTGCGCAACACGGGATGCAGGTCAAGCAGCCTTGCCCCGATGGCGTTCACCGTCTTCGACAGCGGATCCTTCTGCCCCAGCCGGCGAATCCACGTCGTATAGGCCCCCGCAAAGGCGCCCTGCCCCACGGCGGCAAGCGCCGGCGCATGCAGCATGTCTATGGCAAAGCGCACCCCCAGCTTCATCCGCTCCATGTCGCGCGGGTCCGACAGCAGGTTGAAGGCCACAAAGGGCTCGTCCCCCGGCGCGGCCGAACGCAGTTCGACGAAGCCGGTGGAATGCGCCTGATCGGGACCCACGCGCAGCACGCCAAGCTGATGGCCTATGGGCGTCTGGTCGAACCGGGCGCTGAGCGACATCTTCATGTCACCGGGCGCACAACCACCGAGCCCCGAGGAGAACCGCGTGTAGACGAGGAAGGCGTTGGCCATTGTCCCCGGCATCCGCGCCTCGGGGCGTAGGTGCAGGCCAAGCCCCACTAGCGGATGATCCTGCAGGTTCCGCCCGATGCCCCGCCGGTCGGCCCGCACGGCGATGCCATGCTCGCTGAGGTGCGCGCCGGGCCCGATCCCGTGGCGCATCAGGATCGCCGGCGTATGCAGCGCCCCGGCACACAGGATCACCTCGCCCGCCCCGACGCTTTCACGGGTGCCATCGGGCCGCGCGAGCGTCACGCCCGTGGCCCTCTGCCCGTCGAACTCGATCCGTTCCAGCGTGGTCTCGGCCATGATCCGCAGGTTCGCGCGTCGGCGCGTCACCTGATCCAGATAGGCCACCGCAGCCGACACCCGCCGGCCATAGACGTTGTTCTTCGGGAACGGAAAACAGCCGGTGCCCGCGATATCGTGACAGTCGTCGTGATACTCCAGCCCCTGCCCTGCCAGCGCATCGCGGAAGGCCAGCGCGAAACCCGACCAGTTCTCGGGAAAGGTTCGCTGCAGCGGAACGGGCCCGTCGCGGCCATGTTTCGGCCCGTCGAAATCCATGTCCCGCTCCAGCCTGCGGAAATACGGCAGACACTCCTCGTAGCCCCAGCCCGTGGCGCCCAGTTCTTCCCAGCGATCATAGTCCGATGGGATGCCGCGCAGCGCCACCTGACCGTTCACGCTCGACCCGCCGCCCATCACGCGGGCCTGTTCATACCGGTGCTGGGCCAGTTCCCGTGCGCTCCTGTTGCCCACCGGGTCACGGGTGACGGTCAGCTTCGTCCAGTAGCGGATGTCCTTGAAATAATCCGGCAGGTAGCCGTCGGCGTAGATCGAGGCGGGCACCTCGTAGGGCGGCGTATCCGGCCCCGCCTCGACCAGCAGCACCCGCGACCGGCCATCTGCCGACAGCCGGTTCGCCAGCACACAGCCCGAAGAGCCACCGCCGATCACGATGTAGTCGTACCGCTCCGCCATCGCTCAGCGGCCGTAGAGATCGGGCAGGAACATCACCAGTTCCGGCAGGAAGGTGATGATCAGCAGCACGGCGATCGACACCAGCAGGAACGGCATGTTCGCCAGCGCCAGTCGCTCTGGCGATATCCGCGCGATGGTGGCGCCGATGAACAGGCTGATCCCCACCGGCGGGGTGATCATCCCGATGGTCAGGTTGATCGCCACGATGATACCGAAATGCACCGGGTCGAGCCCCAGCCCGACGACCACCGGCAGGAGGATCGGCACGAGGATGATCAGCGCCGCGATCATTTCCATGAAGGCGCCCAGCACCAGCAGCATAAGGTTGATCAGCAGCAGGATCACGATCGGGTTGTCCGACACCGACTGGATCGCCGTGGTTACCGCGGCGGGCACCTGCTCCTTGGTCAGAATCCAGCTCAGCGGGGCGGCGATGGCCACGATGATGAGTGCGCTGCCGGTTGTCCGCGCGCTCTGGATGACGATCCCCGGCAGGTCGCGCCAGCCGATCTCGCGATAGATCCCCATGCCGACGACCAGCGCGTAAAGACAGGCGACCGCCGCCGCCTCGGTCGGCGTGAAAAAGCCCGAGAAGATGCCGCCAAGGATGATGATCGGCATGCCAAGCGGCAAAAGCCCGTCGAGAAACGCCTTGAGGAAGGCCACGATCGAAAATCGCCCCCGTTCGCCGAACCCGTGGCGCCACGCATAGACCGACACCAGCAGCATCTGCGCCAGCCCCAGCAGAATGCCCGGCACGATCCCGGCGAGGAACAGGGCGTTCACGGAAACACCCGCCACCACCGCATAGACGATCAGGATGATGCTGGGCGGGATAATGGGCCCGATCAGCGAGGATGAAATGGTGACCGAGGTGGCGAATTCCGTCGGATAGCCCCGCTCGCGCATCGACTTGATCATGATGCTACCCACGGCCGCGGTATCCGCCGCCGCCGAGCCGGAGATACCGGCAAACAGCATCGAGACCACGATATTCACATGCGCCAGCCCGCCGCGGACCCAACCGACCATCGACTCGGCCAGCGCCACCAGCCGCCGCGTCGTGCCGCCCGCGTTCATCAGGTTGCCCGCCAGCATGAAGAACGGCACCGCCATCAGCACGAAGACGTCGATCCCGGCAAAGGCCCGGTGCGGAATGGTCACCGGGTTCACCCCGGAGAAGATGAAATAGACCACCACCGACATGCCCATCACGGCATAGATCGGCAGGCCGAGCAGCAGGGTCAGCACGAAGGTTGCGGCAAGGGCTGTCAGTTCCACAGTCGGTTCCCCGTATCTGGCTCGGGCGGCGTGGTGATCTCGCCGGTCGTCACACGATGCAGCGCATCGACCAGCAGTGAAAGCAGCATCAGAACCGTGCCCACGAAAAGCGGCGCATAGACCAGCCACAGCGGAATATGCAGATTGGCCGATGATCGCCCGGTCTGGATCATCAGCCGCACAAGCCCCAGCGCGTACCAGCTGAACGCCGCCAGAAAGGCCAGCAGGATCAGCCGCCGCACCACCCAAAGGACGACCTGCACCTTCGGGCTGCAGATTTTCGAGAGCGACTCCATCCCGATCAGGTCGCCATACCGCGCGCCCGCAGCGGTGGCGAGGAAGACGATCCAGACCAGCGAGTAGCGCGCCAGCTCGTCCAGCCCGCGCACCCGCAGCGGCGAGTTGCGCACCAGCACGTCCAGCAGCACGGCGCCCAGCATGAAGATCATCACCGCCACCACAAGGATGCGGATCAGGCTTTCGATCACGAGGCTGGTGCGATGTATCCGCTCCAAGGCGAGGCTCCTGTCAGAGATCACGGGTCGGGTGTCAGGGCCCGGCGCACGAGGGGCGCGCCGGGCCATTAGGTTTACTTGGCCGACGGCAGGTCCTGGATTTCAGCCATCAGGTCACGGACCCACGGCTCGAGATCCTGCGAGTACTTTTCGCGCACCGGCGCCGTGGCCTCGACGAAGCTCGACAGGTCGTCGATTTCGTTGACCTTGAGGCCTTCCTGCTTCATCGCTTCCAGCGCCTCTGCATCCATCGAGGCATAATCGCTGTTGTTCTTGTCGACGGTCGCCTTGCCGATCTCGTCGATCAGCGCCTGCTCTTCGTCCGACATCGCGTCATAGGTCGACTTGCTCATCACCAGAACGGCGATGTTGGCGACGGTGGGCAGCAGGGTCAGGTATTCCTGCACCTCGTTGAAGCGCATGGCGTTGAGCGCCGAAAGAGCGTTCTCGTTGCCATCCACGGTGCCGGTTTGCAGCGCGCCGTAAAGCTCGGCGAAGGAGGTCGAGGCGACCTGAGAGCCAAGCGCCTCGTAAGTGTCGATATGAGCCGAGACGCCCATCGTCCGCATCTTGATATCCGCGAAATCCTCGGCCGTCTCGATCGGCCGGACGTTGTTCATCGGATAGCGGAATGCGGGCGAGCCGATGCCGATCAGCTTGAAGCCCGCCGCGTCGGCCTCCTCGTAGAATTTCGAGAAATCGAGCGTGCTCAGCGCTTCCTCGATATGCTCGGGGCTGTGGAACACGAAGGGCATGTTGAACAGCTCGAAGGACGGCACGAAGCTCGCCATTGCCGCCGTATGCACCCATGTGAAATCCATCGTGCCCAGAAGCAGCGCGTCAAGCGCGTCGCGCTCGCCGCCCATGGCGCCGCTGGGGTGCACCTCGAGCGTCCATTTGCCGTCGGTCTCCTCGGCCATCGTCTCTTTCATGAACATCGCCGAGGTGTGATACGGGAACTGATCGGCCACCACGTGCCCGAGCGTCATCGTCCGCTCTTCCACCTCCTGCGCCAGCACGCCGGCTGTTCCGGTCAACGTCATCGCGGCGCCCAGCGCCACGCTCCTGAAATAACTCATGTCATCCTCCCATTTGGTTTATGGTTCGATCGGCCGCGCCCTGACGGTATTTCACCTCAGTCCAGGGCATAGCGGACGTTCTTCAACTGGGTGTCGTCAAGCAGCGCGTCCTTGCCGCGCTCCTTGCCGAACCCGCTCATCCGGAAGCCGCCGAACGGGGCGTCCACCGAAACCTTGCGGCCCGCGTTGATACAGACCGTCCCGGCCCGTATCTGGCGCGCCGCGCGCATGGCCCGGCCGCTGTCGCGGGTGAAGACCGCGGCGGCGAGGCCGTATTCCGTGTCATTGGCAATGGCGAGGCCCTCGTCCTCGGTGTCGAAGGACAGCACGCTCTGGACGGGGCCGAAGATCTCTTCCCGCGTCGTGGACATATCGGCGCGCGCGTTCAGGATCAGGGCGGGCGGCAGGTAATAGCCGTCTCCAAGGTCCACGCGGCCCTCCAGTTTGGCGTAACGCCGCACCTCGGCGCCTTCTTCCTCGGCCGTGGCGAGGCACCCCGCGATCCGGTCGCGCTGGGCGGCGCTGACCACCGGGCCCATCTGCGTCCCGGTCTCGTTGGCCGGGCCCACATGCACGCCGCTCAGGCGCTCTTCCAGACGTGCGACGAAATCATCATGCAAATCGCGATGCACGATCAGCCGGGTGCAGGCCGCGCAGACCTGCCCGGAATTGCGCACGTTGTCGGTGAACGCCGCCTCGACCGCCGCATCCAGATCGGCATCCTCCATCACCAGCAGGGGCGATTTTCCGCCAAGTTCCAGCGTCAGCCGCTTCATGCCGTGGCCTGCCGCCTGAAAGATCCGCCGCCCCGTCACGGTGCCCCCGGTGAACGAGATCTTGGCCACGTCCGGGTGCGTCACTAGCCGCATCCCCGGCTCGGCCCCGCCATGGATGACGTTGAGCGTACCGGGCGGCAGATCGGCCTCCTGCGCACACTCCGCCAGCAGCGCCGAAGACAGCGGCGTGACCTCCGAGGGCTTCAGCACGGCGGTGTTCCCCGCCGCCAGCGCCGGCGCGATCTTCAGCACCGCCAAAAGCGCGGGGTAGTTCCACGGCGTGATCAACCCGCAGATGCCGATGGGTTCCCGCAGGGTGAAATCCGCAAGCGTCGGGTCGGAGACGTTGAGCGTCTCGCCCGACAGCCCCAGCAGGATCCCGGCGTAATACTCCACCGAATCCGCCAGTCCCTCCATCTCGGTCGAGGTGATCGAGATGGGCCGGCCCACGTCCATGGTCTCGGCCAGCGCGAAATCCTCGGCCCGGCCGCGGATCGCATCGGCAAAGCGCATCAGGTGGCGCGAGCGGGCCTTGGGTGTCAGGGTGCCCCACGTGGTCTCGAAGGCCTTGCGCGCCGCCGCGACCGCCCGGTCGGCATCCGCCTCGCCCGCCTCGGCGAAACGTGCCAGCACCGTGCCGGTCGAAGGGTTCATCGCCTCGAATGTCCGCCCGCTCTCTGCCGGGGCGGACTCGCCGCCGATCAACAGCGGCCAAGGCGTGTCGGTGATGCTGAAATGGGTCGTCATCGCTTTTGATCCTCCGAAACCTCGCGCCCGGGGCGCAGAACCCCGCCCCGGCTGAGCGGTGTGACGAGTTGCTGGTAAAAGCCGAGCCAGCCGTCGCGCATCCGGAAGGCCGGGCCGGTGGCTGCCCTCTGCCGCGCTTCAAGCGTCGCCTGATCCACCAGAAGGTCGATCGCGCGCGCCGACAGTTCGATCCGGATCGGATCACCATCGCGCACCAGCGCCATCGGCCCGCCGCTGGCGGCCTCGGGCATCACCTGCCCCACGACAAGGCCCCGGTTGAGACCCGAAAGCTGCCCGTCGGTGACAAGCGCCACGCTGCCCGCCAAACGGCTGCCCGCCAGCGCCGCCGCGAACCAAGAGGCCGAGGCGACACCGGGCCCGCCAAGCGCGCCAAGCCCCCGCAGCACGACCACGTCGCCCGCCACGATCTGCCCCGCCTCCAGCGCATCGAGCGCCGCCTTCTGCGTCTCGTAAACCCGCGCCGGCCCCTCGAAGACCAGATCGGCATAGGCCCCGGTTCCGATCTTCATGATTGCCCCCTCGGGCGCGAGACTCCCCTTCAGCACCATCAGCGAGGGCCCGGCGGCCACCGGCGCGGCCATCGTGGCGACATCAGTGCTTTGCGCCTCGCCGAACACATCCAGACGGGCGCCCAGCGTCTGCCCGTCGACGCCCATCGCGCCCTCGTGCAGCACGCCGCGCAACCGGCTCATGATCGCCTGCGTGCCGCCTGCGGCATCAAGCTGTTCGATCCGGCCGTCACCGTTGGGTTTGATCGCGCACAGCACCGGCACCTTGCCGTCGAGCCCTGCGAAGACATCGTAGATATCGACCGGCACCTGCCCCTCTTCGGCCACCGCCTGCATGTGGCGCATGACGTTGATCGAGGTGCTGAGCGCCATCGCCACCGCGGCGGCATTCTCGAACGCCTCGGGCGTCAGGATCTTCGAGGGGCGCAGATCCTCCCACACCATCTCGACGATCCGGGCCCCGGCCGCGCGGGCGCGCTCGTACATCCGCTCGCTTTCCGCCGCCACCGGCGCGCTGCCCGGCAGGGCCATGCCCAGAGCCTCGGTCATGATATGCATCGAGTTGGCCGTGCCCATCCCGGCACAGACCCCCGGCCCCGCCACCGCCACCCGCGACATGCAGGCGATGTCGGAGACGGTCAACTCGCCCGAGCCCAGCTTGCCGACGCTTTCGAAGACATCCTCGATATCGACCGTTTCGCCATTGAGCGCGCCGCAGGCCTGATACCCGCCGATCACCAGAAGCGTGGGAATATCCAGCCGCGCGGCCGCCATGAGCTGTGCCGGCGCCGTCTTGTCGCAGGAGGCCAGGCACACCATCGCGTCAAGCTGCGGGCCCTCGACCGATACCTCGATATCGTTCACCACGAGGTCACGCGACGGCAGGATATAGCTGCCCGACGAGCCCGCGCAGTGAATGAAATCGCTGGGTGCGGTGGTCTTCACCACGAAGGGCAAGGCCCCCGCCGCCCGCACCGCCTCGCTGACCGCCTCGGCCACCCGGTCGAGATGCGAAAAGCAGCTCGACAGTTCCGAGGAGGTGTTGATGATGGCGATCTTGGGCTTGTCCATGTCGGCCTCGTCGATGCCGAGCGCCGTCCACTGTGCGCGGCGCAGGGCCCAGATCGTGCTGCCCTCCTCGAAATTGCTTCTGAGCTTTCTCATCGCGCGGCCTCCAGTTCGGCCCCGGCGGGCGAAAATGTTTCGGGCTGGCCGTCGCCAAGGAACGCGCCCCGCTGGGCCAGTTCCGCCCGCAACGCCTGCACGTCGAGCGCCCGCAGATCGCCGCCATGCCGGCCGGCGGCCAGCGCGGCGCCAAGCCCCGCCGCCTCGCCCATGGCGAAACACGTGCCCGCCACCCGCAGCGACGCCTGCGCCACATGGGTGGCCGAGACACAGCGCCCGGCCATCACCAGCCCGTCGAGCCCCTTCGGCAACAGGCAGCGCCACGGGATCTGGTAGAACGTGCCATCCGGCAGCCAGACCCACCGGGTTGCCCGGTCGGCGCCATGCTCCTCGACCGGCCATGCGCAGGCGGCGATGCCGTCCTCGAACCGCTTGCCCGAAAGCACCTCGTCCTCGTCGAGCGTGTAGTCGCCCTCGATCCGGCGGCTTTCGCGCACGCCGATCTGTGTGCCGGTGTCCAGAAGCCAGGCATTGGCATAGCCCGGCACATGCTGGCGAAAGGCGTTCAGGTAAAGCTCGGCCATGCGCCGGCCCTTGGCCTCGGCCACGCTCATCTCGCGCACCGAAAGGGGGTTGGGCGGGCGCCCGTCCACGTCGACGCGGGTGATGTTGAGATGCACGACCTCGGCGTTGAAGGCAAAGATGCCGCCCGCCGTGCGCGGCAGGTCGAACCCCGCCGCGACGGCGGCCTCGAGATGGCGGTGCAGCGCGGCGCGGTCGGTCTTCTCGACCGCGGTCGTGTCGACCCCGCCGAAACGGATCATCGTTGTCGGGAATTGCAGGTCTTCCACGTCACAGCGCCACTCGGCCCCCGCCAGCGCGGCGATCTGGCCGTCACCGGTCGTGTCGACCACGACACCGGCCTCGACGCCCCAGCGCCCGTCGATCGACTCGAAGATCACGCCGCCCACGCGGCCCCCGCGCCGGATCACCTCGACCGCCAGAGAATGAAAGCGCACGGCGACGCCCGCCTCCTCCATCAGGTCATCGGCCACCCGCTTCATCGGCTCGGGGTGATAGGGCAGCGACGCGGTCTGCAGCCAGACCTTGGGCGCATTGGCCCCGCCGCGTTGTGCCAGCCTGTCGATGATCTCGTCCGCCAGCCCGCGCACCAGCCGCTGTACCCGGCCGCCATCCAGCCCGTACAGGCCGCAGATGCTGCCCAGCGTGACCGAAGTCAGCGTTCCGCCGAGGAAGCCCATCCGCTCGACCAGCATGACGCTGGCGCCGGTGCGCGCCGCCGAAACCGCCGCCGCGATCCCGGCCGAGCCGCCGCCCACGACAAGCACGTCGACGCGCTCTCGAATCTCGGTCTGTCGTTCGGCCTCGGAGATATGGGTCATGCGTTGCCTTCCTTCTGTCCGCCCCTGCGGGACCGCGCCGTGCTGCGGCGGATCATCATGTCGACCGGGTGCACGATACGGCGTGGTTCCAGTTCCGGCTCGGCCAGCCGCTCGAGCAGCAGGGCGACGCCATCCTCGACGATCTTGCGCACCGGCTGGCGCACCGTCGTCAGCGACAGGGTCGACCACGACGCCTGTTCGACATCGTCGAAGCCGACGACCCAGCAATCCTCGGGCACCCGGCAGCCCGCCTCGAACGCGCCGTCGAGCGCGCCGAGCGCCAGCAGGTCGTTGGCGCAGAACACCGCGTCGGGCGGATCGGCGAGGTCGAGCAGCGACTGCATCGCCGTGCGCCCGCTCTCGTGCGAAAACGCCACCCGGCGGGTGAGCGAGCTTTCGATGCTGACGCCGCGCCGCTCCAGTTCCTCTAGGAATCCCGCCTCGCGGTCGCGCACCGTGCTGACCTCGAGCGAGCCGCTGATGAAGCCGATGCGCTTGCGCCCGTGATCGAGCAGGTAGCTGGCCACCGCCGCCCCGCCCGCGCGGTTGTCGCTCGACACCTGATCACAGCTCAGGTCGTCGATCGTGCGGTTGATCAGGACCAGCGGCGCCGCCGAGCGGATCGCCTCTTCCAGGACCGGGGAGCTGCGTGTGACGGCGGCAAAGATCACCCCGTCGACCAGCGACTGGCTGATCGAGTCGATGGCGGCGGTTTCGCCCGTGCCCTCGGTGTCCCACAGGACGACCTTGAGCTCCTTGTCCGCCAGCACCTCGTTCAGTGCGCACAGGATTTCGGTGTAGAGCGGGTTGCTCAGCCGGGCGACGACCACGCCGATGACGCCAAGGCGGCTGGTGCGCATGGCGCGGGCCAGCACGTTGGGGCGGTAATCGATCTGCCTTGCCGCGTCGAGCACGCGTTCGCGCGTGTCGGCGGTGACGCTCGATTCGCCCCGGAAGACGCGTGAGACGGTCGCCTGCGACACGCCGGCGGCGCGGGCGAGGTCCTTACTGGTGGCGCTTGATTTCGATTTCATAGCATTTCATTAGAATCATATTACTCGACATGATTCTTATGACTACGTAATCATTTCGTCAATGCAGTGATTATAACGAACCGATTCAAGGGCCATGGAGATATGAGGACAAAGAGGTTTCCAAAGCGGCAAAGCCACCGGGCGTTGCGTGCCCGCTGAGGCCTCTTGCGCCAAGGCTTTCTGCTGGCCGGCGCCGGCTACCGGCCTGTCACCGCCTCGTAATCCTTTTCGAGATCGGTTCGGACCAGCGCGGCGACCAGCCGGGGGAAATCCGCCTCGCTCACGCGGCCGGCAAGCCCCTTGGCGGTCTTGGGAAGGCCAAGTTTTTCAGCGGCTTGCAAGGCCTTGTGGTCTGCGAACGGGTGGAGTTCCGGCCATGCCGACTGAACTTCGCGGTAGAAAATGTCGACGCCGGTGTCGCCGAGGCCCTTGAACGCTTTCAGCCGGTGGCGCATTTCGTCGGGGTTCCGGTGGGCGGCCTCGCGGAGGTTGCGCAGGTCGCCCTGATAGGTTTCACCCAGCATGTCGGCGGCATCGCCGAGGTTCCGGCTGTAGCTTTCGTCGAAACGTTTGTAGCCGTTGGCGCCGAGGATATCGACGCGGTCCTGCCATGTGGCCGAGGCCATCTTGTCGGGTGTGGTCAGGCCGGCATCGGAGAGGGCACGGGCGGCCCTGACGGCGTTGGCGGCGCTGATCCGCGAGGAAAACAGGATCGAGGCGACGAGCCAGCGAAACAAGGGGCTTGGCGTGTTCCTGTCGATGTTGATGCCGAGTTCGTCACAGAAGGTGCGGCCGTGGCGCTGAAGCAGCCTGTCTGTTGTCGCCGTGGTGTCAGCCATTTCGCGGCTCCCGATGCTTGATATGAGGATCAACGGGAGGGGCGGCGCGAATGTTCCGGGCAACGGGATTTCCGGCAAATCCGCGATTCGATGGTTAACGGCCTTGTTTTGAAGGAATTCCAACGTCGGTATCACGTCGGTATTTTGTCGGTATCGCGTCGGTGCGGGCGTCGGCGGGCGGGGGGATTGATGTGGCGTCCCGCGCGCAACACGCGAGATGTGGGGGGCCGCGCAACACCCCCCCGGCGCGAGGTCAGGCGCGCTTGCCCCGCCAGCGGCGGAGCAGCGGCCAGAGCAGTATGCCGGCGGTCACGACGAAGAGAACCAGCGCGATCGGACGTTCGAAGAAGGCGAGGAAATTGCCGCGCGTCAGCACCAGCCCCTGGCGCAGGGATTGTTCGATCATCGGGCTGAGCACCATGCCGATGACGAAGGGCGCCACCGGCATTCCGGCCAGCCGCATGAACACCCCCGCGACGCCCGCGCCCAGCGCGATCCAGACGTCGAGCATGTTGCCGCGCACGCCGTAGGCGCCAAGGGTCGACACGATGAGCACCATGGCGATGAGCAGCGGCTCTGGGATGCGCAGAACCTGCGTGAAGAGCCGCGCGCCGAGGGCCCCGGTGGCGAACATGATCAGGTTGATGACGATCAGCAGGCCGAAGATGGCATAGACGAGATCGAGGTTGTTCGTGAAAAGCTGCGGGCCCGGCGTGACCCCTTGAATGATCAGGGCGCCCAGCATCACGGCGGTGACCGGATCCCCCGGCACGCCCAGCGCCAGCGTCGGCACGAGGGCGGAGCCGGTGACGGCGTTGTTGGCGCTTTCGCAGGCGACGAGGCCGTCGGGCTCTCCCTTGCCGAAATTGTCGCGGCGCGTGGAGGTGCGCCGCGCCTCGGAATAGGCGATGAAGGCGGCGGTCGCCGCGCCGGTGCCGGGCAGTGCCCCCACGAAACAGCCGATCACCGAGCCGCGCGCCAGCATGCCCAGACGGCTGCGCCACGCTTTCAGTGGCGGCAGGCGAAACCCCACGCGGGTCTTTTCGCGTGCGGCGGAAGGGTCGAACCGGGCTGCGCGCAGGAACATCTCGGAATAGGCGAACAGCCCGACGATGACCGGGATCAGGGTGATGCCGGCGGAAAGCTCGAAACTGTCGAAGGTGAAGCGCAGGTCGCCGGTGACCGGGTCGGCGCCGATGGTGGCCACGAGCAATCCGCAGGCGCCCGAGAGCAAGCCGGGCACCATCGCCCCCGCCGAGACGCCGGCGATGCAGGTCAGGGCGAAGACGCCGAGGGCGAAATACTCGATCGGAGTGAAATTCAGCGAAAAGGCCGCGAGCCATGACCCCGCGAGCATCAGCACGAGGACCGAGAACAGCCCGCCCAGCGTCGAGGCCGAGGTCACCCAGCCGATGGCGAGGTCGGCATCGCCGCGTCGGGCCATGGGGAACCCCTCCATCGCGGTGGCGGCGGATTGCGGCGTGCCGGGCGTGTTGAGGATGATGGCGGTGATCGACCCGCCATAGACCGAGCCGCAATAGACCCCGAGCATCAGCGCGAGCGCCGGCACTTGCGGCATGGAGAAGGTGAAGGGCAGCACCATGGTCAACCCGACCACCGAGCCGAGGCCAGGCAGGACGCCCACGAGGACGCCCACCACCGTGCCCGCGACCATGCAGAGCAGCGCGAGCGGCGTGGCGATGTCGCCAAGGGCTCCGAGGATCAGGTCCATGTGTCCGGTCTCCCGTCGTGACGTGCTGTGTGTTCGGGCATCCGTTCAGAACCCGTCGAACCACGGCGAGCGTGGCAGGATGATGAGGAAGGCGTTCTCGAAGAGGTACCAGACCGAAAGGCAGAAGGCCGCCGCCACGAGGAGGGTCACCGCCACCCGCCGGTAGCCCAGGAAGAGGGGCGTGAGGCAGGCGAAGAGCAGGCTCGAGATCAGGAAGCCCGCCAGCGACAGGCCCAGCGCATAGGCCGTGACGGCGGCGACCAGCCCCAGCGCGCGGCGCAGCCCCGCGCCGGAGGGCATGGGTTCGTCCGTCGGGACCGGGCGCAGCACCATCAGCAGGCCCAGCAGCGCGACCGCCGCGAGGATGAAGCGCGGGTAGAAGAACGGCCCCCGGCCCTGACTGGCGCGGGCGAAGGCGCTGATTTCCGCGAAGGTCTGCGAGAAGAGCAGCGCGGCCAGGGCGAGGATCGCCAGGGCCACGCCGATCGCGATGGCGCGCGCCCCGGACGGGCGTGTCGGCTCCGTTTCATGCGTTTTCATCTGCATCTCCTTTCACCGCGCACGCCGCGCCCGTGGTGCGCCCCGGGATCAGTCGGGGATCATCCGGGGGTCAACCGGGGGTCATTCGGCCAGGAGGCCCGCTTTTTCCAGCAATCCGCGGTTACGCTCGTACTGCTTTTTCACGAAGGCCTCGAAATCCGCGCCGTTCATGTAGGCGGAGGGCTGCTGGAGCTGTTCCATCCGTTCCTGGAACGGAGCCGAGGAGATCGCCGCCTCGCAGGCCGTTTCCAGCGCGGTGACCTGTTCCGCCGGGGTGTCCTTGGGCGCGACGAGGCCGCCCCAGATCGGGATGTCGAGGTCATAGCCCTGCTCCATCGCCGTCACCTCGTCGGGCATGGTGTCGAGCCGCCCGTCCTTGAGGATCGCCAGCGAGCGGAGTTGGTCGGCGTTGCTGGAGAGGAACGAGACGTGGGGGATGAAGAGGTCGGCGGTGCCGTCGAGCAGCGCCTTGAGCGCCGGGCCGTCGCCGTCGACCGGCAGGAAGGTCATCTCGATCCCGGCGGCGTCAGCGAGGGCGAGCCCCGCGACGTGGGGGATGGAGCCGATGGCCTGCACGGCGAAGGTGAGATCGCCGGGGTTTTCCTTGGCGTAATTCACCAGGTCTTCCAGCGTTTCGAACTCGGAGTCCTTGCCGACGGCGATGGCGGTGGGGGCCGAATAGGCGAGGCAGATATACTCGAAGCTGTCGACCGAGTAGGGCAGTTTGCGCAGGTGGGTCTGGGTGGTCAGTGGGCCGACCGGGGCCATGCCGATGGTGCGCCCGTCGGGCCGGGCGCGGGCGGCCTCGGCGACGCCGATGGTGCCCCCTGCCCCGGCGGTGTTCTTGACCACCACGTTGGCGCCGAGCGAGTTTGCCATCTCCTCCTGCATTGAGCGGGTGGTGATGTCGGTGCCGCCGCCGGCCGAGAACGGCACGACGATGGTCACCGATTGCGCGGCGGCGGTGCCGGCCTGAAGCAGCGCGACGGCGATGGCGCCGGCGGCGAGTGTTCCGGTTGCGATTTTCCTGATGGTCATGGTTTCCTCCTGAACCTTGTCAATTCCTGTATCCCCTCCCCCCCGTCGTAACGCAAAACGGGGCGGCGCAGTAGGACCACTTCGGCGGGTCGTTCTGCGCCACCTGTCGCGCAACGGCGCGTGGCGGGGTCGTGATGGCCGCCCTCAGGCGGTCTTCTGGTAGTGGTCGAACGTCTTGCGTACTCCTTCTGTCAGGGAAATCCTGTGCCAGTCGCCGATGAGGTTGACGAGCGGGCGGTTGTCGAGCTCGGGCGGCGAGGGCCGCGCGGCGTCGGACGGGGTGATGCGGGCGTCGGGCGCGCAGGCGCGGATCGCGGCGATGACGTCGTCGGTGCCGGCGATGTCGGTGGTCAGGTCGCTGACCACCGGTTCGGCGGGCACGGCGCGCAGGCAGCGTTGCATGATGTCGGTGACCTCGTCGACATGCTGAAAGCACATGCGGCTGGTGAAGGGCATCTGGTAGGGCGCGCCCCGGGCGGCGGCCTTGATGGCGAGGGTGATCGCCGCCGTCTCGCCGCTTTCGCGGCCGGGGCCGTAGACCACGTTGGGGCGCAGGCCGACGGAGGGCACGCCGTGGTCGAGGAACCAGACCTTGGCGGCGTCCTCGCAGGCGCGTTTCCAGACGCCGTAGAGATTGACCGGGGCGTCGAAGGGCGGCCGGGGGCGCGCGGCGATGGAGCTGGTGTAGAGAAAGCGGCGGATGCCGAGGCTGCGGGCGAGGTCGAGCATGTTGAGATGGCCGATGACGTTGACCTCGGCCCCCAGCACGGGTTTGCTGCGGCAGTCGGGGATCACGAGGGCGGCGAGGTGGACGATGGCGCGGATGTCGTGGACCTTTGCCATGTTCAGCAATGCCGTGCCGTCGCGGATGTCGCCGCCAAGGTGGGTGGCGCGCGGATCGCCGCGCTCGGCGGGCGAAAGGTCGAGCGTGACGACCGTTTCGCCGGCGTCGAGCAGCCGGGCGGTGAGCGCGCGGCCGAGGAAACCGCCGCCGCCGGTGATCAGGACCGGGCCGAGGGAGGCATCATCGGTCACGAGCACATCCCCTGCCCGCCGTTCACGTCGAGCAATTGGCCGGTGATGAACCCCGCCTCCTCGGCGGCGAAGAAGGCAACGGCGCTGGCCACGTCCTCGACCCGGCCATTGCGACGCATGGGGATCTGGGCGATGGCGGCGTCGCGTTCGGCCTGTGTCATGCGTTCGGAGAGAAGCCGCTCGACCCGGGGGGTCAGGATGGCGCCGGGGCAGACCGCGTTGCAGGTGATCCCCGAGGGCCCGAATTCCTGCGCCAGTTGCAGGGTCATCGACTGTACCGCGCCCTTGGCCGCCACGTAGTTGGCCCCGGTGAAGAGGCTGCCGTAGCGCCCGGCCTTGGAGCCGAGATTGACGATGCGCCCAAAGCCCCGGTCCAGCATGTGCGGCAGAACCGCGCGGGTCAGCCGCACGGTGGCCGCGACGTTGAGGTCCATCACCACCTTCCAGTGATCGTCGGTTTCCTCGAGGAAGGGGCGCGGGGTGTGCAGCGAGCCGCCGGCATTGTTGACCAGCGTGTCGAAGCGCAGCCCGTCGCCTTCGAGGCGGGCGATGGTGCCGGTGATATCGCCGGGGTCCATGAGGTCCACCTTCTCGAAGCGGATGCCGGCGGCCTCGGGGCGGGCGCGGGCGGCGGTCATCGCCTCGTCGCTGCGGTCGAGAGCGACCACGGTGCCGCCCTCGGCCGCGAGCCGTTCGGCGATGGCGAGCCCAAGTCCGTCGGCGGCGGCGGATATCAGGATGGTCCGGTTTTCGAAACGTTTCATGGGCCGGGCCTTTCGGTCAGAGATCATCATAGTCGGAACAGTCGCGGTGGCTGGCCGCCGGGTCGACCTTGGCGTCGATCACCACGGGGCCGCCCATGGCATGCGCCTCGCGCAGGGCGTCGCCCATCTGGTCGCCCTCGGTCACGGTCAGGCCGGTGCCGCCCAGCCCCTCGGCCACCTTGGCGAAGTCGTGATCGAGGAAATCGACGGCGATCTTCTGGTTGCCGAGATTGTCGCGCACCATGCCGAGGCCCGCGTTGTTGGCCACCACGTAGACCACGTCGAGCCCCTGTTCGGCGGCGGTGGCGATGGCATCCATCGTCATCATGAAGCCGCCATCGCCGATCACGCCGGTCACACGCTTTTCGGGCGCGGTGATCTTGGCGCCGGTGGCAGCCGGGGTGGACCAGCCCATGCCGCCGATCCCGCCCGGCGCGACAAGCTGGTTGGGGTGGCGCAGGGGCAGCCGGCAGGTGGCCCAGATGCGGTTGGTGCCGGCATCCATGGTGATCAGGTCTTCGGGCCCGAGGAAGCCTTGCAGCCCGCGCATGATGTCGGCGTAATGCATGGTGCCGGGGCGGGTCTGATAGGTGGGCAGCACGCCGTAATCGTTCTCCTGCTTGATCTTGGTTATTGCCGCCTTGCGCCGCTCGACGAGGGAGGGGTCGTGGGGGGCGGTGTCGGACAGGAGCGCGGCCACCTCGGCCACGTCGGCGGTGACGGCCATGTCGACGGGCACGACCCAGCCGGCGTTGAGCGGGTCCTGATCGATCTGGATGATGGTCTGGTCGCCGGGGCGGATCATCTTTTCGTCGCGGAAGCGGGTGTATTCGGGCCCCAGCGAGCAGCCCATCACCAGCACGAGGTCGGCGGCCTGCACCGCGCGGTTGGCGGCGGCGGACCCCCATGTGCCCATCATGCCGACGGCGATGTCGCAGCCCTCGTCGATTGTGCCCTTGCCGTGATAGCTGGAGGCGATGGCGATGCCGTTGCGCTGGGCCAGCGCCTGAAGCGCGGGGCCGCAGCGGCTGCCGTAGACGCCGTTGCCGACGATCATGACGGGCTGTTGCGCGTCGGCCAGCAGGGACGCGATGCGGTCGACGGCGGCGGTATCGACGCGCGGGGGGGTGTATTTCAGGTGCCCCTCGACCGGGTAGAGCCGGGCGCGGGAGGTTTCCGGCAGTTCCTGCTTGATGACATTGGTCCGCATCACCACCGCCGCCGGCCCCTGACGCGGGGTCGAGGCGTGCTTGACCGCCAGTTGCGCGCCGTACACGGCCTCGGTCGGGGTGGTGGCGTAGGTGGCGTATTTGGTCATCGTCTTGAGCACGGCGAAGGCATCGGCCGCGCCGTAATCGCCGGTCATGGTCTGGTAGACCCCGTGCTGGGCGAAGCCGTCATAGCAGGAGGTATCGGTCAGCACGACCATCGGCGAGGAGGAGAAGTAGCCCTCGAGGATGCCGAAGGCGCCGGTGGAGGTGGAGAACGGCCCCTGCGCCATCAGCAGCCCCGGCTTGCCGGTCATCTTGCCGGCGACCTGGGCCATCACGCTGGCGCTTTGCTCGCTACGGGCCAGCACGACCTCGAACTCGTCCTTGCGGTCGTGGAAGGCGGGGAGCGACCATGTGATCCCGAGGCCCGGCAGCGTGAAGCCGCGGGTGATCCCCGCTTCGAGGAACGTGTTGATGACACCTTCGTTGGTGAGCATGTTGTCGTGTCTCCTTTCCGGCGCTGGATGCGCCGGTTTTTCGTGGTTACTTGAAGGATGGCAGGAGCAGGCTGATCTGCGGGAAGAAGAGCAGGATCAGCAGCCCCACGATGATGGTCGCGATGAACGGCAGGACGCGGCGCGAGACCTCCTCGATCGTCAGGTTCGAGATGCCGCAGGCGACGAAGAGGTTGACCCCGAGGGGCGGTGTCAGGAAGCCGATCTCGGAGGTGACGACGAGCAGGATGCCGAAATGGATCGGGTCGATGCCCAGCTTGAGGATCAGCGGCAGCAGGATCGGGGTGAGGATGATCACCGTCGAGAGCGTTTCCATGAAGGTGCCGAGCACGATCAGGATCAGCGCGATCAGGAGCAGCATCAGCGTGGGGTCGGTGGTGATGTTCAGCAGTGCCGCGGCGATTTTCTGGGGGATCATGTTGAGGGCGAGGAATTCGCCGAAGAAGATCGCCGTGCCCATGATCAGCACCAGCCCGCCGCAGACGGTGCTGGCCTCGCCCAGCGCCTCCCATGTGGCGCGCAGGCCGATGCTGCGCTTGATCAGAAGGCCTACGGCGAGGGCATAGCCCACGGCGACGACCGAGGCCTCGACCGGGGTGAAGACGCCGCCATAGATGCCGCCCAGCACGATGAAGGGCGTGGCGAGGGAGAATTTGCCGCGCCAGAGCGCCGTAAGGAAGGCGTGCCGGTCGAAGCGCGGCTGGCTGCCCCGATAGCCGTGGCGGCGGGAGAGGAACCAGGTGGTGGTCACCAGCAGGGCGCCCATCAGCATCCCCGGCAGCAGGCCCGCGAGGAACAGGTCGCCGATCGAGACCGAGGCGAGGACGCCATAGACGATCATCGGGTTGGAGGGTGGCAGCAGAATGCCGAGCGTGCCGCCCGAGGAGGCCACGGCGGCGGAGAAATCGGCCGGGTAGCCGTCTTCCTTCATGGCCGGGATCAGCAGGGTGCCGATGGCCGCGACGGTGCCGGGGCCGGAGCCGGAGATGGCGGCGAAGAACATGCACGACAGGATGGTGACGATCGCCAGCCCGCCATGCGCCTGCCCCACGACGGCGCGCATCACGTCGATGATGTCGCGGGTGATGCCGGCGCGGGCCATGATGGCGCCGGCCAGCACGAAGTTGGGGATCGCCAGCAGCGGGAACTTGTCGACCCCGTCGAAGAGGCTGTGGGCCAGCGATTCCAGCGGCACCGGGGATCGCAGAAGCTCGATCAGCGAGGGCACGCCGAGGGTGACGAAGATCGGCACGCCCAGCACGAGGCAGAGCAGGAAGACGGCGACGAAGATCATGCGCCTTGTCCTTCGGTGCGGGCGGCGTGGGCCGCGGCCTCGGAGGCGATGATAGGAATGCCGTGGCGCCACCAGCCCCATTGCCGCTGGAGGATGCGCAGGATCATCAGCGCGTGGGCCAGCGGCACGACGCTGTAGAGCCACGCCAGCGGCAGGAAGAGCGCGGTGGAATAGACCGGATAGGCCAGCGTGCGCTGGATCAGCATCACGCCCGCGGCGACGACGAAGAGGTTGAAGACGATCCAGATGGCGTCGGCCAGCAGGAGGGCCACGTTGCGCCCGCCCGGGATCAGGTTCACGAAGAGCGTGACGCGGATATGGGTGCCCCGCTGGGCGGCGAGGCTGGCGGAGATGTAGACGAACCAGACGAAGGCGAAGCGCGAGATCTCTTCGCTCCAGGTCAGGCCGATCTGGAAGACGTAGCGGAAGATCACCTGCAGGGCGAGCACCACCACGAGCAGGGCCAGCGACAGGTTGGAAAAGACCAATTCGAACCTGTCGAGCGTCTTGATCAGTCCGGTTTGCATGTCAGTCCTCGCGGGGGGCATGATGTCGGGCTTGCCGGGGCGTTTGGAGGGCGCGCCACCCAACGGTGGCGCGCCGGTTGCGAA
>JAVJTX010000034.1:0-15113 GCA_040220035.1 Roseovarius sp. | reverse complement strand
GCCCGGCGGCCTTGTCGAGGGCGGCCAGAGGATCGGGCGCTTCACCTTCCGCCGGCGCGACGCCAAGGGCTCGGATGCCGAGCGTGACGCCGCCAACCAGCGCAACCCCGCCGAATAAGGAGACGGACCCATGGGAATTCTTGAGGTCAAGAACGTCAACAAGCGCTTCGGCGGCCTTCAGGCGCTGGGCGACGTGAACCTGAGCGTCGAGGAGAACTCGGTTCATGCCATCATCGGGCCGAACGGGGCGGGCAAGTCCACCCTGCTCAACTGCCTGATCGGCAAGCTGATCCCCGACACCGGCTCGGTCATGTTCGACGGCCAGTCGGTGCTGGGGCGGAAACCCTACGAGATCAACCAGATGGGCATTTCCCGCGTGTTCCAGACGCCCGAGATCTTCGGCGACCTGACCGTGCTGGAAAACATGATGATCCCGATCTTCGCCACCCGCGACGGCGCCTTCCGGATGCATGCCATCGAGAAGACCGAGAACGAGAAGGACATCATCGGTCAGGCCGAGCAGATGCTGGAAAACCTCAACCTCGCCGAACAGCGGCACACCAAGGCGGCGTCGATGTCGCGGGGCAACAAGCGGCGGCTGGAAATCGGCATGTGCCTCGCCCAGAACCCGCGCCTTTTGTTGCTCGACGAGCCGACGGCAGGCATGGCCCGGGCCGACACCAACAACACCATCGACCTGCTCAAGCAGATCAGCGACGAGCGTGACATCACCATCGCCATCATCGAGCATGACATGCATGTCGTGTTCTCGCTGGCCGAACGGATCACCGTTCTGGCTCAGGGCACCCCGCTGGTCGAGGACACGCCGGACAAGATCAAGGGCCACCCGAAGGTGCGCGAGGCCTATCTGGGCGAAAGCGCCTGAGCGACATTTCACCGGCGCCCCGGGACCGCCCCGGGGCCCCGCCCCCTAAACGGAGGTTCCGGATCAGGTCCGGGACGGGAGGACACGAAACATGAACGTCAAACCCGATTTCTCGAAGGGCAAGAACTACGCCGAAACGGCCCCCGCCTTCCTGTCGGTCTGGGGGATGCAGTCCTATTACGGTGAAAGCTACATCGTGCAGGACATCAGCTTCAACGTCCACGAGGGCGAGATCCTCGCCCTGCTGGGCCGCAACGGCGCGGGCAAGACCACGACGCTGCGCTCGATCGCGCGGATGGACAGCCCGCAGGTGAACCGTGGCGAGATCTGGCTGGATCACCAGCCGCTGCACACCATGAGGAGCCACGAGGCCAGTCAGGCCGGCATCGGCCTCGTTCCCGAAGACCGCTGCATCATCCCCGGCCTCACGGTCGAGGAGAACCTGCAACTGGCCCAGATCGCCCCGCCCATCGGCTGGTCGATCGAACGGCTCTACGACCTGTTCCCGCGCCTCGCCGAACGCCGCAAGCAGGAGGGCGTGACCCTGTCGGGCGGCGAGCAGCAGATGCTGTCGGTGGCCCGCGCGCTGGCGCGTGACATCAAGGTGCTGCTGCTGGATGAACCCTATGAGGGGCTGGCCCCCGTCATCGTCGACGAGATCGAGAAAACCCTGCGCCTGATCAAGGAACAGGGCATGACCACGATCATCGTCGAACAGAACGCGGTGCGCGCACTGGAACTTTCCGATCGCGCTGTTATCCTCGATACTGGTGGTATCGTTTTCGACGGTACCGCGGAGGAGGTTCTACAAAACGAGGAGCTTCGCTCGGAATACCTGGCCATCTGAGGCCGGACGGCGTGCGCCCTGCAGTCTTTGCCCTGCCGGCGGTGCGGGCCGTTTCACCACGACCGGAATTTGACACAACCAAGGGTCCGATATGTCCGAACTGAAAACCTATCCCCCCGCTGCCGAGATTGCCGCGAACGCCCATGTCGACGCCGACACGTATGAAAAGATGTACGCGGCCTCGATCAGCGACCCCGAGGCGTTCTGGAAGGAACACGGCCGGCGTGTCGACTGGATCAAGCCGTTCACCAAGATCAAGGACGTCAATTTCGATTTCGGCAATGTCTCGATCAAGTGGTTCGAGGACGGCCAGCTCAACGTCGCCGCCAACTGTGTCGACCGCCATCTCGAAACCCGCGGCGACCAGACGGCGATCATCTGGGAGGCGGACGACCCCGATGAGCCCTCCAAGCACATCACCTATCGGGAGCTTTCCGAGCAGGTGAACAAGCTCTCCAACGTCTACAAGGAGCTGGGCGTGGGCCGCGGCGACCGTGTCGTGCTCTACATGCCGATGATCCCCGAGGCGGCCTATGCCATGCTCGCCTGCGCCCGGATCGGCGCCATCCATTCGATCGTCTTCGCCGGCTTCTCGCCCGAGGCGCTGGCCGCCCGTGTCAGCGGCTGCGAGGCCAAGCTGATCGTCACCGCCGACGAGGCCCCGCGCGGCGGCCGCAACACGGCGCTGAAATCCAACGTCGACAAGGCGCTCGACATCAGCGGCGACACCAAGGTGCTGATGGTCGAACGCACCGGCGCCGATGTCGACATGAAGGAGGGCCGCGATTTCACCTACGGCCCGCTGGTTGAGAAAGCCTCGGCCGACTGCGCGCCCGAGGCGATGGATGCCGAGGACCCGCTTTTCATCCTCTACACCTCCGGCTCGACCGGCGCGCCCAAGGGCGTGGTGCACACCACCGGCGGCTATCTCGTCTGGGCCGCCATGACGCACGAGATCACCTTCGACTACCATGACGGCGATATCTACTGGTGCTCGGCGGATGTGGGCTGGGTCACCGGGCACAGCTATATCGTCTACGGCCCGCTGGCCAATGGCGCGACCACCCTGATGTTCGAGGGCGTGCCCACCTACCCCGACGCCAGCCGCTTTTGGCAGGTCTGCGAAAAGCACAAGGTGAACCAGTTCTACACCGCCCCCACCGCCATTCGCGCGCTGATGGGTCAGGGCACCGAGTACGTCGAGAAATGCGACCTCTCCAGCCTCAAGATCCTCGGCACGGTGGGCGAGCCCATCAACCCCGAGGCGTGGGAGTGGTATCACAACATCGTCGGCAAGGGCGAGGTGCCCATCGTCGACACATGGTGGCAGACGGAAACCGGCGGCCACCTGATGACCCCGCTGGCCGGCGCCCACGCGCTCAAGCCCGGCGCGGCGATGAAGCCGTTCTTCGGCGTCGTGCCGGCCGTGCTCGACCCGCAGACCGGCAAGGAGATCGACAGCAATCCCGCCGAGGGCGTGCTTGTCATCAAGAACAGCTGGCCGGGCCAGATGCGCACCGTCTGGGGCGATCACGAGCGGTTCGAGAAGACCTATTTCTCCGACTACAAGGGCTATTACTTCTCCGGCGACGGCTGCCGCCGCGATGCGGATGGCGATTACTGGATCACCGGCCGCGTCGATGACGTGATCAATGTCTCCGGCCACCGCATGGGCACGGCCGAGGTGGAATCGGCGCTGGTGGCACACCCCAAAGTGTCCGAGGCCGCCGTGGTGGGCTACCCGCACAACATCAAGGGACAGGGCATTTACTGCTACGTCACGCTCATGTCGGGCGAGGAGCCGTCCGAGGAACTGCGCAAGGAGCTGCGCGACTGGGTGCGCAAGGAAATCGGCCCGATCGCGTCGCCCGACCTGATCCAGTGGGCGCCGGGCCTGCCGAAAACCCGCTCGGGCAAGATCATGCGCCGCATCCTGCGCAAGATCGCCGAGAACGACTATGGCGCGTTGGGCGACACCTCCACCCTCGCCGATCCCGGCGTGGTGGACGACCTGATCGAAAACCGCATGAACCGCGAGTGACGTCGTGTTGCCGGGCCAAGCATGGCCCGGCGCCACCACCACGGGCCGGTGCCATCGCGCCGGCCTTTTTCGTTGGGGACCGGGCAACCGGACGCTGGTCAAAGGCGTCTCACGCGCCGCAACGATCACGGTTTTCCATGTTCCTCCCGGCCAAAAGGTTCCCCACGATCCAACATCACGCTGGCTGTAAGCGGCATTTTGCCGGAACCGGGCCTTGGGCCTTGCGGGAAATCGCCGTCCGAAAATCTGCTCCTTCCGCTTGGCGCAAACATACCTAGCTTCCAATCAGCGAAATCGCGGCATTACGCCGCCTCAACTCGGAGGAATTCTCATGAGAAAGACCGTTCTCGCCCTTGCCCTCACCGCGCCCGTCGCGGTCGCTGGCTGCATGACACCCCAGCAGGAACGCCAGGCAGGCGGCGCACTGATCGGTGGCAGCCTCGGCTTCATCACCGCCAAGGCTCTGGGCGCCGACAGTGACTGGACCGTCGTCTCGACCCTCGGCGGCGCCGCGGCTGGTACGCTGGTGGCCCGCAACTCCGGCAACAACCAGTGCGCCTACGCCACGGGCGACGGCCGCTATCGCCGCGGTCCGTGCTGAGGCACCAATGATCATGTGATCAGGAAAACCCGCCGGGCCATCCCCGGCGGGTTTTTCGTTACCCCCGCCCGCGATAGGGCGGCACGCCCTGATCGGGAATCCACACGCCCTCGGGCATCGGCCCCGTCTGGTAGAACACATCGATCGGAATGCCCCCGCGCGGATACCAGTACCCCCCGATCCGCAGCCATTGCGGCGCGAGGAAGTCCACCAGACGCCGGGCGATCGACACGGTGCAATCCTCGTGAAACGCCCCGTGATTGCGGAAACTGGTCAGGTACAGCTTGAGCGACTTGCTCTCCACCAGCCATTCGCCCGGCACGTAATCGATCACCAGATGCGCGAAATCGGGCTGTCCGGTCATCGGGCAGAGCGAGGTGAATTCCGGCGCGGTAAAGCGCACGTTATAGGCCACATCCGCCTGCGGGTTCTGTACCCGCTCCAGCTCGGCCTCCTCGGGGCTTTGCGGCATCACCGTCGCCCCGCCCAGCTGTTTCAACCCTTTATAAATATCGTCGCCCATCGCCGTATCCCCTCAGACGCCCCGCTTGTTGCCCCACAGCATGACATGCAGCTGCGGCAGCACGCGCGCGCCGTACCACTTGTCCTTCACCACCTTGTCGACCAGCCAGCGCATCCGCTCGTCGATGCCCGCCTGATCGACCGTCGCGCTGTCATCTCCGGGCGGCGGCGGCGTGTGGTTGCCGGGTTGCAGGTAGATGGGCAATTCCCGGAACCGCTCCGACGCCTCGCGCGCAAAGGCGTAATCGGCCTCGTCGAACACCACGATCTTCAGAACCGTCGGCGCCGCCTTGGCCGTCCGCACGCAATTCGCCACGATCCGCCAGTCGGTGCTCATGCCAGACGAGGGCGGCTTGGGGCTCAGGACCAGCATCCGCAGATCGGCGAACCACGGCTTGACCACCGACCCTTGGGTTTCCATCGCAAAGCTGTAGCCCTTGGCGCGGCCCTGCTCGATCAGCCGGTCAAGCGGCTGGGTCGCCGGGTTCCCGCCCGACAGCGTCACCATGATCGGCTTGCCCCCCGACAGCCGCTCGATCTCGGCCATGATATCCTCGGACGGCATCGCCTTCCACGTATCGCGATATTCCGAGTCCACCGCATGAAGGCTGTCGCACCACGAACAGCGGAAATCACAGCCCCCCGTGCGCACGAACACCGTCGGCTGCCCGATCAGCGCCCCCTCGCCCTGAATCGTCGGCCCGAAGATCTCGGACACGCGGATGGTGTCTTGGGTGCTCATGGCCTGTACTCCGCCCATGTCTTGGGTGTCTCGCTGACCCTGACGGCAGCGGTTTCCGGCCAGCGCGCGGCGCACCAGTCGTGGAAATGCTTCGCCAGCCGCTCGGCCGTGACCATGTCATCGCCCAGCACGTCATTGAGGTGCCGATGGTCAAGCTCATCGTCGATATACCGCTTGAGCGGCGCCAGCTCGTGATAGTCGCGCACGAAGCCATGGGTGTTCAACTCGGCCCCCGCCAGCTCCACCACGACCACGTAATTATGCCCGTGCAGCCGCCCGCATTGATGCTCCGGCGGCAGGTCTTTGAGCTGGTGCGAGGCCGAAAAGGCGAATTCCTTGGTGATCCGGTACATCAGTCGCGCTCCACGGCCTGACGCCAATACTCCGGGTCGGCATAGTCCGTGGGGTCCGCGACCCCCGCCAGATGAAACGCCTCGCGCCGCTCGACACAGGTGCCGCAGCGCCCGCAATGCACCTCTCCGCCCTTGTAGCACGACCATGTCTCGGCAAAGGGCGTGCCGTGCTTCGCCCCCTCACTCACGATATCTGCCTTCGAGATGGTCACGAAGGGCGTGTAGAGCCGCACCTCGGCCACCCCCTCCAGCGCATGATCCTGCATCGCCTGAAACGCATCGATGAAACCGGGGCGGCAATCGGGATAGATGAAGTGATCGCCCCCATGCACCGCCGCCGCCACCGCATCGGCCCGCTCGGACGCGGCCATGCCGAAGGCGATCGCCAGCATGATGGCGTTGCGGTTGGGCACGATGGTGATTTTCATCGTCTCCTCGGCATAATGCCCGTCGGGCACATCCACATCGTCGGTGAGGGCCGACCCCGACAGGGCGGCGCCCACGGTCGAGATATCCACCACCTTGTGCGGCACGCCCAGCCGTTCGGCACAGGCCGCCGCGTACGCGACCTCTTTCACATGCCGCTGCCCATAGTCAAAGGACAGCAGGCCCCGCAGGCGGTGTTCCGCCGCGACCTTGTAGGCAAGCGACACGGAATCGAGCCCGCCCGAGCAGATGACAATCGTATCCATGGTTGTGACCCTTGTTTTGTTATGCGGGTAGGCTGCGACCGCAGGGCGGGGGCCTATCCGCTTTCACGGCGCGACGCAAGCCATGGCCAGCCGCACCGGCCAGTGCACCGGTCAGCACACCGGCCAGCACACCGACAAAATACCGACGTTATACCGACGTGATACCGACACCGCGTTTCAGGCTCACTGCGCCGCCTCGATCCGCACCGGATCTGCCCCGGTGCCGTCTTCCATGCTCTCATGCAAAAGCCAGTCGCGCATCGCCTTGATGCGCGGATCATCGGCCCGCCCCTCCGGGTAAGCCACTGAATATATGACCGAAGGCGCGGTCTCGATATCGAACAGCCGCACCAGCCGCCCCTCCTCCAGCGTCGCCCGCGCAATCGCGTCCCACGCCAGCGACACCCCCTTCCCCCGTTCGGAGGCGGTCAGGTTGATATCGCAATTGGCGTTGAACGTGCCCCCCGGCCCGCCATCCGGCACCACCACCCCCGCCGCCCGGAACCAGTCGGCCCAACAATCCAGCACCTGATCCCGCAACAGCGGTTCGTTCAACAGGTCCTGCGGCGTCCCGATCCGCTCGGCCACTTCGGGGCTCGCCACCGGGTAGCGCACGGATTTCAACATCGGCAGTACATGACAGCCGGGAATGGGGCTGTCCCGCCAATGCACGATCAGGTCCGCGTCATTGCCGGCAAAATCCGTATCCGGCGCCCCGGCGGCGGTGGTCACCGACAGCGCCTCGCGCAACGGGCACCGATCCAGCCGCGGCACCAGCCAGCGGGCGTTGAACGCCGCCGTCGCCTGTACCCGGAACGGGCCGGCATTCGACCCCGCCGTCGCCGCGTCCGTCGCCGCGAAAAGCTCTCCGAGGATGGTGGACAACGCGCTGGCATAGGCCGCCCCCGCCCGCGTCAGCGCCAGCCTGTTCGCCGCCCGCACGAACACCTGCTGGCCCAGATGGTCCTCCAGCGTCCTGACCTGATGGCTGATCGCCGAGGGGGTCACGCATAACTCTTCCGCCGCCGCCTTGAAGCTCAGATGCCGCGCCGCGGCCTCGAAGGCGCGGATGGCGGAAAACGGGGGAAGCGGGCGCTGGGTCATGGGTGAACAGGGTTCATCTGCGGCTGAGGAACGATCCTTTGAGGCTTTGTTTACCCAAGGTTAGCATAACCCCCACGTTCAGCAAAATTTTACGGATTGTGCCATGCAACCCCTGCCCCGGTTCGCGCCTGCGCGGATCGCCCTGATCGCTATTGCCCTGCTATTTGCCCTTGGCCCGGCCACCACGCACGCCGCCGAACCGGAACCGGACTGGCGACAGGCGGGTTCGATGGCCGGGCTCATCACCACGCTCGACCGCTGGCTCGATGCCGAAAGCCCCTACCCGGCCCGCGCGACGCCGCCGCGCCTCCGCCTGATTTCGCCCCAGCGGGCGCGGGCCATGTCCTCCGCCGGCCGGCCCGGCGCCACCCGCCGCGGCCTCTACGACCCCGAGACGCAAACGATATACCTTGTCCGCCCGTGGTCGATGCGCAACCCGCAGGACGTGAGCGTTCTGCTCCATGAACTCGCCCACCACCGTCAGGCCACGGCGCGGCACTGGTACTGCCCAGGCCAGCAGGAACTGCCCGCCTACCGGCTGCAAGCGGCATGGCTGGCCGAGCAGGACGAGACCATCGCCATCAACTGGATCGCCGCCAGCCTCGCCGCGGGCTGCACGCCCGACGATTTCCACCCCGATTAACCTTTCGTTAACCTCGCGCGCCCCACGGCCCTTTTCACCGCTTGCATTGATCCGTCCGCAAATCCGCTTACCATGCGCCTGCCCCAGCGAAGGACCATGCCCATGTGCGACCCCGGATCCGCCACCCCCACCGTGATGATCGACAATGACCGCGTCCGCGTCACCGAATGGCGTTTCGCCAAGCGCGGCGACAACACCGGCTGGCACCGCCATGCCTATGACTCTGTGGTCGTGCCGCTCTTCGACGGGGTGCTCGAAATCGACCTCGGAATGGCGAGCGGATCACCGCGCCCATGCAGAACGGCGTGCCCTATTACCGTGAACTGGGCGTCGAGCATGACGTGATCAACGGCAACGATTTCGAATGCGCCTTCGTCGAGGTGGAGCTGCTGGAGCCAAAGCCGGGCTAACCGCCCGCCTTCTCCTCCAGCGCCTTTCTCAGCTCGGTCTTCAGCACCTTGCCGTAATTGTTCTTCGGCAGCTCAGGCACGGCGAAATAGGCCTTGGGCCGCTTGAACCGCGCGATATTCTCGCGGCAATGGGAATCAAGCGCTGCCTCGTCCAGCGCCCCCTCGCACACCACGAAGGCCACCACGTCCTCGCCCCACTCCGCATCGGGCCGGCCCACCACCGACACCTCACTGACCGAGCCATGCAGCAGCAAACATTCCTCCACCTCGCGCGGATAGATATTGGTTCCGCCCGAGATGATCACGTCCTTCGAGCGGTCCTGAAGCGTCACGAACCCGTCGGCATCCATCGTGCCCACATCGCCGGTCATCAGCCAGCCATCCTTCAGCGTCTTCGCCGTGCCCTCGGGGTTCTCCCAATAGCCGCCCATCACCACGTCGCCCCGCACCATGATCTCGCCGGGCTCGCCGGGGCTGCAGGGCTGGCCCGCCTCATCCCCGATCCTCACCTCGACCCCGGCCTGCGCCCGCCCGACCGAGCCCAACCGCCCGCGCCAGCGCGGATGCGCCCGGTCGGCCACCTCCTCTCGGACAAGCGCGGTGATCCCCATCGGCGCCTCCCCCTGCCCGTAGATCTGGATGAAAATCGGGCCGAACACCTCCACCGCCTCGACGATATCGGCCACGTACATCGGCCCGCCGCCATAAACGACGCTGCGCAGCCCCGCGCCGCTCTCTCCCCCGGCCTTGGCCGCCTGCGTCATCCGCTTGATCATCGTCGGCGCGGCAAAGAGGTGCATCCGCCCCATGCGCCGGGCCAGATCGAAAATCTCCCCCGGCTCGAACCCGCCCGAGACGGGGCAGACATGCCGCGCGCCCATCAGCACATGCACCGGCGCGTAAAGCCCCGCGCCATGGCTCATCGGCGCGGCATAAAGCGTGGCATCCTCCGCCGTCACGGCATCGACGCTGGCAAGATACATCAGCGAGGTGGCCACCAGCATCCGGTGGGTGATCATCACCCCCTTGGGCCGCCCCGTTGTGCCCGAGGTATAGAACAGCCACGCCAGATCGTCCGGCGCCCTTGGCGCGGGAGCGTCCACCGCCCCGCCCTCCATCGCCCCGGCAAATGCCGCCCCGGTCGTGTCGATCACCTCCGCCACCACCCCGGCCTCGCCCAGCGCCCCGGCAAGCTCCGGCGTGGCAAAGCACATCTTTGCCTCCGAATGCCCAAGGATCCACGCCGCCTCGCGCCCGTGCAGCTTGGCATTGATCGGCACAGCCACCGCCCCGGAATACCAGATGCCGTAAAACGCGATCAGGAAATCGGGACAGTTCTTCATGAAGATCCCGACCCGGTCGCCCGGCCCGATGCCACGCGCGCCCAGCCACCCCGCCAGCCGCGCCGCCCGGTCATGAAACCCGGCATAGTCCACAACCGGCTCGGCCCCCAGAAAGATCGCCGCCTCACCGCCACGCTGCTGCGCGGCCCGCATCAGCCACAGACCAATATTCATGCCACTCCTCCCTCGTATTCCGCGACAACAAACCACCCGGCCGCCCGGCAATCAATTCCGTAGAACCACGCATCCCGGCTTGGCGCGGCCCGACCCCCAAGGCATAGTGCCCGAATGCAGACCAAGGAAATGGCCTTCGACCACGCGCCGGTGGGGCTGGCGGTGCTCGAAAACCGCATCATCCGCCAGTGCAACCGCCAGTTCGCCGCCATCTTCGGCGACGCGCCCGAGGACTATGCCGGCATCCCGCTGGCCCATTACTACCCCTCGATCGAGGATTACCGCCGCATCGGTGAACGCGGGCTCAAGGCGATGCGCCTCACCGGCACCTATCATGACGAACGGGTGATGAAGCGGCGCGACGGCACGCTCTTCTGGTGCCGGGTGCGAGGCCAGTCGGTCACACCCGACGACCCCTTCGCGCGCGGCGTCTGGTCCTTTGCCGACCTCTCTGACGAGCGCCCGTTGGTGGAACTCACCCAGCGCGAGCGCGAGGTCGCCATCCTCACCTGCCGCGGCCTGACCTCAAAGGAGATCGGGCTGGAACTGGACCTCTCCTACCGCACGGTCGAGGTCTACCGCGCCCGCCTGCTCGAAAAATTCCAGGCGCGAAAGCTGGCCGAACTGGTGGCAAAGCTCTCCGGCATGCCCCTGTGAGCGTGGCGCCACGGCCCGCCCCTGCCCCCTCCTCAGCGTTTTTTCGCGTTTCCCCTCGCAATTTTCGCGCGCTTGCCCCACCTTAACAGGCAAAGCGCCGCTTTTCTCGCCCTCCGGCTTCCCCTATAAGCGGCAAAAACATGCGACCGGCAAAAGGTCGCTTCTGGTCGAGGACTGAGATGGCGAACAAAACCCACGACACCGACGTAGCTTTCATCCGCGCCCTGGCGGAACTGCTGAACGACAACGACCTGAACGAAATCCAGGTCAAGCGCGACTATGGCGAGAATGACAGCCTGAACGTCCGCGTCAGCCGCAAGACCGAGGTGGTCACGCATTATGCCGCCCCGGCAGCCGCGCCGGCCCCGGCCGCGCCGCAGGCCCCGACCGCCCCGGCGCTCGCGGCAACCGCCGATGCCGGCGCAGGCGAGGACCCGGCCAGCCACCCCGGCGCCGTCACCTCGCCGATGGTCGGCACCGTCTACATGCAGGCCGAACCGGGCGCCCCGCCCTTCGTCTCCGTGGGCGACAAGGTCTCCGAGGGTGACACCGTCCTGATCGTCGAGGCGATGAAGACGATGAACCACATCCCCGCTCCCCGCTCCGGCACCGTCAAGCGCATCCTCGTCGAAGACGGCGCCGCGGTCGAATACGGCGCCCCCCTCGTCATCCTCGAATAAGGCCACCCCCATGTTCGACAAGATCCTTGTGGCCAACCGGGGCGAGATCGCCCTTCGCGTGATCCGCGCCGCCCGCGAGATGGGCATCCGGTCGGTCGCCGTGCACTCCACCGCCGACGCCGACGCGATGCATGTGCGCATGGCCGACGAGAGCGTCTGCATCGGCCCGCCGCCGGGCACCGACAGCTACCTATCCATCCCCTCGATCATCGCCGCCTGCGAGGTGACGGGCGCCCAGGCCATCCACCCCGGCTATGGCTTTCTCTCCGAGAACGCGAATTTCGTGCAGATCGTCGAGGATCACGACCTGACCTTCATCGGCCCCACGGCCGAACATATCCGCATCATGGGCGACAAGATCACCGCCAAGGACACGATGAAGGATCTGGGCGTGCCTTGCGTCCCCGGCTCCGAGGGCGGCGTTGCCACGGTCGACGAGGCCAAGAAACTCTGCGCCGAGATCGGCTATCCGGTCATCGTCAAGGCCACCGCCGGCGGCGGCGGGCGCGGCATGAAGGTGGCGCAGGACGCCGCCGGGCTCGAACGCGCCTTCCTCACCGCCCGGTCCGAGGCCAAGGCCGCCTTCGGCAATGACGAGGTCTATATCGAGAAATACCTCACCACGCCGCGCCATATCGAGATCCAGGTCTTCGGCGACGGCAAGGGCCGCGCGGTGCATCTGGGCGAGCGTGACTGCTCCCTGCAGCGCCGCCACCAGAAAGTCTTTGAGGAGGCGCCCGGCCCTGCCATCAACGAAGAGGAACGCGACCGGATCGGCAAGATCTGCGCCGACGCGGTGGCGCGGATCAACTATGCTGGCGCCGGCACGATCGAATTTCTCTACGAGAATGGCGAATTCTACTTCATCGAGATGAACACCCGCCTTCAGGTCGAACACCCGGTGACCGAGGCGATCTTCGATGTCGACCTCGTACAGGAACAGATCCGCGTGGCCGAAGGGCTGCCGATGTCCTTCACGCAGGAAGACCTCAAGATCAACGGCCACGCCATCGAGGTGCGCATCAACGCCGAGAAACTGCCCGAATTCTCGCCCCGCCCCGGCACGATCACCCAGTTCCACGCCCCCGGGGGCCTTGGCGTGCGGATGGATTCGGCGCTCTATGACGGCTACAAGATCCCGCCCTATTACGACTCGCTCATCGCCAAGCTGATCGTCCACGGCCGCGACCGCCAGTCGGCGCTGGCCCGCCTCAACCGGGCCTTGGGCGAACTGATCGTCGACGGGGTCGACACCACCGTGCCGCTCTTCCATGCGCTCCTGCAGGAAGAGGACATCCAGACCGGCACCTACAATATCCACTGGCTCGAAAAATGGCTGGAAACCAACCTGCGCGGCTGACCCCGCCCTCCGGCGCGCCCGGCCGCATGGCTGCGCCGCGCCCGGCTTCTTCTGGCCCGCAAATATCCCGGGGGAGGCGCGCCCCGCGCGCCGGAGGCAGCGCCCCCATATCCCCCCGGCCCCGCCAATGAAGGACGAGGCCCCCCTGCTCAGCCCCCAGCTGATCCTCGGCGCCTATGCCTCGGGCATCTTTCCCATGGCCGAATCGCGCGACGATCCCGAAATCTTCTGGGTCGATCCGCGCCGCCGGGGCATCCTGCCGCTCGACAGCTTCCACATCTCGCGCACGCTCGCCCGGCGCATGCGGCGTGGCGGCTATGACGTGACGCTGAACGCCGATTTCGAGGGGGTCGTAGCCGCCTGCGCCGACCGGTCCGAGACATGGATCAGCGGCGAGATCGCCGACATCTACAGCAGCCTGCACGAGCTGGGCCACGCCCATTCTCTGGAAATCTGGGAGAGGGGGCAGCTCGCCGGCGGGGTTTACGGCGTGGCGCTCGGGGCGGCGTTCTTCGGGGAAAGCATGTTCTCGCGCCGCACCGATGGCTCAAAATTGGCGCTCGCGCATCTGACCCATCACCTCTGGGCCTGCGGCTTCACCCTCTTCGATACCCAGTTCCTGACCCCGCACCTCGCCACGCTGGGCGCCACGGAAATCACCCGCGCACGCTATCGGGCGCTGTTGCACGAGGCGCTGGAAATGCCGGTCTCGATCGCTGCCGTGCCCTTCGACCCGTCGCCTCAGCCGGTCTTGCAGCGCAGGACCCACACGTCATAGCGCGGATGCTCCAGCGCGTTGATCGCCGGGGACGAGGCCACCATCCAGCCGGAAAACACCTCGTCGCCGCTGGCCGTATCGGTGATCGTCAGGAAAGCGAAGGCATCGGCCGCCGGGTCGCCCTGGGGATAGCGGCACTCAGCCAGATTGATCGTCAGCCGGCCATACTCGGTGCTCTGCCCGCCCTGCAGCTCGATATCGGTGACGCTGGCATTGACCTTGTCGAGCCCGCGCAGCACCACGCCGGAGCCGACATCCACGGCGTTCTCCTGCGCCGCCGCCATGCCGCCCATGCCCACCAGACAAGCCAGCACCGCCCCCGTCACCATCCGGATCATTCGGCAGCCCCCTCGTCGTCGCCGGCCACGAATTTCATCAGCAGGCTGACAAGGCTGACCGAGCTCTGGGTGAATTCGATCTCCGATCCCGGCTCGAGAAAGAAGGGCGAGCCGCCCGGCAGGATCTCGACGTAATTGCCGCCCAGCAGCCCCTCGGACGAGATCGCCACGGCGCTGTCATCGGGCACGTCGATCCCCTCGCGCACGGAAAACCGGGTGGAGGCGCGGAAGGTTTCCGGGTCAAGCTCGATCGCCGTGACGCGGCCCACCTTGACGCCCGCCAGCCGCACATCGGTGCCCACGCTGACCCCGTCGGCGCTGCGGAAACTGGCGCCCAGCGCGTATTCCGGCTGACCGCCCGAAAAGCCGGTGACCTGGCCCGCATAGACCATGAACCCGATCGCCACCGCCAGAACGGCGCCGCCGACCAGTACTTCCGTCGTTTGCTGCGTGGACATGGGGCTGCCTTCCCTCGATGCGTGGTGCCGCCGTTACTCGGGGCTCCACGCCTCGTAATCGCGCCGCTCGGTCGGTTCGGACCGCCGGATCGAACCCGCCGGCGCATAGGCCAGCGCCGTGCCGGTCAGATTCTCCTCGTGCGGCTTTTCCCACGCCTTGCGCGGCAGCGGCCGCTCGGTAGGCGGTTCCTTGTAGGTATGGTGCAGCCAGCCATGCCATGCCGGGCTCACCCGGCTGGCCTCGGCCTCACCGTTGAAAATCACCCAGCGTTTCTTGTCGTCGTTGTTACGGTAGAACACGTTGCCCTGCTCATCCTCGCCCACCTTGGTGCCCTTGCGGGACGTGTAGATCAGCGTGTTGAGCGTGGCCCCGTTCCACCATGTCACGGCGCGCAGAAGCGTGTTGATAAGGCCCATGAAACCCTCCGGTCATCGCTTCAATCCGTATGGCGCATATGGCGGCAAAGGTCCAGTGCCGCGACGC
>JAVJTX010000033.1:0-8464 GCA_040220035.1 Roseovarius sp. | reverse complement strand
CCCGCAGGCATGGGCGGGCTGATCGGGGGAGACATCCCCGGCGGTCCACCGGTTGAAGCATCCCGCTTCTCTTCCCGTGCCGAGGCGTAAACCGGAAAGGAAAAAGACCATGGCTCTTCCCGAGTTCAATCTGCGTCAGCTGCTCGAAGCCGGCGTTCACTTTGGCCACCAGACGCAACGCTGGAACCCCCGCATGGGCGAGTTCATCTATGGCGCGCGCAACGGCATCCACATCATCGACCTGACGCAGACCGTGCCGATGCTCGACGCGGCGCTGAACGTGATCCGCGACACCGTCGCCAAGAACGGCCGGGTGCTGTTCGTGGGCACCAAGCGGCAGGCCAGCGCGCCGGTGGCGGAAGCCGCCGAGAAATGCGCACAGTATTACATGAACCACCGCTGGCTGGGCGGTACGCTGACCAACTGGCAGACGGTTTCCAAGTCGATTCAACGGCTTGCGCATCTCGACGAGGTTCTGCAGGACGGTGCCGAGGGCATGACCAAGAAGGAACGCCTTGGCATGGAGCGCGAGCAGGAGAAACTGCAGGCGAGCCTTGGCGGGATCCGCGAAATGGGCGGCCTGCCGGACCTGCTGTTCGTCATTGACGTGAAGAAGGAAGCGCTGGCGATTGCCGAGGCCAAGAAGCTGGGCATCCCGGTCGTGGCCGTGGTCGACACCAACTACTCGCCCGACGGGATCGATTACATCATCCCCGGCAACGACGACGCCGCCCGCGCCATTTCGCTCTATTGCGACCTGGTTTCGCGGACCGCGCTTGACGGCATGACGGCACAGATGGGCGCCGCCGGCGTCGATCTCGGCGCGATGGAAGAGGCACCCGTGGAAGAGGCCGCAGCCGAGCCCGCCGCCGCTGAACCGGCGGCCGAGGAAGCTGCCTCGACCGGCGTCGAAACCGGCGACGTGAGCGAAGAGACCGCGCATGACGATACCGTGGCCAAGGACGCGCCCTACGACCTCGAATCGGCCGAAGAGGTCAAGAAAGAGGCCGAGGAGAAGGCCGAAAGCTGAGCCGCTTTCACGAAACTGACACGGGCGGCGGGGTAGTCCGCCGCCACACGATCCTGAAGATTTGAGGAGAGCCGAGATGGCGATCACTGCTGCGATGGTGAAAGAACTGCGCGATTCGACGGGCGCAGGCATGATGGACGCGAAAAAAGCGCTGACCGAGAATGACGGCGACATGAATGCCGCTGTCGACTGGCTGCGCACCAAGGGGCTTGCCAAGGCCGCCAAGAAATCGGGCCGGACCGCGGCCGAGGGCCTTGTGGCCGTCAAGGTCGAAGGCGGCACGGGCGTGGCTGTCGAGGTGAACTCGGAAACCGATTTCGTCGCCAAGAACGCCGATTTCCAGAAGATGGTGTCGGACATTGCCGGCGTGGCGCTTGGCGTGTCGGATGTCGAGGCGCTGAAGGCGGCCGATCTGGGCGGCAAGAGCGTCAACGACGTGATCACCGACAAGGTCGCCACGATCGGCGAGAACATGTCGGTGCGGCGGATGGCGAAGGTCGATGGCCAGACCGTCGTGTCGTATATCCACAACGCGGCGACCGACGGCATGGGCAAGATCGGCGTGCTGGTCGCGCTGAACGGCGGTGACGAGGCGTTTGGCCGTCAGGTCGCGATGCATATCGCCGCCACCAACCCGGCGGCGCTGGACGAGGCCTCGCTCGATTCCGCGATCGTCGAGAAGGAACGCCAGATCCAGATCGACATCGCCCGCGAATCCGGCAAGCCGGAGCAGGTGATCGAGAAGATGATCGAAGGCCGGATGCGCAAGTTCATGGCCGAGGTCACGCTTCTGGGTCAGGCCTTTGTGATCAACCCCGACCAGACGGTCGCCGAGGCGGCCAAGGAAGCCGGGGCCGAGATCGCCGGTTACGTGCGCCTTGAAGTGGGCGAGGGGATCGAGAAGAAGGACGAGGATTTCGCCGCGGAAGTCGCCAAGACCGCCGCGGGCGGCTGAGCCCTTCGATCCGGAAAAATCGTTTGATCAGGGCGCCTTGGGGCGCCCTTTTCATGTGGATTACCGGTTGCGGGAATAAAGCGGCGCCGCCTCATGGGGTGAGGACGGCGCCGCCTTGTGCCTGCCGCGCTTCATGGGGATGAATGACGGAAGGCAAGCGCCGGCTGGACGCCCGAACAAAAAAGCGCCACAGCCGGCATCCGGCGCACTGCCGGGAGATCGAAGAGCCCTGAAATCACAAGGGGGTCCCGACCTCGCGTTCCAGGCTTTAAGCCACCACTCACGGAACAGTGATAGATTGCGATGTTACGTCGCGTCAGGAAAGTACGGGATTCCTTACCAACCGGTAAAATCCGGTATCCCACCGTACAGTTTTTCAGCGTTCCACGACGAAGATCTGGTTCTGGAACGCGGCCTTGAGCACCGCCTGCGCCGTGGTTTCGACGCTGAGGGCCTTGCGCGCGAGGCGCAGGTGCTTTTCCACCGTGGGCGGCGTGAGCCCCATGAGCAGAGCGATATCCTGAACCGTCTTGCCGTCGCCGACCCATTCCAGCACCTCGCGCTGGCGGTCGGTGAGCGCGCGGGCCGGGCCGGTATAGGGCAGGGTCATGATGCGCAGATGGGTGAGGTTGTTGAGCAGCAGGATGTCTTCGCCATGTTCGGCCCAGATCTCGTCGACCTCGGCCTGGGTCATGCCGGGCCGGGCGGTGAGCGCGATGGCGCCCTTGGCGCGGCTGGAGACCGGCTTGAAGCTGATCGAGTAGCCGGCCACCACGTCCATCGAGCGGTTGAAGGCGACGACCTTGCGCTCGTCCTCGGTCAGGGCGCCGATCTCGATCATGTCATGCAGCAGTGACCACGAGCGCGCGCCGTCGTTTTCCAGCGCCCAGCGGACCATGGGGGCGTTGAAATAGAGGCCTTCGCCGATGAAACGGTCGGTATAGGCGGTGTCGTGATTGCTGAGCAGGACGAAATCGTCGGGATCGCCGAGGGAATGGCGCGTGAGGTAACGGGTGAAGCCGTAGATCAGCCGGTCGAAGCCGTAGCGGTCCATGTGGCGGGTGTGCATGTCCCAGAGAAGCTCGATGCTGGGCGCCGTGATCAGCGCGTTCAGCTCCTCCGCCGGGATCACTTTGGCGCCTCGAGATGGCGGGCCATGGCGTCGATCGCCAGCTCGTACCCGGCGGGGCCGAAGCCGCAGATCACGCCGATGGCGACGCGGGCGATATAGGAGATGTGGCGGAAATCCTCGCGCGCATGGACGTTCGAGAGGTGCAGCTCGATGGTCGGAAGTTCGACCGAGCTGATCGCGTCCATCAGGGCGATGGAGGTGTGGGTATAGGCACCGGCGTTGAGGATGATACCGTGGTGCTGGCCCTTGGCGGCGTGGATCATGTCGATCAGCGCGCCTTCGGAATTGCTCTGCGCGAAGTCGAGGTCGAGCCCCATGTCACGGGCCTTGGCGCGGCAGGTATCCTCGATCTCGGCCAGCGTGGTGGCGCCATAGACCTCCGGCTGGCGCTGACCCAGCAGGTTGAGGTTTGGACCGTTGAGTATGAGGATCGAAGTCATTGATTATGCGTCCTTATTGCGGGGCATTTAAATCGCAAGTGGCAGAAGCTGTCGAGAGATCACGTGCAAGCGGTGACACGACGCGCGGCATGTGTGGCGAAGTTGCCCGGCGGGGGGCTGGTCGATCCGGTCGGGGGCTGTGGCGGCTGGGGGATCAGACAGGTGTTCTGTCTGAGGATTGACGTGTAAGGGGTTGAGGACACGGGGCTTTTGCCGGTTGGCGTGCTTCTACTTATTTAACATAATATATATTATGCGCCAAATGGATGCGAGTGCGGCGCTACCCATGATCTGTCAGTTCGAGCCGTAATTTGCCCTTCCTGTACCCTCCCCGCACGAGATGACCGGCGGTTTCGATTTCCGGGTAATCCTCCTGCCAGTCGCGGTAGCGGTCGTTCGTGACGATGCGCGCGTGCAGGTCGCGGGATGCGGCAAGGATGGCGGGATCGGCCGGTGAACCGCGCGGCACGACAATGACGCGCCCGACCGGCAGCCCGAGGGAATTGGCCAGCGCGCTGTCGTTGAGGTAGCGGCCATTCAGCTTGTAGCCGGCATTGGCGTCGAAGATGATGGCGGGCGTAAAGCCGAGGCCGGACACGTGATCGACCACCTCGCGCAGCGTGGCGATCTCGGGCCGCCCACCCTTCCAGTGCATGACGTTGGAGCCGTCGATCATCAGCCACCTTGTGCGGCGCGTGACGGCCGCGCGGATCAGCAGCACGAGGCTGGCGATGACGCTGGGCAGCGCGACGAGCAGAAGATCGGTCAGTCCCGGCAGGATGAGCGCCGCGGCGAGACCGATGGTTGAGATCAGCAACAGGAAGAACGGCGCAATCATAACGCGAGCTTATTGCGTCTTTGGGTTGCTTAAAAGTTTATTCTACAGGTTCATTTAGCGCGGGATTGCCCCGGCCTGTGTCTTGGGGTCGAAATTGCACGGTACTTTATGTCCGTGCAATTTCATATGTTTGTCAGTCATTCTTGAGGTTAAAAGAATGCCTGAAGCCCGGTTTGCGCCCGGCCGAGGATGAGGGCGTGGACATCGTGCGTGCCCTCGTAGGTGGTCACCGTCTCGAGGTTGAGCGCGTGGCGGATGACGTGGAATTCGCCGGAAATGCCGTTGCCGCCATGCATGTCGCGGGACTGGCGCGCGATGTCGAGCGCCTTGCCGCAATTGTTGCGCTTGATCAGCGAGATCATCTCGGGTGCGGCGCTGGCCTCGTCCATCAGGCGGCCAACGCGGAGCGCGGCCTGCAGGCCGAGGGTGATTTCGGTCTGCATGTCGGCGAGTTTCTTCTGGAAGAGCTGGGTGTTGGCCAGCGGGCGGCCGAACTGATGTCGGTCGAGACCGTATTGGCGGGCGGCGTGCCAGCAGAATTCGGCGGAGCCCATGACGCCCCAGGCGATGCCGTAGCGGGCACGGTTGAGGCAGCCGAACGGGCCCTTGAGCCCTTCGACATTGGGCAGGAGTGCGTCCTCGCCCACCTCGACACCGTCCATGACGATCTCGCCGGTGACGGAGGCACGCAGGGAGAGTTTCTTTTCGATCTTGGGGGCGCTGAGGCCCTTGAGACCCTTGTCGAGGACGAAACCGCGGATCTTGCCGTCATGCGCCTCGGACTTGGCCCAGACGACGAAGACATCGGCGATCGGGCTGTTGGAGATCCACATTTTCGAGCCGGTGAGCTTGTAGCCCGTGTCGGTTTTCACCGCGCGGGTTTTCATGCCCGCCGGGTCGGAGCCGGCATCGGGTTCGGTCAGGCCGAAGCAGCCGATGAGCTCGCCCGAGGCGAGGCCGGGGAGGTATTTCTGGCGCTGCTCCTCGGTGCCGTAGGCATAGATCGGGTACATGACGAGGCTGGATTGCACCGACATCATCGAGCGGTAGCCGCTGTCGACGCGTTCGATTTCGCGGGCGACGAGGCCGTAGCTGACATAGCCTGCGCCGATGCCGCCGTATTCCTCGGGGATGGAGGTGCCCAGAAGGCCCATCTGGCCCATTTCGCGGAAGATGCCGGGATCGACGGTTTCGGCCTCGAACGCCTCCATCACGCGGGGTTGGAGGACCTCCTGCGCGAAGCTGCGGCCGCTTTCGGCGATCATGCGCTCGTCTTCCTCGAGCTGTTTGGCGAGATAGAACGGGTCTTCCCAGTCGAAGCTGGAGAGGTTGGGCTTGTCCTTGGCGCGGATCTTGGGGGCGTCGAGGCTCATGGCGGTCTCCTTATGCGCGTTTCTCAACTTAATTGTAATGTATCGCAGGTTTGGGGTAGAAAACAGCGAGTATTCCGCATCAATTCATGAGTGAATCGCATATATGCCCCCTGCCCCGCGCCGCTTTCTGCCCTCGACCGCCGCGTTGCGCGCGCTGGAGGCGGTGGACCGGTTGGGCAGCGTCACGGCGGCGGCGGAAGATCTGAACCTGACGCAGGGCGCGGTGAGCCGGCAGATACAGGCGCTGGAGGAGCAGCTGGGCGTGCCGCTGGTGATCCGGCAAGGGCGGCGCGTGGTGCTGACGCCGGAGGCGGCGCATTATGCCGGCGATATTCGCGGGGCGTTGCAGAAGATCACGCAGGCGTCGCTCAGGCTGACGGTGAACCCCACGGGGGGCAGTCTGGATCTGGCGATATTGCCCACGTTCGGGATGCGCTGGCTGGTGCCGCGGCTGGCGGATTTCGCGCGGCGGCATCCGGAGGTGACGATCAACCTGACGACCCGGCTGCGCCCCTTCAGCTTTGCCTCGGAACCCTTTGATGCGGCGATACATTTCGGGAGCGCCGACTGGCCCGGTACGGCGGCGATGAAGCTGCGGCCGGAGGCGGTCGTGGCGGTTTGTGCGCCGGGGTTGCTGGAGGGGGCGTATCCGGAACGGGCGGCGGATTTGCTGCGGTTGCCGCTTTTGCATATCGAGACTAGGCCGGAGGCTTGGGCGGCGTGGTTTGCCGCGCACGGGGTCGAGGGGGCGCAGGTGACGGGGCAGATTTACGATCAGTTCTCGACCATCACGCAGGCGGCGCTGCATGGGCTGGGGGTGGCGCTATTGCCAGATTATCTTGCAGAACAAGACCTTGCGACGGGACGTTTACGTAAAGCATGGGGCGGGGCGACGCCCTCGCCGGGGGCGTATCACCTGGTTTGGCCGGTGGAGAAGTCGCGTGATCGGGCGCTCTTGAAGTTCCGCGACTGGCTGGCGACGCAGACCGAGGATGACGAGCGGTTGCCGCGGTAAGTGAGCGAAATCTTTAAAAGATTTCGGGACGAATTCTTTTCAAGAATTCGGTGGGTTAGCCGAGGGCGTAGCCGGCGCCGCGGACGGTGCGGAGGGGGTCGTTGCCGCCATGTTGGCACAGCGCCTTGCGGAGGCGGCCGATATGGACGTCGACGGTGCGGGTGTCGACATAGATATCCCTGCCCCAGACCCGGTCGAGCAACTGCTCGCGGCTCCAGACCCGGCCGGGTTTTTCCATGAAGGTCGACAGCAGGCGGAACTCGGTCGGCCCGAGCTTGAGCATGTTGCCGTCGCGGGTGACGCGGTGGGTCTCTGAATCGAGCAGGATATCCTCGTATTCCAGCCGCTCGCCCACGGTCGAGGGGCGCGTGCGGCGCAGCTGGGCGCGCACGCGGGCCATCAGTTCGATCACCGAATAGGGTTTGACGACATAATCGTCGGCGCCGGTTTCCAGCCCCCTCACCCGGTCGACCTCTTCCGAGCGGGCAGAGATCATGATGATCGGCACGCCACGGGTTGAGGCGCGGGTCTTGAGCTGGCGGCAAACCTCGATGCCGGAGACGTTGGGCAGCATCCAGTCGAGCAGGATGATGTCGGGCGCCGCCTCGTCCACGAGCAGCAGCGCCTCCTCGCCGTTTTCGGCCTTGGTCACGGCGAAGCCGTCGGCCTCGAGATTGTAGGCCAGCACTTCGCGCTGTGCGGGTTCGTCTTCGACCAGAAGAACGCTGGGTTGTTCAGAGGCCATGTGTGTGGGTCCTGCTCATTGCCTCATGCCGGCGCGACGCTGGGGTCGGTGGAGGTCCGGTCGCTTTTGGGGCGTTTGTCTTCGGGGATCTCGCCGGTGACGAGGTAGATGACCTGCTCGGCGATGTTGGTGGCGTGGTCGCCCATGCGTTCGGTGTTCTTGGCGATGAAATGCAGGTGCATGCAGGCGGTGATGTTGCGTGGATCTTCCATCATGAAGGTGAGGAATTCGCGGAAGAGCGCGTTGTACATCTGGTCGACATCCTCGTCGCGATGGATGACCTCGTTGGCCATGCCGGGGTCGCGCTGAACGAAGGCGTCGAGCACGTCCTTGAGCATGCGCTCGACCTCCTTGGCCATGCGGCGGATCGAGGCGGTGGCGCCGTGGATCTGGCCCATCTGGCTGAGCACTGTGGTGCGCTTGGCCATGTTCTTGGCGTAGTCGCCGATCCGTTCGAGGTTGGAGGCGATCTTCATCACGCAGAGGATGACGCGCAGGTCGACCGCCGCCGGCTGGCGGATGGCGATGATGCGGGCGGCTTCCTCGTTGATCTGTTCCTCGAGGTCGTCGATGGCGCGGTCGGCATTGCGCACCTTTTCGGCCAGTTCCTCGTCACGGGTTTCGAGCGAGGTGGCGGCCTTGAGGATGGCATCCTCGACCAGACCGCCCATTTTCATGATCAGCGCCTGGATCGTTTCGAGATCCCGGTCGAAGGCCGAGGCGATATGTGTGTCGGTCATGTCTGCTCCTTACCCGATACGGCCGGTGATGTAGCTTTCGGTCCGCTCGTCCTTGGGGTTGGTGAAGATCTGGCCGGTCTCGCCGAATTCTACCAGATTTCCGAGATGGAAGAAGGCCGTCTTCTGGCTGACGCGGGCGGCCTGCTGCATCGAGTGGGTGACGATGATCACCGAGTAGTTGGTGCGCAGCTCGTCG
>JAVJTX010000032.1:0-6800 GCA_040220035.1 Roseovarius sp. | reverse complement strand
TCAAACATGCCTGCGGCCTCCTTCGCCGGTTTCTGTCATGCCCCCCGAACATAGGAGAGGCGGTTCAAATCATAAACGCCCCCACGGGCGAAACTCGCTGGTGGGGGGCGATCCCGGGCAGGGCCCATGGGACCGGAAGCGATAGGAACTTCCGGAGATTTGGGGTGCGTTAAGCCGAAAGCGGGGCCGAGTCAAGGGACGGCTGTGTGCGAGGGACGCCGGGAGGGGGTCAGGCGGGCTGGCTCTGGGTGCGGCGGCTGGTGGCGAGCCAGTCGTTGATGGCGGCGACGAGCCGGGCGGCGCCGGTGCCCGACGAGAAGACATCGGTGATGGGGTGGAGGGTCTCGCCCGTGCCGTCGTCGAGCACGAGGGTGGGGCGGAAGAGGCGCTGGCGGGTCTTGCCGGAACTTTGGGTGCTTTCGGTCGTGGCGCGGACCAGTTCGACCAGCGGCAGGATGACCTCGCGGTGGCCGAGCATGGTCCGGCGGCGGATCGTGGCGGTCTGGCCCGCCGCGTCGAGGATGATCTGGAGCCGTTCGACGAAGACGCACATCGCCGCGACGCCAAGGCCGCCGCCCAGTGTTCCGAAGGCCAGCCCCAGCCATTCGCCGGCAAAGATCAGCATGACACCGGGTGTGACGAAGGCCATGACGAAGACGAACATCGCCATGGCGAGCAGCAAAGGCACCCGTTCGGCGACCAGCATGTCCGGCGTGTTGCGACGTATCTTCATCGGCTCTCCTGAAAGCCATTTGTACGGAAGGTAGCAAAATTGCGGGGGCGCGGGCGGAAAAACCGCCGTCCGCGGCGTGGCGGGCGGCGGTTTGCTCATGAAACAGGCCTGTCAGGCGGCGGCGCGCAGGTCGGCGAGCTGGGCCAAGGCCTTGTCCATGCTGGCCTCGGCGTCGATGGCCAGCCGGTCGGCAGCGATCACGGTGACGTCGGTGATGCCCATGAAGCCGAGGATGAAACGGATATAGGGCGTCGCGTGGTCGATTTCGGACCAGACCTCTGTGCCGCCCGAGGCGACGGCCACGATGGCCCGTTTGCCGGTGAGCAGGCCGACGGGGCCCTGATCGGTATAATTGAAGGTCAGGCCGACACGGGCGACGTGATCGATCCAGGCCTTGAGCGCGGTGGGGACGGTGAAATTATAGACCGGCAAGCCGATGACGATGGTGTCGGCCTCCTTCATCTCGGCGATCAGCGCGTCGGACTGGGCGAGCACCACCTGTTGGGCCGGGGTGCGGCTGTCGGCGGGGGTGAAGTTGGCGCCGACCCAGTCTTCGGTGATCTGGGGCAGGGGCGTGTCGGCGAGGTCGCGGGTGATCACGCGGGCGCCGGGATGGTCGGCGATGATCCGGGCCGTGAGGTCGCGGCTGACGGAGCCGGTATGGCGGGCGGAGGTGTCGACATGCAGGATGGTGTTGGTCATGGGAGGGGTCCTCGGAAGGGTTGGTTGCGATTGGCATGAAGATTGGCTTGTGCTGATGCGAACGCAACGGTAGAAAAGGCGCAGGCTGTGTTGATATTCGCACATGAGATTTCGCGCCGGTTCGTGGGACGCGCGAAACCGGGCGGCGCAGGCCAAGACCCGGCCGCCTTGGCCGAGAGAGCCGGAGGGGAATACGATGGCGATGGACAACTGGGATGAAATCCGGACCGCGTTCAACGTCGCCCGGATCGGGACGGTGAGCGGCGCGGCCGAGGTGCTGGGTGTGCACCACGCCACGGTGATCCGCCATATCGACGCGCTGGAGGAGCGGCTGGGGGTGAAGCTGTTCCAGCGGCACGCGCGGGGGTACACGCCCACCGAGGCGGGCGAGGACCTGTTGCGCGTGGCGCAGGCGACGGATGACCAGTTCAGCCAGCTCGCCGGGCGGATCAAGGGGCGCGGCAACGACGTGTCGGGCGAACTGGTGGTGACCACGCTGGGGGGCTTGAGCCACCTGTTGGTGCCCGTGCTGGTGGATTTCCAGCAGGAACATCCGGAGATCGTGGTGCGGTTCCTGACCGGCGAGCGGCTGTTCCGGCTGGAATATGGCGAGGCGCATGTGGCCGTGCGCGCCGGCAACCCGCCGGACCAGCCCGACAACGTGGTGCAGCCTTTCCACAAGCAGCGGATCACGCTTTTCGCCAGCGAGGGCTATGCCGAGGCGCATGGCCTGCCCGAGGATGTGAGCGAGTATCACAAGCACCGTTTCGTCAGCGCCGACGATCCGAAATCGCGCGCGCCGTTCTCGCGCTGGCTGCGGGAGACGGTGCCGGTCGAGTGCATCACCTTCCGCAGCGGTGACGTGCATGCCCAGCGAAGGGCGATCCGCGAGGGCGCCGGGATCGGTTTCATGTCGCGGTTGCAGGCCGAGGAGATGGGCGGGCTGATCGAGGTGACGGAGCCGCGTGAGGAATGGGCGGCGCCGCTGTGGCTGGTGACGCATATGGACCTGCACCGGACGACCAAGGTGCAGGCCTTTCTGGCCTTCCTGAAGGACCGAGCGAAGGCCTGGGAGGACCTATGACCGAGGCAATGAAGGGGCATCTGGCGATGCTCTGCTTCTCGGCGCTGGTGGCCGGGTCCTTCGCGCTGGGCTCGATGGCGGCGAACCATATCGAGCCGGTGGTTCTGAATGCGGTGCGGTTCATCGCGGCGGCGGTCATCCTCGGGGTGGCGGCGCATGTGGTGGCGGGCATTCCGCGCAAGGCCTTCGCGGCGCCGTGGCGGTACCTGCTGCTGGGCGGGTCTATGGGGCTGTATTTCGTGCTGATGTTCGAGGGACTGAAGACCGCCGAGCCTGTCTCGGCCGCGGCGGTGTTCACACTGACGCCGATCCTGTCGGGGGTGTTCGGCTACCTGCTGCTCAGGCAGGTGACGACGGCGCGGATGGCGCTGGCCCTGGCCGTGGGGGCGGTGGGCGCGCTGTGGGTGATCTTTGACGCGAACTGGCGGGATTTCACGGCCTTCGAGGTGGGGCGCGGCGAGATCGTCTATTTCTGGGGCTGCGTGGCGCATGCGGTCTATACGCCGATGGTGCGGCTGCTGAACCGGGGTGAGCGGCCTGTCGTCTTTTCTTTCGGGGCGATGCTGGGCGCGGCGCTTCTGGTGACGGTGGCGGCGGGGAGCGACCTGATGGCGACGGACTGGGCCGCGCTGCCGGCGATCGTCTGGGTGACGATCGCCTATACGGCGGTGATGGCGACGGCGCTGACCTTCGTGCTGCTGCAGTTTGCCAGCCTGCGCCTGCCGAGCGCGAAGGTGATGGCCTACACGTACCTCACGCCCACATGGGTGGCCTGCTGGCAGGCGGGGCTGGGCAAGGGGCTGCCGCCGGGGATGGTGCTGCTGGGGGTCGGCATGACGGTGGTGGCATTGGTGCTTTTGCTGAAGGACGAGCATCCGGGCTGAGGCGGGCGCATTTTCCGGGGCGGAAAACTGCACGGAAAATTGACCGGAAAATGGGATTTTCCGGTGCCTCCGGCGGGGATATTTTTTACCAAGAAGAAGCCGGGGTTCGGGGGCGCGGGGCGGGACGTGTGGATCAGAGGAAGCCGGCGCTGTCGAGTTCTTCCTCGACCACGGCGAAGTCGATCGGGGTGGCGGCCTCGCTGGGGTGGGGGGTGTCGTCGGTTTTCGGTAGGACCGGGCGGATCAGGCTGACCTCGGATTGCGCGAAGGCCTCGATCTGGGCGGTGAAGGCGTCGAAGACCTTGGGGCGGTGGCGGCGCTGGATCAGGCCGACGCGGGCGCCGGGCTGCATCGAGAAGGGGGCGAGGTGGAAGGCTGAGCCGTCGCCGCCGACCAGCACGCGGGCGGCCATGTAGCGGGCGAGCTGTTCCTCGATCGTGTGATCCTGGGGGTGGAAGATGTCGTAGCCCACCTGGCGCATCAGGGCCTCGATCCTTTCCTCTTCATGCACCTGCTTTTCCTCCTGCTTGAGGGCGGAGCGGGAGATGTAGAGCTTTTCCGGCCCTTCCGGCCGGATGTGGCGGGCGATGCGGGCGCGGATTTCGCGGCGGTAGATGTCGGTGCCCGCCACCCAGCCCAGCGGGCCGAAGCCGGGGGAGGGCAGGAGCAGGGTTTCGTAGCGGCTGGGATACTTGGCGAGGTGGACGGGCAGGCCCTCGGTCAGCATCGAAAGGAAGGTGCCGTAGCGGCGATCCAGCGCGACGGAGAAATCCATGCCGTCCTTGGGGATGATGACGATGCCGTCAAGCTCGTCCCGGTAGGGGCCGAGGGCCCAGAGGCGGATCAGGGTCTCGACGACGAAATGGCCGAAATGGTGGCGCCCGATGCCGACGAAGAGCCAGCGGCCGGGGATGATTTCGGCGAAAGGTATCTCGTCGATCTGCGGGATGCCCGAGAGGCGGGCGCCGGAGAGCAGCGTGCGCGACATATGGCGGAAGCTGCCATCGGCGCGGAAGACCCCGCAGGCGGTGTCGGGGCCGGGCTCCATCGGCATGACGAGGGGCAGTTGCAGCCGCTCGACGATGGCGGGGGGCAGGCGGTCGGGGGAGAGGGGGACGTGGTTATCGGTCATCGGAAAGCTCGGAGGCGAGGAAGCGTTCGAAGGCGTCGAGATTGACCGCCTCGAACTGGCCGAAGCTCTGCATCCAGATCGAGGCGTCGCGCAGGGCGTCGGGCTCCAGCTTGCACCATTTCACCCGCCCGCGCTGTTCCTGGGTAATCAGGCCTGCGCGGCTGAGGATGCCGAGATGCTTGGAGATGGCGGCGAGTGACATGTCGAAGGGCTCGGCCACGTCGGAGACGGCCATGTCATCCTCGAGCAGCATGGTGAGGATGGCGCGGCGCGTGGGATCGGCAAGGGCCGAGAAGGCGGCATCGAGCGGGTGAGACATGATGCCTGTTAAGCCTGCTCGGGCCGCTGCCGTCAACGGCGATGATTGGGGGCGGGCGCGTACCTCAACCGAATGGTTGAATATGCGGAATCCGGGGTTTCGGCCGTGGTGGGGTCGGGTCGCGGCCTTGGCGGTGGGTTGGTTGGTTTGGAATATATAGCGAAATCAAATGCTTGCAGCGTGGTTTCTGCGGTGCCGCGTGTGCTTGACTCAGGGCCCGCGCCCGCATAGCAAAGGCGCAACCGTTCCGGAGGGGCAAGGGGTGACCGATCCAGAAGATAGCGAGCGCATGGCGCAGCTTGAGGCGAGGATCAACAAGCTGAAAGGCAAGGACACCCCGAAGCCTCATCAGGAAGAGCACTACAGTCAGGCGCATCTGGCCTGGCGGATGGTGATCGAACTCGTGGCCGGTCTGGGGATCGGTTTCGGCATGGGGTTCGGGCTGGACAGCCTTTTTGGCACGCTTCCGGTCTTCCTCGTGATTTTTACATTGCTGGGCTTCGTGGCCGGCATCAAGACGATGATGCGGAGCGCCAAGGAAATTCAGCAGGCGGACGATGCGCCCGACGGGGCGGAAGACAAGAGGATGAAAGATGGCGACTGAAGCAGCGAACGGTGCAGACGAGGGCGGGCTGGTTTTCCACCCGATGGACCAGTTCATCGTCAAGCCGCTTTTCGGCGACGGACCGGTGGGGATGTTCACCATCACCAACGTGACGCTGTGGATGGCCCTGACGATCCTGTGCATCTTTGCGCTGCTGGTGCTGGGTAGCTCGAGCCGGTCGCTGGTGCCGGGGCGCATCCAGTCGGTCGCGGAACTGGCCTATGGCTTCATCCGCAAGATGGTCGAGGACGTGGCCGGCAAGGACGCGCTGCCGTATTTCCCCTATATCATGACGCTGTTCATGTTCATCGTGTTCTCGAACTTCCTCGGGCTGCTGCCCGGCTCGTTCACCACCACAAGCCATATCGGTGTGACGGCGGTGCTGGCGATGGCGGTGTTCCTGACGGTCACGATCCTGGGCTTTGTCAAGCACGGTGGCGGTTTCCTCAGCCTGTTCTGGATAAGTGCCGCGCCGCTGCCGCTGCGGCCAATCCTGGCGCTGATCGAGGTGATTTCCTACTTCGTTCGCCCGGTCAGCCACTCGATCCGGCTTGCCGGCAACATGATGGCCGGCCACGCCGTGATCAAGGTGTTCGCGGCCTTCGCGCCGATGATCCTGATTTCCGCGGGGATCGGCCTTGTGGTGACCCCGCTGTCGATCGTGGCGATCACCGCGATCTACGCGCTCGAAATGCTCGTGGCCTTTATCCAGGCCTACGTGTTCACGATCCTGACCTGCGTGTACCTGAAGGATGCGCTGCATCCGCACCACTAAGGGTCAAACAAACTTTTGCCAATTCCAACGTAAGGAGACATGAAATGGAAGGCGACGTCGTACAAATGGGTGCTTATATCGGTGCTGGTCTTGCCTGTACGGGCATGGGCGGTGCAGCTGTCGGTGTGGGCCACGTTGTGGGTAACTTCCTGTCGGGTGCCCTGCGCAACCCGTCGGCGGCCGGTGGCCAGACCGCAACGATGTTCATCGGTATCGCGTTCTCGGAAGCGCTGGGGATCTTCTCGTTCCTCGTCGCGCTTCTGCTGATGTTTGCCGTCTAAGCCTTACGGAACCTGATCCTTACGGCCGGGTGGCGGCGCAGAGCGCGCAGCCGCCCGGTGTATTCGGAAAGTTCCCAAGGAGGACGTCATGGCAAGCGAAACGCATGAAACTGTAAGTGCCTGCGTCGACAGTTACGGCGGCGCCGTCGGCATGCCGCAGTTGTGCCCCGACTGGATGGGCAACCAGATCTTCTGGCTGGTCGTCACGCTGATCGTGATCTTCTTCATCCTGTCGCGCCTCGCACTGCCGCGCATCGCCGCGGTTCTGGCCGAGCGTCAGGGGACC
>JAVJTX010000031.1:0-1715 GCA_040220035.1 Roseovarius sp. | reverse complement strand
GAGATAGGACGCCCCCGCCACGATCGCGGCGGGAATGTCGGCGGGGTCGGTGAGCCCGCAAATCTTGACCCTGGTGTCTGACGGCATGCCAGCGTCTTAGCTGGCTTCGTCCAGAAGTGCCAGCACTTCGTCCTTGCCCTGATGCCGCTCACCCTTGAGGCGCTTGACCTCGGCCTTGAGGCGTTCCATCTCGCGCGCCTGCCGGGCGGCGGCGGCGCGTTCGCCGGCCTCGCGGATCCATTCCCAGATGAAGCCGATGATCAGCCCCGCCAGCACCCCGCCGAACATCACGAGGAAGAGCGGCATGTCATAGGCCGGGTTGAGCGCGGCGAGATGGGCGAGCTCGGTCGGCAGCACCTGTACCGTCACCACGTCGCGGTTGGCGAGTGCGACGAGGATCAGGGCGATGGCGAAAATCGCAATCGACGCGTAACGGATGTATCGCATCAGGCCTTCCCGTTCAGACGGTCACGCAGAAGCTTGCCGGTCTTGAAGAACGGCACGTGCTTTTCCTCGACCTGCACCGATTCCCCGGTGCGCGGGTTGCGGCCGGTGCGCGAGTCGCGCTTCTTGACGGAGAACGCGCCGAAGCCGCGCAGTTCGACCCGGTTGCCCTGCGACATCGCATCGGTGATTTCGTTGAAGATGGTGTTCACGATGCGCTCGACATCGCGCTGGTACAAATGCGGGTTTTCGTCGGCAATCTTCTGAATCAATTCCGATCGGATCATCGGCTGTCTCCCCGGGCTTGTCTTGGCTTGCGCAGTTTTGAATTTGGTAAACTATAGATAGAAATCAGAAAAATCGGAATAGTCTCACACGCTACCTTTGGGAGGAATTCCGCCATTTAAGAGGGTCAATGGCGAGAATTTCGGCCCGGAAACGACATTTCGACCGGAAGCGACATGCCGCGCCGCAGAGAAGGCGGTCTAAAAAACCATTGATTCGGTTGGAAAAACCCGGCCCGCGGCGCCTTATTTCTGACATCTTTCGCAACCTGACGGCCGGCCCTTCCTAATTGTACGTCGGCGTACAAAATTCTGCATTAGACAAAAAGCGGCCCCGCCAGAACCAGACGGGGCCGCCTGACCGTGCTCCTTGCGGAGACGGGTTACTTGTCTTCGTCGCCTTTCAGCGCGGCGCCGAGGATGTCGCCCAGCGAGGCACCCGAGTCGGAGCTGCCATACTGCTGCACGGCTTCCTTCTCTTCGGCGATCTCGCGTGCCTTGATCGAGAGACCGAGGCGGCGGGTCTTGCTGTCGATGTTGGTGACGCGCACGTCGACCTTGTTGCCGACCGAGAAGCGCTCGGGGCGCTGTTCGGAACGGTCACGCGACAGGTCGGAGCGGCGGATGAAGGATTTCATGCCTTCGTATTCCACCTCGATGCCGCCATCCTCGATCGAGGTGACCTCGACGGTGATGATCGAGCCGCGTTTCACGCCGCCCACGGCATCGGCGAACTTGTCGCCGCCCAGGTTCTTGATCGAGAGCGAAATACGCTCTTTCTCGACATCGACCTCGGAGACCACGGCCTTGACGACATCGCCCTTGCGGTAGTTCTGGATCGCGTCCTCGCCACGCTCGTCCCAGCTGAGGTCGGAGAGGTGGACCATCCCGTCGATCTCGCCCGGCAGGCCGATGAAGAGACCGAATTCGGTGATGTTCTTGACCTCGCCCTCGACCTCGGTGCCTTCGGGGTGGGTTTCCGCGAAG